>NZ_JACZFR010000006.1 GCF_014904815.1 Microbulbifer taiwanensis
CGAGTGGATTCCCCCCCCCCCGATGCCCGATTAACCGCCCTCCGAGGGGTGCCTGTTTTTTTACGCCAGTCCTTTACGCCGCGCCTGGAAATCTGCTGGCGATGTGTGTCGGTGCTGGTCTCAGGGAGGAGCGTCGGAAAGACGAGCGGGACTGCCTGCAGCCGCACAGTGGCAATAAATACGGGCGCGGGGCAACTCTCTGGTACGACAAGCTTTCGTACTGTTGTGGTGTCTCACGCTGATTCGACCAGGGGCCGACAAGGCCGGCGCGACAGCGATTGACGGGAGCGGGATTTGCATTCTCCAGGTAGTATTTCGGAAAGGCCGTTCCTCGTCGGGCGCCCCCTCTGGCAGCGCAACCGCCTGCTGGACATCTCCCCTTCCCTACAGCTGTTTGGCTGCCTGGTTATTCTGCTCAGTGCATTTATATGGCCGCTGGCGGAAGACTGGGCCGGCCCCCTGGAAATACTGCTGGTACTGGTCACCGGCTGGGGGGTGCTTCGCCACGGCCGCCAACTGCTCCGCGCCCCGGTGGCCTGGCTGTTTGCCGCCTCCATCCTGGTGCAGATACTGTCCTGGGCCGGCGTGCTACTCGAACATCCGCAGTGGGCCGAATCCTCCCCCAAGATGCATCGCCTGGGACACTGGTTCGCCTTTGCCGCCATCGCCTGCTGGCTCGGTGGCAGTACCCGCAACACACTGATGCTATGGCTGCTGGCACTGGTATCGCTGCTGCTGGCCCCCTGGGTAGTCGGCGGCGGCTTCGCCGAGTGGGCGCTGGGCGCCGACGGCCAGCGCATCGATTTCGGGCTGCACAACGCCCAGCACACCGCCATGCTGTTTGGCACCGCACTGATCGGGCTGCTGGTGCTGGCGCCGCGACTGATCCGTACCGCGAAAGGCTTTTCCTCCCCTGCCGTGGCCGTGGCCGGGCTGCTGTGGCTGGCGGCCGTCGCTATCTGCATGCTGGCGGTACTCTACTCCCAGACCCGCGCCGTGTGGCTGGGGCTGCTTGTGGCGGCGCTGTTTCTCTGTGGAGTGGGCCTGCGCGCCGCATTTCTCAAATACGGATCCAACAGCTGGCCGCGCCTGCTGGCTGCGACAGCCCTGTGTATTGCGCTGCTGGGCGCCCTGGGGGCAAGGTTTGGCGATATCGTTGCCGAGCGGCTGGGCTACGAGAGCGACACCATCAACCTGGTGCTGGCGGGGAATATCGAGGCGGCCCCCTACACCAGTACCGGTATCCGCGTGCACTCCTGGATGGAGGCGCTGTCCTGGATACAGGAGCGCCCACTGTTGGGCTGGGGAGGCAAGGGCCGCAGCCTGGTGATAGAGCACTCCGAGTCCATGCCCCGGCACCTGAAAGATACCATCGGGCATCTGCATAACAGCTACCTGGATCTGCAGGTGAACAATGGTCTGCTGGGAAGCCTGCTGTTTCTGGCGCTGCTCATCTGGCTGCTGCGGGCGGCCGTCAGGACCTGGCGGCGGGGCGAACTGCCCGGGGACCTGCTGCTGTTCTTCCTCTGCTTTATCCTCTACTGGCTGGTGACCAACTGCTTCGAGTCCTATCTGTTTTTTGCCAGCGGCAGCTATGTATTCGGGCTGGTGTGCGCCGGGGTGGCGACCCACATTTTGCGGGCCGGTTTTCCTGCCCGCGGAATTGGAAAACAGAAAACTAAACATTAAAAAGGGGCGCCGCGGCGCCCCTCTTCGTTACCTGACTCGTTACCTGGCAGTCTCGGTTACTGCGCAGCCTGCCTCGACGGGCGACCGACACAGTGATACTCGATGCCGTCGCGGGCCAGTTGCTTTGGATCGTAGAGGTTGCGGCCGTCGAAAATCACAGGCTTCTTCAGCCCGCCGGTGACCGCCTTGATGTCGATGGCCTTGAACTGCTGCCACTCGGTGGCGATGATCAGGGCGTCGGCGCCGGCCAGGGCACTCTCCTTGGTGCCGCACAGCTGCAGGTCGCCGCGCACGCCGTAGATACGCTGGCACTCCTCCATCGCCTGCGGGTCGAACGCCTGTACCTTGGCACCGCGCTCCCACAATTGCTCCATCAGCACGCGGCTCGGCGCCTCGCGCATATCGTCGGTGTTGGGTTTGAAGGCCAGGCCCCACAGGGCGAAGGTCTTGCCGGACAGGTCGTCGCCGAAGTGCGCCTCTATCTTGTCCAGTAGGTAGTGTTTCTGCCGGTGGTTGCGCTGCTCCACGGAATTGAGGATATCCGCTGCCAGGCCCAGCTTGCTGGCGGTGGTGATCAGCGCTTTGACGTCCTTGGGGAAACAGGAACCGCCGTAGCCGATACCGGCGTAGATAAACTGGTAGCCGATGCGCGGGTCCGAGCCTATGCCCTGGCGCACCTGCTCGATATCCGCGCCGACACTGTCTGCGATCTCCGCCATCTCGTTCATAAAGCTGATCTTGGTCGCCAGCATGCAGTTGGCCGCGTACTTGGCCAGTTCCGCACTGCGCACGTCCATGGCCATGATCTTTTCGTGGTTGCGGTTGAAGGGCGCGTACAGCTGGCGCAGTGCCTCCTCGGCCTCCCTGCTGTCGGTGCCGATGATGATGCGGTCCGGGCGCGTGCAGTCGGCGACGGCGGAGCCCTCCTTGAGGAATTCCGGATTGGAAACCACATTGAACGGCAGATCCTGCAGGCCGCGCTTATCCAGCGCACTTTTGATGGCCTCGCGCACCTTGTCGGCGGTACCGACAGGTACCGTGGACTTGTTGACCACTACCTTCGGCTCGCCCATATGCTCGGCGATGGTCCTGGCCACGGCCAGCACGTGGCGCAGGTCCGCAGAGCCGTCCTCGTCCGGCGGTGTGCCCACGGCGATAAAGATGATCTCGCCGTGCTCGACACCGGTCCTGGCATCGGTGGTGAATTGCAGATTGCTGGTGGCGATATTGCGCTCCACCAGCTGCGTCAGGCCAGGTTCGTAAATGGGCACCAGGCCCTTCTTCAGCCCCTCGATCTTTCCCTCATCGATATCGATACAGAAGACTTTATGGCCGGCTTCGGCCAGTACCGCCGCCTGAACCAGGCCCACATAGCCGGTGCCAAATACAGTTACATTCATTCGCGTGTCTCAATTCCAGTCGATGGAGTGAATAATGCGTTGTCCGCTGTGAACACCGAGTCGCCGGGCCACCAGGCCGCCGGAATTGTACCCGAGAAGTGTGAAATTTCCTGAACGGGGACTATGCATAGACGGGGCTGGGGTGGAGGAGCTGGGTGTTCGTGGCGCAGCTGTTCCTACTCGCGCGGCAGTCGGCATTATACTGTGCCCCCCCGGGGCTTCAACATAAGTGCCAAGCTGGGCTATGCTTCCGGGCCTTCCCGATAGTTAGAGGCTATTTCCTTGCAATTGACCGTCTGGCGCTTCCTCGACGGCAACCGCGCCCACGAAAAGCAGAGCGCGGCACTGGTGGCCGGCCTGCGCAGCAGCTTTCCCGGCAGCCTCGACTGCTTCGATATTCCCTGTTCGACCTCCATACGCGAGCTGCTGTTTGGCGACCCACCGCAGCTGCGCGAACTGCCGCGGCCGGATTTCCTGATCGGCACCGGTCGCCGCAGTCGCTGGCCGATGCTGGCGGCGCGCAGGCGCTTCGGCGGTCGCGCGGTGGCGATCAACCTGCCGCTGCTGCCGTTCCGCTGGTTCGATATCGCCATAGTGCCGGAGCATGACCGCCCGCCCCCCCTGGCCAATATCATTCTCAGCCAGGGCGCGCTCACCGAGCCGCTGCCGCAGGACAGGATGCAGCCCGGGCGCGGCCTGATTCTGCTGGGTGGGCCCAGCAAGCACTTCGATTGGGATGCCCAGTCGGTGCAACACCAGGTACTGCGGCTGCTGCAGGCGCCGCTCCAGTGGCAGCTGTCCGACAGCCGGCGCACACCGGCGGGTACACTCGGCCGGTTTTCCACTGCCGGGGTGCGGGTCGCCGACTGGCGCGACTGCCCGCCGGGCTGGGTGCAGGAACAGATGGCCGCGGCGGAGCAGATCTGGGTCAGCGAGGACAGTATCTCGATGGTGTTCGAATCGCTGCAGAGCCGCGCGCGGGTAGGGGTTATCCGCACGCCGAGCCGCGGGCGGGCGAACAAGGTGCGCGCCGCGGTGCAGCGGCTGGTGGATCAGGGGTTGGTCACCGACCGGGTAGAGGATGTGGCTGCGCCCTTTGAGTCGGTCCGCGAGCCGCTCAATCAGTATCTGGTCTGCGCGCGGGCGCTGTTGCACCGCTGCGGGCTGCCGGTGCGTTAGCCCGGATATTGCACCGCGGGCCCCGCCCTCGCTTGATCTCTGCACGCTCAGCGCATTTTCGCGGCTGATACGTGCAATAAGCATGCATGTACGCCGCAAAAATACACTGAGCGCACAGATCTCGGCGCGATCATCGCGGCCCGCGATGCATTATCCGGGCTAGTGGGCCATGCGGAAAGTTGTGTAACAGTTCGCGTCGCCAAAGCGCCCAGCTCTGCGTTGAGAAAGCTTGAAATAACGCTGCTATTCCTGCGCTTTCTCGCCTTGATCTGAACGCTTTGGCTGTGCTCCTTTGTTACCGAACTTCCAGCATGGCCCACTAGCGCCTCAGGCCGCGCGCTTCAAACTTGCGCCACGGAATCTTTTTGTCGGAAATTTCCCAATCCACCCGCAGCCACATGCGCTCTATACGGCGCTGGATATAGCGCCCGGCAAAAAAATCGGAAATTTCCGGTAGCGGCAGGAAGGCGGCACTGCCGAGGCCGTCGATCAGGTAGATCACGAGCTGGCCCTGCTCCTCGCGCAGCACCAGGTTGTGTGCGATCAGGTTCTTGGTCAGTACCCTGTTTTGCAAAAGCCAGTCGGCAAAGCGTTGCAGTGCCGCGCGCACCTTATTGTCCAGGCCGTGCTGGTTCAGGTAGTGACGCAGCGTCGGCGCCGCCGCGCCGGAATCGTCCAGGATCAGATCGGTGACTGCGCCCGGTCCGAGGCTCGTTTCCTGTATCCCGTACCAGCGCGGCAGGTGTCGCCACAGGGATTCGTCGTCGCGCTGCAGGGCGCGTTGTGAATAGCCCTCCAGCTCGCGCAGGTTATCGTCGAAATAGTCCTCGCCGCGCCAGCGCTTGTACCAGGGCGCGCGCCCCAGCAACTCTGCCGTGCGTCCCGGGCGCATCACTTTCACGCACAGCTGTGGATCCTGTGGGTGGCAGTAGCAGAAGCGGTTGCCGCCGCTGGCGAAGGGCTCGCTGTTGCTCAGGTCAATCACGGGTGTCCGCTCCCTGCTGTGCCAGCAGCGACTGGTATATCTCGATGGTGCGCTGCGCCTGGGTCCGCAGGGTAAATTCCGCTGTGAGCACAGATTTTGCTGCGGGGCCGTCGAGCAGCGCACTGACCGTCCGGTAGAGAGCCTCCGCATCGGACTTGTCCACCAGCCCCCGGGGAAAGCAGGCGCGCAGGGATTCCGCCGGGCCGCCGATATCGTAGCCGACAATCGGCGTGCCTATGGCTGCAGCCTCGATGACTGTGCGACCGAAGGGTTCGGGGCGCTGGGACAGGTTGAACACCATCGCCGATTGTTTGTACCAGTAGCGAATATCGGCGCGGTGGCCGACAAAGGTGACGCGGTCCGCGATACCGAGATCGCGCACCCGCTGCTTCAGTTCTTCTTCGTAGTGCGCCTTGTTCGGTTCGCTGCCGCCGAGGATTACACCGTGGATATCTGAATAATTCTGTGCGAGGCGCGCCACTAGGTCGATAAAATCCTCCTGTCCCTTCCAGCGCGTCAGGCGCCCGGGCAGCAACAGCCAGCGCTTGTCGCGCAACTGCGGAAATTCCGTGCAGTTCTTTTCCAGCCAGTCCTGCGGCAGTTGCAGTTCGGGATAAAACTCCCGCGTATCCACACCGCGGTAGACAACCTGCGGCGGCCTGCGCAAATCCCCGGGGTAATTCTGCAGCAGGTAGTCGCGCACGCATTCGGAGATGGCAATCACCTGCTCGCTCTTCGCCATGATGGCGCTGTAGCGATTGATCGAGTAGAGGCCGTGGGCGGTACTGACCAGCCTGGGGCGGTTGGTTGCGGGCATTTTTTTCCAGGCCAGGTAGCTCAGCCAGGCCGGTACCCGCGAGCGCACATGCACTATATCCGCGTTCAGTTCGGTGAAGAGCCTGCGCAGCGGGCGCACCTGCCACAGGCTGGCGAGGGACTTTCTGTGGATCGGCAGGGTGATATGGCGCGAGCCCTCGCGCTGCAGCTGCTCGACCATGCGGCCGCCGCTGGAGACAACGATGGACTCGTGCCCGGCCTCCACCAGGGCGCGGGCGAAATCCACGGTGCCGCGTTCAACGCCGCCCGAATTCAAGGCGGGCAGCAGTTGCACTACCTTCAAAGGTTCAACTCCGATATCAGAAGAGGAAAGTTTCCCGTCGATGATATGATGGGCCCGGATTGGGGCGGCCGGACAGGGCGCCCATTATAGGCAGCGGAGCCATATCCCGTACAGGCGACGGCACCGCAATTCCCGTCAACCCGTTTTTATTTGGTTACCTGCAAAGTCGTCGATGCGCACTCTCTACACCTGGTTATTTCGAGCCGCTCTTCCCCTGGTCCTGTTGCGTCTCTGGTGGCGCGGCCGGGTGCAGCCGGAATACCGCCAGCGGTTGCGCGAGCGCATGGGGCGGGTGCCGGCGCGGGCCAGTCGTGCGCCCCTGACCTGGGTACACTCGGTATCGGTGGGGGAGACGCTGGCGGCGGTGCCGGTGATAGAGCAGCTGGCAGCGCGCCACCCGGACTGGCAGTGGCTGGTCACCACCACTACGCCCACCGGTTCCGAGCGGGTGCGGGCGGCATTGAAGCCCCTGCTCGGCGGGCGGCTGCTGCACTACTACCTGCCCTACGACCTGCCCGAGTGCCTGGGGCCATTTCTCGATGCGCTGCGCCCGGACAGGCTGGTGATTATCGAAACCGAACTTTGGCCCAACCTTCTCTCTATCTGCGCAAGGCGAAGCATTCCCACGCTGCTGGCCAACGCGCGCCTCAGTGAAAAATCCGCGCGGGGCTATGGGCGCTTCCCCCGATTGACGAAGGCCATGCTCGGTAACCTGAGTCGCGTTGTGGCCCAGTATCCCGCCGACGCCGAGCGCTTCGTGGCGCTGGGGCTGCCGCCGGAGCGGGTAACGGCCAGCGGCAATATCAAGTTCGACCTGAGTATCGACCCGGGCCTGGAAAGCGAGGCCCAGGCGGTGGCGCACCAGTGGCGCGGCCGCAGCGGGCGGAAGGTGTGGCTGGCGGCCAGCACCCACTCGGGGGAGGAGGAAATAGTCCTGGATGCGCTGGCGCAGCTGCGGGCGGAATTTCCCGGTCTGTTGCTGGTACTGGTGCCGCGCCACCCGCAGCGCTTCGACAGCGTCGCACGCCTGTGCCGCGAGCGCGGCTTCAAGCTGCTGCGTCGCAGCAGCGGCGGCCTGCCGCAACCGGAACACCAGATACTGCTCGGCGACACCATGGGCGAGCTGTTGAAATTCTATGGCGCCTGCGATGTGGCTTTTGTCGGCGGCAGCCTGGTGCCGGTCGGCGGGCACAATATGATCGAGCCGGCCGCCTGGGGGATACCGGTGGCCTGCGGTCCGCACCTGCACAATTTTGCCACCGTGGCGGAATTGCTGTCACGGGCGGGCGCTATGGCCGTGGTGGAGGATGCCGAACAGCTGGCGGACGAGCTGGAGGGCTGGCTGAACAGTGACGGCGAGCGGCACAGCGCCGGCGCGCGCGGCCGGGAGGTCGCGGAGGAGAACAGCGGTGCGCTGCAGCGGTTGCTGGATGAAATAGAAGGTGTGGCAGCTGGTCGGTGATGGATGGCCGGCGGCCGTAGCCGCCGACCAGTGACCGCTTACTTGACCGGTGCCGCAGTGGCGCTGGCCTCTGCGACCCGAGTCACCGGCACCGCAGGATTCAGCTTGACCTCCAGTTGCTGCAGGTCGTCCGGTGCCAGTAGACCCGCCACCCGCTTCAGGCTCAGGGTGTTGAGGATGTAGTCGTAGAGGGCATTGGCATAGTCGGTCTGGTTCTGGAACAGGGTGCGCTGGGCCAGCAACACGTCGACGATATTGCGTGTGCCCACCTCGTAACCGGCGCGGGTCGCGTCCAGGGCGCTCCTGGCGGAAATCACCGCCTGTTCGCGGGCCCGAACCCGGGATACATCGGTTACCACGGCGCGGTGCAGTGTGCGGGTGTTTTGCACCGTGTCGCGCTCGGCCAGATTGCTCAGGTCCTCGGCCTGGAAGGCCTGGTTGCGCGCCTCGCGGCGGCTGGCACTGAGACGGCCGCCGGTGTAAATGGGCATCTCTAGTGTAATGGCCGCTATCGTGGTTTCTCTACTGGTGTCCACAGGTTGGGATGAGCGTTCTTCTCTACCCAGCGTGGGGAAAGTCAGAGTCGAGCTTGTATCCCCGTCTTCCTCGAGGTTTCGGTAAGTCACCGAACCTGTCAGGGTCGGCAGGTGCTCACTGGCGGCGGCGCGGGCACCGTAGCGGGCACCATCGGCGGCCAGGCGCGCGGCCTTGAGATCGAAATTGTTGGCCAGGGCGAAGTCCACCCAGGCGGCGCGCTCTACCGGCTCCGGCGGTGCCACTTTAAAGCTCTGGACCAGAGGCGCGACATTGTCGTGATGCGTGCCGGTGAGAACCGACAGGGCGTCGAAATTGCTCAGCAGGTTGTCCTGGGCAGTCAGGCGGCGCGCAACGGCGCTGTCGTAGGCGGCCTGGGAGTCGTAGACATCGGTGATCGCGGTCAGGCCCACCTCAAAGCGCTGCTGGGTCTGCTCCAGCTGCTTGGCCAGTGCCTCCTCCTCGGCGATGGCGGCTTCCAGCACATCGTGAGCGCGCAGCACATCGAAATAGGCGGTGGCCACGCGCAGCATCATTTCCTGCTGGTTGGCGCTGAATTCCGCCGCGGCCTGTTCGCTGACCTTTTTGCCCTGTTTGTAGCCAAACCAGGCGGGCATATCAAAAATGGCCTGGTCCAGTCTGGCACTGTAGATACGGCCGTCTACATCGCTGTCCCCTACGGTCCTGGTATCGACCAGACCGAAGAGATCGTCGAACTGGGTGCCGATAGTGTCAAAATCGGTTTTGGTTCTGTTGACCTCTGCGCTGGCATTGATCTGTGGCAGCAGCGCAGAGCGGCCCAGGTTCTTCGCCTCCAGGCCCGCGTGGTAAGCGGCGCGGTCGGCGGCCAGCTGCTGGTCGTTGTCCAGTGCCTGCAGGTAGATCTCCCACAGGGTGTCGGCCTGGGCCTGCATGGCACCGAGTCCCAGTAAGGCGGCGGCCAGTGGAGCCTTCAGCGCGGTGGCAATAGGAGCCCTCAGCGCGGCTGTAAAATAAGTTTTCAGCGGGCGCAATTGTCTGCCTCGCGATTCTGAGCAATCACTTCTTTTCATCTGTTTCAACTTCCTGTGGCGGGTGCGGTCTTAAAGCTTCAGCTTTGCCGTTCGGGGTATGTCCCAGTCGATCTGGAGAACTTATTGGCCCCCTGAACTCTCAAAGTGAGAAATGCTGCCAGTCTCCCCAAAAGCAGTCGCGAGAGTGTACCCGTGGGCCGCATGGCCGTCGAGGCGACGCTTGCGGCTTTTTGGTATATCTTCGTTAAACCGACGCGAATGTGCGGTTACTGGCGAACGTCCGGCAATTACGCTGCGGCTGTGGATATGGCCGCGACGCAATATTTCAATAGACGCGCTCGCAACCTGTTTGGATGCGGCAATCATCGTGCAGAAAAAGGCAAGGATTTCCCGGCGTATGCAAGACGGGCGAAATGAGGCAGCGACACCCTGGCAGCGCGCCTGTCACGAGTGCGACCTGCTGCTGGCGAAAGCAGTGGCACCGACCGGTCAGAAACTGGTGTGCCCGCGCTGCAATGCCACCCTGCACCGCAAGGCAAAACACGGTATCCGTTATACCGCGGCCCTGAGCCTTACCGGATTGTTGCTGTTTATTCCCGCGGCATCGTTGCCGCTGCTGCAATTTTCCCTATTCGCCTTCGGTGCGGAAAACACCCTGTTGAACGGCGTCATGTCCCTGTTCGACGCCGGTTATTACTGGCTGTCGTCACTGGTGCTTTTCTGCAGCGTACTGGCGCCACTGTGGAAATTCCTGTTACTGGCTTTTGTTTGCTGGGGCAGCAACTGGGCTTTTCTCGATCGCCCTGTTGCGGCCTCGGTGCGCTGGTATCAGCACCTGAAAGAGTGGGGCATGCTGGACGTATATATGCTCGGGATACTGGTGGCGCTGGTGAAAATGAGCGACCTGGGCAAGATGGAGATAGAGCCGGGCCTCTATTGTTTTGTGGCCATGATGTTGATCGCCAACCTGACCACACTCAGTTTCGATCCCGAGGCGATCTGGGAGCGTATTGCCCATCGGCGAGCGCTTCGCATTGCGGCTGCGGCCCCTGGGGGTTCGACGTGAGACGCCCGCACAAGGCACTGCAGCAGGGACTCACCGCCTGTCTCTGCTGTCACAAGCTGGTGACACTGCCGGCGTCCGGCCGCTGCATCTGCCCGCGCTGCGGTGCCAGGGTACACGGGCGTATCGACGGCAGCCTGATGCTGACCTGGGCCCTGACCATCACCGGCGCACTGTTGTTATTACCCGCCAATATCCTGCCAATCATGACGGTCATCTACCTGGGCTCCGGTGAGCCCAGCACCATAATCAGCGGCGTGATGCAGCTGTATAACGCCGGCCTCTGGGGCATAGCGCTGATTGTCTTCGTCGCCAGCATTGCGGTTCCGGTAATGAAGCTCGTGGGGCTGGCACTGCTGCTGGTGCAGATCCAGCTGCGCCTGCCGCTGATTCCGCTGCAGGCGATGAGGCTCTATCGGGTGGTTTCCGGTATCGGTCGCTGGTCGCTGCTGGACCTGTTCATGATTTCCATTCTGGTGGCGCTGGTGGATATGGGGGCCATAGCCCAGGTCGAGGCCGGTCCCGGCAGCACCGCCTTTGCCACCGTGGTGGTGGTCACCATGATGGCAGCGCGCAGCTTCGATCCGCGCCTGATCTGGGATATCTACGACGAGAATCTGGAAGTGGAAGCCGAAAGCGAGAACAAGGGAGTCGCCGGGAATGGCTGAAGGCTTGCCCCAGGGAGAGGGATCCGGCGAAAGCGGACCCCAGCAGGGACTGGTAAGGACCAGTCGCGGCCTGCCGCTGGTGTGGATTCTGCCGCTGATTGCCGCGCTGATCGCCGTGTGGCTGCTGTACCGGGATTTTACCCAGGGCGATATCAAGGCCACCATCCTGTTCCGCTCCGGCGACGGCCTGGTCAAGGGCAAGACGGTGGTGAAGTACTCCGGCGTCGATATCGGTGTGGTGCGGGATTTTCGCCTGGTGCCCCAGGCCGAGGGCCTGAATGGCGAGGATGGCGTGCTGGCGGAGGTGGACTTCAACCGCAGCGCCGAGCACCTGCTGGTGGAGGGCACCGACTTCTGGGTGGTCAAACCGGAGTTCACGATTACCGGGGTGCGCGGCCTGGAGACACTGGTGTCGGGCAACTATATCGCCGTCGAACCCGGCAGCGGCGAACGCAAGCGCAAGTTCACGGCCCTGGACAGGCCGCCGGCCTTTGTGCGCGGCGATGGCCTGCGCGTGGTATTGAAGGCGCCCAGGCTCGGCTCGCTGAACCGCGGTTCGCCGGTCTACTACCGCCAGCTGCGGGTCGGCCAGGTGGAGGATTTCAGCCTCAGTGAGGATGCCGGCCGGGTAGAGATAAACCTGTTTATCCGCCGCGAGTACGCTCACCTGGTGCACCGCGGCAGTCGCTTCTGGAACAGTTCCGGGCTCTCCGTCGAGGGCGGCATCGGCGGCATCACGGTCAACATGGAATCCCTCGCCGCGCTGGTGGCCGGCGGTGTCAGCTTTCACACTCCCGAGGCGCAGCGCCAGTCGCCACTGGCGGTCAACGGTACCGAATACAAACTGTTCAAGAGTTTTGCCGCCGCCGATGCCGGCATTCCGGTGACCCTCAATTTCGACCGCGGCATCAATGTCACCGCCGGCACCACCAGGGTCTACTACCAGGGGATCCAGGTGGGCGAAGTGAGCGGCGCCAAGGCCAGCCGCCAGATGGACGGCATGGAAGTGCGTGTGCTGATGGACCCGATCACCGACGACCTGCTCAGCGAGAATACCCGTTTCTGGCTGGCGCCGCCGACCCTGGATTTCACCAGCGGCCTCGACGACCTGCTCAAGGGCAACCGTATCGAGGTGGACCTGCGCCGCGGCCAGCGCTCCCAGCGCACCTTCGACGCGCGCGCCTCGGCGCCGCCGATGGACCCCCGTGTGCCCGGCCTGCACCTGCGCCTGACGGCGCGCAATCCCGGCTCCCTGCAGCGAGGCGCCTCGGTCTATTACCGGCGCATCGAAGTGGGCACAGTGCAGGGAATGGAGCTGCGCGAGGGGGGTGACGGCGTCGAGGTCTATGTGGTGATAGAGCCGCGCTACGCGCACCTGGTCAACAGGGAATCCCGTTTCTGGAATGTCAGCGGCCTGCGCGCCACGGCCAGCCTGAGCGGCATAGAGGTGGAGGCCGACTCGCTGCTGTCGCTGGTGCGCGGCGGTATTGCCTTCGGCAGCCCCGCGCGCGCGCGGGAAAACGCCGCGCCGGCACGCAGTGGGGAGCGCTTCCCGCTCTACAGCAGTCGCGAGGCGGCGCTGGAGGAGGGAGTGCAGATACAGATATCGCTACCGGATGCCGAGGGCCTCAAGGAGGGCTCGCCGCTGCGCTACCGGGGTATCCAGGTGGGCGAGATCACCCGCCTGCGCCTGGAGCGGGACCTGACCTCGGTGCGCGCCCGCGCCAAGCTCTACCACCGCGGCGAGCACTTCGCCCGCGAGGGCACGCGTATCTGGGTGGTGTCGCCACAACTGGGCATCAGCAAGGTGGCCAACCTGGATACCCTGATCACGGGCCGCTACCTGGCGCTGGAGCCGGGCACCGGTGCGGAGAAGACCGAGTTCGTCGCCCTGGCGGAGCCGCCAAAAGAAGACCTGGCGGACACCATGAGCCGCCCCGGGCTGACGGTGATTCTCGACGCGGCGCGGCGCGGTTCCCTGGTCGCGGGCAGTCCCGTCTACTACCGCCAGGTGCAGGTGGGCGAGGTAACCGGCTTCGCGCTGGGGGAACTGGCGGACCGGGTTTACATCTATGTACATATCCAGCCGTGCTATCGTCCCCTGGTGCGCGAACACACGGTGTTCTGGAACGCCAGCGGCGTGGAAGTGAATTTCGGCCTCAAGACCGGCCTCAAGATCAATACCGAGTCCACCCAGGCGCTGCTCGCCGGTGGTCTCACCTTTGCGACACCGGAGCCGCCGCAGATGGGTTTCGAGGTGGAATCGGGCAGCCATTTCCCGCTCTATCCCGAGGCCGAACCGGAGTGGTACAGCTGGAGTCCTAAAATAGAGATTTGCAGTGCCGAGCCGGCCAAGTAGGGTCGAAATACAACGAGAGAAGTAAGGGAGTAACTATGCGATCAATTCTGATGGGCCTGTTCGGGCTGCTGCTCGCCGGCTGCCAGGACATGGATGTGCAGCGCGTCCAGCAGGGTGCTGCTCCGGTGGCGTTTTCCACCTATGCCTGGGGCGAGGCGGCACTGAGCGATGTGCCGGAGGCCTCGGCGCAGCTGGTGGAGCTGGATGAAGAGATGCGCGCGGCGGTGACCGCCGAGCTGCGCGCGCGGGGCTACCGCGAAGTGACGGAGGCGGCGCGCGCGGACATGCTGGTGGACTACCAGGTGGCGGTGGTGGAGGAGCATTTCTCCGGCGACCCGAGCAATCCCAGTTGGGATGCCCAGTTCGATGCCAACGCCCCCCAGGATGTGGTGGAGTTGCCGTCGCGCACCGGTGCACCGCGCGTCACCGTGAGCCTGGGAATCGGTCGCGCCGGCGGTGCGCCCATCTGGGGCGGCAGCGCCACCAAGCTGCTGACCCGCCCGGAGAGCGCCCAGGAGCGCCAGCGCATTATCGGCGCGGCGGTGCGGGAGCTATTGAAGGATCTGCCGGCGGCTTACTGAAAACGATAATGTATCTCTAATCTCGTAAGCCTGCTTCTCGCTGTAGGGTGCGCCGTGCGCACCAACCCAAGCCTGGCGCAGGTTTAGAGTCTTTCGGTGCGCACGGCGCACCCTACGGTTGCAATTTATAGAGTTGCCCAATAAGGAAAACTTCTTCGGTACGGATGCCGGATCTTCAGCCATTCAGTATTGGGAGTGAGAGGCATGAGTGCCATTTTACGGGCCGGCGTTACGGCCCTGATCGTGTTGATTCTGGCGGGCTGTGTGTCCGCGCCGCCGGTTGCGGTGGACTACGATTCCCAGGCGGATTTTTCCAGCCTGCACAGCTACTACCTGCTCGATCCCCTGGCCACGGGGCCCGTATCGCCGCTGGAAATCAAGCGTGTGAAGCGGGCGGCGGACGATATGCTGCGCCGGCGCTATATGTCGGCCGACAGTCCCGAGAGCGCGGACTTCCTGGTGCGCGTGCAACTGAATTCAGTGGATAAGGTCGCTGTCTACGAGGACCACCTGGATCTCTACGGCGGCTACCGCTACTGGGGGTTCGGCTGGCGCGCACCGCTGCAGGTGCGGCAATACCGGGAGAGCACCCTGGTGATGGATGTGATGTCGACGGACAATTCGCCCCTGTGGACTGGCAGCCTGCGCTCTGCTGTTACCCGCCTGGACGATCCTGTGCAAAAGCAACAGAGATTGCGGGAGGAAATGGGGTTGTTACTGAGCCGCTTTCCGCCCAATTAAGCTCTTTCTCGCGGACAAACCCATGTAGGAGCGGCGGATGGCCGCCCCACCGCTCCTACAGGTCGCATCCTTAACTGCGGGATGATCTAGAGTTCGCGCCTTTTCGCCATCAGCTGCTGATACAGCTCGATATAGGCATCGACGATATGCTGTCGCGAATAGCCCTTCGCGTACACCTCTGCCGCGCCCTCGATCAGGCTCTGGCGCAGTTCCGGGTTGTCCAGCACTGATTTGATCGCCTGCGCCAGCGCATCGGCGTCGTCGATGGGGGTGATCAGTCCGCTGAGGCCGTCGGTAATGGCCTCACCGGGCCCCTGGGAGTTGGTCGCCACTATCGGGCAGCGGTGCGCCCAGGACTCCATGACGATGGAGCCCAGCCCCTCGTGGCGCGATGGGCACACGAATAGATCGGCGGTCCGCATCAGCGACGTCACATCATTGCGCCAGCCGAGGAAGCGCACCCGCTCGTCCAGGCCCAGCTTGTTGCACAGGGCCTTGAGGTTTTTCTCCTCGGGGCCTGTGCCGGCGAGCCACAGCATTGCGTCGGGAATCTGCACCAGGGAGTGCAGCAGTACGTCGAAGGCCTTGTTCTCGTGCAGGCGGCCGGCGGCCAGTATCAGCGGCCTGTCTTCCGGTGTGTCGAAGCTGTTTCTGGGCAGCGGTTCCACCGGTGTCTCGTCGGCGAAATTGGGGATGTGGAAGATGCGCTCCCTGGGAAAACCGCCGTCAATCATGTGCTGGCAGATACCCTTGCTGATCCCGACCCAGTAATCCGCGTGGTTGTAGTATTTCAGGTTGTAGTAGTGCCCCAGGCGGTTCACCAGCAGGTAGTCGTCGGAGTGGGGGGTGATGATACTGGCGCGTCCCATCCAGGTCATCACGATATCCGGCCGCCAGCTGCTGAGGGACTTGCGGTAAGCCTTGCGGCCGAGAAAATCCAGCTTGCCGCCGAACTTGAATCCCTCGGTTTCCACGCCGTTGTTGCGCAGCGACTGGACCCGGTGATCGTGATTGCGGATAAACGCCTTCTCATCAATTTGCGGCCGCTCGTTGAGGCCGCTGACCAGGCGCACGAAGAAGTTTTCCGCTCCGCCGTGCTCCGCCCCGGCCAGGACCTGGGCCACTCGAATTGGCTTGTCGTTCATAGTCGATCGTATCTGTGTTTATTGTCCGGCGGCGCTACTTGAGCGTGCCGTCCAGATTGATATCGCGCGCCCACACATAGTCGTGGCTGAAGGGCTGCAGGGTCGAGGCCTCGACAATGTACTGCGCGTAGAGTTTCGAATTCATTTCCGACTGGAAAAAATCCCGCGCGCGTGCGGCCCAGTCCTGGCGCTTGGCGTCGTCGTTGTGGAATTCGCGGATCTTCGCCAGCAGGTCCTGTTCGTCACTGAAGTAGACGGCGCTCTCCGGCGGCAGCAGTTGGTCGAAGTGCAGCTTGTCACTGGTGAATTGCAGGATGCCGTTACCGGCCAGCTGTGCCATGCGCGCGGACGAGTACCAGTAGTGGGTGTCCTGGCGATTGAAATTCAGGCCCATCTTGGTCTGCGCCAGGGCGCGGTCGTAGTCGCGCCCCCACACCGGCGCCTCGCCGAAACTGCCGTAGGTCTTGAAGTTCAGTTCTTCGCCGAGTGCGTCTTTCAGGTTCTTGACCATCTGCAGGCGCTTGGTGAAATTGTTGCTGTTGCTGCAAAACAGCAGATCGATGGGCAGGTCGGTGCGCCGGGCGTTGTCCAGGTTCTCGATCGAGGGGTCCACCGGATTGGGCATATGGTAGACGCGCGCACCCTTTCCCCTCGAGCCGCCGCCCTCGAATATCTTCAGCTCGCGCCGGCCGGTGGAGACAAAGATTGCGTCGACCACTTCCGCGCGGTACTTGATACGCTCCACGTTGCTGGGCACGAACAGCGGGTCGTTGTTGCAGTGGGCAATGGTGCAGTTCGGCAGTTGCCGCTTGATCACCTGCAGGGTGTCGTTGCCGATCATGTCGCAGTGCCCGGCGATGACCAGGTCGGGCTCGAAGGCCTCGACGGTTTCCAGCAGGCGCCGGTTGGCCTTCTTTACGCCCAGGTCGCGGATACCCAGCGGCGCCTCGAAGGCGGCCACATCGCGGTCGCTGAAGACCTGGGTATAGTGGTCGTTCTTGATCAGGCCAAAAGTCAGCTTCTGCGCCCAGCTGACCCGGGTCTTGCCGTAGCGGCGCAGTTGCTGGTAGGCAATATTGAGCACTCTCATAAGGTGCCTTCTCTATACATACAGGGAAAAAATGGAATAGGGTGGTTTGTGTGGCCGTTGAGTCAAAGCTGTACCAGCGAGTGCTCAGGGCCGTTTTTAGCAGCGCTCAGGGTCGTTTCTAGCAGCGCTCAGGGCTGCTTATACCAACGCTCAGGGCTGTTTCAGTGGGCGCAGAGTATAGCAGCTGCCCGGCGGCGATATAGCCCCATGACAGCGACGTCGCCGCGCCGCCAGTTCAATGAGATGCGATAATGAAGAAGAGAGATACAGAAAACGATCTGTCCCCCGAGTTTACCCGCGGTGCGGTGGATATCATTTCCCGCACGCCGGTTTTCCAGGGGTTTTTCACCATGCTGCGCCTGCGGCTGCGCCACCGGTTGTTTCGCGGTGGCTGGAGCGGCGAATTCGAGCGCGAGCTGTTCGTGCGCGACCCGGCGGTGGGAGTGCTGCTCTACGATCCCCACAATGACCTGGTGGGGCTCACAGAGCAGTTCCGCGTCGGTGCCCTGGAGCGCCCCGGCGGCCCCTGGTGCCTGGAAGTGGTCGCGGGTATGGTGGAGGCAGGCGAGTCCCTAGAGGATGTCGCCAGGCGCGAGGTGCTCGAGGAGGCCGGTCAGGAGGTGGAGCAGCTGCACTTTGTCCGCAGCTATATGCCCAGTCCCGGCGGCAGCTCGGAGCGCCTGCATCTCTACTGTGCGCTGGTGGACCTGAGCGATGCGGAGGGACACTTCGGCCTCGAGCACGAGAACGAGGATATCCGCCTGCGGGTATTCCCGCGGCAGGCGGTCGTGGATTCGATGGAACAGGAGGGTCCGGCCGGGAGCGGTCCGGCCGGGAGCGGTCCCGAGGGCTGCCCGATCGACAACGCGGCCACGGTCATCTGCATGCAGTGGCTGCAGCTGAACCGGGAAAAACTGACCGCGGAAACGGCCGCGGGCTAACCGGTCACCGAGGATTTCACTCATTTGCCCGCGAGGCGCACAAACTGAGATCTGAATCACGGCGACAATAGAATTGGAGTGCCGATAATGGCCCTACTGACAGAATCCGGGGCAGGTACCGGGCAGGAGGCGCGTAGAGACGCGAATCTGTCGCGAAAAGACAGGCAAGGGCCGGCATATCGCGTCGATCTGCCGACCTACCATGCCGACTGCGATGCCAATTACCTGCGCCTGTGCAAGCTGCTACCGGAACTGGCCAGCCGGGAGCGCTGGCGCTACCAGATGCCCCACGGGGCCCTGGAGCTTTCGGTCATGGAGCGCTCCAGGTACACGACGGAAGTGCAGCTGAGCGCGGAGGCCAATGACAGCGAGCGCCGCTGGCTGGCCCCGCCGCAGATTACCGTGCGCCTCTACCACGATGCGCGCATGGCGGAGGTGGTTGCAGTGGACGGGCGCGGGCCCGTGGGGGGCGATGGAGTGAATAATGCCTACCCCAACCCGCGCATGCAGCGCGCGGACGAACGGCAGCAGGCCAACCGCTTTCTCGGCGAGTGGCTGGGACACTGCCTCGCAAGTGGCCGCGCGGAGTTTGAATTAGTGTTGGACGGCCGGCGATTCTAGATTCGCCGACCCGCACACGGATGTGTATACAAGGTGAGCAAGTGAGTCGCGAGCGCAAAGAGTCAATCGGGTCCGTACATCGCCTGGTTCAGTTTACCGACCCCCATATTGGCGGCCGGCCGGACTACCAGTTGCTGGGCCTGGACACGGGGCACACCCTGGATCAGGTGCTGCGCGCTATTGGGCGCGAGCAGCCCGGTGCAGAGCTGCTGGTCGCCACCGGCGATATCACTGCCAACGGTTCGGAAGCCGCCTACCGCCGGTTCCTGCAGAAAATGCAGCCGGTGCGCACGCCCTGGTACTGGCTGCCCGGCAACCACGATGACGCCGCGCGTATGCAGCGGCTGGCGCCGAGTCGCAGCGTGGAAGTGGTTGCACTGGGCAACTGGCGGCTGTTATTGCTGGATACCAGCCTGGAAAACCAGATCTGCGGCGGCCTCAGCGATGTGCAGCTACAGCGATTGCAGCAGCTGTTGCAGGAGTGCCGCGAACACCCGGTAATGATCCTGATGCACCACCAGCCGGTGCCGGTGGGCAGCGACTGGATCGACGGCCACATGCTGCGTCAGGGCAGTGAGCGCTTCCTGCAGATGGTCGGCGAGGCGCAGAATGTAAAGGCCCTGGTGTGGGGCCATGTGCACCAGCAGTTCGACAGCCAGCTGGCTCACCTTGGCCTGCACGCGACACCGTCCACCTCGGTGCAATTCACTCCCGGCAGCGGCCCTTTCGCTGTGGACGACGAGATGCCGGGCTACCGCTGGTTCGAACTCAGTGACGACGGCAGCTATACCACCGGTGTGCAGCGGGTCACTGTGTCGGAGTACAGTGTCGACCTGGCCTCGGCGGGCTACTGAGCTTCCGCGATCTCGCATTCGTGAACCACTGGTCGGGGAAATCCGGCCGCCCGGCGCATTTACCCTTCTTGACCTGTCTTTCCTGACTTCCCGCCTTACAATGGAGCTTCCATTCGGTTACAGGAAGTTGTGTCGATATGCGTAATTTTTCCCTGCCATTTGTCCTGGTTTCCCTGTTTCTGGCCGCCTGTGCCCAGCAGCCGTCTCCGCAGGGCAACGCCCTGTCCGCCGCGGCCGGCGCCGATACGTCTGCCGCTGGCCTGCAGCCGCGCAAGAGCGGGCTGGATCAGGTGTCCGCAGTTTTCGCCTTCGACCTGAGCGGCGCCTCCGTCTATGTGGCGCCAGTGCAGATCGACTATACAAAGCGCTTTTCCGCTCCGGCCACCCTGCGCGCGCGGGACTACGAGCTGGACCAGAAAGACCGGCAGAAGCTGGATGAGGTGATGGCGCAGACCTTCAGTGAAAAATTCCTCGCCCCGCGCGGAAGCCAGCTGGCGGCGAGCCCGGCAAATGCCGACTACACGATGAAGCTGTCATTGGAAAACTTCTCCCTGGCCGCCCCGCTGGAGCCCTCTGGCTGGCTGTGGCGCGTGTACACGGAGCAGAGCGCTTACGGCGTGCTGGTCGGCACACTCTACGACCGCAACGGCAATGCGGTGATGCGTTTCCGCGACCGCCGCGATTTCGGCGATACCTTCGGCACCCTGAGTGGCCCCGGCCGCTTCGAGCGCTTTACCAGCGTCACCTTCTGGGCGGATATGCGCGTCGATCTGCGCCGCGCCTTCTCCAGCCTGGACAGGTCCCTGCGCTGATATTTTTCGGAGCTTGAAAGAATCGCCCCCCTCTCCCGCTTGCGGGAGAGGGCCCGGGCCGCAGGCCCGCCACTGATCACCCGCAACCAACCACTCACCACTTCAACAGCCATGGGCGCTATAATCCCCGCCCATGTCGCAAGCAGAACAACAAAACCGGCCGCTGCTGATCTACCTGCACGGCTTCCTCTCCTCGCCGCAGTCTTTCAAGTGCCAGCTGATGCGCGAGCGCCTCGTCGCGGATCACCCGCGCATTGTCTTCTGCGCACCCCAGGTTTCCCCCTATCCGGAGATCGCCCGACAGTCTCTCGTTGCCCTGGTGGAGAATTTCCTCGAGGGCGGGGGCTGCGGCCCCATAGGCCTGGTGGGCAGCTCCATGGGCGGCTTCTGGTCCAGCTACCTGGCGGAGCGCTACCGATTGCCGGCGGTGCTGGTAAACCCCGCGGTACATCCGGCGCGCTTTATGCCGGGCTACCTGGGGCAGGTCCTGAAGCCCTACAGCGGCGAGTCCCGGGAGTATCGCCTTACCGGGGCAGACGTTGATACCATGCGCCGTCTGGAATCCGAACTGCAGCAGCCGCTGCGCGGCCGCTACTGGCTGCTGGCCCAGCGCGGCGACGAAACCCTCGACTGCCGCGAGGCGGAGGATTTCTACCGCGGCCAGCGCCAGACCATCGAGGACGGCGGCGACCACGGTTTCCAGGGGTTCGCGCGCTACTGCGAACCCATCGTCGAATTTTTATTTAGTCTGTAGGAGCGGCGGGGCGGCCATCCGCCCATGGCCGCGATCAATGACTCGGGCTGCAAGGTCCGATCGCGGCCACCGGCGGATGGCCGCCTCGCCGCTCCTACAGGGTTAAGAACGCAGAATTTGTTAAAGAGCAGTCAATAAGAATATGGCCAACTATTCCGCCGAAGATATCGAGGTACTCACGGGACTGGACCCGGTGCGTAAGCGCCCGGGCATGTACACGGATACCACGCGCCCCAACCACCTGGCGCAGGAAGTGATCGACAACAGCGTCGACGAGGCCCTCGCAGGCCACGCCAAGAAAATCGAAGTGGTGCTGCACAAGGACCAGTCGCTGTCGGTCAGCGACGACGGCCGCGGCATGCCGGTGGATATCCACCCGGAACAGGGCCGCCCCGGGGTCGAGGTGATCCTTTCCACCCTGCACGCCGGCGGCAAATTCTCCAACAAGAACTACCAGTTCTCCGGCGGCCTGCACGGCGTCGGTGTGTCGGTGGTCAACGCCCTGTCCAGGGTGATGGAAGTCACCATCCAGCGCGAGGGCAAGGTGCACCGCATTGGCTTCCAGAACGGTGACAAGGCCTCGGACCTGGAAGTGATCGGCGACTGCGGCAAGCGCACCACCGGCACCAGCCTGCGCTTCCTGCCGGACCCGAAATATTTCGACTCGGCCAAATTCTCCGTGCCGCGCCTGCGCCACCTGCTGCGCGCCAAGGCGGTGCTCTGCCCCGGCCTGACAGTGGTGTTTATCAACGAGCAGGACGGCGAATCGGACCAGTGGTATTACGAAGACGGCCTCAAGGACTACCTGGCGGCCGCCAACCAGGGCTGGGAAATACTGCCGGCAGAGCCCTTCGTCGGCAGCTTCGCCGCATCCACCGAGGCCGCCGACTGGGCGGTACAGTGGCTGCCGGAGGGCGGTGAGGTCACCGCCGAGTCCTATGTCAACCTGATCCCCACCGCCCAGGGCGGCACCCACGTAAACGGCCTGCGCGCCGGCCTGCTGGATGCGATGCGCGACTACTGCGAGATCCGCAATCTGCTGCCGCGCGGCATCAAGCTGGGGCCGGAGGATATCTGGGGCCAGTGCTCCTATGTGCTGTCCGCCAAGCTGGCGGATCCGCAGTTCTCCGGCCAGACCAAGGAGCGGCTGTCCTCCCGTGAGGCCACCGCGTTTATTTCCGGCGTGGCCAAGGATGCTTTCAGCCTATGGCTGAACCAACACACCGAGGAGGGCGATCGCCTCGCCGAACTGTGCATCAGTAACGCGCAGAAGCGCGTGCGCTCGGCGAAAAAAGTCGCGCGTAAGAAGGTCACCCAGGGCCCGGCACTACCCGGCAAATTGGCAGACTGTTCCAGCGGTGATACGGCGCGTTCCGAGCTCTTTCTGGTGGAGGGTGACTCCGCCGGCGGCTCCGCCAAACAGGCCCGCGACCGCGAATTCCAGGCCATCATGCCCCTGCGTGGCAAGATTCTGAACACCTGGGAAGTGGACTCGGCGGAAATTCTCGCCAGCCAGGAAGTGCACGATATCGCCGTGGCGCTCGGCGTGGATCCGGGTAGCGACAACCTGGAAGGCCTGCGCTACAACAAGATCTGCATTCTCGCCGACGCCGATTCCGACGGCCTGCATATCGCCACCCTGCTGTGCGCCCTCTTCCTGCGCCACTTCCGCCCGCTCGTAACCAACGGCCACGTCTATGTCGCCATGCCGCCCCTGTTCCGCATCGATATCGGCAAGGACGTCTACTACGCGCTGGATGAGGCGGAAAAACAGGGCATTCTCGATCGCATCACCGCGGAGAAGAAAAAGGGCAAGATCCAGGTCACGCGCTTCAAGGGCCTGGGCGAGATGAACCCGCTGCAGCTGCGCGAGACCACCATGGATCCGGACACGCGCCGGCTGGTGCAGCTCTATATCGACGCTGGCGATGACAGCAATCAGCTGCTGGATATGTTGCTGGCTAAGAAGCGCGCGGGGGATCGCAAGCAGTGGCTGGAGAGTAAGGGCAACCTGGCAGAGGTAGGTTGATACTTAGTTGTCGTATCACTGAGCTTCTAATCCGATTGGTGATTTTATCAGCGATTACCAATCAGTTTTGAATGCTGGAGAAATCCAGCTCTTCACTGCCTGCCAATAAGTGCCGTCTGTAGGATGGGCAAAGGAGCGCAGCGACGTGCCCATCAGGCAGAGTGTGATGGGCACGCTACGCTTTGCCCATCCTACAAACTTTCATCTATCTTTTGATGAGTTTTTGAACACTGGAAAAATCCAGCTCTTCATTGCCCGCCAATAAGTGCAGCCCATATAGGTTGCGCGCCAGCGAGCCCATCGGTGTATAGGACTTGCTTGCGGTCGCTGTCTGCTGCGCCAGACCCAGATCCTTGCACATCAGCTTCACCATAAAGCCGCCTTCATAATTGTTGCTGGCCGGCACATTCTCCATAACGCCAGGGTATGGGTTGTATTTCTCCAGCGACCAGTTGGCGCCGGAGCTTTTCAGCATTATCTCCGGCAGCACCTTTGGGTTCAGACCGTTGTCGACACCCTCGTGCAGCTCCCAGTCGGCCGCCCGCGCAGCACCACATGGTAGTGGTTACTCATCACCGCATAGGCGCAGACATCCAGTGCAAATACTTGAGTTGGTGCCAGCAATTTGTCTTCTATCCTCTGGTAACAGAACAGGACACCCATCCAATAACAGAACAGGACACCCATCAATCAGAAAACTGATTGGAAATAGCCGCAGGCTCAGCCTAGAAAGGGTGTGAGCCCAATGCCTGGATAAATTAGCCGGGGATCCGTGTATAGCGACGCCACGCAGAATTGTTGAGGCGCTGCAATTTCTCGCAGCGAGCCTGCGATGATGCTTTTTAAGAGATAGCAGTAAAGGTTAGGAGGCAGGCGGCGGAGAGAGATAGCGTTCGCAGTCTCGGATGCCGTGGCTCCAGCGCTTGCCGAGCCGCTCGCAGGCAGCGCGCACTGAGTGGGCGGTGCCGACCAGGGAGCTGAAACGGCTCTCGAAGTTTTTGTTCAGGTAGAGCCAGTGCTGAGGATCTATCTGCAATCGATCGAGAATCGGTGGAAGCTGTTCATCAATGGCTCCGCGTTTGCCCTCGCGCAGAATGCGTCCACTCCAGGCCACCAGCTCCAAGTAATCCTGTGGCCGAAAGGGCAGTCCCGCCGACATGGGTTTCCTCGGATTACCGGCGAACGGGAACAGCTGCTCCGGCTGTTGACCATCTTTAGCCGCCGAGATGCGCCACTGGATGGAGGTGTGATCCGACGCTTCCGGTGTCTCCGCCATGTTCGCGCGGATCGGATTCAGATCCACATAAGCCAAGCAGGCGGCTAGCGCCCGCTCGTCGAGAAGCGCCTGGGACTTGAATCGGCCTTCCCAGAATCGACCCGTGCACTGGTCTTCGCGGTTCGCCTCGCGGGCGATGGACTCATTCAACATACGCATAAACCAGCTGATATTCATCAGTCTCGCTCGCCACACCTCCGCCACCTCGGTGAGCCGGTCCAGCTCCGCGGCATCCAGAGTCTCATTGCGGGCGAAGCGCTGGGAGAGCGCAGAGCCTTTGCACAACTGGTGCCAACGCTCCACCACTTCGCGCAGATCCCAGCCGGCCGCCCGCGCCTGGTTGATATGCAACACCACATGATAGTGGTTACTCATCACCGCGTAGGCACAGACATCCAGCGCGAATACCTGGGCCAGTGCCAGCATTCTGTCTTCGACCCATTGGCGGCGGTGCTCAAAGCACTGGCCGGTACGATCGTCCCCCCCGCACAGGAAGGCGCGACGTACGCAGCGGGAGACGCAGTGGTAGTAGGGCGTGGCATCGAGGGATACCAGAGCTTTGCGGGGAGGCATAACGGTATTACTCGAATATGTGTATGGGTAGCCAGTATTTTGTGAGAGGTTATAGAGATATCAATCTGGTTGGCGCGAGATAGGCCTTGCCTGATGGGTGTCCTTTTTTCTTTCTTCACAACGGGAGGTGCGGTGGTAACAGGACTTGGTCTATAGCGGTACGAGTGCTTTGCGCGGGATTTCCATGGCTGTCTATCTGCAAATATGGGTACAATAAGCAGTGCTGTGCGAAGGCTCGGAGGAATCTCGGCAGGACCGGTAAGAGACGTGTTTTCCTGGTGGGTGTGCAGTTTTTTCTACCGTGTAATTGCGTGTAATTTTATAAATGTGAGCCAGTTCCGATCTTCCTGTGAAGAGAAAAATATAAGGCCGTAAAATGGTTGCTGACTTGTGAGATGAGGATCGGGTAGAAGATTCCGCCTCCGGCGATGTTCTTCTGTGACAGTGAGTGTCTCACCCTTCTAAGTTCGTTGTACCTAGAGGTAACGATGCCTGCCCGTCAATTGCTAGAAGTTCGGGGGTGGTGAGGCAGTGATTACTAAAGATGTCTATATCTGAGTTCGAGAAGAAAAATGAAATCAATGAAGTTCTATTCTGGGGTTGCTCTACTCTCCATGGCGTTATTGCTGGCCGCATGTGGTGGCGGCTCTGGCTCTGGAGGTGATGGAGCGCAAATCGGTTCGAGTAGTTCCAGCGGATCTAGTAGTTCCGGAGGTTCCTCAAGTTCGAGCAGTTCTAGCGGCTCAAGTAGCTCGGGAGGTGCTGGCGATACTTACGCTAAGGCCTACCAGTTAGGCGAAGAGCAGTTAATTGGTGGGCGCCCGTTGGTTGCTCTTGCTGACGGTGGGATGATTTACTCAGGGAACTCAGACAACGACGATACCTTCGTGGCCAGACTAGATAAAGACGGGAATCCCAAGTGGGTTCGCTATATCGAATCGGTAGATGAGTATGAGTTCTTTAGTGAGGCTTGGGTTCATGCATCGGACGAGCTTTATCTCATAGGTCAGATGCGACACGAATCTTGGGGTGGGCTTGGCGCGGGAAGGTTGATATTAGATCTTGAAACCGGTGACCTAAAATCCAGCAAGTATCTGAAGTTGGCCGACATACAGATCTACAGTATTAAGCCAGTAGATGATAATCAAGATGGCGCGATTGATGCCGTCATTCTTGTTACTCAGAATCATGCACAAATTTCTGACTATTTTGTTGTCAAGGTTGACTTGGACCTTAGTATTATCTGGGCTAAAGAAATTTCTGCGCCAAAAGCGTTTGCAGGAGATGTAGTCTCAACTGCAGATGGCAGCGTGTTTATGACAGCACAAATAGAAGATCCAGAGGATTATACGAGAAGGAAATTGTACCTTATCAAATTCGATCGAGATGGAAATCTGCAGTTTCAAAAATCCATGGAATTTGGTGAAGGCGTGCCACGTATAGATGTTTATTCCATACATGCCATACCAGTAGGGAGTGCATCCGATGAGTATCGATTAATCCTTTCGGGCGCTGCAGAGTTTGGTGTTTCAGAAGAATTAGATCCCGATATTTGGTTTATGGGCATTGACGGCAATGGCGAGGTAATTTGGAGTAGTCAAATTGAATCTGAAATTCCGCTGTTGGTATTTGGAGCACGGAAAAATGGCAGGCTGCTAATTGGCAGGCATACAGATACCCATGTTTATTATGGGGATATTAAGTTTGATGGTTCCATAAGTTTACTCTCTGTAGAAAATACCTTGGAGATTGAAATAGATCACATGATTGAGTTGAGCGATGGAGGGTTAGCCTTAAAAGTCGATACCAATAGGTTTGATGAAGAGTATGTAGATATAATAGCGAAGATTGACAGTGAGAATAATCTCCCCAGTTTAGAAATTGATTTAGTGGCAATGGCGGCCACTATTGAAACTTTACCAATAGAAAGTTCCTCTAAGGATGAGGTTTTTTCGGTGATGAATTGGGCCGTGGAGGCCCCGATTGACTCCGAAAGGGTTAATAGGGAGGTAGAGTTGTACGTTACAGACTTGGTGATTAAATAGATTTAAGATGACAGGGTTTATATTTAATTTGAATTGATAAATACAAGGAGAGGGAACCATTCTGCTATTAAAATAAGATTTAACATTACTATACCTTTATAGTCTATAGGCCTAAATAACCCTTGGGGGAAAAATGATAAAGAAGCTAATCATCCTGAGCCTCGCTCTCACCGCAGTTGGCTGTGCCGGTGTCAAAACTGTCCCATTGTCGGAAGAGTCGATCCCTATGATCGAGGGGCGTGCCATCAGTGGCTCCTTCTCCAATGAGAAGCCAGGTTTCGCAGCGATGACAGCCGGGAAAGGTGCATTTGGTGCTCTTGGCGCCGTGGCCATGATCTCGGCAGGCAATAAATTGATTGCGGAGAATAATGTTGAAGATCCCGCTGATTACATCTATGAAGCTCTGGCCACTGAGTTGGCCAAACAATACGCACTTCGCCTACTTGAGGGCAGCAGGGTTGAAACCTCTGGTGCCAAATTGGATGAACTTAGTGCGCAAGTCAATGATTCAAGGTTGCTGCTGGATGTTCGCACAGTAGGTTGGAATTTTGTATATTTCCCGACAACTTGGAATAAGTACAAAGTTGGCTACAGTGCCATGTTGCGATTGATCGATACCTCCACGAAGGAAGTGCTTGCCGAATCCATGTGTAGCAAAACCAGTCATGAGGACAGCGATACAGCACCGACTTATGATGAACTTGTAGCCAATCAGGCTGAACGTCTGAAGCAGGAGTTACACGCGGCTGCGAACTACTGTATTAAAGACTTTAAGGGCAACACATTGCGCCTATAGTTGGGCCTGAATAGAGGAGAGTGGCGGCGTATCTGGGATACCTTTATTTCATTTCTTAATGTCTTCAGGTGATTCCAGTAGTACGCCGCTGCTTGATGTTCTCTAAAGCGGCTGAAAGTAGTCAATAAATTCGTCGGTTTAAATTGGATGGTGTGCAGGGAGGGTGTTAATCTGATAGTTATCCCCTGGGATATGTGGGTAAATCAGTTGGATTGGTTCATGCTTGATATGGAGGTTGCCGGTTTTTCAGGAGGGTATGTCAGTTCAAACCTGAACTACTGCAAGTAATTAAATATAAGCAGGCAGCTTTTCTTAATTAGTCCTGCCGAAAATTCTTTGGATACTGGAAAAATCCAGCTTTTCGTTACCCGCCATCAAGTGCAGCCCATAGAGGTTGCGCGCCAGCGAGCCCAGCGGTGTGTAGGTTTTGCTCGCCGTAGCGGCCTGCTGTGCCAGCCCCAGATCCTTGCACATCAACTTCACCATAAATCCGCCTTCATAGTTGTTGCTGGCCGGCACATTCTCCATAACGCCAGGGTAGGGATTGTATTTCTCCAGCGACCAGTTGGCACCGGAGCTCTTCAGCATTATCTCCGACAGCACCTTTGGGTCCAGACCGTTGTCGACGCCCAACTGCAATGCCTCGGCGGTGCCGATCATATGCACGGCGAGCAGCATGTTGTTGCACATCTTCGCTGTCTGCCCTGCACCGGCGGATCCGGCATGAAATACGTTGCTGCCCATATGCTGCAGCAGCTGGCGCGCGGCGTCCACATCGGCCGCCTCGCCGCCACACATAAAACTCAGGGTGCCGGCGACGGCGCCGGCTACGCCGCCGGATACCGGTGCTTCTATTGCGCGCAGCCCGCGCTTCCGCGCTTCCGTAATCAGGCGTCTGGAGCTGGAGGCGGCGACGGTGGAGCAGTCGATGACCAGCGTTTTCCTGTTGATATGGTCCAGCAGTTTTTCATCGTCGATATACAGCGCCTCCACATCCTCGCCATTCGGCAGCATGCTCAGTACAAAGTCGGCCCCGGTGATGGTTTCCAGCGGTGAGGCCGATTTTTTCACCCCGTGCTCCGCGGCCAGATTCAGTAATTCTTTCACCGGATCGAAACCGGTCACATTGAATCCGGCTTTGATCAGATTGGCGGACATGGGGCCGCCCATATGCCCGAGGCCAAAAAATGCCACTGACTTGTTCATATCCTTTCCCGCATTCGAAGTTCCGTGCCGTAGGAGCCTGCCTGCAGGCGAATGGCAACGGAGTTCTGTTCTTTTTCGCCTGCAGGCAGGCTCCTACAATTTCGGCGCGTGTCGGCTATTTTAGGTGAATGGTCATATTCGGGTGCTCCGCGTGCTCGATATCCGTATCGAACCAGCGCGCAGTCACCGTCTTGGTTTCGGTGTAGAAACGCACCGCCTGCTTGCCGTAAGCGTGCTGGTCGCCGTAGAAGGAGGCGCGCCAGCCGGTGAAGCTGAAAAACGGTAGCGGTACCGGTATCGGCACATTGATACCCACTTGGCCGACCAGAATATCGTGCTGGTATCTGCGCGCGGCGGCGCCGCTGGCGGTGAAGATGGAGGTGCCGTTGCCGTAGGGGCAGTCGTTGATCAGCCGTATGGCGTCCTCAAGGCGGTCGGCATTGACCAGGCAGAGTACCGGGCCGAATATCTCATCTTTGTAGATGGACATCTCCGGGGTGACATCGGCGAACAGTGTCGGCCCGACCCAGTTGCCATCCGGATAGCCCTCCACACTTGCGTCGGTGCCGTCGAGCAAGCAGCTGGCACCTTCCTGTTTACCCCTGGCGATATAGTCTTTTACCCGATCGCGCGCCGCGGGTGAGATCAGCGGCCCGAAGTCCGCCTTGGGGTCCTTCCATACGCCGGGCCTGACCTTGGCCATGGTGTCGCGGATTTCCGCAATCCACTGCTGCGCCTCGCCCACCAGCACGACAACGGAGATGGCCATGCAGCGCTGGCCGGCGGCGCCCACCGAGGAGCCGACGATATTGTTCAGCACCGCCTGCTTGTTGGCGTCCGGCATCACCACCATATGGTTCTTGGCGCCGGCGAAGGCCTGCACCCGTTTCAGGTGGTCGGTGCCGGTGCGGTAGATATGCTGGCCGACCGGCACAGAGCCGACAAAAGAGATGGCCTTGATATCCGGGTGGGTGAGCAGGAAATCCACCTGCGCCTTGCCGCCGTGCACCACCTGCAGTACCCCCTTGGGCGCGCCCGCCTCGGCGAAGAGTTCCGCCAGCTTGCAGGGAGTGATCGGATCCTGTTCCGAGGGTTTGAGCACGAAGGTGTTGCCGCAGGCGATGGCCATCGGGAACATCCACAGCGGAATCATGGCCGGGAAGTTGAACGGTGTGATGCCGGTGCAGACGCCCAGCGGCTGGGTGTAGGAGTAGCAGTCGATACTCGATGCCACATTCTCCACCGTTTCCCCCATCATCAGTGCGGCGATATTGGCCGCCTGCTCCACCACCTCGATACCGCGCCAGATATCGCCCTTGGCGTCCTCGAAGGTCTTGCCGGTTTCCTCGCAGAGGATTTCTGCCAGTTCCTCCTGATGCTCCTTGAGCAGCTGCTGATACCTCAGCATCAGCCTGGCACGACTGGGTACGGGAGTCTTGCGCCAGCTCTGAAAGGCCGCACTGGCGGCATCGACTGCCCGCTGCAGTTCGTCGACGGTCGTGTAGGGCGCCCGGGTCAGCAGCTCGCCGCTGGCCGGGTTGGTGACGTCGAGCCAGTGGTCGCTGCGGGATTGAATCCATTCGCCATTGATATAGAGCGGCAGCTTTTCGGGGATAGTGGCGGGAATCGTCTTGTCCATGCGTATCTTCCAGATCGATTGGCATGAACAGTTTAGGTGCGGGTGGAAAGTGGGGCAGAAAAGTGGCGCGTCCGTTCTCGCGGACGCGCCGCCGCTTTCCTCCGCAATTTTCATCGTCGCTTAGCGGGTACGGAGCGTGACTCTGTACGCTCTATCGTCGCGACTGGCCACTGCGCGGGGCAGATCCCGTGTATAGGTCAGCAGCGTATAGTCACGCGGGTCCGCTACGCATCTGAATCCCATGGACTTGGCGAAACTTTTTACGCGCACGTTGTCGGCCGATTCGATGGAGTAGATGCGTTCCAGCCCCTGTTCACACGCGGAGTCGATCAGGCGCTGCAGCATCAGGCTGCCCAGACCCAGGCCCTGCCAGTCATCACTGACCACTACCGCGCACTCGGCAGCCTGGCCATCGTCGTCCAGCGCGTAGTGGGCCACCGCCACCGCCCTCTGCGAATGATTGCTGCCGGACACGGCGATATACGCTTCGTGCTGCTGGTGATCATTATCGGTCAACAGCTCGATCAGTTTTTCGCTCGCCTTGCAGCTACCGCCGATAAAGCGGTCGCGACGTGTTTCGGGCGACAGGTTCTCAATCAGGTCTTTTTCCAGCTGGCCGTCCTTTCTGCTCACAGGGCGTACCACCACTCTGCGTCCGTTACCCAGAGTCACTGTCTCCGTTCGGTAATCTTTGTTGGTCGTGTTGTAGGTAGACATATTCAACCTCCCGACTGCTACTGGCAGCTTGTCTACCGAAGGTTCCTCAACAGAAATTTTATTTCTACAGAGTCCTCGGCCACTTGTTGTGGTCGTGACTGAATCCTATGGTGTGTCTCTTTCGACTCCAAGGGTTCTGCGGGTCAATAAATTAAATCGTTTAACAGCGGCGGGAGCTAGAACTGCAAGTTGCTGCTGTGCAACAAATGCATCACAAAGGTTAAACACAGAGTCCCTAAGCTGCGGCGTTTCCGACAATAACAATCCAACAAAGGAATTTGTGATGAGACTTTCAACTCTCTGCAGTGTCGCTGCGCTGCTGCCCCTGTCCGCCCTGGCTGCCCCGGAGGTGCACTACGACCTGTGCCAGGAGCCCTTCTACTATCGCGGAGTGACCTACCTGGGTACTACAGACAAAGACAACGACGGCACCCAGTGGTGCTACCTGAAGACTCCGAAGTCCGGCAGCAGCTGGGGCAATGTGCGGCTGGAGACAATCCCGCCTCGAAAAACCCTGAGCGGCCAGGCGTGCAGCCAGACCACCGGCTACCAGGGAGAGACGGTATACGGCTGTACCTCCAGGAATCATCACGAGCCCTGGTGCTACCTGCCGTCGGGGGCCTGGGAGGCCTGCGAGGCCCCGGCGCCAGCCGAACCGCTGCTGGCGCACACCCAGCCACAAGCGACGCAGACAGTTTCGACCCTCGCCCTCGGTTCCTGCTTCAAGGAGCTGGGCAGTGCCGGCCAGGCTATGGAGCGGGTGATAGAGCAAGATCCCGATCTTTTTCTGTGGTTGGGGGACAATATCTACGGCGACACCACCGACATGACCCTGCTGCGCCAGAAATACGATGCCAAGAAGCGCAGCCCCTACTACGAAAGATTTCTCGAGGCGGAAATCCCGGTGATGGCCACCTGGGATGACCACGACTACGGGGCCAACAACAGCGGCGCCGAATATTCCAGGCGCGCGGAGAGCCAGCTGGAGTTTCTGCGCCACTTCGATATTCCCGAGGGTGACCCGCGCTACGGCAGTCGCGATGGCGTCTACAGTGCGCAGCTGTTCGGCAGTGGCGACCGGCAACTACACGTGATCATGCTGGATGCCCGCTATCACCGCTCTCCCACCTTTTCCGACTACGGTCGCTGTGAGGGCGATAACTCCAGTATGCTGGGCGAAGCACAGTGGGCCTGGCTGGAACAGGAACTCGCCCGGCCGTCTGAGATCAAGGTGATAGGGTCCGGTATCCAGGTGTTGCCGCCGCTGCATCGCGACCGCAACCTGAACCAGTACTGCGCCTACGGCGATGGCAAGAAGTTCAATCAGGCGATTGCCAACCTGGACGAGGAGACACTCTCCGGCACCGAGTACGAATCCTGGGCGGAATTCCCCCTGGAGCGGGAGCGGTTGCTGCGCCTGGTGCAGAAGAGTATCAACGAAGGCAACGCAAAGACGATCGTCTTTGTCAGCGGCGACCAGCACTGGGGTGAGCTGTTACAGAAGGATCTGCCCGCATCTGCCGAGTATGGCGATGCCGCCACCCTCTACGAGATCACGGCCTCCGGCTTTGGCCAGAACTGGCCCTATGCAGTGCCCAATCCCAACCGCATGCCGGTGTGGGCGGACTACCGCGGCAGTGGCAGCTATGACAAGCGCTGTGTCTTCCCCTTCAGTTATGGCGGTGTTCAGTACCGGCGCTGTACCAGCGAGGACCACGATCGCCCCTGGTGTTATCTGTCCGTGGATGCCTCCGGCAAGGGCGTGGCCGGCGAGTGGGGCAACTGCGCCGCGGAGGGGGCGACGATTCCCACCGGCAGCGTGGGCGTCGTGGCCGACGATGTCGAAAGCCTCTCCACCGCCGACCGCCACCTGGTGAACAAACCCGGCAGCAATTACGGTTTTATTCGAGTGGACTGGCAGAAGCGGGAGTTGAGGCTGTCGCTGGAGACAGAGTCCGAAGAGGCGGTGTCTACCCTGGTGAAGTTTTGACGGGCCCTTTGAAATAAATCTGTTGTCGCCAGGCAGATCTGCTATAGTGGCGCGGCTGGTGTATTGCCAGCTGCGTCATCTGTAGGCCGGAATATAGATCTCCGGCACCCTCCCCGGAATTTTTTCCCAAATTCTTCCCGGAAGCCTCTACTGAATGCCGCACCATGCCGGTCTCGCTCCACAGAAGCGCCGGCTATTAGACGGCGGCGCGAACCCTGATTCTGACCAGGGATTCGCAAACTCCGAATTTTCTTATCGCCCGCAAGCGGGCGGAACTGTTTGATTGCGCTGCTGGCGTAACTCGAGGTTTTTCTATGTTGTTTGAAGATCTGGGCCTGACCCAGGAAATTGCCCGCGCCGTATCCGAGCAGGGCTATACCCAGCCCACGCCGATCCAGGCGCAGGCCATCCCCGCGGTCATGAAAGGTGGCGATATCATGGCCGCCGCGCAGACGGGTACCGGCAAGACCGCCGGCTTTACCCTGCCGCTGCTGCACCGTCTGTCCGGCGGCGAGCGCGCCCGCAATACCCAGGTGCGCGCCCTGGTGTTGACGCCGACCCGCGAACTGGCGGCGCAGGTATTCGACAATGTGCAGAGCTACAGCAAGTACCTGCCCCTGCGTCACGCGGTGGTCTTCGGCGGTGTGAAAATCAATCCGCAGATATCGCGCCTGCGCGGCGGTACCGATATTCTCGTGGCTACTCCCGGCCGCCTGCTGGACCTACACGGCCAGGGCGCGGTGCGCTTCGACAAGCTGGAAGCACTGGTGCTGGATGAAGCCGACCGCATGCTGGACATGGGCTTTATCCACGATATCAAGCGCATCCTGAAAATACTGCCGGCGAAGCGCCAGAACCTGCTCTTCTCCGCCACTTTCTCCCCGGAGATTCGCCAGCTGGCCAAGGGCCTGGTAAAGGATCCGCTGGAGATAGATGTCAGCCCGCGCAACACCACTACCGAGACGGTGCGGCAGAAATTGCACCCGGTGGACAAGGCGCGCAAGCAGAAACTGCTGAGCCACCTGATACGCGAGAACAACTGGCACCAGGCGCTGGTGTTCAGTCGCACCAAACACGGCGCCAACAAGCTGGTGAAGCAGCTGGAGGCGGACAATATCCGCGCTGCTGCCATTCACGGCAACAAGAGCCAGAATGCGCGCACAAAAGCCCTGGCGGATTTCAAGAACGGCAAGGTGCAGATACTGGTGGCGACGGACATCGCCGCGCGCGGTATCGATATCGACCAGCTGCCGCAGGTTGTGAATTTCGACTTGCCCAATGTACCCGAGGACTATGTGCACCGTATCGGCCGCACCGGCCGCGCCGGTGCCCGCGGCCAGGCGGTGTCCCTGGTGAGTGCGGACGAGATCAAGCAGCTGCGCGATATCGAGCGGCTGATCAACAAGCCGGTGCCGCGGGAAGAGATTGAGGGATTCGAACCGAGTCACGCACTGCCGGAATCCGGCAATCCCAGGCGCGGTGGCGGTGGGCAGAAACGCAGCGGTGGTGGACAGGCGCGCGGCAACGGCCAGGGGCGCGGACAGAATCGCGGCAACGGCCAGAATCGTGGCGATACACCGCGCGGCGATGCCCAGCGCCCGCGCCGCCGCAGGCGCCCGGCGCGCAGCACCGAATCCGCGTAATTTCCCGAACCCCTATCATGTAGGAGCGGCGGGGCGGCCGTCCGCCTAAGTAGGTAAAAGGTAAATCCCGTAGGGTGCGCCGCGCGCACCATTGATCCATTTGGTACGCGCGGCGCACCCTACGGTAGACCTGATTCCCGAAATTACTGCTTCTGGTTGTTGGCCATATAATCCAGCGTCAGCCGGGTAATGGTCTCGGTACCTATCTTCAGTGCACTCTCGTCGACATAGAAGCGCGGCGAGTGATTGCTGGCGGCAGTGGCCGCATCCTTGCCTGCCGGCGTCACGCCGAGGAAGTAGTAGAAACCGGGTACCTCGTTGGCGAAGAAGGAAAAGTCCTCGGCGCCGGTAATCTTCGGCACCTCTATGACTCTCTTGTCGCCGGCGACGGCTTTCACTACCGGCAGTACTTTTTCGGTCAGTGCCGGATTGTTCACCGTCACCGGATAGCCCTCGAGAATTTCCACTTCCGCCTTGGTGCCGGCGCTTTCGGCGATCAGCTCGGCGGTGGTTTTCAGCTTGTCGAAAATCTGCCGGCGGTTGTCCATATCGAAATTGCGTATTGTCCCGTTCAGGAAGACGCTGTCCGGGATGATATTGTTGCGCACGCCGCCGTCTATCTTGCCGAAGGACACCACCGCCGGCTCCTTGGTGATGTCAATCTGGCGGCTGACGATGGTCTGGGTGCCCATGACGATCTGCGCCGCGGCGGTGATGGGGTCGGCCCCGCCCCAGGGGCGCGAGCCGTGGGTCTGGCGGCCATTGACGGTAATGCGGAATTCGTCCGAGCTGGCCATCAGCGGGCCGGATCTGTAGCCGATCACACCGGAGGGCAGGGTAGAGGTCACATGCTGGCCGAAGGCCACATCCGGCTTGTACTTCCTGAACAGCCCCTCTTTCAGCATCAGCTCTGCACCGCCCTCCTCACCGTCCGGCGCGCCCTCTTCGGCGGGCTGGAAGATAAACAGCACATTGCCGGCCAGCTCTTCGCGCATATTTGCCAGCACCTCCGCTGCGCCCATCAGCATGGCCACATGGGTGTCGTGACCGCAGGCGTGCATCACTCCCACATCCTTGCCCTGGTAGCTGGTCCTGACCTTGGAGGCGAAGGGCAGATCCACCTGCTCGGTGACCGGCAGTGCGTCCATATCCGCGCGCAGCGCCACCGTAGGGCCCGGTTTGCCGCCCTTCAGCAGGCCGATGACGCCGGTGTGCGCCACGCCCGTCTCCACTTCCATGCCGAGGGATTTCAGGTGTTTCTCAATATATTTGGCGGTCTCGAATTCGCGATTGCCCAGCTCCGGATGCTGATGGATATGGCGGCGCCAATCGATCACCTTGGCTTCGGTGTTCTTCAGCAGCTGATCCGGGGCGGCGGCGGTGGCCGGATTGGCGCCCAGCGGAATGCCGCCCGACAGCGTTGCGCCCATGGCGAAAGACAGGAATACTTTTTTCACGGCTGTTTTCCTTGATTGTCGTTATCGTCGACCGATTCTAACTCGAGTCAGTAAGGTGCCCCATGACCAATCCGATCATCCCCCGCCTGCGCGCCCAACTGCAGCAGGGCAGAGATTCGCCCCTGTTGCGCTTTGGCCTCGGCAGTGCCCTGTTCAATGAGAAGAACTACCGCGAGGCGGCGGAACAGCTGTCGGTCTGCGTCGCGCAGATGCCGGATCACTCGGCGGCCTGGAAGCTACTGGGGCGCAGCCATATGGCACTGGGGGAGCGGGGCCTGGCCCGCGAGGCTTTCACCGAGGGGCTGGGTGTGGCGCGCGACAGGGGGGACAGGCAGGTGGAGCGGGAGATAGAGGTATTCCTGAAGAAACTGGGCAGACTGGCTAAAAATTGATCTTTCGCCGTTGATCAATTATTGTGCAGTCTCTTTTCGTCTACGCCAGCGCCGATAAGGGTGACCACCGTGGCCAGTATTGAATTCAAGCAGGTGGTGAAACGCTACGGAGACAGCCCGCCCACGGTGCCCGGCCTGGACCTGCACATCCGCGACGGCGAGTTGATGGTGCTGGTGGGCCCGTCCGGCTGCGGCAAGTCCACCACCCTGCGCATGATCGCCGGGCTCGAATCGGTCACATCCGGCGAGCTGTGGATCGGTGATCGCCTGGCCAACCAGCTGCCGCCGAAAGACCGCGATGTGGCCATGGTGTTCCAGAACTACGCCCTCTACCCCCATATGACCGTGTTCGAAAACCTGGCCTTCGGCTTGCGGGTGCGCAGGCAACCGCAATCCCTGATCAAGTCCAGAGTGGAGATGGCCGCGGAGAGCCTCGGCCTGGGCGACCTGCTGGCGCGCAAGCCGGGCCAGCTGTCCGGGGGCCAGTGCCAGCGGGTGGCCCTGGGCCGCGCCATGGTGCGCGACCCGCAGGTGTTCCTGTTCGACGAACCGCTGTCCAACCTGGATGCGGAACTGCGGGTGCAGATGCGCGGCAATATCGGTCGCCTGCACCGGGAACTGGCCACCACTTCCGTCTATGTGACCCACGACCAGGTAGAGGCCATGACCCTGGGCTCGCGCATCGCGATTCTCAATGGCGGTGAGCTGATGCAGGTGGGTACGCCGATGGCGCTCTACGGCGACCCGGACAATGTCTTCGTGGCGGGCTTTATGGGCGCGCCGCCGATGAACATAGTGACGGTACAGAACCGCGGTTCGGGCCTGAAGAATTCCCTGGTCGACCTGCAGCGTGACGGGGTCGAGGGCCTGGCCGGCGAACTGCTGCTCGGCCTTCGCCCGGAGAAGCTGTGTCACGCCGCCGCGGCACCGGCTCACTGGCCGCGTATCCGCGCCGCCATCGAGATGGTGGAAACACTGGGTGCGGAGATGCTGGTGCACCTGAGTGTGGGTGGAGTCCAGGGCGATGAGCGGATGATCGCGCGGCTGCCGGGTTTGCAACTGCTCACTCCGGGTGACTCGCTCGAGCTGGCCTTCGATCCCGACGCCGTCTACCTGTTCGATGCCGCCAGCCACCGGCGTATTCGCGAATCCCGGCCGGTCGCGGTGGCCGAGCCGTGCTAGCCGTAGGGTGGGCAAAGCTACTGCTTCTGCTGCTGTGCCTCGGCGCGACCAAGTCCTTTGCGACGGAAGAATTGCTGCTCTGGCACGGCTATCGCGGCGCCGAGCGCCAGGCGCTGGAGCGGCTGCTGGACGACTACAACCGCAGCCAGGTGGACGTGAGGGTCAGGGCGCTGGCGGTGCCCTACGGCGGCTACGCAGACAAACTGTCCGCGGCACTGCCGCGGGGGCAGGGGCCGGACCTGTTTATCTTCGCCCACGACCGCATCGGCGGGTGGGGCCGGGCCGGCCCCACCATCGCGCCGATCGGCGAGGTCGCCGCTCCGGAAGTGCTGCAGCGCTTCCCGGAGAAACTGCTCGGGGCCATGCGCTATCGCGGTCATCTCTACGGCCTGCCGTTCAATTTCAAGAGTACGGCGCTGATCTACAACCGCGCGCTGATCGCGCAGCCCCCGGTGGGCAGCGATGAGATGATCGCGCTGGCCCGCGCCCACACGGATCGCAAGCGGGGTCGCTTCGGGCTCGCCTACAGCTATACCGAGCCCTTCTTTCACGGCGCGCTGATGAATGCCTTCGGCCCCGGTCCCTTTGACGGCAACAATCGCCTGGCGCTGGACAGCGAGGCCAATATCCGCTCGCTGCAACTGCTGGCAGACTGGGCCAGGGGGGACGCGGTGCTGCCGGAAGAGCCCAACAGCACCCTGGTCTCGGAGCTGTTCAACCAGGGCCGCGCGGCCATGGTGATCAGCGGGCCCTGGATGCTCGGTGAGATAGCGCCGCAGATCGACTACGGCGTGGCAACCCTGCCGCTGATCAGCGAGAGCGGCCGGCCGCTGGCGCCCTGGGTGGCAGTGGAGGGGCTGTTCATGTCGCCCTGGTCCAGGCACAGGGCCGCCAGCTACCGGGTGATGGAATTCCTGACCCGGCGCAGTGCCGCCGAGACCATGGCCATCAGTGGCGGCCAGCTGCCGGCCAACCTGTCCGCCTTCGAACACCCGCAGCTGGCTGCCAATAGAGCCGCCGTGGCCTTCCGCAGCCAGCTGGATAGCGCCGTGCCGATACCCAACCTACCGGAGATGACCCTGTTGTGGGCGCCGCTGGAAAATGTGCTGAAAAAGGTGGTCAAGGGCGCGGCGCAGCCGGCGGCGGAGTTGCAGCGGCTGCAGCGCAAGCTGGAAAGGGATATCGCCGCGCTCGAGGCGTCGCGCCAGCAGGATGCTGAGCGGGGCCCACCCGTCTGGTTGCAGGGTGCGGTGCCGTTACTGCTACTGGCTGTCGTGACAGCGGTCATTCTCCGGCGTCGGCGTATCGCCGAGAGCTGGCGCCGCAACAGGACCGCCTATCTCTATGTGCTGCCGGCGATGCTGGGCATGCTGCTACTGGTGTTCTTCCCGCTACTCTACGGCCTGCTGCTCTCTTTTACCGATACCACTCTGCTGAACGAGAATTCGCCACTGGCCTCGCGCTGGCTGGGGCTGGATAACTATGTCGGCATCCTCGGAGACTGGAATCTCTGGTACGGCGAGGGCGCCGAGCGCAGTATCAATTTCGACAACTTCTACTGGACCCTGCTGGTCACCGTCTGCTGGACTGTCAGCAACGTGATCATCTCCGTCGGCCTGGCGCTGCTGCTGGCGCTGGCCCTGCACAGGCCGATATTCGGCCGCACCGGGTTCCGCCTGCTGTTGATACTGCCCTGGGCGATCCCCAACTACATCACCGCGCTGGTTTGGAAGGGCATGTTCCACCCGCAGTTCGGGGTCATCAATCAGGCGCTGCAGATTTTCGGCATTGCGCCTGTGGCCTGGTTCGATTCGGTCGGTGCCAGCTTCTTTACCGGTCTTGTCACCAATTTGTGGCTCAGCATTCCGTTTATGATGGTGGTGATTCTCGGTGGCCTGCAGTCGATACCGCGGGAACTCTACGAGGCGGCCAGGGTGGAGGGCGCCGGTCGCTGGTTCCAGTTCAGGTCCATCACTTTGCCGTTGCTGAAACCGGTGCTGGTCCCGGCCACGATTCTGTCGGTGGTCTGGACCTTCAATATGTTCAATGTCATTTATCTGGTCAGCGACGGCGCGCCGGCCGGGGCCAACGATATCCTGATCACCAGGGCCTTCCGTATCGGTTTCGAAAAATACCAGTACGCCTACGCCGCCGCCTACTCGATGGTGATACTGGCGCTGCTCTTCTGCTACGCCCTGTGGCAGACGCGCGTCTCCAGAGCTCTGGAGGTGGCGCGATGAGGAGAATACTGGGCGACATCTGTTCCTGGCGCTTCGCGTTTCTGCTGTTCGCCAGCGCGATTGTGATCTACCCGCTGCTGTGGGTGGTCAGCCTGGCTTTCTCCGGCCAGCAGTCGCTGCAGCTGGTGGTGGATCCGCCGGACGCCGGTTTCTGGGGGCAGCTGGCGGCGCTGGTGCCACTGCCTGAGCAGTGGTCCCTGGACAACTTTCGCGCGGTGCTCACCGAGCAGCTGTTTATGCGCTGGCTGTTCAACAGCCTGGTGGTCGCGCTCAGCACCACTATCGTCGGGCTGTCCCTGTCCTGCACCGCGGCCTATGCCTTCTCGCGTTTCAGCTTCCCCGGCCGCGAGCGCGGCCTGATGCTGTTTTTGATCTCGCAGATGTTCCCGGCGGTGCTGATGCTGATACCGCTCTACGTGATAGTGGTGCAGTGGCTGGGGCTGGGCAATTCCTGGCTGGGGCTGGTGCTGGTCTACTCCATCACCGCGCTGCCCTTCTGCGTGTGGATGCTGAAGGGCTACTTCGACACTCTGCCCTACGAAATCGAGGAGTCGGCGCTGCTGGAGGGTGCCTCGCGCCTGCAGATCTTCTACAGAATAATCCTGCCGCTGGCGCGCCCGGCCATTGCCGTGACCGGACTCTTCTCCTTTATGACCGCCTGGAACGAATTTATCCTCGCCTCCATCTTTATGGACGACGAATCCAGATACACGGTACCGGTGGGCCTGCGCTTTTTCGTCAGCGATTACGCCTCCGACTGGGGCTTCTTTGCCGCCGGCTCGGTACTCGTCTCCATTCCGGTGATACTGCTATTCCTCGCCCTGCAGCGTTTCCTGGTGTCCGGGTTGTCCGCCGGGGCCGTCAAGGGCTAATCTGTAACACGTTGAATTTAAAGGTAATTTCACCTTCCCACTCTGCCCCCGGGAAGGTGGGATAGCTCATCTTCCCCCCGCTGCCAAAACTGGGACGACACCTGCCGGTCGCGCCGCGGAGTATAGGCTGGCGCCAGATAGCGCTATCCTGTCGGTCCCCTGGGTAGTCATCTGCCGCCAATAAAAAATAACGACGTGATGATGGGGGAGAGAACTCCATGAACAATCAATTCGGGTTTAGGAAGAAATCCATCGCTGCGGCCGTGGCCTGTGCGCTCTCCGGCGCTGTCCTGGCGCAGGGCCAGGACAATACGCTGGAAGAGGTGACTGTGCTGGGTGTGCGCGGTGCGCAGAGCTCCGCGGTCAATCTGAAACGGGATACCCTGTCCATGGTGGACGGTATCGTGGCCGAGGATATCGGCAAGCTGCCAGACGTGACTATCGTCGACTCGTTGCAGCGAATACCCGGTATCCAGATTCAGCGCGACGCCGGCGAGGGTGCCAAGGCGAATATCCGCGGCCTGCCGCAGGTGATGACCCTGCTGAATGGCGAGCAGTACCTGGCCGCCGGCAACCTGGGCGGTGCCCAGCCCACCCTGACCGATGTGCCCTCCCAACTGATGGGAGGTGTGAACGTCTACAAGTCCACCGATCTCGACAATGCGCTGTCCGGCATTACCGGCACCATTGACCTGCGCACCCGCAGGCCGCTGCAATTCGAGCAGGGGCTGACCAGCAGTATCGCCGTGGACGCAGCGCAGGGTACAGACACCGGCGAAACCGATCCCTCCGTGAATGGCCTGCTGAACTGGCGTAACGAGCAGTTGGGCGTGATGGTCTCCGCCAGCCAGAGCGATGCCAACCTGGGGAACAATTACGCCGGTTATTCCGGCGGCGTCTTCGGTAACAACGACTGGGGTGGCAGCGGCAGCAACTTCAGCGCGCCGCACGGTTTCGACAGCTTCCACCGCGTGGTGGAGCGCAATCGCACCGGCCTCAACCTGGCCCTGGAGGCGGAGCTCGGCAGCGGGTTCAATTTTGTCGCCGAGGGCTTTTACACCGAGCTGGAAGAGTACGATCGCAAGGTGGGCCTGAATATTTCCAACCGCTGGCAGACGCTGGACTGGCTGACGCCGACGGACTACTCCGATACCGGTGTGGCCGGTAGTAACGGCGAGAGCTGGCTGGCGGTGGACGAGTACGATGTGCACGCGCAGTGGGTCAACTCCTTCACGGTCAACCGTACCTCCAAGTCGGACTCCAAAAATATCAACCTGGAACTGAATTACGACAACGGCGGCCACTTCCGCGGCGGCCTGAGAGCCATTCACGGCGAGGCCAATCGCCTGTCAATGAACGGCCAGGCCCAGGGCGACCTGTCCAACTGGCGCGATGACACACCCAAGCAGCTGGTGCCCTTCTACCCGGCAGATATCGCCAGTCGGTTTGACGTCAGCCGCTATCGCGACGACCTGGGCGTGGGCGCCGACGGCGGCCGCTTTATCGATCCCAACCCGCTCGGTTACGGCGAGACACCGGAACTGCACTACAGCATCGGTGGCAGTCACCCGCGCTGGAGCGGCTTCGACTCGCCCATAGCTGGCGGTCTGGGTGCAGGCGCAACTATGCGTGATTACATGGCAAACGTGGACAGCTACGCGGTGGCCGCTTTCTCCTCCGAGGGCAACAACGAATCGGATGCGAGCCTGGATATCTTCTCCGCGAAAGGTACCTACGAATTCGAACAGCCCGCAGGCGGATTTGTCACCCGTGTGGATTTCGGCCTGCGCCGCAGCGATCGCGAAGTGGAAATCGAGCAGTTCCACCTGTTCTCGCGTTTCTACGGCGGCAATGGCGCCACTGATGTGGCAGGTTGTGAGGCCCAGTGGAAGGCCATCGACGTGGTGATGAACCAGGATCAATGCCGGGCTGGAGAACTGGTCGATGGTGAATTCCAGGGTTACACCGTCAATCGCCCAACGCAGTTGAATGAGTACAACAATGTTGTTTTTGTCGACGACTACGGTTCCGTAACTTCCGGCCTGCCCGGCGTCTGGGCCGTGGATCCGGAAGACTTCGACGATGTGGTGGCATTCCAGAAGCGGGTCTTCGGCGATGCCTACCGGGTGATAGTGCCGGGGCAGAGTTACGACGTGGGGTTTGTCGAGGACAGCTTTACCCTGAGCGCCGATTTTGAATACGGTATTGTCAGCGGTGACATTGGCGTGCGCGTGGTGGAAACCGAGATCAGTGTGCGCCAGAACCTGACCGGTGCCATCAAGAATTACGGCGATACCAATATCGATGATGGTGACTACCACGCCGAAAATGATTACACCGATGTCCTGCCGAGCCTGAACCTGGTGGTGGCGCCGCGGGATGACCTGCTGCTGCGCTTTGCCGCCAGCGAGAACATGATGCCGCTGGATCTCGGCAATTACGGCGGTGGATTGAAAATCAATACCCAGGACTGCCCGGAGTTCGGCACCCGCTGTGTCACCAGCGCCGACTCCAGCGGTAACCCCTTCCTGGATCCCTGGCGCTCGACGAACCTGGATGCCGCCGTGGAGTACTATTTCGGCGATGCCTCCATGGTCAACTTGGCGGTATTCCATGTGGATATCGAAAGTTTCGTCGTCAACGGTGCCGGTCCCAAGCGGGCCTTTGCCGACCTGGATGGGGTAGTGCGTCGCGAGGTGCCGGTAACCGGGCCGATTCAGGGCGAGGGTGGCAATATCAAGGGTGTTGAAGTGGGTACCAAGCTGGCCTTCGGCGATTTTACCGACGGTTTCCTCGGCAACTTCGGTATCGACACCAACTACACCTATTCGCCGAGCACCCAGCAAGACGAAGATCTGAAGGGTGACAAGCTGCCGTTTGATGACAACAGCGAGCACCAGTTCAACTTCGTGGCCTGGTATCAGGACGACCGGCTGCAGGCGCGTATTGCCTACAACTACCGCAGCGACCGGCTGGAAGACGGCAATATCGGCGGTACCGGCCTGCAGGCATACCAGGATGCCACCAGTTATGTCGACGCCCAGGTGAGTTACGATGTGATGGATAATGTCACTGTGTTCCTGAACGGTTCCAACATTACCGGTGAGATAGAGAACTACTACCTCGATTTTGCCGGAGAGGACGAGCAATACCTGTGGCAGAACGAGTTTGAGCCGCGTTACTCCCTGGGGGTGCGCGCCAAGTTCTGATCCGCACCACCGCCCCCTTTGGGGGCGGCCCTGGGAACGCCGATCTGGAGCTCGGCGCTCCCAGGATTCCAAAATAACAATAAGCGCACCGCGTAAAGATGTATTCATGACGACAGACAATCGAATTCAAGACCTGGTCATCGTCGGCGGTGGCACCGCCGGCTGGATGGCGGCGGCGAGCCTGCAGCAGCACTTTGCCGGTACTCCGCTGAAAATCACATTGGTGGAATCGCCACAGATAGGCACCGTCGGTGTCGGCGAGGCGACCACGCCGACCATTCGCCGCTTCTACCAACAGCTGGGCCTGGACGACCTGCAGGTGATGCGGGCCGTGGGCGGCACCTGCAAACTGGGCATACAGTTCAATCACTGGCGCCAGCCGGGCCACAGTTTTTTTCATCCCTTTAGTGTTTTCGGCCAGGATCTCGACGGTGTGGCTTTCCACCACTACTGGTTGCGCGCCCGGGAGATTGGCCTGGATGTGCCCATCACCGACTTTTCCCTCGGCGCCAGCCTGGCGCTGGACGGTCGCTTTTCCCCACCGTCGCCGCGGCCGCCTTCCACGCTGAGTGTCTACGACTGGGCCCTGCACCTGGACGCGGGACGTTTCGCCGAGTTGCTGCGAGATATTGCGGTCGAGCGCGGTGTCACTCACCTGCGCGATACCATCGTCGATGTGCGGCAAGGCGAGAACGGGTTTATACGCAGCCTCCAACTCGCCAGCGGCGCAGAGATTTGCGGCGACCTGTTTATCGACTGCTCCGGCTTCAATGGCCTGCTGATCGAGAAAACTTTAAATACCGGTTTCGAGGATTGGGGCCACTGGCTACTGTGCGACAGCGCCTGGGTGGCACAGACAGAGCGTGGCGGCGAGCCGGCGCCCTACACAAAAGTGGATGCCCATTGTGCCGGCTGGCGCTGGCGTATCCCGCTGCAGCACCGCGACGGTAACGGCCACGTTTTCTCCAGTCGCTACCGGGATAAGGATCAGGCGCGAAAGGAATTTGTCGACAGCCTGGAAAGTGCGCCGACTGCGGAACCACGGCTGTTGCGCTTCCTGCCCGGGCGGCGCAAGCAGGCGTGGAACAGGAACGTCATAGCGCTGGGGCTCGCCGCCGGCTTCCTCGAGCCGCTGGAGAGCACTTCCATAGCGATGATCGAAACCGGCATAGCGCGCATCAAGCAGCTGTTTCCGGACAGGAGTTTCGCTCCGGAAATCATCGACGAATTCAATGAGGATACACGGCTGGAGTACGAGCGGGTGCGCGACTTCCTGATACTGCACTACGCCCTGAATCGACGCCAGGACAGCGATTTCTGGCGCGACTGCCGGCAGATGTGGCTGAATGGTGATCTACCGCAAACGTTACAGAAAAAAATGGCCCTGTTTAAATTGCGTGGACACCTGATCCGCTACCGCTGGGAAATGTTCCAGCCCGCCAGCTGGCTGGCCATCTACGCCGGCTTCGGTTTGCTGCCACAATCCTGCGATCCAGCCGCCGAGCGATTGTCCGGGAAAAAATTGGTCGAGAGCCTGCGGGCCATGCGCGCGGGCGTGCAGCAGGCCGTGCAGCAGGCACCTGCGCACGGCGAATTCCTCGCACGCTATTGCGGCACCGCAACAGAGACGGAAAAGGTATGAATAATTCCATCGGCCCGGATTTGAGAAATCCGAAAAGAATAGTGATCGTCGGCGGCGGATCCACCGGCTGGATTGCCGCCGCAGTGCTCGCCAACCAGTTCCGCCCGGAGGTGTGCAACATCACGCTGGTGGAGTCGGAGGAGATAGGCACCATCGGCGTCGGCGAATCCACGATACCGCCATTCGTCGGTCTGCTGCGGGGCCTCGGTATCGACGAGGCGGATTTTATCCGCGAGACCCAGGCCAGTTTCAAGCTGGGTATCCGCTTCGGCGACTGGCTGCAAAAGGGACAGAGTTATTTCCACCCCTTCGGCGTAATCGGCAACCGGCTCGGCACACACGAGTTCTACCAGGCCTGGCTCTGGGCGCAGCTGTGTGGTGAATCTTCACAGTTACAGGACCACGCCCCCTGTTCGGTGATGGCACAACAGGGAAAATTTTTCCTGCCGCAGAAGGCCCAGAAGACACCGATAGGCGGCGCCAGCTATGCACTGCACCTGGATGCAAAACTGGCCGGGCACTACCTGCGCCGCTACGCCGAGACGCGCGGTGTGCAGCGCGTAGAGGGCAGGGTCGAAGAAGTGTACAGTGCCGAAAACGGAGTGATCGAAAAGCTGCGGCTGGCCGACGGCCGCGAAATCGACGGGGACTTCTTTATCGACTGCAGCGGCTTTCGCGCGCTGCTGATTGAAAAACACCTGGATGTCGGGTTTGAAGACTGGAAGGACAGCCTGCCCTGTGACAGGGCCGTCGCGGTGCAGACGAGCAACACCGGCGCCACCACGCCCTACACCCAGGCCATCGCCGAGGACGCCGGCTGGCGCTGGCGAATACCGCTGCAGCACCGCACCGGCAACGGCTATGTCTACGACTCGCGCTTCGTCAGCGATGACCAGGCGCGCGCGCGACTGCTGGCGGCGGTGGACGGCGAGCCGCTTACCGAGCCGGCATTGATTCCCTTTCGCACCGGCGTCCGCCGCGAACTGTGGAAAAGCAACTGCCTGTCCCTGGGGCTGGCTGCCGGATTTATCGAGCCACTGGAGAGTACCGCGATTCACCTGGTGACGCGTGGTCTGGATTTTTTCCTGCGCTACTTCCCGGCGCATACTGCCGATACCGAAGGCAACCGCGTGCTGGCTGCCGAATACAACCGCCGCATGCGCCTCGACCACGAGGAGATCCGCGATTTTATCGTGCTGCACTACTGCCTGACCCGCCGCGACGACACTCCCTTCTGGCGCTGGTGGCAGCAGGCGGAAATCCCCCCGTCATTGCGCGAGCGCATAGCGCTCTTCCGGGCAAACGGTGCGCTGCGCGAGGGTGTCGACGAACTCTTCCGCAGCCCCAGTTGGCAGTCGGTATTCGAGGGTATGGGCGTGCGCCCATCGGCCTGCGACCCGCGCCTCGACAACCTGCCGCCGGGACAGGTACGCCGATCCCTGGACGCCGCGCGCGAGTCGATCGCGCAGATGGTGGAGACGCTGCCGAACCACGACGAGTTCCTGCGCGAGCACTGCCCGGCCGTCGATCTGTCACCGGGGTGCAGCGCCACCGGGTAAAACGTCACCCCGCTTTCCATCTGTCTTCTCCTGCTTCCCGCCCGCGATATCGCGGGCTTTTTTTGTCTGCGAGGCGGGTACTGCGAGTCCCACTTTGCATTTTTTCCGGCGCGGCAAGGTGAAATGCGCCACCTTGGCGTCAGTCGTCAAAGTGGGACGACTGGCCCGGACTGGCAGGGGTACAACGCCTGTGACAGAGGTGAAAAAAATAACAGGAGTCTATGGCGATGAAGAGGCATCTACTGCTGGGTACGATTACCGGCGCAATTCTGGGGCTGGCCGGCTGCGGCGAAAAAACCGCGAACGCGACCGTGTCCGAAATCCAAACCGAGACGAGCGCACAGTGGCCGCGAATCGCGAGCCGGGTTGCCCGCGACGAGCAGCTGGAGAAAAAGGTCGAGGCGCTGCTCGCGCGTATGAGCGATGCCGAGAAGGTGGGGCAGATAATCCAGGCCGAGCTGAAGCAGGTCACCCCGCAGGATGTGCGCGACTACCACCTGGGATCGGTACTGAACGGCGGCGGCAGCTTTCCCGACAATGACAAGTACGCGCGCCTGGATGACTGGGTGGCGCTGGCGGATGAGTTCTATCGCGCCTCCACCGACACCGCCGACGGCGGCGTGGCCATTCCCGTCATCTGGGGCACGGACGCGGTGCACGGGCACAACAACGTGATCGGCGCGACCCTGTTCCCCCACAATATTGCCCTGGGCGCCGCCAGGAATCCGCAGCTGATGCGCGAAATCGGTGCGGCCACCGCGCGGGAAGTCGCCGCCACCGGTATCGACTGGGCCTTTGCACCGACCCTGGCGGTGGTGCAGGACGACCGCTGGGGTCGTACCTATGAGTCTTTCTCCGAGGACCCGTCCATAGTCGCCAGCTACGGCGGCCCGCTGGTGGAAGGACTGCAGGGCGATCCCGAGGGCGAGGGTTTTCTCGGCAGCGCGCAGGTGATCGCCACCGCCAAGCACTTTATCGCCGACGGCGGCACCCGCGACGGTATAGACCGCGGCGATGTGCTGATCAGCGAGGAGGAACTGCTGGCAATCCACGCCCCCGGCTATTTCACCGCACTGGAGCGCGGCGCGCAGACGGTGATGGCCTCCTTCAGCAGTTGGCAGGGCAGAAAACTGCACGGCCACAAATACCTGCTCACCGATGTGCTGAAGGAGCGCATGGGTTTCGACGGCTTTGTGATCGGCGACTGGAATGGCCACGCCTTTGTCGACGGCTGCAGCGTGGTGAGCTGCCCCCAGGCGATCAATGCCGGCCTGGATATGTTTATGGCAGCGGAGGGCGACTGGAAACAGCTCTACGCCAACACCCTGAGACAGGTACAAGACGGTAGAATCCCCGGGGCGCGCCTCGACGACGCGGTGCGGCGCATACTGCGGGTGAAAATACGCGCGGGCATGTTCGACAAGAGGGCGCCGTCCACACGCCCACTGGCGGGCGACAGTGCTATCGTCGGTGCACCCGAGCACAGGGCCATAGCCCGCCGCGCGGTGCGCGAATCCCTGGTGCTGCTGAAAAACCGCGACCATTTGCTGCCCCTGGCGCGTAACCAGCGGGTGCTGGTAGCCGGCGACGGTGCCGACAATATCGGCAAGCAGGCCGGTGGCTGGACCATCAGCTGGCAGGGCACCGGCAACCGCAACAGCGATTTCCCCGGGGCCACTTCGATCTATCGCGGTATTGTCGACGCCGTCGAGTCCGCCGGCGGCGAGGCGATTCTGAGCGAGGACGGCAGCTTCGCGACAAAGCCGGATGTGGCGCTAGTGGTGTTCGGCGAGAATCCCTACGCGGAGATGCAGGGAGATATTCCCAATTTGTCCTACAAATACTCCGAGCGGGACCTGGCGCTGCTGAAAAAACTGCGGGCGCAGAATATTCCGGTGGCCTCCCTGTTCATCACCGGCCGCCCGCTGTGGGTAAATCGCGAGATCAATGCCTCGGATGCCTTCGCGGTAATCTGGCAGCCGGGCAGCGAGGGCGCTGGTGTGGCCGATGTGATCTTCCGCAAGGCGGACGGTTCGGTGAATTACGATTTCACCGGACGCCTGCCGTTTACCTGGCCCCAGACCGCCGCGCCGGAAGACAGCGGTGTTCAGTACGCTTTCGATTTCGGCCTGGACTACGACACGGAAGACCTGGCCGGGCTGCTGCCGGAAGACAGCGGCCTGGGTGAGCGGCAACTGGCCTCTGAACTGAAGGTCTTCGAGGGCCGGCCGATGGAACCCTGGAGCCTGCAGGTCACCGATATCGGCAACAAGCGTCGCTCAGTGGACAGCAGCGTTACCGAACTGGAAGGCATACGTGTGCAGGCGGTGGACCGCAATGTGCAGGAGGACAGCCGCCGCCTGACCTGGGATGGCAGCGGTGTGGCCAGCGTCGGTTTCTTTGCCAATCGGAGAACGGACCTGTCCGCCTATCTCGAGGCAGGCGGCGCGCTGGTATTTGATGTAAAAGTCGACCGCGCGCCGAGCGCCGACGTGCGCCTGGGCATGAACTGCGGTACCGGTTGCACTGCGGAACAGCCGATTTCAGATCTGCTGCGGGACTCGGAATCGGCCCAGTGGCGCACCGTTTCTGTGGCCCTGCAGTGCCTGGTGGATGGCGGTGCGCAGCTGGATATGTTGCTGTCGCCCTTCTATCTGGTGACCGATGGTGCGATGGATATTTCCCTGAACAGTATCCGCGTGGCCAGCGGCGTGGAGGCAGATATCCACTGCGGATAATTACTAATTTTTTATTGAGCGGCCAGCCATCGAACACTGGGAAGGCGTGAATGCTGAGTCACTATTTGGTTGCTTGCCGCTCTTGCGTAACCACTTCGCGGGAGCGGTCTTTCAACGATGTTACATTAATCACAAAATTCTTTTACATGGGATGGTTGCTAGTTGATTCGTTTTTGCGGCCCTGATAAGGTCGCCGCCTCCTGAAAAAAATGTAGTTCTAATAAGTAGTAAAAAGAATGGATTCTACCCAGTCCAACGGGAATTTGGACTCTGGCCTTGCTGCGCTTATTTTCCTGGCACGATTTCACCAGGTTGCGGCCGACCCGGAACAGCTGCGTCACCATTACGGCATTGGTGGGCAGAAATTCGGCGAATCCGAAATTGTACGTGCGGCGCGACGTCTTCAGCTCAAAGCCCGCAGCTTTTCTTCTTCCTGGGATAAATTATCCGACCTCGCTCAGCCGGCAATCGTCGAGTTGAACGATGGATCCTATGTTGTCCTCGCGCGAGTGTCCGGGGATAAGGTTCTGATCCAGCGCCCCTCCGGCGGCAGCCCGGAAACTCTATTGAAAGAGGCATTCCTCTCCCAATGGAATGGCCGTCTGGTGCTGGTCGCAAAACGCTCTCTGCTGCCGGGAATGAGCGGAAAGTTCGATATCAGCTGGTTTATTCCCGCCATCTTGAAGTACAAACACCTGCTGCGGGATGTCATCCTGGCCTCCTTTTTTATCCAGCTGTTTGCATTGATTACGCCGCTGTTCTTCCAGGTAATGATCGACAAGGTACTGGTACACAAGGGGCTGACTACCCTCGATGTACTGGCATTCGGTCTTATCGTGATCTCTGTTTTCGATGTACTGCTGAACGGATTGCGCAACTATCTGTTTACCCACACTACCAACAGGGTGGATGTCACCCTGGGGGCCAAGCTCTATCACCACCTGACTCATCTGCCCGTTGCCTATTTCCTCTCCCGCCAAGTGGGCAATACGGTCGCGCGCGTGCGCGAGCTGGACACTATTCGAAGTTTTATCACTAGTTCGGCGCTCACCCTGGTGATCGACCTGTTCTTTACCATCGTGTTCTTTGCGGTGATGTACTTTTACAGTCCGACACTGACCTGGATTGTTTTGGGTTCTATCCCCTTCTATGTTGCGCTGTCGGTCTACATCACGCCCATACTGCGCCGCCGGCTGGACGAAAAATTCCAGCGCGGAGCGGAAAACCAGGCCTTTCTTACCGAGTCTATCTCCGGTATCGAGACGGTAAAAGCCATGGCGGTGGAGCCACAGATGCAACGCCGCTGGGAAGAGAACCTGGCGGGCTATGTGGCCGCTTCCTTCAAGGCCAACAACCTGGGCAATATCGCGGGCCAGGTATCGCAGCTGATCAATAAAGTGGTCACAGTGCTGATCCTGTGGGTGGGGGCGACCCTGGTGATGCGCAATGACCTGAGTATCGGCCAGCTGATTGCCTTCAATATGATTGCCGGGCGAGTCAGCGCCCCCATCCTCAAGCTGGTGCAGCTCTGGCAGGACTTCCAGCAGGCGGGAATCTCCATAGAGCGGCTGGGGGATATTCTCAATACCCCGACCGAACCCGGTCACAACCCCAACCGCACCACACTGCCGCGGGTTCAGGGAAGGGTAACTTTCGACAATGTCTCCTTCCGCTACGGGCCGGACCAGCCCCATATCCTGCGCCAGCTCTCGCTGGAAGTGAAACCGGGGGAAGTGGTGGGCATTGTCGGCCGCTCCGGATCGGGAAAGAGCACCCTGACCAAGCTGGTCCAGCGCCTCTATCTGCCGGAATCCGGCCGCGTGCTGGTGGACGGTATAGATCTGGCGCAGATGGAGCCCGCCTGGCTGCGCCGCCAGGTGGGTGTGGTGTTACAGGAAAACCGTCTGTTCAATCGATCGGTCAAGGACAATATCGCCCTGGTCGATCCCAGCCTGCCAATGGAGCGGGTGGTGCAAGCTGCCAAGCTCGCCGGTGCCCACGACTTTATCGTCGAGCTGTCCGAAGGTTATGACACGCTGGTGGGTGAGCAGGGCGCCTCACTGTCCGGCGGCCAGCGACAGCGCATAGCGATTGCCCGCGCCCTGATCAGCAACCCGCGCATCCTGATCTTCGACGAGGCCACCAGCGCCCTGGACTATGAGTCGGAGCGTATTATCCAGGAGAACATGCGGCATATATGTCGGGACCGCACGGTATTCATTATCGCCCACCGCCTCTCCACCGTGCGCCACGCGGATCGCATACTGGTGGTGGACAAGGGCCGGATTGTCGAGAGTGGTCCCCACGACCAGTTGCTGGAGCAGGAAGGTTATTACGCGCGGTTGCACAGCTACCAGAATCACACGCCGGTCTTGAAGGCGGTATCCATCGATAGCGGTGCGGGGAGGCAGCAGTCGTGAAGCTACCGTCTTTGGGTGCGGAAAAACAGGCGTTACTGACCGACAGGGATATCCACAGCTTCCGCCCCGCCGCGATAGAAATCGAGCAGACACCGCCCTCGCCCCTGGGGCGAGCATTCCTGTGGGCGATTGTGGCGCTGTTTGTGATTGCCCTGTTGTGGGCCTGCTTCGGCCGCATCGATATCGTTGCCACCGCCCAGGGCAAGGTGATTCCCAGCGAGCGGGTAAAGACCATACAGCCGCTGGAAACCGCTGCGGTAGCGGCAATCCACGTGCGCGAGGGGCAGCGGGTTGCCTCCGGAGATCCGCTGATCACCCTGGATACCGCCATTACCGAAGCCGATGTGCGCCGCCTGAGTCAGGAGTGGCGCGATACGTCGCTAGAGCGCTACCGACTGCAGGCACTCGCCGACTGGTTTGAGGGGGGGCGACTGCAATTTCCGGTCCTGGACACTGACATCCCTGAATTCGTTCCCTTTCTCCCAAAATACCGGGCACTGCTGCGACAGGAGGCCGCGGAGATTGTTGCCAACCTGAACGCAATGGAGCGGGAAGCCGCGCGCATGCAGGCCGAATACCGGATGACGGAGGCCGAGGTAACCAAGAGCCAGCGTTTGTTGGAGGTATTGAATGAACGGGTGAGCGCCTACGAGCTGATGCAGCGAAAAAAGCTCGGCCCGCGCATGGAGTATCTGGAGGTCAAGCAAAGTCAGATTGAAGTGGAGCAGGATATTGGTATACAGCGGGCACAGCTGCAGCAGCTCGAAGCCTCCCTCGAGGCCAACCGGGCGCAGCAGGATGCGCTAATTCACCAGCAGTACAAAAGCACTCTGCAACAGCTGCAGGAGGCCCAAACTCGGGAGGCGTCCTTGCTGGAAGAAAAGATTAAGGCCGAACAACGCAGCAAGCAATATCACATCAAGGCGCCTATAAATGGCTCTGTGCAGCAGTTGGCTGTGCACACCATTGGCGGTGTGGTTACACCGGCCCAGGAGCTGATGCTGATTGTGCCCGAGCAGAGTGAAATGGAGGTGGAAGCCTTTATCCTAAACAAGGATATCGGGTTTGTGCAGGAAGGCCAGGCGGCGGAAGTCAAGATCGATACTTTCAACTTTACCAAATACGGAGTAATTGACGCGGAGCTTATCAACCTGTCCGATGATGCCCTGCAGGATGAGGAGCTCGGACTTATATATAAGGCGCGGCTGAGGTTAAAACAGGATGGTCTTGCGGTGGCGGGAAAGCATGCCCGACTATCGCCGGGCATGTCGGTAATGGCTGAAGTGAAAACCGGGCAGAGGCGGATAATCGAGTTTTTCCTATCGCCTTTGCTGCGACACAAAGAGGATAGCCTTAGAGAGAGATAAAAAAATAAGCGCTTATGGAAGTTGAAAAGCTTGGATCTGGATAGTGGAAACGATTTTCTTTGATTGAGGGAGTCTCGGACGGTATCAGTTGGTCACTATTTCAAGTGGATTGCGTTTGTGTTCTTCTGACTCAAGATGTTCGGTTAATGTAAATTGGGAAAGCGTGAGCGACCGAAATATCAATGATTAAAATATTATAAGGGGAGTTTGGTGTTGGGTGGAAATGAAGAGATAGAAAGTAAATATGTGGTTTTCGGCTGTTTGATTCCAGTTTTTATAAGCTTTCTATTCTATCTATTGCTGATGGCATTTTCTCTAGATGATGCTCTGTCTGAATTTTGGGCGAAGGTCTTTGTAAGGTTTCCTTTATATGTAAACGTTATTGATTTTTCTCCTTATAAATTTGAGTTTTTTTTCTTGTTCTTTTTTAGTCTGATATCAATTCCTGTATCTATGCTTTATTGGTGGAGGGTGGTTCCTTCAGGGTTTAGAGGCTGGTTGTATAGGTCAAGTGGAAAATTTGTTGTTAAGTTAGTTTTGTCAGTAATTTTTTTAGCCCTTATCTTTGTTGGTTCTTGGTTTATAAGTGTTGAATCGTTAAGCGATAGAAGGGCTGGGTTTTTCAGGTATTCATTTGAAAATCCAGTGCTTTATTACACCCTCTTCATTTTTCCGGTATCGCTTGTTAGCTGGTTTTCTGCTGGTGCTGCAAAGTTCGCGTATTTTAAGTATAAAAACACATATTAAATGGAGGTTTATATGTCCGATAGTCAAGAGTCATTAGATAACAATAATATACTCTACTTTTAATCATGGAGGGTATGGTGTCAATAGAGCTTTTAGGCGCTGAGGGGATGGTGTTGACTTCAACAGTATTGGCATCGCTGTGTTAAGTAGGTTGTTTTGGCCTCTTTGTTTTTATGGGTTTTAAGGCTGATGAAAAATATACTGTTTTTTGGAGTTGGTGATGAATAGGTCTTCAATTGGTTCATGCAGGCCTTATTTTATACTTTTTCTTTGCGTGCTCGGGTGGGATTGTGTTGCTAAAGATTTGAGATTCTCTGTGAATACGGTACGAGATCGTATGGAGAATGACTCCGTATACTCACACGATGCGGTTTATTATTTAACCAAAGGTAGCGCCCAAATAGGAATTTACTCTAGACAACCCTATAAACGCATTGGATCAATCTGCTGCCATAGAGGGAAATTTACAGATGAGTATTTTTTGAAAGGGGGCTTTGGCGATTATCGTCTGCTTCAAGCAGTTAAAAGCGGAGACGGTTTAGAGGAGCTCCTGGTATCAATTTATAGTGTTGAAGGTGATCTGTTAGCAGGGCCAAAGAAGTCGCATTCTGTTCGTGAGGGGCTGCTAGCAGTTGATAGGGAGAGAACACATTTTGCCGTGCTTAACGAAAAGAGCATAGAGGTTTACGACTCTGATTTGAATAGAGTAAAGGAGCATCTCTTTTCGGCTGACTTAATAGATGTTGAATCCGTTGCGATATCAAACAAGGTTAGTGGGGCACTTATTAAAGATGCTGAGAGCCTTGTTTTTATAGATTTTCGCACGGGCGAAGAGACTTTTATTGATTCGTGCAATATGCCCAAAGGAACTCAGTTTAGGATGGTTTCTTATGAAGCTACATTAAATAAGTTTCTTATGGTTTCCCAGTCAGGTAGCTCCTGTGTTATTGACGAAAATGTTGTTCAAGAATTTGAGGTGGATGTAACAGGAAAGTTAGGAAGCGTCTACGCAACGAATGATGTTTTGCTTGTTGTGACATCGGATACAGTTGCAGCTCTCGATGCAAATACTTTTACTTTGAATGGCCTGTTTGAGTTAAAAACATACTATGAAAATAAGTTTGGTAAGGATCCTGCAGTAAGGCCGTTCTTTGTTCAGAATGAGTACGATTATTCAAGTAATACCATGTATCTTAGTGGTGGTGGAAATACAGGTTCTTTTTTTGAATTAAAACCTATCAAGCAGTAAATCAAGGAGCGAATCAATGAGTGTTTTAGATGGTCAAGGCGGCCAGGGTAATGTTCAAAGGTTTCCGGGAAAAACACTGACAGAGCGATCTGGATCGCGACTCTGGTTGACTCGATACTCGGAACGATACGGCGCAGATCAGAACGTTAAATAAGCAGCCGTCGAAAGACGGCATGCTGCATATACATTTCAGGCTCGGAGTTCGCACGGAAGATAAACTGATAAAATTATGGTCATTGATTTTCTGGCAAGGGTCATCAGCGGGCTGAAGTTAAAATATGAAGATGGGGTGACAGTAGCCGATCAGAGCGCTGATTGATTAGGTTTCTGATCGTAGAATTGACGATATTTACATATGAATATGATTCTCGTATTTCATGATCTATGTGATCTGTATTTTGTTGTGAATTTTCTATTTGGATATGTTGAGGAAGAATTTTATGGGAAAGTCATTTTGGTGCTTATGTAAGTTTTCCATTTATTTTTCTTTGTTGTTTCATTTACTCATTGGTGTCTTTTATTTTATAGGCTCTAAATGCTTTTATAAGTCATACGAACCCCTAGACAATTTCTCGGAGGGGGTTTTATCTGGCGTTAAGGTCTTCGATGTTCGTGAGGTTTCGCTGCAGGATGAGGATGTATATTTAAAAGTACCTGATGCCCCTAGTGAGCTTCGGGTGGGTAGAAAGGATAGGGGGAGTGTGGCCACAAAGCTGGTTTGTAATGGGGTTGTCATCAATGATGAAATGCGCAGGCTAAATGGCGACTATGCCTTATCGAGTCGCGCTGTCTACATACCCTTGTTGAAAGATGTGTCTGCTTCGGACTGTGCCATGGAAATTAGATTAAGCTCGGCAGCTTTTGTGGATTTATCCGTTGAAATGGTTCCAGTGGTAAAAAAATATGGGTGTGATTTTTTAAGTGGATCTCCAGTTCTATCGGGAGTGCTTGGTTTGGGGTTTTACTTTTCAGGTTGGTACATAAGTTTTCTCTATGGTCTTCCTGTTATTTTGGGTGTGCTATTAACAGTGGTATCTATTGTTTTTGTAAAAAAAGGATGTAAGCAATGAGCTATTCAGTAACCACTTACACTGACTCCAGTTTGACTGATGGTCAGGGCTTTGTTCATACATGGATTGAGGTAACAAATCATGAGACAGGGGATACTACTACTTATAGTTATGGCCCAGAGAGTGGAAGTGACACTTTTAATGGTAACGGGGATTGGGCTGATCAGGAGAATCCAGACAGAATAAGTGAGGACAGAACTCAAGAAATCACGAAAGATCAATATGACGCAATTAGAAAGGAAGGTGATCGCCTGAGAGATAATCCGCCTACTTATGATTTATTTCCGGAAAGGGAAGATGGAGAGCATAATTGCGTTACGATGTCTGATCATTTATTGCAGCAGGCTGGGATAAATGACTTGGATGGTTTAGAGACGCCGGGTAGTGTTGAAGACAGGCTTAGAGAGTTAAATGAAAATGACGCTAATGGAGGTGCTGGTGGAGCTGCTGGAGATTCAGCCGAAGCTGGCAGTGGTGGATCTAATCGTGGTATTCCCAGAGATCCTTTAGTTTTGGATTTAGATGGGGATGGAATAGAGTTGTCATCATTAGCTGAAAGTGATGCCTATTTCGATCTTAATGGTGATGGTTTCGCAACACGCACCTCATGGCTGAATGGTGATGATGGCTTCCTGGCCTTGGATCGCAATGCAGATGGCACCATCAACGACATCAGTGAGCTGTTTGGCAGCCCCGAGCGCACCGGTTACGAAGAGCTTTCCGATCTGGATAGCAATGCCGATGGCATGATCGACGCGAATGACGAGCGCTTTGCCGAGCTACAGATCTGGCAGGATGTCAATGGTGATGGTGTAAGCCAATCTGACGAGCTTCAGTCACTGACAGATCTGGGGATAGCCAAAATTAGCTTGGCTTATGCGGAGGTCGATGAGCAGGCTGGTGCGGATGCACAAATTGCACGGCAAGGTACTTTTACCTGGTCCGATGGTTCACAGGGAGTAGCGGCCGAGACGTCAGGCATTGCCGCCGACGTTCTGTTCGCATCCGATCCCACCTTCACACACTTTGTTGGTGAGGTAACCCTGGACCCCGATGTATTGGCGGTTTCCGATATCAAGGGATATGGACAGATGCCCAACTTGCATCAGGCCATGAGTCTTGACAGCGACTTGAAAGACTATGCGCTCAGCCTGCTTAGTGCGCCGACCGCAGAATCATTGCTGGCTGGCTTTGAAGGCTTGCTCGTCAAATGGGCGGGCGTCGAAGGTATTGCCATCGACGATATAGACCCCAATCATCGGCTCAACGTCAATTCCGAAACAGGCCTCGTCGATTTCCGCTTGGCAGGTGAATCCTTTACCTTGGAGCAATTGGGAATAATCAAGCAGTACGCCGGCTTGGATGCATTGCTGTTGGGTGATGGGCAGTGGCGCGAAGATGGAAAACTTGTCACCACCGGGGGGTATTATCGCCAGGCCTACAATGAGCTGTCCCGAAATCTACTGGTGAAGCTCTCGGTGGCCAGTGGCTTACTGGCGGATATCGCCCCCGGATTGTCTTACGATTCGGCCACCGACTTGCTCACTACCAGTACCGATATTGGCGCTCCAGTACTCGACGATGCGCTGGCCGATATCGCCGCTGCGTTGGGTGACGAGGAGGTGATAGCCAAACAGTGGCTGAAGCTGACCGCATTAGTGGAGATAGATCCGTCCGCTCGCCCTGAGCTCTCGGATGCAATTGGCCGTATCGTCTCCTCATACGGTGATATCGAGTCATTGCTGCCGGCTTTCGAGAATCCGGTATTTGAATACTTGGATATCGACTCCAGCATTGGGTCCTCCGGTGCCGATATTATCTATGGTGGTGAGCCCGAGGACGTAATCGTCGGTTTCGACGGCAACGACCGCCTGTACGGGCGTTCCGGCGATGATGCATTGTATGGCAATGGCGACGACGATTACCTCTATGGGGAGGCGGGCAGTGATATCCTCGATGGCGGCGATGGCCGCGATCGGCTGTACGGTGGTGACGGCGACGATACTCTGCGCGGTGGTACGGGCGTGAATGACTATCTGTCGGGTGGTGCCGGCAGCGACACTTACTTGTTCGGTGCCGGAGACGGCAACACCACTGTGTACAACTACGACAAGGGTGCGGAGCGCAGCGATGTTCTGCGCTTCCTGGAAGGAGTAGAGGCGAGTGACGTCGTAGCCACGCGTAACAGTAACAACCTTTTACTGACCATCGGTGCAACCGGTGAGGTGATTACCGTCTCGAACTACTTCAACAGCGACGGCGCCGGTGGTTACGCCCTGAATACCATCGAGTTCGTCGATGGCACCGCCTGGGATGTTGATACTGTCAAGCAAAAAGTGCTCACCCCCACTGAAGGCTCTGATGAGATCTGGGGCTATGATGCCACCGATGACAACTTGGAAGGGCTCGGCGGTAATGACCAACTGCGTGGTCAAGCAGGCGCCGACACATTGGATGGTGGCACCGGTAACGATACGATCTACGGTGGCGAGGGCAACGATGACCTGAGCGGCGGCGAAGGCCGGGATTACCTGTATGGTGATGCCGGAGATGATGTTCTCAATGGTGGTGCCGGTAATGACTCCCTGAGAGGTGGGGGCGGCAACGATATCTACGATATTGTCAGCGGCGACGGCCACGACACCATCTGGGAGGTCTCCAACGCAGAAGATAATGACAGGTTGCGTCTGGGGGAAAACATTCTGCCGGAAAATACGGTACTACTTCGCCGCGGTTGGGATCTTCTGATCGAAATTGATACTGGCGAGCAGTCCGTTCGAGTTTCCAACTATTTCCGTGACGACGCGACTAGCGGCCAAGCGGTGGATGCCATCGAGTTTTCTGATGGCACTGTCTGGGATATCGATACCGTCAAACAAAAAGTACTGGTTCCCACCGAAGGCGCCGACGAAATATGGGGTTACGATGCCACAGACGATAACCTGCAAGGCCTCGGCGGTAGTGACCAATTACGCGGACAGGCGGGCGCCGATGTTTTGGATGGCGGTGCGGGCAACGATGCGATCTACGGCGGCGATGGAAACGACCAACTGATCGGGGGCGAAGGCCGGGATTCCCTGCGCGGCGATGCCGGGGATGATCTTCTCAGCGGTGGCACCGGTAATGATTCCCTGATGGGAGGTGCCGGCAATGACGTCTACGATATCGCCAGCGGCGATGGCCATGACACCATCCAGGAGATCTCCAGTGCAGACGACAATGACAGGCTGCGCCTGGGAGAAAATATCCTGCCGGAGAATACCGTACTGCTCCGTCGCGGTTGGGATCTTCTGATCGAAATCGACAGTGGTGGCCAATCTGTTCGGGTCTCCAATTATTTCCGTGATGATGCCACCAGCGGCCAGGCAATTGATGCTATCGAGTTTGCCGATGGCACCGTTTGGGATATCGATACTGTCAAGGAGAAGGTGCTTATACCCACAGAGGGCGCCGATGAAATCTGGGGTTATGATGCAACGGATGACCAGCTTACAGGTCTGGCCGGAAACGATTTTATAGAAGGCCAGGCAGGCAACGATACGATCGACGCCGGTGATGGCGAAGATCGTATTTATGGCGGCGATGGCAACGATTTTCTGTCAGGCGGTAAAGGCAACGACACCCTGTACGGTGAACAGGGAAGCGATACTTATATCTTCAGCCTCGGCGATGGTATCGACACCATCCTGGATCGGAACCAGAGTGGGGCCGATATCAATACCCTGCAGTTTGGACCGGATATCACTTCGGATGACCTCTGGGTGCGCCGCAGTGGCGACGACCTGGTGCTCTATCACCAGAATATGCAGGACCGGGTAACTGTCCAGCGCTACTTTGAAGAGGACGGGCTTGGCGAATACGCCCTGAGCCATATCCGCTTCGATGACGGCACTGAACTGGACCTGGCGGCGCTGAAGGAGCGCGCCATTCAGCCCACGGAAGAAAGCGATACCATTTACGGATTTTCCACCAACGATGTGCTCACCGGCCTGGGGGGGAATGACAATCTCCATGGCCAGCAGGGCGACGACATAATCCTCGGTCAGGACGGCGAGGACCGTCTATATGGCGAGGAAGGTCAGGACGAACTGCAGGGTGGCCTGGGTGACGACACACTGAATGGCGGCAAGGACAGCGATCGTTTGTTTGGCCAGGAGGGTAACGACTCTCTCTACGGCAACGATGGCGACGACCAGTTGTCGGGCGGGCTGGGCGATGACTACCTGGAGGGCGGTGCTGGCGACGACAAGTACTACTTCACCGCGGGTGATGGCCAGGACACTATTGTCGATAGCGGCACCATCTATATCTATGTCAGCGATATTGAGCTTGAGGATGTTGTTTTCCGCCGGGACGGCCTCGATCTCAATGTGCTTTTTAAGCAAAGTGAGTCTGACAAAATTACCATCCGCGATTACTTCCCCGATTATAGCGGTATTGCCGGAAGGAAAATTGGATTCCATCAGGCACTCTACGGCACGTCTTGGGATGTTTCTGCTGAGGAAATAAATAGCAAGATGCTAGAGGGTACTGAAAATGCAGATTACATTTTTGGTAACGTCAACTCCAATATAGTAGATGGCTTGACGGGTGATGACATCATAGATGGCTATGATGGAGACGATGAACTTAGTGGAAATATAGGTAATGACCGCCTCATCGGTGGTAAGGGTGACGATCTCCTGATAGGCGGTGTCGGTGATGATGTCTTGACTGGTGGTGAGGGAAGTGATCTCTATCAGTTTAGCAGTGGTGATGGAAAAGATCAGATCAATAATAGTGATACTGATGGAACAGATCAGATCAATAATAGTGATACTGATGGAACAGATCAGATCAATAATAGTGATACTGATGGAACAGATCAGATCAATAATAGTGATACTGATGGAACAGATCAGATCAATAATAGTGATACTGATGGAACAGATCAGATCAATAATAGTGATACTGATGGAACAGATCAGATCAATAATAGTGATACTGATGGAACAGACACTGTGGTATTTACTGCAGATGTATCACCGGAATCCGTTTCCGTCTCCCGCTCGGGCGACAACCTGTTGCTGGATTACGGCTCCGGGGACCAGGTGCTGGTGCACAACTTTTTCCGCGAAGAGGGGGCCAGCAGCTATGCCATCGACGAGGTCCGCTTCGACGACGGTACTGTCTGGGATCGGGAAGCCCTGCTGGATATGGCGCTGATCGGCGCCGACAGCGACGACAACCTGATCGGCTACAGCACGGACGATGTGCTGGAAGGTCATGGCGGCGCCGATGTGCTGCAAGCCCACGCAGGCAACGACAGCCTGTCCGGTGGTGCCGGTGATGACCGGCTGTACGGCGGTGAGGGCAACGACATCCTTGTGGGTGGCACAGGCAGCGACGAGCTGTCCGGCGGCTCCGGTGATGATATTTACCGCTTCACCCGCGGCGATGGTCTGGACACGCTTGCTGATACCGGCGGTGCGGATCGGGTGGAGTTCACTGATATCGCCTCCAGCGAGGTGCGCGTACGCCGCGAGGGCGCGAACCTGGTGATCAGCCTGCCGGGCACTGCGGACAAATTGATCCTTTCCAGCCAGTACCAGGGTGAGGAGTTGAGCGCAGCCGATACCAGTTTTGAATCCGTCTCCTTTAGCGACGGCGTCACCTGGGATTTCGCCGCATTGATGGACAGAGCCATTGCCGGCAGTACGGACGGCGATGTGATCCAGGGCTTCAGTGCCGACGAAGTGATCGAAACCCTCGGCGGAGACGATAGCGTACATGCCGGTGCCGGTAGCGACCGGGTCGACGGCGGTGCGGGCAGTGATGTGCTGTATGGCGAGCTCGGCAATGACCATCTGCTGGGTGGCGACGGTGTCGATACCTTGCACGGCGGTGGCGGTGATGACGAGCTGTTCGGCCAAGCGGGTGCCGATATCCTCCATGGGGATAGTGGCGACGACCAGCTGTACGGCGGACTGGATAACGACGAGCTATCCGGCGGCAGCGGCGCAGACACGCTTTCCGGGGGCACAGGTGATGATCTGCTGCGCGGCGGCAGTGACAACGATAGCCTCCACGGCGACGCCGGCAACGACAAGCTCTACGGCGATAGTGGCGAGGACTCGCTGCACGGTGGCGATGGCGACGACGAACTCTATGGTTCGGGCCAGCTGTATGGCGACGCCGGCGCGGACTTGTTGGAGGGCACCGGAACCCTGGCCGGTGGTGCGGACAATGACGAACTGCGCGGTCTGGGTTCTGCCACCCTGCTGGGCGGGGCCGGTGACGACACTCTGATTGCCGATATCGATCCCTGGTCCGGCAGCGCCAGCACCCTCGCCGGCGGCACCGGCGACGACACCCTGTACGGCTCCTTCGGCGACGATATTTACCAGTTCAATCTCGGCGACGGCCGCGACACGCTGATCGAGCGCCGCGACGGTGAGGCTTACAGCAATGTCGATCCGTCCGCGGATACCCTGCAGTTCGGCGCCGGCATCGATGCCGAGGACCTGCAGTTTGTTCGCACCGGTGACGACCTGCAGGTGCAACACAGCAACGGCACCGATGCGATCACCATCCGCAATTGGTTCCAGGAGCCGACCGATCACTACAAGGTAAACCGCTTCGAGTTTGCCGGCGGCACTGTGCTCACCGACACGGATGTGGAAGCGCGCACAGTGACCCTGGGAACCGATGGGGCGGACACCCTGCTGGGCTACCGCGATTTGCACGAGGAAATCCGTGCGGGTGCCGGCGACGACCAAGTCTGGGGTCGCACCGGCAACGACGAAATCCACGGCGAAGCCGGGAACGACTACCTGGACGGCGAAGAGGGCGACGATCGCCTGTTCGGCGGCGACGGTGTCGACAACCTGGTGGGGCGCAGTGGCGACGATCACATCGAGGGTGGCCTGGGCGGTGACAGCCTCCAGGGTGGCACCGGGGCCGATCAGCTGTTCGGCCAGGAGGGTGCAGACAAGTTGTTCGGCGGTGACGGAGACGATTACCTGGATGGCGGCGCCGACGATGACTATTTCGAGGCGGGTGCCGGCAACGACACACTGCTCGGCGGAAGTGGCAACGATCAGCTCAGCGGTAATGGCGGTGACGACCAACTGTCCGGCGGTGCCGGCGATGATAAATATGTCTTCGGTGCCGGTAATGGCCACGATGTGATCCTCAACGGCGACGGTGGTGTCGACGGTATCCTCTTCACCGGCGGCCTGTCCGAAGAACGCCTGACCTTTACCCGAGACGGCGACGACCTGCTGGTCCTGATCGACGACGGCAGCGTCGACAGCGTGCGCGTCCGCGATCATTTCCTCGGCGGCGAGACTGCCATCGACTGGGTGCAGCCGGACGGCGGTTTCATGATTTCCACTGCGCAGATCAACCAGCGTGTCGGTGGCGGGCAGACCGGTGACTACGACAGCGTGGTCGAAGGTACCGCCGCTGGCGAACAGCTGGTGGGCAGTGGCGGCAAGGATCTGGTGCAGGGCCTCGGGGGCGACGATACCGTCTTTGCCATGGGCGGCGACGACCGCATCGAGGGTGGTGACGGCAACGACCAGCTTTACGGCGGCAACGGTGGCGGTGTCGGCACCGGCAACGACGTGATTGTCGGCGGCGCCGGCAACGATATCCTGGTCGGTGAGGACGGCGACGATCAACTGGCCGGGGGTACCGGTGACGACAGCTACTACTACAAGGCCGGTCACGGCGTTGATGTGATCGACAACAGCGGCGGCGGCACCGATGGCGTCTTCTTCCTCGACGGCCTGGAGCGCTCCCGCCTCAGCTACCACCGCGACGGTGACGATCTGGTGGTACTGGTCGACGGCGACCTGCAGCAGCAGGTGCGGGTCACGGACCACTTCCTCGGCGGCGATTACGCCATCAGCTATATCCAGCCCACAGACGGCGGCAACGCGATTATGGCTTCCGAACTGGACGGATTGCTGACGCCGCTGCCCGATGGCAATGGCGGTGACAACGGCGGCGGTGAAACCGATCCGGACGAAGGCGACGGTGGAAATGGCGGCGACAATGAGCCGTCACCGGAACCCGGTCTGGGCGGAGACGATGTCATTAACGGTACGGCCGCCAGTGAAACCTTGGTGGCAGGTTCCGGCAACGATACCTTGTCCGGCGGCGCTGGCAACGACCGTCTGCTCGGCGGTGAGGGCGACGACGTATACGTCTTTACCGGTGGGCAGGACCTGATTGATGAGTCGGCAGGGGCGGATACGCTGAGGTTCTCTGCCGGCATTACCTTCAACCAGGTGGCTTCCGGGCTGCTCAAGTCCAGCGACGACCTGGTGTTGCGGGTGGACGGCGGCCCCGACCAGGTAACACTGACGGACTTCTTCCTCGGCGGAGGCGCATTGGTGGAGACCATTGAGTTCGAAAGTGGTGGCCAGCTGACCGCGGAGCAGATATTCGGCGCCTTCGGCCTGCCGATGCCGACGCCGCAGGAAGGCTACGCACAGACCCTGGATGGCAGCACCGGAGACGATGCAGCCCTGGACGGTGGCTCGGATGCCGACCTGATCCGGGGCTTCAATGGTAACGACCAGTTGCGCGGCGCCGCAGGAAGCGACCGCCTAGAGGGTGGCAACGGCGCCGACAGGCTGACCGGCGGCAGCGGCGACGATCTGCTGATTGGCGGACGCGGTGATGACACCTATTTCTTCAATGCGGGAGACGGCCAGGATGTGGTCGACAATACCGGCGGAGGCCTGGATGTGCTGCGCTTTGAAGGTATCGGCTTCAGTGATGTGGCCAGCGGCCTGTTGAAGTCCGGTGACAACCTGGTGTTGCAGGTAAGCGGTGGCAGCGACCAGGTAACCCTGCGCGACTTTTTCAAGGGCGGCGATCACGCCATTGATCGCATCGAGTTCTCGTCCGGCGGTGAACTGACGGCCGGCCAGATCTTTGGGGCCTTCGGTTTGAGCAACCCGGATCCCCAGGGTTCGCCGGAATACCAGGGGCTTCCGGATGAGCGCGCTTTCGGTACTGTGACTGTCGGTGACGCGGCAGATGAGATTTTACTCGCATCGTCCGATGCCGATTTCATCGATGCCGGTGCGGGTAACGACCAGCTGCATGGAAGCCTCGGCGACGACTACCTGATCGGCGGTGAGGGTGACGATACCTACCACATCGCCGCCGGAGGAGGCGTCGATACCATCAACAACTTCTCCAGCTTGGCGGGTAACGATGAGTTGCAGTTGGCCGATGGTATCGAAGAGTCGGAACTGTGGTTCCACCGCGATGGCGACGATCTGGTCGTGGACCTGCTCGGCACCGAGGATCAGGTGCGGGTGCAGGATTGGTATCTGGACGCCGCCAACCAGCTGGATGCCGTGCGCACCGATGACTCGGTGATTACCGCCAGTGAGATCGAGCAGCTGGTAACGGCGATGGCCGCGTTCGGCGCGCCCGCCGGCGGTGAGGTCAACTTGACTTCGGAAGAGCAGAGTCAGGTGAATGCGGCTATTACGGCTGCCTGGCAGGCCAGCGCCTAAGCGGTAAGACCCCGGCCCGGAATTCTAGTTTTCCGGGCCTGGGCCACAGTCCACAATTGGTGCGATCCATGTCCGCGATCAGAATTCGGTGCGTGCATCGAGTCAGATCGCGGTCATGGGCCGCTGCTACACAGAGGCCACTTCTTTCTTGTTCAGCGCCTGCCTACGGTACTCGGTAGGCGACATACCCACCAACCTGCTGAAAAACCGGTGAAACGCCGACTTGCTGTTGAAACCGGATTCCATCAATACATCCAGGACGGTCATATCCGCCCTGCCCGCATCCGCCAGCAGTGCCTTGGCCTCCTCCACCCGGTAGGAATTGATAAATTCGAAGAAGTTGGTGCCGAAGTGTTTGTTGATCACCGCTGAGACCTCTTTTGCCGGCAATTCGATGCGGCCGGAAAACTGTTCCAGGTTCAGGTTTTTTTTCAGGTAGAGTTTCTCCACTTCCATCGCCTGGCGCACCTTGGTGATGGCGCTGTCCGAGGGTTCACCCGGGGCCGATTCGCGGCTGCTCGAGGGGCGGGTGACCAGCAGCTGGTGGGCGTAGCTGAGGCTGTAGGCGAAGAAGGCGTTGATCAGGATAAAGGTGACATAGTTGTCGGCGATACCGAGCAGGTCGGCGGTCTCCACCGACGAGTACTTGGCCAGCACGTGTACCGCCAGGGTCCAGCCCCAGCTGATCAGTACGCCGTAGGTGAGAATATTCAGCCAGTGCAGTTCGGTGGTGGAGAAATGCGAGTACTCGTCTTCCAGCTCGCCCCGGTAGCGGCGCAGCGACAGCACCGCCGCCAGCGCATAGGCCAGCGGCACCGCGGTGGATATATCCCACACCAGGTCCACAGCGCTTTCCGGGAAGCCCTGGCCGGCGATGGCGATGCGACGCAGGTCGTCGCTGCTGAGGTCGAAGATGAACAGGTAGAGCACCAGTAGCAGCGCCGGGACCAGGTGCAGCGCGTGGTGTCGCTGCAGGCGCAGGTTCTGCTGGGTAAGGGCAGACACATAGAGGTAGATGGCCGGTCCCTTCAGCATCAGGGCGCCGAAGAGCAAATAGGGCAGCAGTGTCTGGCCGAACAGCGGCGCCACCTGGAACTGGTCGTTCCACATGACCAGGGTACAGGCGGAGGCGGTTGCCACTATCAGCAGGAAGGCGGTCAGCAGCAGGCCGTAATTGCGTGCGCGGATCGGCAGCACCTGCTGGAAGATCGACAGCAGCAGGCACTCCGCCGCGGTCATCAACAGAACCACGTCGTGAACATTGAAGATGTAGTCTTTCATCAGCGCACCGGTACAGCATTTTTTATAGGAGTTATGGCCGCTGAGTATACCCGAAAGCGCCCCGGTGGGCGGCCACAACGGCTGTCCCTGTTTGATGGCGACAAAGTGATACGCCCCGTCTAGCGCCGTACTTGGCCCTGCATTGCGCCCCACTTTGCGCGAGACGACAAAGTGGGGCGACGCCCCCGGCCCCCGGCGGGATGATGCCTTCCTGAGTAGTCCCCAAAAACGATAAATACTCAGGCGGAATCAGCGATGAAACTTCTCAGCAAAACCTTCTGGCTGGGCATGGCCCTGTCAGCGGCGCCTCTCGCACAGGCGGACTTTTCCAGCCATGGCGCCGGCAATATCAGCGACACCATCAACCCGGCCGGCTACGGCTGTGTGGTCGATCACGGCACCTGGATTCACAACGCGGGGGTGGTGGAACCGGGCGTCAGCTCCTGCAACCCGATTGGCGCACCGACGCCGCGCTACCCGCAGCTGGTGGCGCCGGCCAGCCAGAAGCCCACCATGACCCACCGCTGGTGGGGCTCGGTATCCTTCCTCGGTGAGATGACCGTGGGCGATTCCGCGGACGCGGCCTATATCACCCCGGACCCGGTCACCGCGCGTATCAGCAACCGCGGCGCGCGACTCCTGTCGATCCCCGCCGGCATCCGCACCGCGGGCATCGAGAGCAGCTACCCGATTCCCGACCCCTTCAGCGAGGTGTTCGACGGTATCGCGGTGGGCAACTCGGCCCACGCCGACATGGACGCCTACCTGAAGGATTACAGCGATGGCTCTGTCACCGTGCAGTGGCGCAGCGGCGCCACCCCGGTGATGGAGGCGACCTTCGTCTACGGTTCGCCCTATGTGTATTTCACCGCGCTGCAGGGACAGCTGGTGCTGCGCACCAAGGCCGGTGACGGACCGGAGAAGGGGACCTTCTACAGCGACGGCAACAGTCTCGGTGTCTGGACCGATGTGGCCAGCGTGCGCAACCACTTCCTCGCCGTCGGCGATGGCAGCACCCAGTTCAACAATGCCAGCGGCTCGGAAATTACCGTCAGCGGCAGCAGCACCCTCACCGTCGCCTGGTTGCCGGATACCGGTGCCGGCACCATCCAGACCTTTGCCCAGTATGCGCAACAGTCGGTAGATGAAGTCTTTATCGATTACTCGGTTGAGCGCAGCGACAACTCGGTGACCGTCTCCCACCAGTACCGCTACCAGGGCACGCCGGTGAATACCCTCGCCGGCCTGATGCCGCTGCAGTGGAAGAATTCCGCCCAGCCGCTCACCGGCTACAAGGCGCGCAGCGCCCGCGGCGTGGTGCAGTTTGCGGCCACCAGCCAGTTCAGCTACCAGCTGCCGTTTGTCGGCCTGCTGCCCTATTTCCCCGAGGGCATCGGCGACTACGACCAGAACCAATTGCAGCAGCTGGTGCAGGAATTTATCGATGGCGGCAACTGGAACACCCACACCGATACCTACTGGTCCGGCAAGAATTACGGCAAGGTGGCGGAGCTGGCGGCCATAGCGCGCAGCAATGGCATGAGCGCCCAGGCGGACCAGCTGCTCAACTGGCTGAAGGCGGAGCTGGAGGACTGGTTCCGCGCGAACACCAGCGGCTCGCTGGATATCAACAAGTACTTCGTCTACGACGACAACTGGAACACGCTGCTCGGCTTCGACGAATCCTTCGGCGCCCAGCAGCAGCTGAACGACCACCACTTCCACTACGGTTATTTCGTGCGCGCGGCGGCGGAGATCTGCCGCGTGGATCCAGGCTGGTGCTCACCCTCCGTCTGGGGGCCGATGGTGGAACTGCTGATCCGCGATTACGCCGGCGGTCGCAACGACAGCATGTTCCCCTACCTGCGCAATTTCGATCCGGCCAACGGCTTTTCCTGGGCCTCGGGCCACGCCAATTTCGTGCTCGGCAACAACAATGAATCTACCTCCGAGGCGGCCAACGCCTACGGCGCCATCATCCTGTACGGCCTGATTACCGGCGACGAGGCGCTGGTGGACCGCGGCATCTACCTGCACGCTTCCTCCACCGCGGCCTACTGGGAGTACTGGAACAATATCGATCGCTACCGCGGCCTCGGCGGCGACTACGACAACTTCCTGCCCGACTATACGCGCATGACCACCTCGATTATCTGGGGCAACGGCCATGTGTTCTCCACCTGGTTCAGCGGTGCCTACGCGCATATTCTCGGTATCCAGGGACTGCCGCTGAGCCCACTGGTGCTGCATATCGGCCAGCAGCCGGATTACCTGCAGGACTATGTGGCGCTGGGCATGAGCGGTGAATCCAGCAACGGCAAACCCTCGGGCCTGCCCGCCGACCACTGGCGCGATGTCTGGTGGAATATCTGGGCCATGACCGACGGCGCCGCCGCAGTGGCCGACTTCAATACGATGAATTTCAATTACACCCCGGAACAGGGAGAGACCAGGGCGCACACCTACCACTGGATTCACACCTACAAAAACCTGGGTCACCTGGCCAGCGGCAATGGCAGCCTGAGTGCCGACTACCCGGCGGCGCTGGCCTTCGACAACAATGGCCAGAAGACCTACTTGGCCTACAACTTCGGCGCCACTGCGCGCACGGTCAATTTCTCCGACGGCACCAGCTTTTCCGTCCCCGCCGGGCAGATGTCGGTCAACGGCTCCGGCAGCGAGCCACCGCCGCCGGCATTCGATCTGACCATCCAGGCCGAAGACTACACCGCTATGGCCGGTGTGCAGACAGAAGCCACAACGGACAGCGGCGGCGGCCTGAATGTGGGCTGGATCGATGCGGGCGACTGGCTGGCCTATGCCAATGTGCAGATTCCCGAGACCGGCAACTACCGCATCGAGTACCGCGTGGCCAGCGAATCAGCCGGCGGCCGCCTGTCCCTGGACAAGGACGCGGGCCAGGTATTGCTGGGCCAGGTGGATATTCCGGTGACCGGCGGCTGGCAGAACTGGACCACGGTGCAGCACACGGTGCAGCTGCCGGCGGGCAATTACCAGCTGGGGATTTTTGCGGAGCAGGGCGGCTGGAATATCAACTGGTTCCGTATCGTAAAAATATAAACAACCCTAAAGAGTCGTCACTCCGGCCTGCGCCGGGGTGACGACCGTCGTTATTAAGATATCTCAAAAATTATAAAAACCTGGTGAGAGAAATGCAGTTAGCAGCAATCGATATTCTGATCTTCGCCGTCTACGTGGCCGCCCTGGTGACCATCGGCATCCTGGTCTCGCGGGAGAAATCCGGTCACCAGAAAAATACCCAGGACTATTTCCTGGCCGGCAAGGGCCTGCCCTGGTGGGCGGTGGGGGCCTCGCTGATTGCGGCCAATATATCCGCCGAGCAGATCATCGGTATGTCCGGTTCCGGCTATGCATTGGGTCTGGCGATCGCCTCCTACGAGTGGATGGCGGCCATCACGCTCATTTTGGTCGGTAAATATTTCCTGCCGGTATTCGTGCGCAAGAAAATCTTTACCATGCCGCAGTTCCTCGAGCAGCGTTACGACCACCGGGTTAAAGTGGTGCTGGCGATCTTCTGGCTGGGCGTCTACACCTTCGTGAATTTGACCGCGGTGCTGTGGCTGGGTGCGCTGGCGATCAATGCCATCGCCGGCGTCGAGCTGTTGTTCGGCCTGCTGTTCCTCGGGCTCTTCTCCGCGGCCTATTCCCTCTACGGCGGCCTCAAGGCGGTGGCACTGACCGATATTATCCAGGTAGTGCTGCTGGTGTTCGGCGGCCTGCTGCTGTCCTACCTGGCCCTGGACCTGATCGCCAATGGCAATGGCCCCATTGCGGGCTTTGTCGAACTCACGCGCCAGGCGCCGGAAAAATTCGACATGATCCTGGCGAAAGACAATCCGCACTACGCCAGCCTGCCGGGACTCTCCGTTTTGGTTGGCGGTATGTGGGTGATGAATTTCTCCTACTGGGGCTTCAACCAGTACATAGTGCAGCGCGCGCTGGCAGCGAAGAGCCTGGAGGAGGGGCAGAAGGGCATTGCCTTCGCCGCCTACCTGAAACTGCTGATGCCGATCATCGTCGTGCTGCCGGGTATTGCCGCGGTCGTGCTGATCCCGGATCTGGAACGCCCGGACCAGGCCTATCCGCAGCTGATGAACCTGATGCCGGTGGGCTTCAAGGGGCTGGTGTTCGCGGCCCTGGTGGCGGCTATAGTGTCGTCGCTGGCGTCCATGACCAACAGCATCGCCACCATCTTTACCATGGATATCTACGCCCGCTACCAACCGCAGCAGAGCGAGCGCCACTATGTGACCGTGGGCCGGGTCGCCAGCCTGGTGTCCCTGCTGCTGGCGATGCTCTGCGCCCAGCCTTTACTGGGGCAGTTCGAGCAGGCCTTCCAGTATATCCAGGAGTTCACCGGCTTCTTCACGCCGGGCATTGTGGTGCTCTTCGTGCTCGGCGTCTTCTGGCCCCGCGCCACCGCCAACTCCGCACTGGCCGCTGCCATCGCCTCGGCGCTGCTGTCGCTGGGGCTCAAGCTGTGGTGGCCGGAGCTGCCGTTTATCGATCGGGTGGGTCTGGTGTTCCTCTGCTGCACCGGCCTGGCGGTGGCGGTGTCCCTGCTGCAGGGGCGGGGCCGGTTGCTGGTGAGCAGCGCCGGAGGTGCAGTGGCCCTGCGTGAAATCAATTTCTCCACCAGCCAGGGCTTCAACCTGGCCGCGCTGGGGGTCACCCTGGTACTGGCAGCCCTCTACGCCACCTGGTGGTAGGGCTTCTTCCGGGCAATCCCAGGGTTTGCCCCCTCTTTCCCAGCCGGCCTCAGCGCCGGCTTTTTTAGTGCCAGGATCGCGGTAGTGGCGCCCTGTCCTCCTCTGGGCGCGGGGGTGGAGGCTATATCGCGGTCCCGTTATGGGGCTGGGGGGCTGGTTTTATTTTGCCCGACACCGTACCTTATACCGCCGTTTTTTGGGGTCTGGAACAGGGATAAAGATGACAAGTATCGTAGCGGATATCGGCGGCACCAATGCCCGTTTTGCCATAGCCAAACCAGTGGCGGGAGGCTACCAGCTGGAGTCGCTGAAAGTGGTCGACTGCAGGCGCTTCGGCGGTTTCGACGCGGCACTGCGCCACTGGCTGGAGGAACTGGAGCAGCCGCGCCCGCAGAGGGCCTGTATCGCCGCGGCCGGGCCACTGGAAAAGACCGACAGCGGCAGCCGCGTCTATATGACCAACCTGGGCTGGACCATCACCACCGAACCCCTGCAGCAGGAATTCGGCTTCACGCAACTGGAGCTGATCAACGATTTCGCCGCCCTGGCGCTGTCGCTGCCGCGGCTGACCGGGGACGACTACCAGGTGCTGCGGGACCAGCCGCGGGCGTCGGGCGCGGCCATGGTGGTATTGGGGCCCGGCACCGGCCTGGGCGTGGCCGGTCTCGGCGTGGACAACGGTCACTATCATGTGCTGGCCGGCGAGGGCGGCCACGCCAACCTGGCCGCTTCCACCGAGCGCGAGCTGCAACTGCTGCAGATACTGATGCAGTCCCGCCAGCCGGTGTTCAACGAGTGGGTGCTGTCCGGCAGCGGCCTGGTCAACCTCTATCGCGCCGTGTGCGCACTGAACGGTCGCCAGCCCGAGGAGCTGACGCCACCGGACGTCAGCGCCCGCGGCCTGGACAATTCGGACCCCCTGTGCCGGGAGACGCTGCTGGATTTCCTCAACTTCCTCGGCAGCGCCGCCGGCGATGCAGCCCTCTACCTGGGCGCCCGCGGCGGCGTATTCCTCGGTGGTGGTATACTGCCCCGAATCGCCGAGCTGCTGCCGGAGAGTGACTTCGAGCAGCGCTTCCTGAACAAGGGCAGGGTGGAGCAGTGGATGGCAACTGTCCCCCTCTACGCCCTCAACGCCGGCTACCAGGCCCTGATCGGCGCCGCCGCGCACCTGGAAGACTGAAGTCGGCAAATGCCAAAGCTTAAATAAATCAAAGAGTTACGGTGTTTTTAGGCGCCCCTGTCGCGGGCGTCACGGATTCTCCCACCTCCTCCCCCCTCGGGGGAGGATGTTACGGATATCGGGCAGGCCTAGGATGCAAGGTCTCACCATAACGATAAATCCAGGGAGAAGATGATGAGTCTATCCAACAAAAGCAAAGGGGCCTTTCGGCCGACTTTGCTGTCAGCGGCTGTCGCGGCCTCTGTGACGGCCTCTTTTGGGGTCTATGCGCAGGAGAGCCAGGAGGCGCTGGAAGAGGTTACCGTTACCGGCATTCGCACCAGTGTGCTGGATTCCCTTGAAGCCAAGCGCAATGCCGATGTAGTCGCCGACGTGGTCGACGCCGGCGCGCTGGGTTCCCTGCCGGACCAGTCCATCGCCGACGCCCTGGGCCGCCTGCCGGGCGTGACCACCGTGCGCTCCAATGGCCAGTCCTCGCAGCTGAACATTCGCGGCATGAACGGCGACTTCCTGCAGACCACCCTGAACGGTCGCGAGCAGGCTTCCACCGCCGGTTACACCGAGAGCACCCGCTGGATTTCCTTCGACCAGTACCCGGCCGAGCTGATCAGCCAGGCTGCGGTATACAAGTCGCCCAAGGCTTCCCTGATCGAGGGCGGTGTTGCCGGCTCCGTAGAGCTGAAGACCGCCAACCCGCTGGATGCCGCCAATCCGCACAACTTCAATGCCAATGTGCGTATGTCCTACAACGACGGCGCCGACGCCGTCGGCGCGGACGAGTTCGGCCAGCGCGTGACCATGTCCTATATGGGCAAGTTTATGGACGACAAGCTGGGCGTTGCGCTGGGTTACTCCAATCTGGAGCAGCCGAACAGCTTTAACAAGGCCCGTGCCGGTGCCGATGACCTGAACGGATATGTCGAGGGCGCCGACGGCAACTACCGCCCGCAGGCCTTCCAGTGGCAGGCCGGCAACGGTACCGATACACGCAATGGCTACCTGGCCAGTGTGGTTTTCCAGCCCACCGATAACCTGAAAGCGCAGTTGGACTACTTCAAGTCCGACTTCGAGCGCGAGGACACTCGCCACGGTATTACCGCCAGCGGCCTCACCCGCATCGACTCCAGCAATGCCAGCGTCAGCGGCGGTGTCGAGAGCAGTGCAACCGTGGGCATCGGCGATCCCACCGCTACCAGCCCCTGGTTTGAGGCGCGCACCGAGGACCAGTCCACCCAGGCGGACACCGACAGCCTCGGCCTCAACCTCGAGTGGAATATCGACGATCGCAATACCATCGTATTCGACTACTCCACCAGCGAAGGCACCAAGACCCGCAAGGACCAGATTGTGTCCATGCACGCCTACGACCTGACCACCGATGGCAGCGGCAACCTGGTCGCCTGGCAGGAAGCAACTGGCCAGGAGCTGACTTACGCGCTGAACGGCGAAGAATTCCCCAGCGCAAACTTCAGCGGTGTGGACTTTACCGACCTGGACACCATGCGCCTGTCGCGCTACGAGGAATACCCGCACAAGTACACCGATGAAGTGGAATCCTTCAAGGTGGATTACAAGTTCGATCTCGAGTGGGGTGCTATTGCCTCCATCGAAGCGGGTTTCCGCAGTTCCGAGCGCACCTTCGATTCCGATCGCGGCGCCTTCCTGTACGGCAGCCGCGATGGTCAGTACAACGGTTACTGTGCCGACAACCTGTCCAGCATCGACTGCATGCCGCAGGAGCTGGATGGCTTTGTCAAAGTCGAGTCGGTCTCCGGCGCACCGGATCATCTGGTGATCACCGATATGGATGCCCTGGCGACAAGCATCTTCGGCGCGGGCAACTACGCGGGTAAAAAGGTATTCAGCCAGGACTGGACTTTCGTCGAATCCGGCGCTGTCACCGAAGAGGTGTTTGCCTACTACCTGATGGCCAATATCGACACCCAGCTGGGCAGTATCCCGGTCACCGGTAACTTCGGTGTGCGCGTGGTCGATACCGACGTGAAATCCAGCGGCGTACAGAATGTTGGCGACGGCAACGGTATTGAAATCACCGATGACGTGGGCGTTACCCGCAACAACTACGACCACGTGACCTACGGTCCCGAGTACACCGATACCCTGCCGTCCCTGAACCTGAACTTCGAGCTGACCGAGCAGGATTACATCCGCTTCGCCGCAGCCAAGGTCATGGGGCGCCCGCCGGTCGGCCAGTTGAAAGGTGGTGCCGGTTCCTGGAACACCACTGGCACCAACGAGTACAACGTCTGGACCAAAGGTTCTCCCTACCTGGATCCGTTCCGCGCCAACCAGATCGACCTGGCCTACGAGCACTACTTCGAGGACGGCGGTGCGGTAACCGCGGCGCTGTTCTGGAAAGACATCGAGAGCCTGGTGGAGAAGCAGTACATCTATCTCGATTCACAGGCGGACAGAACCGCGCTGTTCAATGAGCTGGGTATCGATATTCCGGAAGGCGATGTTGCCGGCGCCTTCGAAACCTTCGTCAACAATGACAAGGGCGGCTACATCCGCGGTATCGAACTGGCCGGCACCAAGACCTTCGATCAACTGCCGGGAGTCTTTGCCGGCCTGGGTCTGACCGCCAGCTACTCCTACACCGAGAGTGAAACCGAAGTGACCGGGGGCAATCTGTACGGCCAGAACCTGCCGCTGCCGGGCCTGTCCGAGAATGTGTGGAGCACCACTGTCTTCTGGGATATCGGTAACTTCAGCTCTCACGTGAACGTGCGCTACCGCGATGAGTTCATCCTGAATATGCCGATTCCGGGCAGCTCCACCCCGGTCATGGCCCAGGAGTACACTACGGTTGATGCGCAGGTATCCTACGCCTTCAACAACGGTATCGATGTGGTCTTCTCGGCCAATAACCTGACCGACGAAGGTGACGTTGTCGAATATGGAGTCGACAACGCCTTCGGCGAGTACACCGAGTTCGGCCGCCAGTATTACCTGGGTGTGAACTACAAGTATTAAGCGTCAGTGGTTTTCCCGGGGACTACCCCCGGGGTCTCACAGGGAACCGCCCGTCGAGCCTGGCTTGCCGGGCGGTTTTTGTTTTCTGGCCCCGAAACTTCCAGGCTGGCCATAGCGCGGGCCTGCAGACATTGAAGAGGTACCATGAATAACGATAAGAAAAGCATCATCATCCTCGGCGGTGGCACCGCCGGTTGGATTACTGCCAACCTGATGGCCACCAACTGGCAGGACAAGGGTTTCGATATCACCCTGGTGGAATCGCCGGATATCGGCATTATCGGTGTCGGCGAGGGCTCCACGCCGCCACTCAAGGGCTTTATGGATACCATCGGTGTCGAGGAGTCCGAGTGGATGCCGGAGTGTAATGCCACCTACAAGGTCGGCATTACTTTTCGGGACTGGTCCACCAAGCCGGGCTTTACCCAGTATGTCCACCCCTTCCTGGCGCAGCCGGACCAGTTCACGGTACCCGCTTTTTTCCACAACAGCTTCCTGCGCCGCAAGGGTATCGACCTGGAAGGACACCCGGATCACTTCTTCCTCGCCACCGAACTGATCAAACAGAAACTGGCGCCGGTCACGCCGGAAAACTTCCCGTTTGAAATCGCCTACGGCTACCACTTCGATTCCGGCCTGCTGGGCAAATTCCTCGCGCGCACCGCGGCGAAGAAGGGCGTTAAATACAAGACCGCCAAAGTGACGGACGCGCTGCTGGATCCGCAGGGCAATATCGACTGCCTCAAAACCGCCGAGGGCGAGACGTTAAAGGCCGACCTCTATGTGGACTGTTCCGGTTTCCGCGGCCAGCTGATCCAGCAGGTCCTTAAAGTGCCTTTCCAGAGCTGTGCCGAGAGCCTGTTCAATGATTCCGCAGTGGTGTTCCCGACGGAGCAGGAGGGCGACTTCGGACCGCACACCATTTCCACTGCGCTGAAATACGGCTGGGCCTGGAAGATTCCACTGACCAATCGCAACGGCAACGGCTATGTGTACAGTTCCGGCTTTGTCGACGATGACAAGGCCGAGACAGAGTTTCGCCAGTACCTGGGGCTGCTCGACAGCGATGTCGAGGCGCGCCGCCTGAAGTTCAAGGTAGGACGCGTCGAACAGCACTGGGCCAAAAATTGCCTGGCGGTGGGGCTGTCACAGGGCTTTATCGAGCCGCTGGAAGCGACGGCACTTGATATGGTGCAGGAAACGGTGGTGCGCTTTATCGAGGCCTACAACAACGGCAACCACACCGATAAATTCCGCAGTGAATTCAATGATCGCATCAGTGCCCGCTTCGATGCGGTGCGCGATTATATTGTCTGCCACTACCGCATCACCTCGCGCACGGACACCGATTACTGGATCGCAAATGGCAGCAACGAGAAAATATCCCCGTCGCTGCGCTCTATCCTGATGGCCTGGATGGCCGGCAAGAATATTACCGATGAATTGCTGGACCAGAAGCTGGATGTCTATTTCCCCAACGTGTCCTGGAACTGCCTGCTGACCGGCAAGGGGATTTACCCGGCACAGGAGCAACTGCGTCCGGGCAACGAGATGGCCCATCAATACAATGTTGACGAGTTGCGCGAGTTTATCCGCCGCTGTGCGCTGAACTTCAGGCCGCACCTGGAGCAGCTTGAATCGCTGCGGCAGTAACCACGGTGGATATCTTGAAACCCGTCGGGGCTAAGTTTTTTCGGGCAATAAAAAACCGCGGCGACAGGCCGCGGTTTTTGTCGGACTTTCTTCTAATATCCTGATACTGCCAGGGTAGGCAATTAACTCAGGGCGTCCTCGGTTCCGATGTCGGCTTGTGCCTTTGGTGCTTCGGTACTGGTAAATTCGTTACACACCATCACATCCACATCCAGTGACCCTATCACCCGCTCCGCGGTATTGCCGCGCAGCAGCGAGCCGGTTTCGCCGTACTGGTTGAGGGTGCCCATTACCACCAGATCCGCATCTATGTCCTTTGCCACCTCGGCCACCACTTCGTTGGTATAACCCCGCTTGACGTGGATGCGGCTGGTGGGCACGCCGGTCTTGTCCGCCAGCTTGGCCAGGGCGCCGCGGTCCGGGTAGAGCATGGAGTCGAGGAAGGCGTTGACCAGGTGCAGCTCGGCGCCGTAGACGTTGGCGATATAGTTGGCGCGCTCGGTGATCTGGCGGTTGAGCTGGCGCTGCTGGTTGGTCTGGGCCTGGTAGTTGACCGTGGCCAGCACCACCTTGCGTCTGTCCTTGGCCCCGGGACGGATGAGTACCACCGGGCACCTGGCGCTCTTCAATACCTGCCACTTGGATTCGGCGAAAGTGAAACGGCGGCTGGACGTGGCGTGGACCGGCAGGTAGACCATCTCGGCGTTGTAGCGCTTGGATTCCTGGATAATGGCACCCTGCCAGTCGCTGGACCAGCACACCAGCAGTTCGCACTCCAGCCCCGCGTCTTCCACCGGCTTGCGGATCTGTTCCCTGAACCAGGACTCGTCGCGGAAAAGGTGATCGTTGGTTGCGCGGGTGTCCACTGCCTCGCCGTCGACAGCGACGAAAATGACCAGTTTTGGTTGGGGAGTGCGCAGTTTGGCGGTGGTGAGGGCGCGTTCCAGCGCTACCTGCTGGTCGTCGTTGGGGTCTACGACGATAAAGATGCTTTTCTGCTCGGCTTGCATTGTCTCTCCTCGGCTGGAAAAGGTTTCCCTGTTTTTCCGTGCCGCGTCGGCCGCGCATACCCCTCGGCCGGCAGCGGCCGGCTCGGGGTGGAGATTAACACAAGCCTAGTCGGATTGTTGCAGCGGAATCTGCTCCAGTTCCGTTTTCAGTTCTTGCAGTTTTTCCTTTACCCGCGCCGCGTTGTCCGGCCCCATGCGGATCATCAGCTTGTGCAGCCCGGGCAGCTTCTCCAGCTTGGGATCGGCAAATTTGTAATAGACAGACGGGCGCACCAGTTGGATGGGCTCGTCGACCTGCGGCGCCGCCAGTACCTGGTCTATGGCCTCCAGTACTTCCTGGTGGAAATTCTTGTTGCGGATACCCAGTTCGCCGTAGGCCTGGGCCAGGCGCGGGTACCAGTAGCGGTAGATCTCCACCGCCGTGCCTGTGTCCATCATTGCGAAGAGGCGCACCGGCTGGTCGTAGCGGTGGTAGTTGTCTGCGGACAGGCGCATGCCGGTAGCGCCCTCCTCGGCGACCAGGATCGGGCCCTTGATGGTTTTCAGCGGACGGTGTTTGTGAATCAGCTCGCCGCGGGAGCCGGCGTTGACCGCGGCCACCCATTTGCGCACCACCTCGTCCGGTACCAGCCACTGCGCCAGGGCGCCATCCGGGGCCAGGCTCAGCAGCTCCTTGTAGGCGGTTTCGTCGCTTTCATTCAGCGGTGGGGGAGGGCCCTTCTCTGGCTCGGGAGCGGGTGCCGGCTCCGGGGGAGGCGGTGCCTCGATTTCAGGCATGGGTTCGGGTGTGGGCTCGGGTTCTTCCACCACTGCCGAGGGCGGGGCCTCGGCCTTTTTCCCGGACAGAAACCAGTAGGCCCCCGCCGCCAGTGCGGCGACGACGACCAGGCCTATGATCCAACCCTGATTCGACTGGTGATCCGACATTCCCTGCCTCCTGTAGCTGCGGTATGGTCATTGGACCCCTGCGGACGCCGGCGGTTTCACGCCGGAACGGGTGCGGTGCCTCTCGTAAACCTCAGCCGCTACATTACTCTGCGCCGGGGCGGGTCGCAAAACTTTCGCCGGGGTCGAACAGCCACAGGATTGCCTCCGCCAGCTCGCTGCGCCAGAAGCCCTCGTTGTGCTCACCGCTTTCAACCAGCTTCGCGCGCCAGCCCTCTGTCGGGTGGCGGCGGGCCAGCAGCTTACCCATCTGCTCGAAGTTGCCCACCATGTCCTCACCTTCGCGACCGCCCATCAACAGGTAGAGGCGGGTGTCTGCGGGCAGTTTCTGTTCGGCACGGGAAAAGATCTGCGGGCCGACCCAGTAGGCGGGTGAGAAGATGCCGGCCTTGCTGAATACCTGCGGGTGGCGGCCGATGGCGTAGTGGGAGATGAGGCCTCCCATGGAGCTGCCCATGATGGCTGTGTTGTCCCTGTCCGGCAGGGTGCGGTAGTCGCGATCGACCCGCGGTTTCAGCTGCCCGACGACGAAGTCCAGGTAGGCGTCGCCCTGGCCCTTGCCGAACCTGTCATTATCGAAGGGATTCAGCTCGGTCATACGGTGGTCGCCGCCGTGGTCTATGCCGACCACGATCAGCTCCAGGCCGTGAGATTCCGCCAGTGCATTCAGTGTCTCGTCCACTCCCCATTCGCCCACAAAGGAGGTGGCGTCATCGAACAGATTCTGGCCGTCGTGCATATAGAGTACCGGGTAGCGCCGGTCGGAATCTGCATAGGACGGCGGCAGGTAGATGCGCACATGGCGCTCGCGCTGCAGGGTTTCGATGGTCAGCGGTGGCTGGGTGCTGACGTTCTCCTGCGCCGTGGAGGCGACGGTGTCGGTGTCGCTGGAGTCGCAGGCTACGAGCAGGGCGGCCAGGAATCCGGCGAGCAGGCCGCCGAGGGTGCGCCGCCAGCGCTGGTATCCGGGAGTCTGTTGTCCGTTACTGCATCTGGCTGGAATTATTTTTCTGTTCATGCCGGCTTCCTCTGCTATCGGTTGCGGGAATGTACATATTAGGCGCGGCCAAAGCATGCGTGCCTACGCCCCCCGAGCGGGAGGATGCGGGATTTCCCAGCGTCATTAGAGTAACCTGATCAAAGTGCGATCGATGAGACCGAGAGAAAATAATGAAAAGATTCGCCAGCCTGTGCATGGCGCTGTGCCTGGGTGGCGCGCTGCCGGCCTGCAGTGCGCCCGAGAAAGTCGAGCGAGCGGGGAGCGACCCCTTCTGGCGCGGTGCCACTGTCTACTTCCTGCTGCCGGACCGCTTCCACAACGGCGACCCGGGCAACGACCTGGCCTACGGGCGCGCGGACGATGCGGACCGGCTGCGCGGTTTCCACGGCGGTGATCTGCAGGGTGTACTCGACAGGCTGAACGAGGGCTACTTCGACAGGCTGGGCGTGGATGTATTGTGGATGTCCCCCTTTTACGAACAGATTCACGGCGCCACCGACGAGGGTACCGGCCGCACCTACGCCTACCACGGTTACTGGCCCAGGGACTGGACGGCGGTGGACCGCAATTTTGGCAGCGAGGCGCTGCTGGCGGAGCTGGTGGAGACGGCCCACCGGCGCGGCATTCGCGTGCTGCTGGACGTCATCGTCAACCATATCGGCCCGGTGACCGATAAGGACTCACCCTGGCCGTCGGAATGGAATCGCACCGAATCGGTATGCGACTGGTCCGGCTTTGCCGGAACCGTTAGCTGCATGCTGGTCGACAATCTGCCGGATATTCGCACCGAGCGCGATGAGGCGGTGGCACTGCCGCCGCAACTGCTCGAGAAGTGGCAGCGGGAAGGGCGCCTGCAGCAGGAGCGGGCAGAACTGGATGCGTTTTTCGAGCGCACCGGTTACCCGCGCGCGCCCAAATACTACCTGGTGAAGTGGGCCACCGACTGGGTGCGCGAATACGGCGTGGACGGTTTCCGTGTGGATACGGTCAAGCATGTGGAGCCGGAAGTCTGGCGGGCACTCAAAGAGGAGGCGAGCCTCGCCCTGGCGGACTGGAAGGCGCGCAACCCGGACCGGAAACTCGACGACCGCGGTTTTTATATGGTGGGGGAAGTCTACGGCTATGGTATTGCCGGCGGGCGCGACTACGACTTCGGCGATCGCAAGGTGGACTTCTTCGACTACGGCTTCGACAGCCTGATCAATTTCGATATGGCGCCGCGGGTCAAGCGGGAAAACATGGAGCCTGTTTTCTCCCGCTATTCCGATATGCTGCACGGTGGAGACCTAGACGGCGTGGGGGTGCTCAACTACCTGACCTCCCACGACGATATGAACTCTTACGATCGCGAGCGCAAGAATGCGTGGGATGCGGCGCTCACGCTGATGCTGGCTCCGGGTGCCGCACAGATCTACTACGGTGACGAACTGGCCCGTCCGCTTACGGATAACGCCGCCGAGGGCGATGCCCAACTGCGCAGTCCGATGAACTGGAGCGACCTGGAGAAAGGCGAAACCCGCGCGCTGCTGGCGCACTGGCAGAAGCTGGGACAGTTCCGCCGCGCGCATCCGGCGGTGGGGGCCGGGGTGCACCGGAAACTGCAGGACAAGCCCTATACCTTTGCGCGGACGCTGGATGATGACGAGCGGGTACTGGTGGCCATTGGTACCGGTACTGGCGAGAAATCCCTGTCCGTGCACGGCCTGTTTACCGACGGCACTCTGCTGAAGGACCACTACTCCGGCACTGTGGCCCGGGTTGCAGACGGCGCGGTCAGCTTCGATACCGCCTTCGACCTGCTGCTGCTGGCCCGGACCAGCGACAACCACTGAACCCTCTCGAGAGCACAACCCCGCTATTCCGGTAGCGGGGATTTTGTGCCCCCTGTCGCATTTCTCCGCTACGCCCCCTTTTGGGGAGGATGTGCCCCAAAGTCTGGCTTTCATAAGCTGTGTGATCAGCGGTTGTATTCAGCCGAAGACACAGCAGTACCGTGCCGTTCGGCCCATAAAAATTTAATTCAATAATAATTAATACGGTACATAGCGATGAGAGAGTCCCTGTTCGGCGGCCGGTCCCGGCTGCTTGCCGTTCCCTGCCTGTTGATTGCCGGCTACTCGAGCGGCGCCGCGGCGGAATGGTTTTTCCGCGGAACCCCCAACAACTGGAGTGCCACCGCGCTCGAATCTGCTGGCGGTACCGAATACACCACCTGCCAGAGCTTCGCCAGCGGTGGCGATCCGCGCTTCAAGATAGACCGCTACGCCGACTGGGCAGAGAGTTACCCGGCTGCCGATTTCGCCGTTACCGGCAACAAGAGCTACGAGATCACCTTCGACAGCGGCAGCCACAGTATTTCCGTCAGCGAAGTGGCCAGTTGCGACGGCGGCAGCGGCGGCTTTGCCAGCAACTTCCCGTCACTGTATTTCCGCGGCACGCCCAACGGCTGGGGCAGCTCGTCCATGCAGCTGGTGGCGGACAATATCTGGGAGCTGACTGTGGCCTTCGACGGTCAGCCGGATCAGCGCTACAAGCTGGATCTCTACGGCGACTGGAGCCAGGACTACGGCGACAACAACGGCGACGGCGTGCTGGAGGCGGGCGGTGGGGATATCCCTGCGAGTGTTTCCGGCACTTACCTGCTGCGGGTCGACGACAGCGACCTGAGTTATGAACTGGTTGGCGAGAGCAATGGCGGTGGCACAGACAGCTGGTATTTCCGCGGCACCGCCAACGGCTGGGCCGCGACTGAGATGAGCAGCAGCGACGGCATCAACTTCTGCACCGAGCAGAGTTTCGCCAGCGGCGACGCCGGCGGCGGTCCGCGTTTCAAGATCGACCACCACGGCGACTGGGTTGAGAGCTACCCGACCGCCGACTATTCGGTAAATGCCAATACCGATTACGAGATCTGCTTCGACGCCGACAGCCATGACATTACCGCGACTGCGGTCGGTACACCGCCGCCGCCCCCGCCGGTCGGCGAAGGCAGCGACTTCCGCTCCGAGACCATCTACTTCCTGCTCACCGCGCGTTTCTATGACGGTGACCAGAGCAACAACTACTACAACCGTGACCGTATCATGCCCGGCGACCCCCACTGGCGCGGCGACTTCAAGGGGCTGATCGAGAAGCTCGATTACATTGTGGATCTGGGCTTCAGCGCCATCTGGATAACGCCGCCGGTGGAAAACCGCAGCGGTCTCGATTACCACGGTTACCACGCCTACGACTGGACCAGGGTCGACCCGCGCCTGGAATCCCCCGGCGCGACCTACCAGGATTTTATCGACGCGGCGCACGCCAGGGGCCTGAAAGTAATTCAGGATGTGGTGGTCAATCACTCCAGCCAGTACGGCATCCGCGACCAGGTGTGGATAGACCACCTGCCGATCAAATACTACGTGCCCGAGGGCAGCAGCCAGGGCATGATCAGCAACAATCCCTATTTCGACAACCTGGGCGATTACCAGAGCACATTCCGCGATGACAACGACAATCCGCTGGCGCCGCAGTGGTTTCGCGATCGCCACACATCCGACCCCGACGGCACAGAGCCGCTGGTGGATCCGAAGACCGGCGTCACTGTGCCGCTGGCCGGTTACGACCCCAACCGCTTCTTCGGCATAGACGCCGGCAACCTGGATCCCGCCTGGTACCACCTGGACGGCTTTATGGCAGGCGGCGACTGGGAAAATCCCACCGCACTGCAGAACAAACATATGGCCGGCGACACCATCGACCTGGCCACCGGCAACCAGAACGTCAAAGACTATATCAACGGCGCCATCAAGCAGTATCTGGATATGGGCGTGGACGCCATCCGCGTGGACACGGTCAAACACGTGGAGCGCGACGAGTTGCTGAGCTATGTGCACGAGTGGCAGGCGCACAAGCCGGATCTGTTCGTGTTCGGCGAGGCGCTGGTGTTCGGTCTCGGTTTCGGCTCCGAACTGGGCAACGACAATGCCTCTGCGGTCATCCGCCCCTGGTGGTTTACGCGCACCGGTGCCGACCCGTCCAACCCCCAGGGGGATTCGGACCTGGCGGTGATCGACTTCCCGCTCTTCTCCACCTTCCGCGACAACGTCACCCGCGGCAGCTTCGGCGGCGTCAAGGGCGCGCTGGATATGGACTGGACCTACGCCGATCCCACCGAGCTGGTGACCTTCTTCCAGAACCACGACGTGGGCCCGGACAACGATTTCAAATACCGCTTCGGCGGCGCCGAGCAGGATGCCGCCCTGGCCTACAACCTGCTGTGGACCATTCGCGGTATTCCGACGCTCTACTACGGCGAGGAAATCATGTTCCAGGCCGGTCTCGGCCAGGATATCCACTCCGCCAACGACACCATCGACCAGACCGGCCGCGCCTACTTCGGCCCGCACCTGGACGACCTGGCCACCACCCAGAGCCACAACCTGTACCGCCATATCCAGCGCCTGAACCAGATACGGCATGCAGTACCGGCACTACAGAAAGGGCAGATGGAAAAAGTCAGCGAGTGGGGCGCGGGTATGAGTTTCGTGCGCAATGATTCGAGTGGCAATTCCTATGCGGTGGTGGGGCTCGCCGCCGGAAGTGATCAGGGTATCTCCGTTTCCGGTGTTCCCAACGGCAGCTACACCGATGTGGTGACCGGTGCGCAGCTGCAGGTAAACAACGGCAGCCTCACTTTCACCGTCAAGGCCTACTCGGCTGGTATCTATGTGCTGAACGGTTCGGGAAAGATCGGTACGGACGGCGCCTATCTGCGCTAGCGCCACAAAATAACAAAGAGAGAAAGGGAAACTGCAATGAAAAAACCACAGCGACTCAGAAGCTGGCTCACCGGTGCGGGTCTCGCACTGGGTGCACTCTCCGCCGGCAATGCCAGTGCCGGTACCGCCTTTGTGCACCTGTTCGAGTGGCGCTGGAACGATATCGCCAGCGAGTGCGAAAACTTTCTCGGTCCCAAGGGCTTCGATGCGGTACAGATATCCCCACCGCAGGAACACATCAGCCTGGACACCTGGTGGGCGCGCTATCAGCCGGTTACCTATACCAACCTGAGCAGCCGCAGCGGCACCGAGGCGGAGCTGGCGAGCATGATCCAGCGCTGCCACGCCGTCGGGGTGAAAGTCTATGCGGATATGGTGATCAACCACACCGCCGCCTGGGACCAGGGCGGCACCGGCTGGGGTGGTACGCCCTGGACTGTGACCAATCACCCGGAATTCTCGCCGCAGGACTACCATTCCAACTGCACCATCAGTAACTACGGCGATGCCAACCATGTGTGGAGCTGTCGACTCAGCGGGCTGCCGGATCTGAATACCGGCTCCGGCTATGTGCAGGACACACTGGCGGCCTACTTCAACAAGCTGGAGGGCCTGGGGATGGACGGCTTCCGCATAGATGCGGTCAAGCATATGTCGCCCGGAGACCTGCAGGCCATTCTCAGCAAGGCCGGTAACCCCTGGGTCTTCTCTGAAGTCATCGGCGCGGCCGGCGAGGCGGCGGAGATCCAGCCGGGGAATTACACCTACCTGGGCCATGTCACCGAGTTCAAGTACGGCAACGACCTGGCCAGCAACTTCAACGGCCAGATCAAAAATCTCGCCACTATCGGTGAGTCCTGGGGGCTGCTGCCGTCGGACAAGTCGGTCCACTTCGTCGACAACCACGATCGCGAGCGCGGCCACGGTGGCGGCGGCAACCTGACCTACAAGGACGGGGCCAAATACAATCTCGCCAATGTGTTTATGCTCGCGCACCCTTACGGCTACCCGAAGGTAATGTCCGGCTACAGCTTCACCGACACCGATATAGGCCCGCCCGCCAGCGGTCCACAGGACTGCGATAACGGCGAGTGGGTGTGCCAGCACCGCTGGGGCAATATCGCCAATATGGTCGGCTTCCGTAATTACGTCGACGGCGCGGCCATGGCCAACTGGTGGGACAACGGCAACAACCAGATCGCCTTCGGCCGCGGCAACAGGGGCTTTGTGGTGATTAACAACGAGGGCGGCAGTCTCAGCCAGACGCTGTACACGGGCCTGCCCGCCGGCGACTACTGCAATGTGCTCGCCGGTGACGACGCCTGCAGCGGCCAGACGATTACCGTCGACGGCAGCGGCTACGCCACCTTCAATGTCGGCGCCAATGCCGCGGCGGCCATTCACGGCGGCGCCATAGCGACGCCCTGCAGCGAGTGCGTCGCGCAGAATCTGCCGCAGCTGAACTTCCGCGGCACCGCCAACGACTGGGCGGCGGGCGCCATGGAGCTGGTCGCCGACCACACCTGGCAGATTGCGGTGACCTTCGACGGCCAGGCGGACCAGCGCTTCAAATTCGATGTGTACGGGGACTGGAGTGAAAATTACGGCGACGACGGTGCCGACGGAATTCTCGATCAGACCGGAGCGGATATCTACACGTCCGTGAGCGGCGACTACCGGGTGGAAGTCAATGATCAGAGCATGACCTACAGCCTCACACCCACCGGGCCTGTACAGCAGGCGCCGAGCGCGTTGGTCACGCCGCCCAGCGTATCGGTGCAGATCGACCAGAGCTTTACCCTGGACGCCAGCGCTTCCAGTGACAGCGACGGCAGTATCGTGTCCTACAGCTGGAGCAGCGGCGGCAGCGGTGTCAGCAAATCGCTGAGCTTTGTCAGCGCCGGCACCTATACCGAGACAGTCACCGTGACCGACAACGACGGCCTCACGGATACGGCCACGGCCACCATTACCGTCACCGACCCCGGCGCCGGCTACGCGGCCAATTTTGCCTCGCTGAATTTCCGCGGCACACCCAACGCCTGGGGCACCCAGGCCATGACCCTGGTGGCGGATCACATCTGGCAGGCGACGGTGGTGTTCGACGGCAGTGCCGGCCAGCGCTTCAAGTTCGATGTCCACGGTGACTGGAGTCAGGACTACGGTGACAGCAATGGTGACGGCACCCTGGAATCCGGCGGCGGCGATATTTCCACCGCGGTCAGCGGCACCTATCTGGTAAGCGTCAACGACCAGACACTGACCTACAGCCTGAGCTGCACTGACTGCAGCGGTTACCAGTCGAACCTCACCTCCCTCAATTTCCGCGGCACGCCAAATAGCTGGGGCAATTCCGCCATGCAACTGGTGGCGGACCACACCTGGGAAATCACCGTGGTGTTCGACGGCCAGGCACAGCAGCGCTTCAAGTTCGACGTCAACGGCGACTGGGGCGAGAACTACGGTGATAACAACAGCGATGGCCTGCTGGAGCAGAGTGGTGCGGATATCTACACGGCAGTTGCCGGTTCATACAGGGTCACCGTCAACGACCAGGATATGAGTTACAGCATCAGCCCACAGTAACTATTCGTATTGCCCTGTAGGAACGGCGGATGGCCGCCCCGCCGCTCCTACAGAGTACAGTCGTCATTCCGGCGCAGGCGGGAATCCCGGTGCTACCAAACTGGATACCGGCCTGCGCCGGTATGACGAGCGAACAACAGCTTGACCCAAAACAGAGTAACTACAAATTCCTATAAAAATAATTTGGAAAGAGCGATGAAGAGAAAACTAATGATCAGCGCGCTGCTAGTGTGCAGCGCCAATGCCAGCGCCGACTGGTATTTCCGCGGAACCCCCAACGACTGGAGTGCCGAGGCGCTGGATTTTGTCGGCGGCAGCCAGTACAAAACCTGCCAGAGCTTCGCCAGCGGCGACGCCGGCGGCGGTCCGCGCTTCAAGATCGACCGATTCGGTGACTGGCAGCAGGCCTATCCGACGTCCGATTACGCGGTGACCGGCAATAAAAGCTACGAAATATTTTTTGACAGCGACAGCCAGTCGATCCAGATCAGCGAGGTGGCCAGTTGTGACGGCGGCGGAATGGCCAGTAATTTCCCCAGTCTGTATTTCCGCGGTACCGCCAACGGCTGGGGCACCAGTGCCATGGCGCTGGTGGCGGACAACACCTGGCAGATCGAAGTCAATTTTGATGGCCAGACCAACCAGCGCTTCAAGCTGGATGTGCAGGGCGACTGGAGTCAGAACTACGGCGACGACAATAGCGATGGCACCCTGGAGCAGACGGGTGCGGATATCTATACCCCGGTGAGTGGCGACCACCTGCTCACGGTGGACGATGCCAGCCTCGGCTACTCCCTCGAGCCGCTGGGCTGCACGCAGAACTGCGGCGGTGTGCAGAGCCTGGGGGCCGTCTATTCGGTGAATGAAACCACCTTCTCGCTCTGGTCGCCGGATCACAGCGAGGTGCAGCTGGTGCTGGATGGGCAGAGCCATGCGTTGAACAAAGTCCCCAATTCGAACGGAATGACCGATATCTATTCCGTTACCGTGCCAGGCGACTGGAAACTGAAACCCTACTATTTCGTCGTCAACGGCGTGGTGGTGCGCGACCCCTACGGAAAAATGGCGGAACCCAATAGCGACAACAATATCGTCATGGATCCCGACGGCACCGACCCGCCGGGCGGCTGGTCGGCGCGACCGGCACTGGCCGAGCGCGAGGATGCGGTTATTTACGAAGTGCACGTGCGCGATTTCACCATAGCGCCGGAATCCGGCGTCAGCGCGAACAAGCGCGGCAAATTTCTCGGTATGGTGGAGGGCGGCACTCGTTTCAATGGCGTCGCGACCGGTATCGATCACCTGAAGGAACTGGGGGTGACCCATGTGCAGCTGATGCCGGCCTACGACTTCGGTTCCTGTCCCGATCTGGCCGATAGCAGCTGTTACAACTGGGGCTACGATCCGCGCAACTACAGTGTGCCGGAGGAGCGCTATTCGCAGACGCCCTACGACTACGAGAACCGCGTGCGCGAATTCAAGCAGATGGTGGACGAATTCCACCAGGCGGGCATCCGCGTGATCATGGATGTGGTCTACAACCACACCTACTCGAAGGAGATGTTTGAGCCGATCTCGACCAGCTATTACACGCCCACCGACCTGTCCGGCACTGGCAACAGCATCGACGCCAATGTGCCCATGGTCAGTCGCATGATTCGCGACTCCCTCGAGTACTGGGTGGACGAATACAACATCGACGGCTTCCGCTTCGACCTGATCGGAATCTTCGATTACGACGAGGTGGAGGACTGGGCCAGCCACCTGAACGACAAGTTCCCGGACAGAAACCTGCTGATCTACGGCGAGCCCTGGAACGGCTATGCATCGGATCCGCGCGAATCCGAACGGGTGCGCCTCGGCACCATCGGTCGTATTCATCAGTCCCGCGTGGGCGTGTTCAATCCGAAATTCCGCGAGGCCATCAAGGGCCAGAACGACAACGGCGGCTGTAACAGCGGCGACTGCTTCGCGATGAACAACAGCCCGGATACCTGGCGTATCGAAGTGGGCAGCCGTGCTGGTATCCGCTTTGCAAACGACAAGGATGCAGTGATCGACACCTGGGATCCGATGTTTGCGATGGACCCGGAGCAGAGCATCAATTACGTCTCCGCCCACGACAATCTCAGCCTGCGCGACAAACTACTGCAGTGGGCCGACCTGAACGGTGTCGACCGGGGGGATCCCTACCTGCGCCGTATGCAGATGTTTGCCAACGGCATAGTACTCACCAGCCAGGGGATTCCCTTCCTGCACGGCGGTGTGGAACTGATGCGCGACAAGCAGGAGGACCACAACAGCTACCAGTCACCGGACGCAATCAATCAGTACTACTGGCAGTGGAAGATCGACAACGCGGATGTTTTTGCCTACTACCGGGATGCCATTGCACTGCGCCGCGCCCACCCGGCCTTCCGCCTGACCAGCTGGGATGCCATCAACCAGCATATGACCAGCAGCCGCCCGCGCTACGGCGTGGTGGTGAATCGTATCGACGGTGCGGCGGTGGGGGACAGCTGGAGCGAGATTATCGTGATCTACAACAGCGCCGACAATTACACCCATAGCTTGCCGGCCGGCGATTGGAAGGTGGCGATGGAGAAGTCGGATCCGGCGGCGGGGAATGGACGTGTCGTGAGCGGGTCGGTGGTCGCCGAGGGTACCGCGGTGACCGTGCTCTACCGCGATTGAGGTGGGGCCGAACCTTGTAGGAGCGGCCCATGGCCGCGATAAGTCTGTACTGCGAAGCGAGATCTATCGTGGCCACCGGCGGATGGCCGCCCCACCGCTCCTACAAAGTTCCTTCGTCATGCCGGCGCAGGCCGGCATCCAGTCTGGATTGCAGTCTGCGCCGCAATGACGACTTTAGTTTACGCGGAAAATATGGCTGGCCAGCGGCTCAAGCTGCAGGGAAATTTCCCCCTCGCCTTCGCTGACAACAAGCTCGCCCTTCGCAGCGCTGAGCTGGTCGGCAATTGCAAAGCTGCCATTGCCCAGCTGCCACTGCTGCAGTAATTCCGGCGGCAGTTGCAATTTCACGGCTTTCTCTTCCCCGCCAAAGTTGGCGATCACCAGCAACTTCTCCTGCCCGGCCCAGCGCGCAAACGCAAACAGCTGTTCGTCGTAGCCCTGGCTGCGCTCGCGGTTGTAACGGTGCAGGTCCCGATAGTCGCCGCGCAGGGCTTCACTGCTGGCGGAGAAATTCATCAGGCGCTGATAGAAATCGCGCAGCTGTTTTTCTTCCGCGGTGGATTCGCCCTGCAGCCAGCGGCGCACGCTGGGTACTGACCAGTAGTCGAAGATGGTGGTGCGGCTGGCCTTGCCGAAACCGGCGTCCTCACTCGCGACTTCGCCCAGCTCCTGGCCGAAGTAGACCAGGGTCGGCGCCGCGGACAGGGTGGCGGAAACCAGCATGGCGGGCCTGCCGGCTTTGGCGCTGCCGGCAAATTCCGGGCTGGCGATACGCTGCTCGTCGTGGTTTTCCATAAAGTGCAGCATATGCGGGGCTATGTCCTGCAGCGCTGTCTGGATTTCCGCGACCTTGTCCGTGCTGCCCTTACCCTCCATCACCGCGCGAACAGCGTCGTAAGTGCCCACCTTGTCGTAGAGGAAATCCATCTTGCCCAGGTGGATATAGTCGCGGTAGCGCTCCGGGGTGTAGATCTCGGCGAGCAGCAGTGCATCCGGCTTTTTCATTTTGATCGACGAGTTTAGGTAGCTCCAGAACTCCACCGGCACCATGCCGGCCATGTCGTAGCGGAAACCGTCCACGCCGAAGTCGAGCCAGTAGAGGGCGATAGCGCGGAACTTCTGCCAGGATTCCGGCACCTCCTTGTCCGCCCAGAATGCTGCGTGGGCGCTGTAGTCCCGCTGCGCAAATTCCGCCGACAGCTCGGGGAAATCTTTACTGCCGTCCGGGCGCACACCGAAATTGATTTTTACCGTCTCGTACCAGTCGTCGATGGCCGGCTGCGCCGCGCGCGCGCCGTTGCCGGTCCACTTGGCCGGGCTCTCCGCAAAGCGGTCGTCCACCAGCGGATTCCTCTCGCCATTTAAAGGGCGATAGCCGGCGTCGGATACCGGTACCCGGAAGTCCTCGCCGATCACGTAATAGAAGTTGTTGTCGCGGGCATAGGTGCGCGAGGTGTCGTCGTCAGCGCCGAAATCGCGCACACCCTCGGGCTTGTCCAGCGACTGATAGGCGCGCGCCACATGGTTGGGCACTATATCGATTATGACCCTGAGGCCCTGTTCGTGGCTGCGCGCTACCAGGGCGCGGAATTCCTGCAATCGCTCGGCCGGGTTGTCCGCGAGGTCGGGGTTTACGCTGTAGTAATCCTTGATCGCATAGGGGGAGCCGGCGCGGCCCTTGACCACGTCCGGGTCATCGTTGCCGATACCGTACTGGGTGTAGTCTCCGACGAGTGCGTGGTGCAGGGCACCGGTATACCAGATATGGGTGGCGCCCAGTTCGCGGATATCCTGCAGCCGTTGCGGGGTAAAGTCACTGAACTTGCCCACGCCGTTTTCTTCCAGGGTGCCCCAGGGTTTGTTGGTGGAATTGGTGTTGCCGAACAGGCGCGTCATCACCTGGTAGATCACCGGCTTTTCCGCCGCAGTGATTTCTGAACGGCTTTCCTGCTTTTCCGCACAGCCAGTCGCGGTGGCGAGCAGGGCCGCGGCAAACAGGGATTGGATCTTGTTCATTGATTCGTATGCCCTCGAATTTTTTATCAGTTTTTGACAGCCAGTTGCAGCGCTTGCTGACGCCAGGCGAATTTCACCAGCAGCTGGTCACTGCGTTTGTCATACCAGGCCCCCTGCGCAGCGCGGGCGAAGTCTTTCTCGCGCTGGTGCAGCTGTATTGTCTGGCCGCCGGCCTCGATCGCCGCCGGTGCCTGCTGCCAGTTGTGGATTTTCAGGGTGATTTGCCGCTGCGCCGGCATGCCTTCGTAGCCGTCGCCGCTGCGCTGGAAATCAAAGGCAATGCCATCGCCGTTTCTGCTGGCGGAGAAGGCCAGCTTTTCGTATTGGCCGCGATCGTATGCGTTCACGGTCGCACCGTCGTCCTCGTATATATAGCCGTTGGAGCGAACGGCGGTCGGGTGGGCGTAGTAGTCCAGTGTCAGCTTTGCGCTGGAATAGTCGCGGGTGCTGGTCATGTCCTCGACCGTGGGAATAAAGGCACCGGCGCGCACCAGTACCGGGATGGATTCCAGGTCCACTTTCACCTGCGCCGTCTCGCCGCCGTACTGATCGTCGTTCCAGTAATCGAACCAGACACCGCCGGGCAGTTGGACTTCCACCGCGTCGACACCGGCTTCGGTCACCGGCGCTACCAGGAAGTCGTTGCCCCACAGATAGGCATCCTTGTAATCGATCAGCGCGGTATCGCTGTCATTTTCGAAGAACAGCGGGCGCATCAGCGGCATGCCGGTGCGGCTGTTCTCGAAGGCCAGGGTGTAGTTGTAGGGCAGCAGGCGGTAGCGCAGCTTGATGAACTCGCGGGTGATATCGCGGGTCTTGCGGTCGTGGAAGACCGGCTCCGAGGCGATATGCTCCTGTGCGTGCGGGCGGTAGACCGGCTGGAAGGTGCCGTACTGCAGCCAGCGGATATACAGCTCGCGGTCGAACTCCTCACCGCCGGCGAAGCCGCCCAGATCCGAGTGGGTATAGCCGAAGCCGAGCAGGCTCATGGACAGCGCCAGTTCCACCTGCGGCTGCAGGCCGCCCCATTCGCGCGCCACGTCGCCGGTCCAGGGAATCATGCCGTAGCGCTGGGAGCCGGCAAAGCCGGCGCGCATCATGATAAAGGGGCGCTCGGCCGGGTTTTCGGACTTCTCGTTTTCGTACAGCATCTGCGCCCAGCGGTGGCCGTAGGCGTTGTGTATCTCGTCGGCCATGCCGATCGCGTGCACCGTATCCGACGGATGCACTTCCGGCTCGCCCAGGTCGCCCCACCAGCCGGCTACCCCCTGTTGCTTGAGGCCGCGGTAGATATTCCAGAACCAGTCGCGGCCGTCCTCGGCGAAGACATCGATCAGGCCGGTATTGCCGAAATAGAAGTCGAAGCGCTTGGGCTTGCCGGTGAGGTCCTTCGCCAGGGCGTTGCTGGCCACTGCCTCGTCCCAGCGCTCGGAGGTGGAGAGGACAAATGGCTCGGTGACCAGAATGGTGTTGATGCCGCGCTCCTTGAGGTCGGCGATCATCTTCTCCGGCTCGGGGAAAGCGTTCTTGTCCCAGGCCAGGTTACCCATATGGCCCTTGATATCCGCGCCGAACCAGTAGAGATCCAGCACCAGCGCGTCCAGCGGAAAATCCTCCTCGGCGAACTTATCCACGGTGTCGCGCACCTGCTGCTCGGTGCGGTAGCCGAAGCGGGAGGCGAAATTGCCCAGCGCCCAGCGCGGCGGCAGTGGCTGCCTGCCGGTGACCGAGACATAGTTCTCGATCAGCTGTGGATAGCTGTCGCCGGCGACGATGATGTAGGCGGTGCGACCGCCAACCGCCTCGAATTGCAGCACATCCTTCTCGCTGGCACCCAGGTCCAGGTTGCCGGTGGCGGAGTTGTCGAACAGCAGTATGTATTTGTTGCTCGACATGACCGCCGGCAGGGAGAAATACATCTGGTTGGATTCGGTGGTGTAGCCGTAGTGGGCCTTGTTGTACAGCGGCAGGCGCTGGCCGCGACGGTCCATACCCAATACCCGCTCGCCGCCGCCGAGGAGTTTTTCCTCCGCGGCCAGGGCAAAGCGGAAGCCGCGCAGCGTCTCGTTGGCAAAGAAGCCGAGCTCCTCGCCGGTCAGTCGCTGCGCGCCGCGCAGGTACTCGATGTAGAAGGGCGATTTGTGAATCACTGCCTTGAGCTGGTCAGTGCCGTACTCCAGCCTGTCTCTCTTCTCGTCCAGCCGCGCGGCGCCGGGTGCCCGCTCGGCGATGGCAAAGGAGGGCAGCTGTTTGAGCCCCTCGCGTTGGTAGTGCACCTCCAGCGCCCCTTTCCTTAGCGGGGTCAGGGTGACAGTGCCGTCACTGGTCTCTACGGTGAGTGAGTGCTCGCTGAGCTGGTGATTGCGGTAGACTCGCTGGTCGGCGGCCTGAACCTGGGCGGCAGTGCAGAGTGCGGCGAAGCACAGTGCGGCGGCGAGGCCCTGCAGACGCAAAAGAGAGGATTTCAAGATCATCGCGCAGACTTCATCTTTATGTTGTTGGGTATCGGCACCGTGCGGGCGCAGGATGCCTGAGCCTATGCTAGAGCCGTGACCGCCGCCCGCATCCTCCCCCGCGGGGGAGGATGGCCCAGGCTATCCCCGGTGCCACAATCTGCGTATAACCATAATCAGTTATCAGCGGTGATCCCCATGACCGAATCAACATCCGGCGCCTCGGCGCGGCCCGTGAAACAGCCCAAGTTGCCTTTCTGGCAGGTGTGGAACGTCAGCCTCGGCTTTCTCGGCGTGCAGTTCGGTTTTGCGCTGCAGAATGCCAACGCCAGCCGTATCCTCTCCGATCTGGGCGCCGACCTGCACTCGCTGTCGCTCTTCTGGATTGTGGCTCCGCTGATGGGCCTACTGGTGCAGCCGATCGTCGGCTCGGCCTCCGACCGCACCTGGAACCGCTTCGGTCGCCGCAACCCCTATATCCTGTTCGGTGCCATCGCCGCCGCCCTGGGCATGGCGTTTATGCCCAATGCCGGCATAGTGGTGGCCTTCGTCGCGCCGATCCTGTTCGGCGGCGTGATGCTGGCGCTGATGGACGCCGCCTTCAATGTGACCATGCAGCCCTTCCGCGCCCTGGTATCCGATATGGTGCCCTCGGAGCAGCGCACCCTGGGTTACTCGGTGCAGTCGCTGTTGATCAATATCGGCGCTGTGTTCGGCTCCATGCTGCCGTTTATCCTGACCAATGTCATCGGTCTGGAAAACACCGCCCAGGCGGGCGAAGTGGCGCCGTCGGTGATCTGGGCCTTCTATATCGGTGCAACCGTATTGCTGGGTTCGGTGCTGTGGACGGTTTTCCGCACCAAAGAGTACGCACCGGAGCAGTACAACGCCTACAAGGGGATCGATGCCGAGCAGCTGGCGCGCGAGCAGGCCGAGCGCCAGTCCCTGCCGCAGCGGATCAAAGGTTTCTTCCGGCTGCTGATCACCATGCCCAAGACCATGCGCCAGCTGGCGCTGGTGCAATTCTTCTCCTGGTTCGCGCTCTTTATCATGTGGGTCTACACCACACCGGCCATCACCCAGCACGTCTGGGGTGTGGAGGCCAAGTGGTTCGACTCCCACTACCTGGAGAGCGTCGGTCAGATCCCCGCGCATATCGCCGCGGCCAAGGGCGCAGCCGGCGACTGGGTGGGGATTATCTTTGCCGCCTACTCCCTGTTCGCCGCGATTTTCTCCATCGTCCTGGTCAAGGTCGCCAACACTCTGGGACGAAAGCCCACCTACGCACTGTCCCTGCTGCTGGGTGGTCTGGGCTATATCAGCTTCCTGCTGTTCCAGGGCGGTGAGGCGACCCAGGTGGATCTGCTGATTACCCAGGTCACTGTGCCCAGCGGTGCGCTCGGCCTGCTGCTGCCGATGGTGGGCGTGGGTATCGCCTGGGCGGCGATCCTGGCCATGCCCTATGCGATACTCTCCGACTCGCTGCCGGCTTCCAAGACCGGCGTGTATATGGGGATTTTCAATTTCACCATCGCCGCGCCGCAGATTATCTCGGCGTTGCTGGCGGGCCAGATTCTGAAGGGCGTTTTCGACAACCAGGCGATCTACATTATCGTGCTGGCCGGGGTGTGCATGATACTCGGCGCTGTGTCTGTGTTCTTCGTCCGTGAACAGCAGGCAGAGGAGGGCAGTAGGGTGAAAGAGGCGGTCGCCGCCTGACGCGGGCGAACACAAGTTTCGTTCCGGCCGCTCCAGGTATTCACGGCGCCTTCGGCCCCTACGGATTACTATCGTCATTCCGGCGAAGGCCGGAATTCAGGCACCTCGGAACTGGATACCGGCCTGCGCCGGCATGGCGAGCCAATGAACTCTCGATCTGAATCAGACTCCTGCGCATGTGCAGGAGGTGGGTGGCTCCGTCTCTCGCCCAGGCCTGAAAATCCGTTTTGTTGGCAGCGGTCAACTTTGACAAGCCGCTGCGACCGTCCCTAGACTGGTTCGCTAACTAATAATTAGCGAATAACGCATGTCCTTTCTCTCTGCCATCGATTCCGCCCTCGCCGCCTTCGCCAATTTCGTCTGGGGCCCCCCGCTGCTGGTTCTGCTGGTGGGTGGTGGCCTGGCGCTGCTGATCTATTCCCGCGGCCGTCCCTACCGGCATCTGGGTCACAGTATCGACTTGCTGCGCGGCAAGTATGACGACCCCAATGACCCGGGTCAGGTGCCGCACCGACAGGCGCTCTCCACGGCCCTGTCCGGCACCCTGGGCCTCGGCAATATCGCCGGGGTGGCCATCGCCATCAGCACCGGCGGGCCGGGGGCCATCTTCTGGATGTGGGTGACGGCGTTGGTGGGGGTGGCCACCAAGTTTTATACCGGCTCGCTGGCTGTGATGTTCCGCGGGCGCGACGCCGCCGGTGAGCTGCAGGGCGGCCCCATGTACGTGATCCGCGAGGGGCTGGGCAAAAAATGGATGCCGCTGGCACTGCTGTTTGCGGTGGCCGGCCTGTGCGGCATGTTACCGGTATTCCAGTCCAACCAGACGGCGCAACTGCTGCGGGAATCCTTCGCGGTGCCCCTGGGCTGGGTGCCGGCGGACGGCTCGCTGATGTTCGATTTCGTTGTCGGCCTGGTGTTGGCCGTTGCGGCGGCGGTGGTGATTGCCGGGCGCATACAGCGCATTGGCAAATTCGCAGTGCGGGTGGTGCCGGGTATGGTGCTCTTCTACCTGGCGCTGACGCTGATCGTGATCGGCTATTTCTGGCAGCAGGTGCCGGCCGCCTTCGCGCTGATTTTCAGCGATGCTTTCAGTGGCAAGGCGGTAGCCGGCGGCGCGCTGGGTGCGGTGATCGCCACTGGTATCAGCCGCGGGGCCTTTTCCAACGAGGCCGGTATCGGCACCGAGTCCCTGGCCCACGGCGCTGCCAAGACCCGCGAGCCGATTCGCGAGGGCGTGGTGGCCATGCTCGGGCCGATTGTCGATACCCTGGTGATCTGCACCTGTACCGCGCTGGTGATTCTGCTCACCGGCGTCTGGCAGCAGGGCGAGGGCATTGCCGGGGTGACCCTGACCGCGAATGCGTTTTCCCAGGTGTTCGGCCACGTGGGGCCGATACTGCTGCTGCTGATGGTGTTGCCGCTGGCGTTCAGCACCATGGTCACCTTCTGGTATTACGGCGTTAAGTGTTTCGTCTTCCTGTTCGGCAGTCGCTGGCAGGGACTTTATACCGCCGCCTATATCGCGCTGATCGTGATCGGTGCCGTGGCGTCGCTCAACGCGGTCAACAGCATCATTATCGGCATGTACGCGATTATGGCGATCCCGACCATGACCTCCACGCTGCTGCTGGCCAGGCACGTCAATCGCGCGGCCCACGACTATTTTGTGCGGCTGGCGGAAAGCGAAAAGGCCGCGTTGAAAGACCCCACCTGAAAAAGCCGAGGGCGAACATCGGTTCGCCCTCGTATCCTACTGTCGTCATTCCGGCGCAGAGCCTGTGCCGGGCTTGATCCGGTACCGGAACCCAACTTCCGCCGCGCTTAGGGCACCACGGTAACCTTGGTGCCCACGGTGGCATTCTGGAAGAAAATCTTCGCCATATGCCAGGGCAGGCGCACACAGCCGTGCGAGGCAGGGTAGCCGGGTACGCGCCCGGCGTGCATGGTCACCGCACCGTTGAAACGCATCATGTAGTCCATCGAGGCGCCGCGGAAAACGGAACCGGCCGGTCTGCGATGGCGGCGCACGTCCACGTTGCTCCGCATCACATAGCCGCTGGGCGCCACATAGTGCCCGTAGAGGTTGGAGCGGTGGTTAATTTTCTTTTGGGTGACTCGGAAGCTGCCGGTGGGTGTCTTGTATCCGGCCATGCCGGTGGACACCGGGGAAATCCCAGCCAGGCGCCCGCCCTTGTAGAAATAGGCCTTCTGCTCGCTCAGCACAATCCTGATATGCGCGGCGCCGCCGACGACTTCAGGCCGCCACCAGGCCCGGCCGACAAAGCGATCCTGGTAAGTGGTGCCCCTCTGCAGGAACTGGTAACCATAGTCGACCGCTTGGGCCACCGAGCTGAAAAATGCACTGCTGCCGAGCAGCAGGGCCCCCATAATGAACCCATTTCTGAGCAGCGAAGATCGTTTTTGCATTGCGCACCTCTCATTGCAAATGGACATTGCAAACTACAGCGATTTGCGAGCAGTACCCGCAGCGCGCGCATCAGCGGGGCAAACGGTTCCCACGCGTCCTGGCGGCGCAACAACAGGCAGTGAATTTCCCCAGAGCAGCTTGCCGATATATTCCGGCATTCGCCGCGGAATGGGACTGCTGCGGCAGTTACCACAGCGAGTGGGAACGATGGTAGGGTCGCCAGCCGGGGGCAATTACATCAAAAAGTAATGAGGGTGGATTTGGTTAGAGCTGGCGCTGCTTGGGTATTGGTTGCGGTGCTATGATGGCTCCATGTCCAGTGCCAGCCTGTTGATCGACCTGCGCAGCTACGACCGGGAAACCCGGCGGCATCACCACGACTACCACCAGCTGGTACTGCCGCTGGCGGGTGCTCTCGAAACCAGTATCGCCGGGCGCGATGGCTGTGTCGGCGCCGCACAGGCCGCATTGATTTCCGCGGGTGCGGAGCACGCCTTTGCCGCGACCGGCGAGGAGAACCGCTTTATCGTCGCCGACATCCCTTTCGCGCTGGCACCGGAGCTGGAACGGCTGCCGGCGTTTATTCCGCTGGATACGGCCCTGGGCCACTACACCGCCTTCCTGCACTCCGAACTGGAGCACAACCGATCCGGCAGCCACGCACAACGCCAGATGCTGCTGTTGCTGGTGCAGCTTCTGACCGAGCGCTTCGGTGGCGAACTGCAGATTGACCGGCGGGTTCTGGCTGCGCGGGCCTGGATCGACGAACATCTGGATCAGCCGCTGCCGCTCGCCCGCCTGGCGGCCATCGCCAACCTGAGCCCGCGCCGGCTCACCCAGCTGTTCAAGAGCTGCTTCGACATGACGCCGCAACAGTACCTGCTGGAGCGCCGTATGCAGCTGGCCTGGACACTGCTGGAGCGCGGCGACCTGAGTGTGCAGCGCGTTGCCGAACGAGCCGGATACGGCAACCTGGCCGCCTTCAGCGATCGTTTCCGCCGCCATTTCGGCAAGTCACCGCGCTATTTCCGGGGACCGAAAGAATAGCTCCTACCGCCCTCCGGGAGAGCGCTGGGGGAGAGAAGCCGGGGATTGAAGTCGTCAATCGAGCCCTCCGCCATTCCAGCAAAGTTTTCTGCACATTTGCCAAAGTCACTGTCGCTCGGCTGCGTTAATGTCCTGTGCTCCGGAACTTCTGTGGAGCGCACAGCGTGAACAAGGCAAGGGCCACCGCCATCGGCAGTATTTCAATTCTACTCTGGGGCACACTCGCGCTGCTGACGCAGCTGACCGAAAACCGCCTGCCGCCATTTCAACTGCTGGCCATGACCTTCACCATCGCCTGGTTGCTGATGTTCACCAAGGGACTGCTGTTCGGCCCTCCACCATTGGCGGCGCTGCGCCAGCCGCCCCGGGCCTGGTTGCTGGGCGTCGGCGGGCTCTTCGGCTACCACGCCTGTTACTTCGCCGCCATGGCCCTGGCGCCGGCGGTAGAGGTGAGCCTGCTGGCCTATTTATGGCCGCTCCTGATAGTGCTGCTCTCCGCCTTGCTGCCGGGGCAAAAACTGCAGCTTGCGCATATTGCCGGTGCGCTGCTGGCACTGGCCGGCTGCTGGCTTTTACTGGATCGGGGCGACGGCGGTTTCGAATGGCGATACTGGCCCGGCTATGCGCTAGCCATCGGCTGCGCGCTGCTCTGGTCCGGTTACTCGGTGGCCAGCCGCCTGCTGGCCCAGGGGCGGGAAGAGGCAGCGACCGATGCGGTCGGCGGCCACTGCGCCGCCACCGCCGCACTGGGTTTCACCTGCCACCTGCTGTGGGAAACCTGGGCCTGGCCGCAAGGCACGCTGCAGTGGCTGGGCATCGTCGGCCTGGGGCTCGGGCCCGTCGGCGTCGCCTTCTACACCTGGGATTACGGCATCAAGCGCGGCGACCTGCGCCTGCTGGGGGTGCTGGCCTACGGCGCGCCGCTGGTTTCGACATTGCTGCTGGTACTCTGGGGCTACGCCGAATCCAGCTGGGGCCTGGCCCTGTCCTGCCTGCTGATCGTTGGCGGCGCCCTGCTGGCCGGCATGGGTCCACGCCTGTGGGGCCGCCAAACGGATCGCGATACCGCGACGCCTGCGTGATTGCCAACGGCGGCGTAAAAACACTCTGGAAAAACGGTCGCGGGGACTGCTATTTCGAAACGGGGCCGGAAACAACGAGAAAAGTCAATTTGTTCAGGAAGTTACGTGCTATCGGTGCGTTCGGGATAGGAGGCTCGACGACCGTTTTGTCCTGGACGGAGAAGAGCGGTAATATCTCTGAAAGCTATACGTCTCGCGGTTCTCGACGTGTTATGGGGTGAATCGTACCAATTGGTATATGAGGCGGGGGATAGTGGTCGTTACGACTACGATACAAATGTTATGTTTGAAGGAGAGAAACATTGGAAACTTTTGGAACAGTAATTTTATCAATAGTCGGATTTATCGTAGCTTTCTACATCCTTCTATATGGCTTGTCTTTTGGGATGCGTAGAGCTGCAAAAAAATTTCTAAAATCCTTGAGAGATAAAAATTATACAAAAGCTTTTACTATATTGTCAGAGAAGATTCAGAGGGACGTATGGGTTGAAGGGAGTGAGCGTTTTCTCTATAGAAGATACATGGATGATTTTTCGGCATACAGAGGTAGTGATTTTAGTGTGGCTGCTGACGGAACATCAGGTACTTTCAAAACGTACTTAATGCTTAGAAATGAAACAATGGTTCCTCTTAAGCTACAGTTTATGAAAATTTCTGGGAAATGGAAAATCTGTGCAATCGATATTCAATTTCGCGTCGCCGATAGCATCATAAAAAACAATGTAGAAAAATTTGAGCAACCAAAGCAGAAAGCAACATAACCATTCGATCCAGGGGACATCGTACAATATGCACCTTTTTGTGCGGTCGCTGCGCTCCCATTTTCGCACAAAAAGGTGCATATTGTACGATGTCCCTGATCTCGGCGTTAATGCGATAATTGGTTTCGTTGAAATATAAAGAGAAGACTATGAAACAATTTAGTATTCAAATTATTCTGCTTATTTTTATCCTCACTATGAGTAACAGAAACTATGGTCAAGATGAGTTATCGGTCCTCGAAGGGCCCTACCTTGGCCAACAACCACCAGGCTTGATACCTAAACTATTCGCACCCGGTATTATTTCAACTGAAAATCTTGAAATTGAAGGTGTCTTTGCTCCTGGCATGAATGAGTTCTACTTTACCCGACAGGTTAGAGGCAACGAAGTTAAAACCCACGCCTTTCAATATGAAGATGGTGTGTGGAAAAAGTTTATGGATGAGCCCCGCTCAGGTGAAGTTTTCATATCGACTGACGGCAATACGATGTATCTGGGTAACAAATATAGAGAGAGAACAGCATCAGGATGGTCGGAAGTCAAAAGCTTAGGGCCAATTTTCGAAGAGTTTCCTATTATGCGCCTTACCGCTTCAGAGGATGATACTTATATTTTTGATGAACGAGACGAAATCGGGACCATCCGATACTCCCGATTGATTGATGGAAAGCGTGAGGAGTCGAAGGTGCTTAACAATGAATTTAATACAGGAAAACAAACAGGTCATCCCTACATTTCACCAGATGAAAGTTACATAATCTGGGATAGCATAAGGGAAGATGGGTACGGAAATGCAGATTTATACATAAGTTTTCGGCAAGAAGATCACTCGTGGGGCCTTGCTATTAATATGGGCGAGGATATAAATACTGAGCATGAGGACAGATATGGCAGTGTTACCTCGGATGGAAAGTATTTCTTCTTTCACAGAATTGAGTGGCAGGAAGGGAAGATAGAAAAGGCCAACATTTACTGGGTCGATGCACAGATTATCGAAGATATCTCGCCCAAGCCCTAGTATCAACTTTGAAGTTGTGGATGTTGCAGTTGACCCAGATTATCAAGGTCAAGGGCTTGGCCGAAAAGTGATGCAATACATAGATAGTTATTTGTCGTCCGTTGCTTTAAAAGGCTCTTATGTATCAATGATCGCAGATGAGCCAGAATTCTACGAGAAATTAGGTTACAAGCTTGTTTCTCCATCGAGTCAAGGCATGACCAAAAAGTTCCAGCCGCACGCATAACAAGCGTTCAAGGGGACATTCAACGCTTAGGATTTTTGGTTTCTAGTTTGGCCTTAGTGTTTATATCACAATGGTTTAGGTTATGTGGCAGCGTTGTCTACCCATTAACGCGGCGTTAAGCATTCTATGGTAAAGATTGATACACAGTCAGTCGTATATTTTTCTCAGTTAGATGAGTCAAGCTTTTTCAGCTGGTCTGCGCAAATTGATTGCATTAAATGTATTGATAGAGGGATTCTTCATATTGACCCGGTTTCATTGAATGAAGAATCCTTGAGGGAAATATTGGCTTTTTTCGAAAGGTATAGGCTTCCAACGAAAGAGCTATCTTCGTTGCGTGTTTCTGAGAATGAAGAGTGGCTAATAAATCCGGATGGCTTCTGGTACCATGAGCTATTTGGCAATGCTTAACTAGGCCAGGCTGTCCGCTACGGTGCTGCGCGCCTCCGCGGGACGGCCTACGCTATACGCTTCGCGCATAAACAACGCAGGCCGCCCCAGCTGGCAACGTTAGGCTTTAAGGACGAATCAGTGGAAGTTAATCTAAGAAACGCAGTACAAACGGATGCTCAGGAAATCGCAGAAATTCACGTAAACTCGTGGAAATCTGCATTCGATGGGTTAATGCCGGAAGGCTATATTAATGGTTTTACAATGTCATCTCGCATAGAAGAGTGGCAGAGTACAATTAGAACGAATACCGAGTCAGTAGTTGTAGCTGAACGTGGAAACCAGATTGTTGGGTTTATGTCTTACTTTGTTCATCCCGAAAATACAGAAACTATAGAACTAAGCAAACTTTATTTATGTCCTAATTTTTATGGTCAAAGGTTGGGTAGTAAGTTTATAACCCATCTAGAGCGAGAGTCCCAAGCACTAGGGGTGAAAACTATTAAGTTGTATGTGCTCGACAACAACGAAGCAGCAATTCAGTTTTATTCTAAACACGGTTTCGAGTTCGCAGATGGTTTTATGTCTGAGGAGTTTGAAGGTGCAGTTATTATCGATCTGCTGATGATCAAGCGAGTTTAAGCCTAACAAGCGACTGTGGTTCAAGTGCTAGCGAAAATATCTAGTGCGCCCACTCCCGACCATCCCGTACCATGGCATTCAGAATCGTCAAAAACTTCCTTATTGCGGCTGTCAGGGCTACAACGGTATCGCCGCCGTCGACAAGAAACACCAGATCATCGTCGAAGCTCAGGCCTTTGGTGCGGGTCAGGAGCAGCATACATTAAAGGCCATGCTCGATGGCCTTCGAGGACGCTATCGCCGCACCCGGATCGATGAGGACATTCTGGTATCCGACGCTATCGTTACCGCCAATACCGGCTTCTCCAGCGACGAGAACAATGACTATATAGAGGAAGAGGGGATCAACGCCTACATTCCGGGTAACCAGTTTCGTTCCAGGGGCAAAGGCTTCAAGGGACAAAAAAACAAAAATATGGCAAGCGCCACCAGAAGGATGCCAAGGATCAGTTTAAGGAGATTCCCTCCAGTGAGTTCCAGTTGGATGCGCGCAACCCGAGTCTGCCGATACGCGCGATGGGCACAGGCGGCAGGTATCTAATGGTCGCACCGGTACCGACTGGATGAAGCGACGTGTGGGCAGTCGCCAGGACTAGGTGATTTACGGGCACCGCATGTCCGTAGTGGATCCGGTTTTCGGCAATATCGGTACCAACAAGGGCCTGAATCGCCTCTCGCTGCGTGGGCGCGACAAGGTTCAGGGCCAATGGCGGATGTTCTGTTTGGTGCAAAATATCGAAAAACTGATGAATTGCGGGGCGATCCATTGAATCCACTGGGATATCCACAAAGTCACTCGTCGAGTGTATGGAATGGGTGATAATGTAAAAGGAATATGGTTAAATCATAGTCAGTGATAATTTGAGGAATGGCTGTAGGGTGGTGTTCTCGTGAACCTGTTTTTCTGCAGTCTCGTTAGATTTCCAATATTCAAATAGTGGAGTATGCAATTGGATGCCACGTTAAAAGTTGGGAAAGAGATACTGGCCCAGCAACCTTTCAGTACATTATTGGGCGCAGAGCTTGAAAAGTTCGAAGAAGGTTATGCAGAGCTAAGTTTAGAAATTAAGGAAGATCTAAAGCAGAATAACGGTTTCGCTCATGGTGGTGTGGTTAGCTACATGGCTGATAACTGCATAACATTTGCGGGTGCGTCTGTGCTAGGTGCATGTGTAACATCAGAATACAAAATAAATTACGTCCGTCCTTCAATTGGAGATCGTTTGATCGCAAAGGCGAACGTTTTGCATGCAGGTAAACGTCAATCTACTTGTGAATGTAAGGTCTTCGTTCGGGACGGCGGTGAGGAAAAATTGGTCGCTGTTGCCCTGGGTACTATAAGCAAGATTCAAGCCTCATAATCTAACAGGCCAGGCTGTATGCTCCGGCGCCATGCGCCGCCTACGCTATGTGCTGCGCGCATAGACAGCGCAGGCCGCCCCAGCTGGAAACGTATTCGTAAAAATGGAGAAGTGATGTCGAAAGAGCTGTTTTTTCCAGTTATTGAAACCGAGCGACTAACACTTAAAGCCTTAGTAATTGGTGACTCGGATGACCTGTTGGAAATTTTTTCTGATCCTGAGGTTATGCGTTACTGGAATACTGCACCTTGGTCAACAGTTCAGGATTCCTTTGACTTCATTAAGGAGAGTAACGATTCGATGCAGCGTCGAGAGTCGCTTATTCTCGGCGTGTATCTAAATTCTACAGGTGAATTGGCTGGAAAATGTATGTTGTTTAATTACGACAAAGAGTCCAAACGTGCCGAGATCGGTTTTGGTTTGGGGCGATCTTGTTGGGGGAAGGGCTACATCAGTGAGGCAGGCGAGGCGCTAATTCAGTACGGATTCAAATCATTGGGACTTCGGCGAATTGAAGCGGAGATCGACCCAGACAACCAGTCCTCCGCGATGGCGCTAGAGAAACTTGGATTCTCCCGGGAGGGCCTGTTAAGGCAGCGTTGGGAAATTAACGGCATCGTGTCTGACTCGGCAATGTATGGGAGGCTGGTAAGTGACCATCCAGAACGGAATAACCAGGTAATTTACACGACAAACGCGTGATTGCAGCGTTATACGATTCCAGACCAAGAACTAAAATTTCAACTATGGAAAAGAGGAAATATAGGCGAGTAAGCTATAGAGAGGCTTATAGGAGGGGGCGAGAAGCTGGAAATTCATACATAATGTATAAAATTCAAAGTGCCTCTATAGCGCTAGCAATTGCTCTCCCCTTTATGTCGTTGTGGCAGCTATACAAGCAGCTAAACACTCATGAAAATTTCGGCGAAATCCACCCCGTATATTGGTTTACTATGGCTACTGCATTCGCTGCCGTTGCCTTGGGTTATCTGCTTTCTAGGTATGCAAAGAAAGCAAAAACTACAATTAAGCAGTGGATCTCAGCTTTTGCGTTCCTAGGCGTTTTTACTGTTGGGTTTTCTGGGTTTGCATTCATAGGTGCACTCCGATAATGCGCATAACCAATCAACTATGCGCCTGTGGCGCCAGGCGCGAGAAAAGCTGCGCGTCGGTTATTGGAGCGTTCATGCTGTTAAAAAACGCGAGAGATTTTTGGATGGGCAATTTTTTTTGTGCGGATAGTGCTCTGAAATACTTTCCGGTACCCAAAACAGAATCAGAATTCATGTAGGATCGTGATTTTCTGGTAAGAATGCAACCAGGAAGAAAAGGCTGGAGTTTTCTACAACTTCGTTGGGCGAAAGGGATAAACATATGTACAGCCACGTGACATTGGGTTGCTCGGATTTGGAGCAAGCGGCTACTTTCTACGACGCGGTCCTCGATGAGTTGGGCTTCGAGCGGCGACCGGTAACTCCCGACGGCGGACCGGCTTCAGCGTGCTGGGTCCTGCCGGGCAAGTCGCTACCGCGCTTCTACGTGTACATCCCATTTGACGGAAAGCCAGCCAGTGTCGGCAACGGCAGTATGGTAGCCTTCGCTGCGTCGTCTCCGGCCGCTGTAGACGCTGCATACAATGCGGCATTGGCAGCCGGCGCAAAGGACGAAGGAGAACCGGGCGAACGCAGGCACTATGGCACCGGCTACTACGGAGCGTATTTCCGTGATCCGGACGGAAACAAGGTTCACGTCGTGTATCGCGGTGACGTCGAGTGAGTGTCGTGGCTGTAGCCTGGCCGCGCCCAACAAGGCGCTCCAGCCGACGCTCGACCGCGTCGGGCCTTTGTTGCTACAAAGGCCCGCTGTCCTCAAGCGCGGCTGGGCTTTAAATTTAGGCAGCCAATTTCCTCAACCAAAAGGGTACTCCTGATTACTAGCTAGCGAGGTGTATCCTTTTGGTGGGGAAGTTCAGCGCATGTTGTTTATTCATGTACGACAAGGACTTGTAAAGTGAAGCAGGACATTGGCAATAAAACAAATACCAAGGTAGATGCATTTCTCGGCAGGGCCAAGAAGTGGCGGGGGGAGTATGAGCTGTTGAGAGATATCCTGCTCGATTCTCCGCTGTCCGAGGAATTCAAGTGGGGGAAGCCCTGTTACTCGCTCGATGGAAAAAATGTTGTCCTGATGCACGGCTTCAAGGAGTACTGTGCGCTGCTGTTTATGAAAGGCGCACTGCTAAGCGATACCGAGGGTGTCCTCGTTGCGCAAACGGAGAATGTTCAGTCGGCTCGGCAGATTCGCTTCAGAAGTGCTCGGGAAATAGAGGAGATGGAGTCCATCTTGAAGGCCTATGTCAATAATGCCATCAAGGTGGAAAAAGCCGGGTTGGAAGTGGCCTTCAAGAAGACAGAGGAATTCAACATGCCGGCGGAGTTCCAGAGCAGGCTGGATGATGACCCGGCCCTGAAAGATGCTTTTGAGGCTTTAACGCCCGGCCGCCAGAGGGGTTACCTACTCCACTTTTCCGCTGCCAAGCAATCCAGGACGCGGGAGTCCCGGATTGAAAAATGTATCCCGAAAATTCTCGACGGCGTGGGGTTGAACGACCGCTGACGAGCGCCGCGGGGGCTTCGCAAGGCGGTGCCCGCGATCAGGTCTTCTCAGTTACCGGCTTCCCCGCACTGAGATAGACATCCTCGACACCGGCGTAGCTTCTCTGCACGGCAGGCCTTTCGCCCAGGGCAGAGAACCAGCGCTGCAGGTTGGGGAAATCACGTAGATTCTGGCCGTGGGCGCTGTGCGGGACTATCCACGGGTAGCAGGCCATATCGGCGATGGAGTAATCGCCGGCGATATAGTCCCGCCCCGCCAGCCGTCGGTCCAGCACACCGTACAGCCGCGTCGTTTCCCGGCAGTAGCGCTCGATGGCAAAAGGTATTTTTTGCGTTGCATAGACGTTGAAATAGCCCATCTGGCCCGCCATGGGTCCCAGGCCGGCCATCTGCCAGAAAAGCCATTGCAGTACTTCATTGCGCCCGCGCGGATTGGCGGGAATAAATAGTCCGGTTTTTTCCGCCAGGTACTGCAGTATGGCGCCCGACTCGAACAGCGTCGCAGGCTCTCCGCCGTCGGCGGGACTGTTGTCGACGATCGCCGGAATCTTGCTGTTGGGTGAGATGGCCAGGAAACCCACCGAGAACTGCTCACCGCGGCTCAGGCTTACCGGGATGGGCCGGTAGGCGAGGCCTGTCTCTTCGAGGAAGATTTTGACCTTGAGTCCGTTTGGGGTGCCGGAGAAATAGAAGTCGATCATCGCTGATTTCCGAAAGCGGTTATTCCGTGAGATCCAGCATTTCCAGTCCCTCTTGTTCACAGTGCTGTCGGTAGAGGTCCAGCAGTGTCCCTGCGCTGTAGCGCCCACTTACTTCGCCATCTGCTCCCAGGTAGTCCACGGCGCCCATTACCACCACCAGTACCACCAGGGGCACTTCGCCGACAGCTTGCCACTTGTCGATATTGCCTGGTGGCTCGTACACATAGTCGCCGGGGCTAATGCGTTCGCCCGTGTGCAGTTCCCGTGACCCCTGCAGGTTATAGGCATGTACTTCACCGGTGTGACGGTGCCAGCCTATTTCCACGCCGGGTTCAAGGCGCAGCAGCTCCACAAAGCCGCGGTTGTCGGCCAGGAAGCGCAGTGGTTTGAAGGCCTTGCCTTCGCCGAGGGGGACCCAGGGGGCTTTGCTGCCGGCTGTATCGAGTGATGGCAGCTTTTCAATTGTGACTTCATTCATGATGTCTACCTCTATAACCAGTGTTGCATTCGTCGGGTGAGGGTTGTCTCGCTGCATTGCTCGGGCGCGACTGCTTGTGGCGGCTACCCGGAGCGGCCAGAATAGAGCCGGTAAAACCAATGCCTTCATCAGGCCTTCTCCATCGGCGAGGGACTCAGCATAGGGGGCGCGGTGGGGCGGCGGTAGATCCATTACCGGCCGCCCAATGGATCCTTTATGAAAACGACCAGCGGTATTCCATTCAGCACCATTGTCTTTCAGGAAAATAGCGATGCGCCGCGTTACCGCCAGCTGTACGCCTATATCCGCGATCTGATACTGGACGGCAGCCTGCAGGCCGGTGTGCACTTGCCCTCCTCGCGGGAACTGGCGGCGGAAATCGGTGTTGCGCGCAATACGGTAATCGCCGCCTATGAACTGTTGGCGGACGAGCAGTTTGTCGATTCGGCGGTGGGGCGCGGAACTCTTGTGCGCACACTGCCGCACCTGAAGCGGAGCTCGGCGGCGCCGGGTACCGGGAGTGCGTCCACAGAGCGGGCAGCTCCCCTGCGTATGGGCTTTGCCCTGCCGGATACCGAGCACTTCCCGTCGCCCGCCTGGGAGAGGACACTGCGCGGCGCCCAGCGGCAGGCGACTGCGGCCAGCGCCAGGCCGCCCCTGGCCGGTATCCGGCGCCTGCGCAAGCTGGTCTGTGCCTACCTGGGGGCCTACCGCGGCGTGCACTGTCGCGAGGAGCGGGTATTAATCACCAGCGGCGGCCAGCAGGGCCTCTACCTGGCCGCGCAGGTGCTGCGCCAGTTCAGCGAACAGATCTACGTGGAGGACCCTGGCTACCTGGACGCTCGCCGTGCTTTCAGTGCCTGCGGCTTCCAGCTGAGTCCGCTGCCGGTAGACGAACAGGGAGTGCGGCTCGACGGCGTCCTGCAGTCGCCTGACCCGGGCCCCCGCGCAATCTGCCTGACGCCGTCGCACCAGTTTCCCCTGGGTGCCACTTTGAGCCTGGAGCGGCGACTGCAGTTGCTGAACTGGGCAGGCGCGTGCGATGGGTGGATTGTCGAGGACGACTACGATGCGGAGTACCGCTACGACGGCGAGCCACTCACTGCGCTGGCGGGGCTGGATGGCGCCCAGCGGGTGATTTACGTGGGTACCTTTTCCAAGGTGCTGTCCCCGGAGTTGCGTGTGGGCTATGTGGTGGTACCGGAGGCACTGCTGCCGCAGTTTCGCGCTGCCAAGGCAGTGAGTGACGGTGCCGGCGCGGTGCTGATGCAGAATACGGTTGCGGATTTTATCCAGGGTGGCTATTTCCAGGCGCATCTGCGCGAGACCCGCGCCCTATACCGTCGCAAGCGCGACCGGTTTCTGCAGGTCTTGCGCGACCAGCAGTTGCCGGTCGCGGTGAAAACGCCCCCGAACGGGATGCATGTCACCCTGATGCTGGACGATTCGCAATCCGATCGCGAGGTGGCGCGACAGATGGTGGCGCGCGGATTTGAAGTGCTGGCACTGAGCAAACACTACTTGGCCGCAGGGGCATCACAGCAGGGATTGGTGGTAGGCTTTACCAGTGCACTCGGTACGGACTACGAGGATTTCGCCAGCAATCTGGCCGGGGTTCTGCACCGCGGAGAGGATACCAATCGGCACCCGGGCGCAGGGCGCCAGTGCCCTGTACAGCCCGGCCGCAACGAATTTTGACAGCAGGAGGCTAGAGGAATGGATTCTACGGAAGTGAGGCCGGTGACGGCACTGGTGGTGGGCGCGAGCGGTGCTACGGGGCAGTTGCTGGTGCGGCAGTTACTGGAGCGCGGCGCCAATGTCAGGACCATAGTGCGGTCGCCGGAGGGGCTGCCGCAGGATTTCCACAACCACGAAAGGCTCACCATTACCCAGGCGAGCCTGCTCGAGCTGAGCGACGGGGAAATGTCCGAGCAGGTACGCGACTGCGATGCCGTGGCCTCCTGCCTGGGGCACAACCTGAGTTTCAAGGGCGTATACGGCCATCCGCGCAGGCTGGTGACCGATGCCACGCGCAGGCTGTGCAATGCGGTCAGGGCGAACGGGCCGCAGGGCCCTGTCAGGTTTGTGCTGATGAATACCGCCGGCAACAGCAACAGGGATATTCCCGAGCGGGTCTCGTTTGCGCAGCGGTGCCTGGTCGGGCTGATCCGCGTCCTGCTGCCGCCCCATCCGGACAACGAGCGGGCGGCGGATTTCCTGCGCACGGAAGTCGGGCGGCGGCATGCCTGTATCGAGTGGTCAGTGGTGCGCCCGGACAGCCTGATTGACGAGGATAAGGTGAGCGAGTACGACGTCCGGACATCGCCGACCAGGAGTGCCATCTTTGATCCGGGTAAAACAAGCCGAATCAATGTGGGCCATTTTATGGCCGAGCTGATCACCAATGAGCAGCTGTGGCGCCAGTGGGAGGGCCAGATGCCGGTGCTCTACAACAGGGAGCCGCTCCGGCAAAGCAGCTAGTGGTTGCAGTGTGCAGATTGCCGCAGTTCACAGGAAAATCCCGCACGATTGGAGAGCGCTAATATATGAATCTCAACCAGGTCACCCTGCCCGTCACCGACATGGAGACGGCCACCGGTTTCTACCGTTTGATGGGCTTTGTGCAGATAGTGGATACGCCGCACTATGCCCGCTTCGAGTGCCCCGATGGCGGCGCCACTTTTTCACTGGCATTGACGGATGAGCCGTTTGTGAACGGCAGCGTGATCTATTTTGAGCACACAGAGCTCGACGAACTGGTGGCGGAATTGAAAGCAAAGGGTCTCGAGTTTGAGCAGGAGCCGACGGCTATGCGCTACCTGTGGCGCGAAGCCGTGCTGCGCGATCCGTCCGGGAACAAGATCAAACTCTACTGGGCCGGCGAAAACCGCCTGAACCCGCCCTGGCGCGTGGAGCGCCGGGGCTAGCCGTTGATTCCATTGATCCTGCGATTCTTTGCAGGCACAGACGGAAACCTGCCCGTTACAAAACCAGAATATCGGCCCGGTAGTTCGGGGCATATCTATTTGGGGGATTTGCTTTTATTCTTCGGAACCTTGCCCTCCCGCGCTTCGGCCCTGTTCAGGGCGTGATACTTCTTCCTGATACTCTCGATATCCACGGTGGGTGCCGGAAACGCCATATTCAGGGACTCCAGGGCGCGGGTCACTATGTGTGATATGGCCAGGTTGCGGAACCACTTGTGGTTAGCCGGAATCACGAACCAGGGCGCATGGTCGGTGCTGCATTTTTCCAGGGCGTCCTCGAAGGCTGCCGTGTATTCATCCCAGTAGCTGGCCTCGCGGTAGTCGCTCTCGCTGATTTTCCAGTGGCGCGCCGGGTCATCGATGCGCTGTTTGAAGCGCGACAACTGCTCTTCCGGGTCTATATGCAGGTAGAATTTGAGCACCAGCGTGTCGTTGTCGGTGAGCAGCTTCTCGAAGTGGTTGATATGCTCGTAGCGTTTGGACCACACCTTCCTGGGGACCATTTTGTGGACCCGCTGTACCAGCACGTCCTCATAGTGGGAGCGATTGAATATCGCCACATGCCCGCGCCGCGGCACCGCCTTGTGGCAGCGCCACAGGAAATCGTGATCCGCTTCCTCCGCGGACGGCTGCTTGAAACCGGTTACCGTGCATCCCTGTGGATTCATGGCGCCGAGTACGTGATTGATGGTACCGTCCTTGCCGGCAGCGTCGCGTCCCTGCAGGCAGATCAGCAGCGAATGTTTCTGTTCGGCGTACATCAGGTACTGCAGGTCGCGAATCTTGCGGTCGTACTGCTGGATTTCCGGCAGCGCCGACTTGTGATTCTCGTGCTCTCCCTTGAAGGAAGTATCGATTTTCGACAGCTGCACTCTGCTGCCCGGCTTAACCCGAAACTGTTTAAAGTAATTCATGGCTTGGTACCGTTTGAGTAGGCGGACTCGCGCAGATAGTGGTTGAGCGCGCGCTTCACCAGGTCGAGTACAAACATCCAGGCAATCATATACAGCCACACCAGGCCGATGACGGCCCAGGGAATCGCGGGCACCAGCCAGCCGAAGCCGCACATCAGCACGGTGAGTATCTGGGTGCCGACGATGGCGGCGAAGAGTCGCGACGCCGGCCATGGCCTGGAGAAGAAAAAGCCGCGGGCGCGTACCACGAACAGCAGCAGGTGGCCGCCGGCCACTATCTGCAGGAACACCACGGTCTGGATCTGCTCTTTGGAGAGCTCGATCCAGGATTGCCAGTGCTCGTTGCCCAGCCACTCCATGCCAATCAGCAGCACACCCAGTGTCTGCGCGATTGAAAACAGTCCGATTACGCTGGAGCCGAGCAGCAGGTGACGCATCTGCCAGTGCACCGGTTTGGCGGGCACCAGGGTATTGTCGTAGGCGATGGTCATGATGGGCACATCGTCCAGCAGTGCCACCAGCACTATCATGATCGGCGTCAGTGGAGAGAAGCCGAAAAATACCGTGGCGAAGACCACCACCACCATGATGTCCAGGGTCATGGATACGCGGAAGAGCACGTAATTGATGATGCGTTCGAAAATCTTGCGCGCCTCGTCGATGGCGTCGACGACGGTGGACAGGCCCGGAGCGGTCAGGATGATGGCCGCGGCTGCGCGCGCCGCGTCGGTGGCGCCGCTCACGGCGATACCGCAATCGGCCTGCTTCAGCGCCGGCGCGTCGTTGACACCGTCGCCGGTCATGGCGACCTGGTGTCCGCGACCCTGCAGCGCCTTGACGATGGCGTATTTGTGCTCCGGAAATACCCGCCCGAATCCATCTGCCGTCTCCACACAGTCGACGATTCTGTTCGGCAGGTGATCCATATCCACGTCTTTCGTGAATACGTCGCCGGCGGTGAGGATGTTCGGCCCTATGCCCACCTGCGCGGCAATCTCCTTGCCAATGGCGACATCGTCGCCGGTAATCATCTTCACCCGCAGCCCGTGGTCGCGGGCGCGGGTGATGGTCTCGCGGGAGTCATCCCTGGGAGGATCTTCCAGGGACAGTATGCCGAGGAAGGTCCAGCTCTGGCCGTCATCGGAGCGGGCCACACCGAGTGAGCGCAGTCCGCGCGACGCCAGGTCACTGACGCAGCCATCCGCTTTTTTTGCCGCGTCACCGGAGAGTTTGCACAGGGCGGCGATCGCCTGGGGCGCGCCCTTGGAAAAGTACAGTGTTTTGCCACCAGTATCGGTGACCTGGGCCTGGGTGCGTTTGCTCACCGGGTCAAAGGGAGTGAATTTGCCGACCTTGTAACTATCGAGGATTTTCTTGTCCGCCAATCCGGCGAAAATGGCTTTGTCGATGGGATCGTCAGAGCCCGCCTCTGAGGCCAGGGCGGCCGCCAGTATCAGGGTGTCGGTGTCTTTAGCCTGGAACAGCTGCGGGTCGTGCAGGGTGAGCTGGTTCTTGGTCAGGGTGCCCGTCTTGTCGGAACAGAGCGTGTCGACACCGGCCAGTTCCTCGATGGATTCCAGGCGCGAGACGATGGCCTTTTTGCGCGACAGCGTCAGCGCCCCCAGGGCATTGGTGACGGTCATGACCGAGGGCATGGCAACGGGAATGGAGGCGATCAGCAGCACCAGTACCAGGCGCAATATGTCCAGCACATCGGACCAGTGCCAATCCCTGGCGACAACTATGTCCCGGTAGAGTTCGCTGCCGACCAGCAGCAGCGCCAGCAGCAGGCACAGGGCGATAAGGAAATCGCCGATCTGTGTTACCGCCTTCTGCGAGTGCGAGGGCCCCTGCCCGGCGCCGGCCACCAGTTTGGCCGTGCGGCCGAAGAAGGTATTCCTGCCGGTGCCGATCACCACGGCGGTCATCTCGCCGCGCTTGGCGATGCTGCCGGAATAGCCGAGGTCGCCGGCTTTCTTGCTCACCGGCAGCGACTCGCCGGTGAGCGCCGCCTGGTCGATGCTGATGGAATCGCCACCGACAAAGCGCACGTCGGCGGGCACCACCTGGCCCAGTTTGATACGCACTATATCGCCGGGTACCACGTCGGCGGCATCGATGGTGGTGAAGTCGCCGTCGCGCAGCACCTCGGCCTTGGGCGCCATGCCGGCCTTGAGCGCCGCCAGCGCATTGGACGCCTTGCGCTCCTGCCAGAAACCGGCGACCGCGTTGTACAGTAGCAGCAGTGAGATGATGACGAAGTCCGACCAGTGGCCGATCAGCGCGGACAGCAGCGCCGCGGCCTCGATCATCCAGGGAATGGGACCCCAGAAAAAGCGCAGGAATTTGCGCAGGGCGCTCTCTTCTTTTTCGAGAATGGCGTTGCGGCCGTACTGTTGCAATCGCGCCGCTGCTTCGGTTTTGCTCAGCCCCTTTGCGGAGCTTTTCAGGTCGGTGTAGACGGTATCCAGGTCCGCCTTTTCCAGGTCGGCCCCGGTTGGTTTCTTCCCGGCGGAATCGGCCGGTTGCCGTTTCGAGTTTTGCACGCGATACCCTTCACCGTTTCCTTGTGCTCGCCGCTGGTGCGGCGCCCTGATTGCCCTTTTTACAATCTAGCAGCCCGCAGGCCTGGCACGCGGCATTCGGCGCCTTGCCGACCTGCGGAGGGCGGGTTTTCGGCACACAGGATATTCGGACTCTTCTCAGGCTGTATGCCGGATTTCGCCAAATAATAGGTTGACCTCGGGGGACAGATCGGGGAAATATTTTCCGAGTATGCCTGATAACCCAGAAGTGGAACCTTCCCGGCGGCAGGGCATTGCATTGGAATTAATAAGGCATCTCGATAACGGTGAGCCAGTGATAATGGAAAACAAGGAGAAAGTTGTGGCCGATATCCCGTTGAAGTGCGACTGCGGCGAAGTGCAGGGCGTCGCAAGAGAGGTGACCCCGGGTTCCGGCAACCGGGTCATTTGCTACTGCGACGACTGCCAGGCCTTCGCCATTTACCTGGGGCGCGCAGACGATGTGCTGGATGAGCACGGCGGCACGGATATTTTCCAGCTGACGCCCTCCCAGATCGGCATCACCGAGGGGCAAGAGAGGATCCGCTGTATGCGCCTGAGCGACAAGGGCATGTACCGCTGGTACACGGAATGCTGCAAGACGCCGATTGGCAATACCCTGTCCGCAGCCGGGCCCTTCGTCGGCATGATTCACAGCTTTATGGATGACAGGGAGAGCCGAGACAGGGATCTGGGAGCGGTGCGTGGCTATGTAGGCACCAAGTTTTCCACTGGGGCGCTTTCGGAGAAGATAAGAAAGCGCGGCTTCCCGTTAACAGAAGTGATCAGGACTGTTTACAAGCTGGTACTATGGAAAATCGGGGGAAAGAATCGACCCTCGCCCTTTTTTCGAGCGGATGGCACTCCGGTATCCGAACCTTATGTGTTGCATTCCCGCGTCGGAGTGGATAATCGACGCTGACCTGGCCGCTCTCCCGGATAGGGCGGGCATAAACGGAAATTTTGGAGTAGAGCGATGAATTTTGAGCGGGTCACCCTGGAAGGCCGGCATGTACGCCTGGAGCCCTTGACTCGGGAACACGGGGAGGGATTGGCAGAAGCCATAGAGGACGGCGAGCTGTGGAAGTTGTTCTTTACCATAGTGCCGCCGGTGGAGAGGCTGGATGAGTTCCTCGGGGACGCGGAAGCGGACTGGGAGCGGGGCGACGGTCTGGCATTTGCAACGATAGACAAGGCAAGCGGCCGCGTCGCCGGGTCCACCCGCTTTATGCGTGCCAGCCTGCCGGACCGGCGGGTGGAAATCGGTTTCACCTTCCTGGGCAAATCCTTTCAGCGCAGCCGCGTCAATACCGAGGCCAAATTGCTGATGCTGACCCACGCCTTTGAAAACCACGGCCTCAATCGGGTGGAGTTCCTGACCGACTACCTCAACCAGACCTCTCGCAATGCGATACTAAGGCTGGGGGCTAAACAGGAGGGCATATTGCGCAGCCACAAGGTGATGCCGGACGGGCGAGTCAGGGATTCGGTGATTTTCAGCATCACCAATTACGACTGGCCCGGTGTCAAGCTGCACTTGCAGTACAAGTTGGGGGCAAATTAGCTGGCTGTTGAAAAACAGCCTGCCAGACCAGACCAGGGCAGGGACGGACCGGCCGAAAATCAAGCGCGTAAGTGCTCGATTTGCCGTGGACGGATTGCGGGCATGCGCCGCAAACCCGGGTAAAAAAAGCCGGGGTGGCTTTTTTCAAGAACCTTTTAGAGACTGTTCCCCGGCAGCTGCCGGGGAACAGGTGATCAGGGCACATTTACAGCGTCAGGAGTTTGCGCGGAGAGAAGTCGGTAAGAATCAGCTTGCGGTCTTCGATGCCGTTGACAAATCTCCCGTGCTTACTGCCGGTGATTTTCTTGATGTCTTTCCATTCCTGGTCTGCCATAAACTTCTCCCACTGCGCCTTCATGGTCTGTTCATTGGGCCACGTCAGTAGATAGACAAACTCCACTCTGTCCTCCTGTTCGCTCTCCCAGGTGGAGACGATATTGAAGTCGTAACGCTCCATGATGCGCATGGCGTGCTTGTGAAAGCGATCGTGAAAGACACCGGTATTGTCTTTGTATAATTCATAAATGCGCAGTTGGTGTACCACCGACGGTTCTGCCCGTATGTCGGCGGCGACGGCGAGGGGGGACAACAGCCCGGTTGCCAATATGACCGATGCCAAGCGCACATGGAGTGGGAGACGTTGCACGAGGGTTGATATGAACATATGGATTTCCTCTTGATGCAGTCAGCAAGACCGTCCCGCTAAAAATGGCGATACGGCAACCGGGATATCAGACCAACAGTGTGGTTTCGGCTCTATTGCCGTTGCCGGCTGCAAACATATTCAAGGGCGAGAAACTCGCCGCCGTTTCTTGTGAATGTCCGCTTCGAGCCTTTTTTCTGTCATCGTTTGTGTGTGGTGCGCGGCTGTCTATCGAGAAGTATTCATACTGTTGATTGACCGTGTTGCAATTGAAAAAGGCAGTCCTGTTGAAGGGCTGACCTTCGGTGCCGGGTTCCGAAAGCATCCGGTGCGCTTGGCACCGGAACGGATAGTCAGCTTATCTGATATCTATGCAATCTGTTTCCGCAGAGTATCTCAGTGGAGATTCTGTTTACCGCATTGCGGCCGATATTCCGGAACAGGTTATCTCTAATTCGGCGCGGACACCGGCGAGAAAAACCGCGAGTCCATCTCCTCCGCCAGCAAGGCCTTCGAACTGCCGAGGAAATCCCGCAGATAGGGTGTCTCGAAGTGCAGGTCCAGGTCGCGCCGGGAGCGCCAGTTTTCGTACAGCATCCACAGCGCCGGGTCGTCGTTGGATCGGTGCAGCTGGTAATCGATGCAGCCGGGTTCCTCCCGGGTCGGGGCCACCAGCGCCCGCAGGCGCCGCCCGAGCTCTTCCTCCATGCCCGTCTTGGCGCGGATAAAGGCCACCAGGGTCAATACTTTTTCCATGGTTTTCCCCCGGTTAAGCGATGGTGTAGCCGCCGTCGGCGACCAGGCCGTGGCCGGAGATAAACGAGGCGTCGTCCGAGGCGAGGAAGGCGACGATCTTCGCCATTTCCTCCGGGCGCCCGGCGCGACCGGCCACACTGGCGCGGGCGAATTCTTGCATGGCTTCCGCAGAGGGCCAGATGCGCCCGGGCATCGCCGTATCGATCACACCGGGGCAGAGCGCATTGACGCGCACGCCGCTGCGGTACCACTCGAGTGCGGCCGTCTTGGTCATGCCCAGTACCGCGTGCTTGCTGGCGATATAGAGGGCGCCGTTCTCGAAGCCGATCAGGCCGCCCATGGAGGCGTTATTGACAATGGTGCCACTGCCCTGTTCCAGCATTGCCCGGCCGGCGTGTTTCATCATCAGGAAGACGCCGCGCACATTGGGTTCGAACACCTGGTCGTAGGTCTCGGCAGTCTGTTCCAGCAGCGGGGCGAAGACGCCCTCGGTGCCGGCGTTGTTGAACAGGATATCGATGCTGCCGTACTCGGCCAGAGTGGCCGCGACCAGTTGTTCGATATCGCGCTCGCGGCTGGTATCGGTGCGCACTGCCAGCGCCTCGCCGCCGCCTTCGCGGATTTCCGCCACCAGTTGTTCCAGCTCCGGTTGGCGGCGCGCGGCCGCAACCACCCTGGCGCCGCGCGTGGCCAGCTCCAGGGCGCTGGCGCGACCTATGCCGGAACTGGCGCCGGTGACTATGGCCACGCGGTCCTGCAGGTTGCGGGTGGGATTGGAAGTTGCACTTGTCATTGGATTGCTCCTTGCGGGTGATTGGATTCGGGGCCGGGGGCCGCCGGTGCAGTCGCAGGTTAGGGATTGCGATTAAATGGAAAAACAGCAACTATCTTCATTCACTATTAAGTAAAACTTACTAATCTGCCTATGCTTACGGACAGCCTGCAGGCCTTCGCCTGCGTCGCCCGCCACGCCAGCTTCACCCGCGCCGCGGCGGAGTTGGAGGTGTCCCCCTCGGCGCTGAGCCAGTCGATGCGCCAGCTGGAGGCGCGCCTCGGCAGCCGCCTGCTGCAGCGCACCACCCGGCGGGTGGGACTCACAGAAGCCGGGCGCGAATTCCTGCGGCGCATAGCGCCGGCCCTGGGGGAAATAGAGGCGGCGGTGGAGCAACTGCACGAGCGGAATGGCCAGCCGTCCGGCACACTGCGTATCACCGCGCCGCGCCTCGCGGTGCCGCACCTGCTGGAGCCGGCGCTGGGGGACTTCGCCCGCGCCTACCCGCAGGTCCGCGTGGAAATCCTGGTGGAGGACACACTGACCGACCTGGTGGCCCGCGACTTCGACGCCGGCATCCGCCTGGGGGAGGCACTGGAGCAGGATATGGTGGCGCTGCCGGTGAGCCGGCCGCTGCGCTGGCTGCTGGTGGCCAGCCCGGAATACCTGGCCCGCAGCGGGACTCCAGGACACCCGCAGGACCTGCTGCAACACGATTGCGTGCGCTACCGCTATACCGGCAGCGGCGCCGTGGAGCGCTGGGATTTCGAGCGGCGCGGGCACCGCAGCCAGGTCGCCGTCGAGGGGCCCCTGACCAGCAACGACAACGAGCTGTTACTACGGACGGTGCTGGACGGCCTGGGGATGGGGTTCCTGCTGGAGGACGCCGTGCGCGAACACCTGGCGGCGGGTCGGTTGCAGTCGGTGTTGGAAGACTGGTGCCCCGCCTCGCCGGGTTTTTATCTCTACTATCCGTCGCGTCGCCATCTACCGGCCAAGCTGCGGGCCTTCGCCGATTTTCTGAAGAACAGGATGTAGAAACAGCCTCCTTCCGTTCGACCAGGTTTTGTCACTCACAGTTGCGGAGAACAGCATGGCAAAACTGATCGTCTTTGAGTTTCTGTCCCTCGACGGCTTTATGGCGGGTCCGCCAGGTAGCGAGATGGATTTTGTGGTGTCGGATTTTGGCGATGATATGGAGCGTGATCTTGCCGAACAGTACGGGGAGCTGGATGCTTTCGTGATGGGGGGAACCACCTTCCGCAGTCTCGCCGGCTACTGGCCCACGCCGGCGGCCGCTGGCGAGCCGTTGCAACCGGTGATGAACAGTCTGCAAAAGCTGGTCTTTTCCAGGATCCCGGATGAAACCCAGTGGAACAATTCGCGAGTGCTGGGCCCGAACGCGCTTTCCGAGTTGCGGGAAATAAAGCATGGTCCCGGGAGAAGCCTAATGGTGATCGGCAGTGCGACTGTGGTCCAGGCGCTCGCCCGCGAGCGGATGATTGACGAATTCCGCTTCTTTGTGTTCCCCACCTTTATCGGTGCGGGCAAGCCGCTGTTTACGCCCGGCTCGACGCCGGGTTCGCTGAAGCTCCTGCGGACCAAGAGTTTCACAACGGGCGTTGCCCGGGCCGACTACCAGGTGGTGCGGCCGTAAAGAGAGTGTAGAGATTTGCGCAGGTGTAAAAGAAATTTCCAGATGCTGTCGATTTCGAGCTGGCTGTCGCGACTAACAGATACAAACGCAATCAATCATTGGCACTGCCTGAGGAAACACCATGTCCAGAAAAATGTTCGTCAACCTGCCCGTCGCCGAACTGGGTAAATCCATCGAGTTCTTCTCCCGTCTCGGCTTCGAGTTCAATCCCCAGTTCACCGACGATACCGCCACCTGTATGGTCGTTAGTGAAAGCAACTTCGTCATGCTGCTCACCCGCGACAAGTTCAGCAGCTTTACCCCGGATCTGGAGATCTGCGACACCGGCAAGAGCACCGAGGTGCTGGTGTGCCTGTCCGCGGACAGTCGCGCGGAGGTGGATTCACTGATCGAGAAAGCCATCGCCGCCGGCGGCAGCAGCTTCAGGGAGACACAGGACTACGGCTTTATGTACGGCCGTGCCTTCCGCGATCTGGACGGGCACATCTGGGAGTTGATGTGGATGGATATGGCCGCGATGCCGCAGTAACTTCTGGCTGGACCCGCCGGCGAATATCGCCGCCCTGCCTGTGTTCCCGCCCGGCGGGATCAGGCGGGCTCGGCGAAGCGGCGCCGATAGGCGGCGGGGGAGGTGTGCAGCTGCTCGCGAAAATGGTGGCGCAGGTTCTCGGCGGATCCGAAGCCGGACTCGGCCGCTATCCGGTCGATGGGCTGGCTGCCGCTCTCCAGCAGGTTGCGCGCGCGGTTGATGCGCTCGCGCAGGATCCACTGCTTGGGCGCGCAGCCGACGGTTTCGTGGAAGCGGCGGATTAACGTGCGCTGGCTCATATTGGCGCGCTCCGCGAGGCTATCGATGCTCAGCTCCCGGTGCAGGTTGCGGCGAACCCAGTCGAAGAGCGCAGAGATCTCCGCGCGCCTCTCCGGCAACGGCGCCTCCACAAACTGCGCCTGGCCGCCGTCCCGGTGCGGCGGTATCACCAGCCGCCGCGCCACCTGGTTGGCGACGCGCGCGCCGAAATCCCGGCGCACTATATGCAGGCACAGGTCCAGGCCGGCGGCGCTGCCGGCAGAAGTGAGCAGATCTCCCTCGTCCACGTAGAGCACTTCCGCCTGCACCTGAATCTCGGGATAGGCCGCCGCCAGCTTCTGCGCGTAGCGCCAGTGGGTGGTGGCGCGGCGCCCTGACAGGAGGCCGGTCGCCGCCAATACAAAGACCCCCGAGCAGATGGAAACCAGCCGCGCGCCGGCGCCGTGCGCGCTGCGCAGCGCTTCCCTCAATTCCTCCGGTACCGGCACATCGACGCCCTTCCAGCCGGGTACCACGATAGTGCCTGCGCTCTGCAGATCTTCCAGTCCGCCATCGGCCAGCACCTGGATACCGCCGGTGGCCCTGAGCGGGCCCGGCTCCACGGCGCAGACGCGGAAGTCGTACCACTCGGGCATCTCCGGGCGCGGCAGGCCGAACACCTCCACCGCCACGCCGAATTCGAAGGTGCACAGGCCGTCGTAGGCCAGCAGGGCGACGGAGCGATTGGTGGGCATCGAAAGCCTCCTCGGAAAGATTGGCAAAAAATATACGAACCTTGTCAAAAATGCCACTCGCCGGCGATGGGAAGGATGCCGACAATGCGCACACAGCAACTGAGACAGGGACTCAACCATGACCAATCCAGCCGTCAATGCGCCCAGCGCCACCTTGCCCAATACCACCGTCAGCAAGACGCCGGCCGCCAATGCCGCCGAGGCCGCGGCGCACTATGCGGCCAAACTGTCCTTTGAGACAGACTGCGCCGATGTCTGGTATGCGATCAATCACCAGCAGCGGGACTTCGTGTTGGTGGATGTGCGTATGGAGACACTCTTCGCCGCCGGTCACCTGCCCGAAGCCATCAATATCCCCACGCGCAAACTCACCCCGGCGCGCCTGGCGGAATTTCCTCAGGAAACACTGTTTGTCGTCTACTGTGCGGGGCCCCACTGCAATGGCTCCACCAAGGCAGCGTTGAAGCTCGCGCAACTGGGGCGACCGGTGAAGGAGATGATCGGCGGCGTCACCGGCTGGATCGACGAGGGCCTGGGCCTCGCCCGCGGCTGAGTGCCAGTGGAAACCGCCATCAGGCCGGCGACGCCGGCCGATATTCCGCAATTGATCCCGCTTATCGTTGAGCACGCCGTCTTTGAAGCCGCGCCCTTCTTTGCCGACGTGCAATTTGCGCGGCGGCTCGCGGCCGCCGCCTTCGGCACGCGGCCGCGGCTGCATCTGTGGCTGGCGGCGGAGGCGGAAAAATGCATTGGCTACGCCGCCGCCAGCCGCGAATTCAGCACCTGGAGCGCATCGGAGTACCTGCACCTGGATTGCCTCTTTGTGCGCGCGGCCAGCCGTAGCGGTGGAATTGGAAGGCAGCTGGTCGCAGCGGTCGAGGCGCACGCACGGCAGATGAAACTGGCGCAAATGCAATGGCAAACGCCGGAGTGGAACCGTCGCGCCATCGAATTTTACCGGCGCCTGGGCGCAGCAGAGTTGGCCAAGCGACGTTTTTACCTGGACATTCTCCCGTGACGGCGATGTTTTTTCGGGTGGATTCAGTTTCGGCGGACCCAGCCGAGGCTGAGCACATAGCGGGTGCCCGACTGTACTTCGCTGACGGCGTGCTCGGCGATATCCGGGCGGAAGAGTTTTATGCGCGCGCTTTCGTAGATTGGCGAATCACATAAAAACTCGCCGCCCGATTTTGCCCGCTTGATCACGATATTGAGTCGGTAGTGCCGGCCGGAATTCACCCGGTCGGTGTGCGGGGGGATGTGCACGCCTTCCCCGAAACGCAATAGGTAGAGATCGAAAGGGAGCGGCCATCTGGTTCCCAGAAGCAGTAATTTTTCGTAGCCGGTTTGCTGCCGGCCTTTTTCCCAGCGCCAGGGTTTCACTGTGTGCTCCTCCCTTCAGCGTCGGATCTTATCCGTTCGCGCAGAAACTCCACAAAGCGCCGCACCCGCAACGGCCGCGGTCCGGTGCCGGGGTACACGGCACTGAGCGGCGCCGAGTTGCCCCGCCAGTCGCTGAAGACCGGTACCAGCCGACCGGCATCAATGTCCTTGCGCACATCCAGTTCGCTCTTGTAGGCGAGTCCGAGCCCGTCCAGGGCCCACTCGCGCACCAGGGAGCCGTCGTTGCAGACACGGTCGCCGCTCACCTCCATCACCAGGGTTTCGCGCTTGCGCTGGAAGGGCCAGCGGCGCATGGCACTGCCGTTGCTGAAATAGACCAGGCAGTTGTGCGCCTCCAGGTCCCGCGGGTGTTTCGGACGGCCGTGCTTTTCGAGATAGGTGGGGCTCGCCACCAGCAGGCGGCGGTTATCCAAGAGCCGGCGCGCCACCAGTGCCGAGTCCGGCAGCTCGCCGCAGCGCAGCGCCAGGTCCAGGGGTTCCGACACCAGGTCGCGCATCGCATCGCCGGCCAGCAGGGTGAAGTGCACCTGGGGGTATTGGACCTGAAACTCATCCATCAGCGGGCGCAGCCACTGGCGCGCAAAATCCACCGGCGCGGTCAGGCGTATCTCGCCGCTGATATCGGCGCAGTCGCGGTGTACCGCCTGTTGCGCATCCTCCAGCAGCGCCAGCCCCGGCTCGACACGCTCGCGGAACAGCAGGCCCTCGGGCGTCAGGCGCAGGCTGCGGGTGTTGCGTTCCACCAGGCGCACCTTCAGCTCCTCCTCCAGGCGCTTGAGGCTGGCGCTGGCGGCCGCCGGCGTGCGTTCCAGGCTGCGCGCGGCGGCGCTCAGTGAGCCCAGGCGGGCCGCTTCGACGAACAGGCGCAGGTCATTGAGGTTTGGCATCTTCAAAAACTATTTGAAAGTCTTTTACAGGTTTAGGCAATTATCAGTCGCGGCCGCCGACACCACAATAGGCGCAATCAAGTACTTCGGATTGAGGAGAGGATTGTGGTTGAAATGATCGACGGGACTGAGCCGCGGCGCCTGCCGCCGGCGCTGCTGGCCCTGACGGCCGGTGCCTTCGGTATCGGCGTGACCGAGTTTGTGATCATGGGACTGCTGCTGGAGGTGAGCGCCGATCTGTCGGTGTCCATCTCCAGCGCCGGTATGCTGATTTCCGGCTATGCCCTCGGGGTGGTGGTGGGCGCGCCACTGGTAACTGCGCTCACCGCCGCCTGGCCGCGCAAACACACGCTGCTGGCACTGATGGGCATCTTTGCCCTGGGCAACGCCGCCTGTGCCCTGGCGCCCAGCTATGAATTCCTGATGCTGGCGCGGGTGGTGACGGCCCTTGCCCACGGCACCTTCTTCGGCGTTGGCTCGGTGGTCGCCACTGGGCTGGTGGCGCCGGAGCGCAAGGCTTCGGCTATCGCTATCATGTTCACCGGCCTCACGGTGGCGAATATTCTCGGTGTGCCCTTCGGCACCTGGCTGGGCCAGGCGTTCAGCTGGCGCGCCACCTTCTGGGCCGTGACCCTGGTGGGCCTGGTGGCGCTGGCGGTGATCGCGCTGTTCGTGCCGCGCGAGACCGCACCCCGGGCGCCGGACTGGCGCGCCGACCTGCGCGCCCTTGCGCGCCCGCCGGTACTGTTGGGGATGTTGACCACTGTGCTGGGCTTCGGCGGCATGTTTGTGGTCTTCACTTATATCGCCCCCGTCCTTACCCAGATCAGCGGCTTCGGCGATGCGGCCGTGTCGCCGATCCTGCTGCTGTTCGGCGCCGGCCTGATCGCCGGCAACCTGCTCGGCGGGCGCTGCGCCGATCGCTGGCTGGTGCCGTCGGTGCTCGGCAGCCTGTTGTTACTGGCCGCGGTGCTGGGACTGATGACCTTCGCCGTGCACAGCAAAATTCTCGCGCTGGTCTTCGTCGGCCTGCTGGGCGCCGCCGCCTTCGCCACCGCGCCGCCGCTGCAAATGTGGGTGCTCTCCCGGGCCGAGGGCGCCGGCCAGACCCTCGCCTCCAGTTTCAATATCGCCGCTTTCAACCTGGGCAACGCCATGGGGGCCTGGCTCGGCGGCGTGGTGATCGACGGCGGCTGGGGGCTGAATGCGCTCCCCTGGGTGGCCGCACTGGTGCCCCTGGCGGCGCTGGCGGTGGCGATTCTGAGCCTGCGCCTGGAGAGAGCGGCGGAGGTGCCCGCGCTCGAAGTGCAGCCGAACACCTGTACCTGATTGTTACCTGTAACTGATTGTTGATTGGAGACTGTTATGAATATTGACCTCAGCGGAAAAACCGCCCTGGTATCCGGCTCGACCCTGGGTATCGGTTTTGCCATTGCCAAAGGCCTCGCCGACTGCGGCGCCGCGGTGGTGCTCAACGGGCGCAAACAGCAGGCGGTGGACGAAGCTGTCGCCGCGCTGAAGAAGGGTTTTCCCGGGGCCGAGGTGCGCGGCGTGGCCGCCGACCTGGGCACCGCGCAAGGCTGCGCGGCACTGGTCCGCGCCGAGCCCTCGGTGGACATCCTGGTCAACAACCTGGGTATCTACGGCCCCCAAGATTTTTTCGAGATTCCCGACGATGAGTGGACGCGCTTTTTCGACGTGAATGTGCTCTCCGGCGTGCGCCTGTCGCGGGCCTATCTGCCGAGCATGCTGGAGAAAAACTGGGGCAGGGTGATTTTTATCTCCTCCGAGTCGGGCCTGAATATACCTGCGGATATGATCCACTACGGTTTTACCAAGACCGCCAATCTCTCCATTGCCCGCGGCCTGGCCAAGCGGATGGCCGGTAGCGGTGTGACGGTCAACTCGGTGTTGCCGGGGCCGACCATGTCCGAGGGCGTGGAGGCAATGCTGCGGGAGGCCGCGGAGAGGAGCGGCCGTTCGATAGAGGAAACCGGTGTGGCATTCGTAAAGGAAAACCGCTCCAGCTCCCTGCTCCAGCGACCGGCGACGGTCGAGGAGGTGGCGAATATGGTGGTCTATACAGCTTCGCCCCAGGCCTCCGCGACCACCGGCGCGGCACTGCGGGTGGACGGCGGTGTAGTGGATAGCATCGCCTGACGGCGATTGTAGAGGAGAACAGCGAATGGAGTTCAATCAACAGGGCGCGTTGCGCAATCGTATTTTTTATCTGCTGCTGGCGTGGACAATTTTTGCCGCGCCGCTGGTGCAGGCCTCCGGGGAGAACGGCGGCAACTGGATTGCCACCTGGTCTGCCAGCCCGCAGCCGCAGTGGAGCGGTGATTTTGCCCTGCCCACAAAACTGCCTTTCCACCTGTGGAACCAGACACTGCGCCAGGTGGCGCGGGTCAGTGTCGGCGGCGAGCGGGTGAGGGTGGTGCTGTCCAACAAGTACGGCTCTCAACCCTTGAAAATCGGCGCCGCGAGCCTGGCGCTGTCCGCCGGCAAAGCGAAAATCGTATCCGGCTCGAACCGCGCCTTGACCTTCTCCGGCGAGAGGTCGCCGGTGATCCCGGCGGGTGCCGAGGTGGTCAGCGATCCGGTGGATCTTTCTCTGCAGCCGCTGCAGCAACTGGCGGTCAGCCTTTATCTGCCCGTGCCGACGCCACCGCAGACCTTCCACTGGGACGGGCTGCAGACCGCCTATATCGGTGCCGGTAACCAGATGGATGCGCGGGCCCTGGAGATTCAGGAGACCACCGACACGCGGATTTTCCTCAGCGGCATACTGGTGGATGCCGTCGATGACGCGCGCGCGATTGCGACCTTTGGCGACTCTATCACCGACGGCAATGCGTCCAGCCCGAATAGCAACCACCGCTGGCCGGATTTTCTCGCCGCGCGCCTGGCCGGGAAAAATATCGCAGTGGTCAACGCGGGCATCTCCGGTGCGCGCCTGCTCGACAACATCATGGGGGAGAATGCCCAGGCCCGTTTCGAGCGCGATGTGTTGGGCCAGCCGGGCGTGGAAACGGCGATTGTACTGATGGGTATAAACGATATCGGCTGGCCGGGTTCGGCACTGGCGCCGGACAAGGAGATACCGCAGGCGGCGCAGCTGGTCGCCGCCTACCGCCAGTTGATAGCGCGGGCGCATATCCGCGGGGTGCGCATTGTCGGCGCCACCCTGACGCCCTTCGAGGGGGCGCTGGATCAGTCACCGATGGCCGGCTACTACTCCGCGGAAAAGGAACAGGTGCGGCAGGCCGTCAATCACTGGATTCGCACTTCCGGGGAATTCGATGCAGTGATCGATTTCGATGCAGTTACCCGGGATCCGCAGCGCCCATCCCGTTTCCTGCCCGCCTACGATTCCGGCGATCACCTGCACCCGGGAGATAAAGGTTATGAGGCGATGGCGGAGGCGGTCGATCTGGAACTATTGAATTAAAAAAGCCGGCACATGGCCGGCAAAGGGGTATTGGTTCGAAAAGAGCGCGCGGTGCGCCACTGGCCCGCCGTCAGGCGGCGGCCAGTTTTGGTGGCTCAACGCCGTCGGCCGGCGCCTCCTCCGGGTCCGGCTGCGCGCGCCCCTCGGTCGCGGTCAGCGAGTAGAAGACCGGCACCACGAACAGGGGTAACAGGGTGCCCAGCACCATACCGGTGACCAGCACAGTGCCGATGCTGTTGCGCGCCTCGGCGCCGGGGCCGGACACAAGCACCAGCGGCAGGTGGCCGAACACCGTGGCGGCGGAGGTCATCAGTACCGGGCGCAGGCGCGTCAGGGAGGCCTCGCGCAGCGCCGCCATCTTGGCCAGGCCGCGGGCCTGCAGTGTGTTGGCGAACTCGACGATCAGTATGCCGTTCTTGGCGATCAGCCCCACCAGGGTGATCAGCCCCACCTGTGAATAGATATTCAGCGTGGTGAAGTCCAGGAAGGTGAACAGCAGCGCGCCGGAGATGGCCAGCGGCACAGAGCCCAGTAGCACTATCAGCGGGTCGCGGAAGCTCTGGAACTGGGCCGACAGCACCAGGTAGATCAGCAGCACCGCGAAGCCCAGTGTGGCGGACAGGGTGCCGCCCTCCTGGCGTATCTGGCGCGATTCGCCGGCGTGGTCGATCACCGCCAGGGCGCCGCCGGCAGCGAGGGCGGCCTCCTCCAGCACGCGCAGTCCCTCCTCCTTGGTGACGCCGGGATTGACGCCGCCGAAGATGCGCACCGCATTGCGCTGCTGGAAGCGGTGCAGGGCGCGCGGCGCCGTCTCCGTCTCGATGCGGGTGAAGGCGGACACGGGCACCAGTTCACCGCCGGGACCGCGGATCTTCAGGTCCAGCAGCGGTGCCAGTGTGGCCCTGTCCTTGTCCCCCACCTGGGGAATCACCTTGTAGCTGCGGTCGTAGTAGTTGAAGCGATTCACATAGCCGCCGCCCAGCAGTGTGCCCAGCTCCTGTGCCACGTCGGCCAGGTCCAGGCCCAGGTCGGCCACCCGCTCCCGGTCGAGCACCACCCGTGCCTCGGGCAGGTCGATTTTCAGGTCGCTGTCCACGTACAGGAACTTGCCGCTGCCCCAGCCGGCATTCATCACCTGCTGGGCCAGCGCCTGCATCTCCTCCAGGGGCGCGTCGCTGAGCAGCAGCATCTCCACGTCGTACATGCCCGGCGTCGGCAGGGGCGCGTCCATGCTGGGAAATACCCGCAGTCCCGGTATCTGGGATACGGCGCCGTAGACTTCGCCAAACATCTCCGCGGTGGAGCGATCGCGCTCTTTCCAGTCTTTCGTCACCAGGCCGCCGAAGCCGCCCCAGGCCGAGGTCAGCGACCACATAAAGTCGGTTTCCGGCAGCGCGGCGATGGCCTCGGCCACTTCCATCGAGTGTCGGTTGCTGGCGGCCAGGGTCGAATCGGGCGCCGCCTCGAAGAAGAGGCTGATATGGCTCTGGTCCTCCACCGGCGCCAGCTCCTTCTTCGAGAAGTGGTGCAGCGGCCAGGCGGCGGCAGTGACCATCAGCGCTGCAACCACTACCGCCCAGCGCATGGACAGGGCGCCGTCGAGCAGGCGCGCGTAGCCCCGGCTGACGGCATCGAAGATGCGGTTGACGCGCACCGTCAGCCAGGCCTCCTTGCCGTGGGGGTGCACGAAGCGCGAGCTCATTACCGGCGACAGGGTCAGGGCGACGAAGCCGGATACCACTACCGCGGCGGCCAGGGTGATGGCGAACTCCAGGAAGAGGGCACCGGTCAGCCCGCCCTGGAAGGCGATGGGCGTGTACACGGTGGCCAGGGTGATGGTCATGGCGATCACCGGTCCGCGCAGTTCGCGCGCGCCGGCCAGTGCCGCTGCCACCCGCGACTTGCCCTCGCGCACATGCCGCTCGACGTTTTCCACCACGACGATGGCGTCGTCCACCACCAGGCCCACCGACAGCACTATGGCCAGCAGGCTCAACAGGTTGAGGCTGAATCCGGCCATATACATCACCAGCCCGGCGCCGACCAGCGACACCGGCATGGCGATCAGTGGCACCAGTGCGGTGCGGATGGAGCCCATAAACAGGTAGACCACCAGGCCGACGATCAGGATGGTCTCCAGCAGCGTCTTGTTGATCTCCTCCAGGGCGTCGCGCATAAACATGGTGCCGTCCCAAACGAGTCGCATCTCCACGTCCTGGGGCAGTGTCGGGCGGATGCGCTCCATCTCGTCCTTCAGACGCTGGGCCACTTCCAGTTCGTTGGAACCGACCAATGGCCAGACACCCAGGTAGACGTTTTCCTGGGTGTTGTACTTGGCCACCATCTCCGCCTCTTCCGCGCCCAGCTCAACGCGGGCTACGTCGTGCAGGCGCACCGTGGCGCCCTGGCGCTCAGAGACTATCAGGTTGGAGAACTCCTCCACCGAGCGCAGGTCGGTGTTGGCCAGCAGGTTGACCTGCACCCACTCGCCCTTGGTGCGGCCCACGGCGGCCAGGTAGTTGTTGCGCTGCAGGGCCGCGTGCACGTCGCCGGGAGAGAGATTCAGCGCCGCCAGGCGCTCCGGGTCTATCCACACCCGCATGGCCAGTTGCTGCGCGCCCTCGAAGGTCACCCGCTGTACGCCCTCCAGCGTCGCCAGCTGCGGCTGCAGTGTGCGCGACAGCCAGTCGGTCAGCGCCGGTACATCGCGCTCGGCGGAGGTGAAGCCCAGGTAGAAGGTGGCGTAGGGGCGGTCGGCGCGCTGCACCTCCACCACCGGCGGCTCTGCCTCCGCCGGCAGTTCGGAGCGCACCTGCTGCAGGCGCGCGGTGACCTCGGCCAGGGCGGTGGTGCTGCTGTGGTTCAGTTTCAGGTGCACGGTGACGGTGCTGACACCGGCGCGGCTGGTGGAATCGATATAGTCGACGCCGCTGATGGCGGCGACGGCGCGCTCAATCGGTGTGGTCAGGGAGGCGCGCACTGTTTCTGCGCCGGCACCGGGATAGACGGTGGTCACCACCACCGAGGAGCTTTCGAGAGTCGGGTACTGCTGCACCGGCAGCGACGACAGGGCCCGCCAGCCGACCACCAGCAACAGCAGATTGGCCACCAGTGCCAGCACCGGGTGGCGGATAAAAACATCGGTAAATGCGCGCATGGTTAATCTTCCTTAATTCTGTGGGGCTGCCGTCTAGAGGCTGCCGGCACTGGTGGTGGCCGCGGTGCTGGCCAGCTGCTCAGTCGCAACGGACACCAGTACGCCGTCGTAGAGCTTGAAGGAACCGGTCGCCGCCACCTGTTCCCCGGTCTCCAGGCCCTGCTCGATCACTACGCTGTCGCCCAGCACTGCGCCGGCCTGTACCCGCCGCTGGCGGGCGCGGCTGTTGCCGCCGGCGTCCTGTTCGATCACGAAGACGCGATCGCCCTCGGGTCCGCGACGCAGCGCGCTCACCGGCACGGTGACCGCCGGGCGGCTGGGGCCCACCGGTACCCGCACCTGCACCGAGGCACCCGGTGTGGGCGTGCTGTCCGCGCCACCGATCAGCGCGCGCACCGCGGCATTGCGGGTTTCCGGATCTACGCGGGCATCCAGGGCGACGATGGTGGCGCCGGCCGGCTGTGCGGTGGCGCCTGCGAGGATTTCCACCGGCTCCCCCTCGCGCAGCTGCGCCGCCACCTGTTGGGCCACAGTGAAATCCACATGCACGCCGTTACCCACGCCCTGCAGGGTGGTCAGCAGTGTGCCCTGGTCCAGGTACTGGCCCGGGTGCAGGTCGGCGATGCCGACCCGGGCGCGGAAGGGGGCGCGGATGGTCTTGCGCGCTATCACGGCCCGGGCGCGGCGGATGCCGGCCTGGGCGACATCCAGCTCGGCTTTGGCGCGATCCAGCTCATCCTGGGAAACGGCGCCGCTCTCGCGCAGCCGCGACAGGCGCCGGTAGACGGTGTCGGCCAGCTGGGCCTGGGCCTTGTTCGCCGCCAGCTCAGCCTCTTCCACCGACACATCGAGGGCCACCAGCACGGTGCCGGCCTCGACGATTTCACCGGGCGTCAGGTTCACGCGCTGCACCGTGCCCGGCAGTTCGTTGCGCAGGCTGACAGAGCGCAGGGCCAGCACTGTGCCGACGGCGGTGGTGGTCGGCCGCTGCTCGCGCGCTACTGCCGCCACCGCGGTGACTGTCTCCATCGGCTCCGGCTGGGAGGCGGAAGCCGCCGCAGCCTCTTTCACGGCGCTGTATTTCCAGGCACCGAGCAGGGCGCCAAAGCCGACGACGACGCTCAGCAGAGCCAGCGGCGCAATGCGCTTGTGACGGTTCATGACGAAACTCCTTCTTCACTTGAGGGGTGGGTGGCCCTTGACTCGGGTAGGGCTCTGCCGCAAAAATGTGACGATACCGTTCGGTAACATTTGAAATGTTACTGACCGGTAACTCTCTCGTCAACAGGGTCAAGCTATGTGCGCAGCAAAAAATAATGAAACCGCCGTCCCCGAAAGCCGCCGCTCGGCGCGGGACCGCATCTTCGAGGCGGCCAAGGATCTTTTCTACCGCCACGGTATCCGCGCGGTGGGTGTGGAGAGCATCGCCTGCGAGGCCGATGCCACCAAGATGACGCTCTATCGCAATTTCAATTCCAAGGACGAGCTGGTCGCGGCCTGCATGCGCGATCACGACCGCGATTTCTGGGCCTGGTGGGACAGTGTGCTGGCACCCCACACGGGGGATCCGCAGGCGCAGCTGATGGCGCTGATGGCGGCCTTCAGTCACCAGTGCGAAGAGCAGCCTCGTGGCTGCCCCATGCTCAATGCGGTGGTGGAGCTACAGGAGGAGGATCACCCCGGGCGCGCGGTGATAGTGCAGAACAAACTCCGGATTCGCGAGCGGCTGAGCGCCCTGTGCCGGGAAATAGAGGCGCACGACCCCGATACCCTGGCGGATGCGCTCTACCTGCTGATCGAGGGCGCCTATATCTCCCTGCTGGTCCTCAAAGGTAGCGACACGCCCGCCGAAGCCCTGCCGCGCATCGCCGAGACGTTGATTGCGGCGCATATTGAACAATAAAAAAGCCGGCACGGGGCCGGCGAGGGAAGCAGACGTCGAAAGGAGAGACGCGCATAAAACTGTTTAGGGCGAAGCGCCCCGGTGGACGAATGGCGGTGCTGGCACCGGGGCGCTTCTTAAACTTCTTAGCTGCTTTGTGGCAATCGTAGGGTGCGCCGTGCGCACCGGAAGATGTCGGTGCTTGCAGCGGGTTCGATCCGGTGCGCGCGGCGCACCCTACGGCTCTATCTATTTAACTCTTCTTCAGGTGCAGCACCCGCGCGCCGGCCAGTGGCAGCGTCAGCTTGTCGCCGTCGCGCTCGCCGGCGAAGAGCGGCGGGGTAATGTCTTCCGCATTGGCGAATTCCGCCGGAATGGCAAAATGCTCTTCGCTCCTGCCCAGGTTCAGGGCCACTAGATAACTTTCTTTTTCTGCGCGGCGGTAGAACACCAGCAGGTCGTTTTGCGTATCCACCACCTGCTGCTCCGCGGTGGCCAGGGCCGGCGACTGGTTCCTGTGCCAGTCGATCAAACTGCGGAACCGGTTCAGCATCGAGTGGGCATTTTCTTCCTGCACGCTGACGGCCTTGTGGTGGTGTTCCTCGGGTACCGGCAGCCACGGCTTCACCTTGGAGAAGCCGGCGTTGATCTCGCCGTGATTGAACCAGGGCATGGGGGTGCGGCAGCCGTCGCGGCCCTTGAATTCCGGCCATAAATTGATGCCGTAGGGGTCCACCAGGTCCTCGAAGGCGATGTCCGCCTCTTCCAGGCCCAGTTCCTCGCCCTGGTACAGGCAGACACTGCCGCGCAGGGTCAGTTGCATCAGCAGAAACAGCGGTGCGCGGGCCAGGGCCTGTTCACTGTCGAAGCCCTTGTTCCAGCGGGTGATGGAGCGGGGCACGTCGTGGTTACTGATAGACCAACAGGGCCAGCCCTGTTCGATCACCGCGCGGTTCTTTTCCAGGGTATTGCGCAGGAAGTCGGCGCTGCTCTCTTCGGTCAGCAGGTCGAAGGAGTAGGCCATGTTCAACCGCTCGCCGGTGGTGTACTCGGCCATGATCTTGTGGGTGTTGTCGTCGCCCACTTCACCCACGGTGATGGTGCCCGGGTACTGGTTCATCAGTTGGCGCACGCGCTGCAGGAAAACCAGGTTTTCCGGCTGGGATTTGTCGTGGATATGCCACTGGTACTGGTAGGTATTGACCGGCGCTTGCCCCTTATCGTCCAGCTCCAGCGGGCGCGGCGGGTTGTCGGCCAGTGACTGGTTGTGGAAGGCGTGATTGATGGCGTCCAGGCGGAAGCCGTCGACACCGCGGTCGAGCCAGAATTTCAGGTCTGCTAGCAGCTGTTCCTGTACCTCTGGATTGTGCAGATTCAGGTCCGGCTGTTCCTTGAGGAAGTTGGTCAGGTAGTGCTGGCGGCGACGGGTGCACCAGCGCCAGGCGCTGCCGCCGAAGTTGGACATCCAGTTGTTGGGCGCGCTGCCGTCCGCCTTGGGGTCGGCCCACACGTACCAGTCGGCCTTGGGATTGTCGCGGCTGGAGCGGCTCTCTTCGAACCAGGGGTGCTGGTCGGAGGAGTGGCTGAGAATCTGGTCGATGATGACCCGCAAGCCGCGTTGGTGCGCGGCTTCGATCAGGCGGTCGAAGTCCTCGAGGTTGCCGAAGATGGGATCCACATCGCGGTAGTCGGATACGTCGTAACCGAAGTCCGCCATCGGCGATTTGAAGAAGGGCGATATCCAGATGGCGTCCACGCCGAGGGACTGCACATAGTCGAGCTTGCGGGTGATGCCCGGCAAGTCGCCGATGCCGTCGCCGTTGGCATCGCAGAAGCTGCGCGGGTAGATCTGGTAGATAACGCCGTTGCGCCACCACTCCGTGGTGTTGTCGCTGTTGCCGCTCATAGGTTACTGCCTATTTCATTATTCGAGATTGCGGGCGGGCCCACTCCTGTAAGGATAGGGTGAGTATGGCGTCGCTGGTGGGGGGCTGCCTCCTCCCTGTGGAGGGGGGAGGGGGGAGGAATGGCAGGTTTGACGAATCCCCTTGCGGAGCCGAAGGCGTTACGAATGCCTGGAGCGGCCGTTGGCCGCAATCAAAACATGAAAGTGTCTGGAAGCATCCGGTCCTCCTCAGGGGCCTACAGGCGACTTGATCGCGGTGACCAGCTGGTCAGGTCTTTGATTCGCTCCAGACTCTCGGAGTTCCGGTTTCGCGGGCTTATTGATGAAATCGACTGCCAAGCGCCGAATACCGAAGCGGAACCGTGTGTTCATTGGCGATCGCGTTTCAGTTTCTGCTCTTCTAGTGAATGCACCGGTTCCTTGCAAGCCTCCCTTGCAGCATTGTATAACCGCCGTTTGAAAAATAGTCAGCGGGCGGCGTTTCTTTGTCCGTGCGTTGATAACGCGACAGGGAATTAAAAGCGCTTAATCGCAAGGAGGCGATATGTTGAAAGTGCATGTCTGGCTGCCTGAAGGCAATATGGTGGGGCACGCATCCCTTTCATATGGTGGCAACTACGTCAGTTTTTGGCCGGAAGACGGCGCAGGCAAGAAAGACCTGAAAATCAAGCGTAGTCATCCCGGACACTTCATGAAGGCGCTGGATGAAGATATTGCGTCCGAAGGCAATAGGCATCCGGTTACCATAACGATCCAACGTATAGATTCCGACAAGTTGGAGAGTTTTATTCTTGATCTGCAAAGGAAGAACCCGCGATATCAACTGGCGAGGTACAACTGTTCGCATGTCGTTGCGGAATGCCTGACAGTGGCGAGCGGGAAAGAACCAAGTTTTCGGCCGTCTGCTCATGAATATGGAAGACTTGGGGGAGTTTTGGGGCGCGGTATCTGGACGCCGAGTGAAGTGTTACGTTATGCCAAAGAGCTTTCTGTGGCTGGCCGGGAGATCGCGTGAACGTCTTATATAGTGATGAATATAATATCGATCTCGGATTGTTGAACTACCTGCACCCCTTTGATGGAGTTAAGTTCAAGAAAATCCATAGAGCGTTGGAAGGTAATGAGAAATTAGACTTCCTGAGCCCTGGCGCTCCCGTGGATATGGAAATTGTCGACGATTTCCTTTCCAGCATGATGAGAAGGAAGGTCAGGGACTCTGTTTTTGTATTCAGGGCTCTTGAAGTCCCGAAGATTCCTTTTGTCAGCTTCAAATTTTTGGATAAAAAAATACTCACCCCAATGCGCTGGGGCGTCGCCGGAACCATGCTGGGAGCGGAAAGGGCACTGAAATGCGGCGACATATACTGGAACCTCTCCGGCGGTTACCACCACGCCATGCCGCAAAATATGGAGGGTTTCTGTATCTACAACGATATCGGCATCTGCCGCCAGCAGCTTGTAAAGAGTGGCCTCCTGTCTCCAGAAGACAAAATCCTTGTCATCGATACCGATGCCCACCATGGAAACGGCAACGCCTACACCTTTATGGATAACGACCGGGTAACCCTGCTGGATGTGTACAACGCCGGTATCTACCCCACGTCCGGCTACACCCGCGACCGCGTCGATATCCCCGTTCCACTACCACCCGGCACCGAGGGGGTGGCCTACCTACAGCAATACGGCGAGGCCCTAGAGAAGCTGGCGGGCGACTACCGGTTGGCATTCGTCGTCGCCGGAACCGATGTCCTGACCAGCGACAAGCTGGGCGGTCTCTGCCTGACCACCGAAGATGTGGTTCAGCGTGAAAAGCTGACCGTTCAGGCGCTTAATAAGCGTTCAATTCCTTCTGTCATCCTTGGCGGAGGTGGCTATTCCCAAGATAGCGCCAACAGTGTGATAGCTGCAATCTCCGCCTGCGCCGAACTGCTCCCGTCCCCTCCCTCTGCCAGAGAAGCTCTGAGCCACTAGCTGTGCAAATCCACCAGGTCCGGCCGGTGCGCGCGGCGCACCCTACCGGAGTACCGATCTACGGCTGATCTTGCACCGAGCGCAGCATCTGCTCCGCCAGTGCAATCGCCTCCTGACGGTCCTTGACGTCCAGCTTCTGGTAGAGGCTGCGGATATGGGTCTTGATGGTGCTGGGGGCCACCTTGAAGTGGCGTGCGATGCGCTCGTTGGAGAGGCCCGAGTGGATGGCATTCAGCACCTGCCATTCCCGCGGGGTCAGCGGCGAGTGGCGCAGGAAATCCGGTACCGCATCGCTCTCCAGGATTTCCTTGATGATGGTCTCGTCCAGCTCAATGCGGATACCGCCGTCCAGTTCCGGCTGCTGCTGGGCCAGCTTGATCAACTCGCGCGCCCGGTCGGCCTCTGCCTCGCCCAGGGCGCTCTTCCCTTCTCCCGGCTCGAGGACGGCTTTCAATATTACGATCAGGGGTTTGCCGAGCTGCAGGAAGGAGGCACTGAAATCCCGCTCCACGGCGATGCCGAGCGCTTCGGTCATGGCGTTGACAGCGCCGTCGCGCCGCTCGCGCAGCCACAGCAGGTGCGCCTCCAGTACCAGGTTGCGCAGGCAGTCGGTCACCAGGCCGCAGTCGCGCGCCACCTGCTGCAGGCGGCTCAGCAGGCGATTGGCGTCGGACCAGCGGTGCAGCTCGATCAGCGCGCGCACATGGTTGCGGCCGTGGCACTGCTCGAAGTGATTGCTCGGCCTGTCCGCCACCGGCGCCGCCTGTTCCAGCCAGGCGTATATGGCCTGCTGATTGTCCAGGGCGCGCCAGGCGCGCATGCGCGCGGCGTCGGCATTGGCCACCCAGTCGCGGTGGTAGCGCTCACCGCTCAGCAGCCGGTCTATACGCGCCAGCCATTCCTGGGATTCCTCTTTCTCACCCCTGGCCTGGGCCACTTTCAGCAGCAGCGTGTACTCGGGCAGCAGCCAGCGCTCGCCCACCTTGCGATTGATCTGCATGCCGCGGCGGGCGGAAGCGGCGGCGGCGTCCAGGTCGCCCTTTTCCCACTCCAGCTGGCCGCGCAGGCGGCAGATGAATTCGGAGATGGGCAGGCCGGACAGGTGGTGCTCCTCGATCAGGCGCTGGGCGCGCGCCTGCAGCGCCGAGGCCTTCTTCAGCAGGCCCTGGGCGATGGCAATTTCGGTCTGCTGGCAGATGGCCCAGGCGGCGCTGGGGTAGTCCTGTTCGGCCATCGCCAGGGCCTCGACCTCCTGCATATGGGCGCTGGCCGGCGCCAGCTCGCCGAGGCAGAAGCCGGTCTCACCGACCACCAGCAGTGCGGCGATGCGCTCGCCGGGCTGGTCGTCGCGCAGCAGGCCCAGGGCCTCCTCGGCGTATTCCTTGGCCAGCAGTGTCTGGCCGCGGGCCACAGCGGCCTGGGCGCGGGCGGCGGCGAAGGCGCCCTCGTATTCGCGCCAGCGCTGCGGATCCTCGCGCTGCAGCCAGCTCTCGGCGGCGGCCAGTAGCCTGTCGCAGCGGTCGTGTTCGAAATTGTCGCGGGCCATCTTGGCCGCGATCAGGGTAAAGCGGGCGTTGCGCTGCAGTTCGTCGGGGCCCAGCCAGTCGAGGCAGTCGTTCAGTATGCGCGCCTGGCCCTCGCGCAGCAGCTGTTCGCCCTGTTCCGCCAGCAGCTGCCGCATGCGCTCGCGGTCCTCCGCCGCCAGCGCGTGGCGCAGTGCCTCCAGCGGCTGGCCCAGCTGCTGCCAGGTGTCGCAGGCGGCGCGGTGCAGTTGCAGCAGGCGCGAGTGGTCGGTGAGCTGGCGCTGCAGGAAGCGGGCAAACACCGGGTGATAGCGGAACCACTGGCGGCTGGAGTCCTGTGCCTGCAGGAAGAGGCCGCGCCGCGCCGCCAGTTCCAGCAGCTGCTGGCCGCCGTCGAGTCCGCTGAGCGTCTCCGCCAGCAGGGCGTTGACGCGGGTCAGTATCGAGGTGCAGGCGAGCAGTTCGCGCAGTTGCGGTTCCAGCCGCTCCAGCACCTCCTCGGCCAGATAGTCGAGGATATGGCTGTGGCCGCGCTCCAGTTCCGCCAGGTAGCGGTCCACCTCGTCGCGGTCGCGCACGGAGAGTGCGAACAGCTGCACCGCCGGGGGCCAGCCCTCGCTGAGCAGGTGCAGCTGCCCGGCGCGGTCGCTGTCCAGGTTGAAGGGCAGTCTCTGCTGCAGCAGCTGGGCGATTTCTTCCGTGTTGAGTGCCAGTTCCTCGCTGCCCAGCTCCAGCAGGCGTCCGGCCACGCGCAGGGAGGCCAGGCCCAGGGGCGGCTGGCTGCGGCTGGTCAGCACCACACCGATGCCGGCGGGGGCGTGGCGCAGCAGGAAGCGGGTGGCGTCGTGCACCGCTTCGTTGTCGATCTGGTGATAGTCGTCCAGCACTATGCGCAGTTCGCTGGGCAGGCCGCGCAGTTCCGCCAGCAGCTGGCTGATCACCAGGGTCGGGTCCGGGCGCTGCTGGGCGCCGAGCAGCTTGTGCATCTCTTTATGGGTTTCGGGCACGCCGTTGCCGGTGGCACGGTGCACACTCTCCACCAGGTAGCGGCAGAACTGGCCCGGTTCGTTGTCGCTGGCGTCCAGGGAGTACCAGGCCACCGGGGTGTCCTGGGCGACGGCCCAGGAGGAGACCAGGGTGGTCTTGCCATAGCCGGCTGGCGCCGTGACCAGCAACAGCTGGTCGCTGTGGCTGTCGTTCAGCAGTGACAACAGGCGCGGGCGCGCCAGTGTGTGCTCGGGGCAGTCCGGCAGGCTGTATTTGGAAGTCAGTAGCATCGCTGAATGCGGGTGTCTTGAATGATTGATTTTTGTACAGACGGCATTATGCACCATAAGAGTGGCGCGACGACAGGGCTGTGACATCCTCCCCTGAAGGGGCGTAGGGCGGCGCCTTCTTTGCAATTTTTCGACTAAATGTTAGTTTCGACGGATTCAGCGGTGCCATTTCACGATAATTACAGGCGTCGGGGCTATCCTTAACGCCGCACAGAAGAATAAAGAGGGGCGGAAAATGGCCGATATCGTAATCCTGGCGGCGCCGGGCATGGGGGCGGTGGACGAGCGCTTCGCCGATCCACTGTTCGCGGCCCTGCGCGAGGGGCTGGGCGACGACTGGTCGCGGCTGCACTGCGACACCATCCTGTGCCAGGCGCACCTGCAGACCAATATCGAGCGGGTGTTCGAGGGCATGCAGAAGCGCGATATGGATTTCCTGCGCGCGCGCAAGTTTATGCTCTACGGTATGGCCGAGACGGCCGCGCAGATGGGGGATATCCAGCAGCGCGGCGGCAACTACGAGAAGACCCAGCAGGCGATTTACTCGACGCTGGAGAAGGCCGCCAAGGCCGCCTCCGACAATGCGCCGGTGGTGCTGCTCAGTCACTCGGTGGGCTGCGTCAATCTCTCCAACTACCTGTGGGACGCCCAGCGCGCCAGTATCGGCTACGGCGTCTGGCGCGACGGCGGTCCCCGCGGCGTGCACAGGGGCTCCGGCCGCGATCTGTTCCTGCGCCTCAAGACCCTGAGCCACTGGTATACCCTCGGCGCCAGCAACCCCCTGTGGAGCGCCGGGTTGCCGCGGGACCAGATACAGGCGGTGACCTCCGATACCCGCGGCTACAACTTCCGCTGGAAGAACTTCTACCACCCGGACGATCTCTTCGGCTGGCCGCTGAAGCCCCTCTCCCCCTCGTACAACCAGGCGGTATACCGCGACTATGAGACGCGCCCGCTGTCGGACTGGAGCGCATCCAACTGGGGCCCGCAACTGGTGGCCCACGACGGTTACTGGAGCAATGCACTGGTGCATCAGCAGCTGCTGGAGGACCTGCGCGAGCTGCTGAGGAAGAACCGCGGACGCCGCCCGTTGGCCGGTGCGCGAACTCCGGCGGCGGCCACGGTATAATCGCGGCACATTTTCCGAAGGTTTGGTTTCGTCTATGTCGCTGCAATTTCACACAGTCCCGGTCACGCCTTTCCAGCAGAACTGCACCCTGCTCTGGTGTGAAGACAGCAAAAGGGCCGCGGTGGTGGACCCGGGTGGCGACCTGGACAGGATTCTCGCCGCGGTGGAAGAGCGCGGACTGAAGCTGGAGAAAATCCTGCTGACCCACGGCCACCTGGACCATGTGGGCGGCACGGCAGAGCTGTCCAAACAGCGGCAGCTGCCGGTGGAGGGGCCCCACGAGGACGACAATTTCTGGATAGAGCAGCTGCCGATGCAGACGCAGATGTTTGGCTTCCCACCGGTGGAATCCTTTACCCCGGACCGCTGGCTCAACCAGGGCGATACCGCCACCGTCGGTGACGAGTTGCTGGAAGTGCACCACTGTCCGGGCCACACCCCGGGCCATGTGATCTTCTTCCACCGCCCGAGCGGGCTGGCGCTGGTGGGCGATGTGCTCTTCGCCGGCTCCATCGGTCGCACGGATTTTCCCAAGGGCGACCACGACACCCTGATCCGCTCGATTACCGAAAAGCTCTGGCCGCTGGGCGACGAGGTGCGCTTTATTCCCGGTCACGGTCCCATGTCCACCTTCGGCCAGGAGCGGCAGACCAATCCGTTTGTCGCCGACAAGCGCTTTGGCTGATTTCGCCATGGCTACCGTTAAGCGCCTGCTGATACTGTTGCCGCTATTGCTGGCCGGCTGCGCGGTGGTTTCCGAGGAGGAGTGCCAGGCCGGTCTCTGGTACGAGCGCGGCCTGCAGGATGGCGCCCGCGGGCGCGGCCAGTCGCTCGTTTATGAAATCGCACAGAGGTGCCAGGAGTACGGTGCGCGGGTGGACAGCGAGGCCTGGCTGCGCGGCCACGAGGAGGGCGTGGAGCAATTCTGCACGCCGGAGAATGGCTACTACCAGGGGCGCCGCGGCAACAGTTACGAGGGTGTCTGCACCGGCCCCACCGCCGACCTGTTTATGGTCGAGTACCGGCGCGGCCTCGCGGATTTTCAGATGCAACAGGAATTCCGCCGCCTGGCCCAGCGCCACGATGATATCGAGCGCGAACTCTACGCGGTGAATGCCGCGCTGGCCGCTGCCGACGACGAGGAGAGTCGTCGCATCCTGCAATTCCGTCGCAGCGCGCTGCGGCGGGAGCTGAGCCTGCTGGACATGCAGCTGCACCGCTTCGGTTTCCTCGGTTTCGATTTCTTCTATTAAGCCGGGATTCATCCTCTGTCGTCATTCCGGCGCAGGCCGGAATCCAGGTGCCACAGAACTGGATGCGGGTACCGGATCAAGTCCGGTACAGGCTCTGCGCCGGCATGACGAGCACGGAATTTTTCAATCTGGAAGTAACCCCATGGCAATCTGGCATACAACCCCCACCCTGGAGCAACTGAACGAGAGCGCCGCCGGCTGTATGCCCGGCCATATCGGCCTGGAGATCACCGAGCTCGGTGACGACTACCTGGTGGGCACCCTGCCGGTGGATCGACGCACCCGCCAGCCGTTCGGCATACTGCACGGCGGCGCCAGCGTAGTGCTGGCGGAAACGCTCGGCTCCATCGGCGCCAACCTGGCGGTGGATACGGCAAAATTCTACTGCGTCGGCCAGGAGATCAACGCCAATCACCTGCGCCCGGTGGCCGAGGGCGAAGTCACCGGCACCGCCAGGCCAGTGCATATCGGCCGTAGCAGCCAGGTGTGGGAAATCCGCATTACCGATCCCAATGGCAAGCTGAACTGCATTTCCCGCATCACCATGGCGGTGGTGGCCCACGGCGGCCAATGAACCAGCCACAGCAGTTCGTCTACGAAAATATTCCCTATCGCCTGGTGCGCTCGCGCCGGCGCAAGCGGTTGGGGCTGGTGCTGGCGGCGTCCGGTGTCGAGGTGCGCATTCCCGAGCGCTGTGCGGCGCGCCACGGTCACCAGTTCCTGCAGGAAAATATCGAGTGGGTGCGCGCGCAGTTGCTGCGCGCCGATGAGCGGGCCGCACAGGTGCCCGTGTACCGCTACAGGTTTGGCGAATCCTTTCCCTGGCTGGGGCGACGGCTGCCGCTGCAGCGCGCGCAGCGCTCCGGTGACAGCGGTATCGATGAAGCAATCAATCTCTACTCCCGCTCCCGCGATCCGGATGAAAGCCAGCTGCAGACAGCCCTGCAGCGGATCTACCAGCGCGAGGCGCTGGCACTGCTGACGGAAAAATCGCAGCGGCTGGCAGAAAAACTCGAACTGGATGTATCGTCGGTGCGCGTGCGCCGCACCAGGAGCAAGTGGGGTCACTGCAGCATTCGCGGCGAACTGCAGTACAACTGGCTGGTGTGCCTGGCGCCGGAACCGGTGGTGGATTACCTGGTGGCCCACGAAGTCTGCCACCTGAGACATCACAACCACAGCCGCGCTTTCTGGCTGCTGGTGGAAAGCGTCTGCCCTCGCTACAGAGAGCTGCGGCGCTGGTTACGGGATAACGGTCACAGATTGGTGGTCTGACGCTATTAATTTCGTAGGGTGCGCCGTGCGGTGGCATTCCGTTTTACTCTCGAATTTTTTCTAAGAATTTATGGCCAGTAAGCCCCGTTTCTTTTCTCCGAAAAAACAACCGAAAAAGCCGCTGCCCGCGCGGGCCGAGGCCGTCGTGGAAAGATTCAGCCACGATATGCGCGGCCTGGCCCGCGTCGCCGGCAAGACGGTTTTTATCGACAATGCGCTGCCCGGCGAGACGGTAAAATTCCAGTACAGCGCGCGGCGCTCGCGCTTCGACGAGGGTGCGGTGGTGGAAATACTGCAGCCATCCCCACAGCGCTGCCAGCCCCGCTGCCCCCATGTGGATCTGTGCGGCGGCTGTTCGGTGCAGCACCTGCAGCCCGCAGCGCAGATAGTGGAAAAGCAGAAAATCCTGCTGGACCAGCTGGCCCGCTTCGGCGGTATCGAAGTGCCGGAAATACTGCCGCCGCTGGTGGCCGAGCCCTTCGGCTACCGGCGCAAGGGACGTATCGGCATCCGCCTGGTAAAAACACCAGCGGGAAAGAAGGAGCTGGTCTTCGGTTTCCGCGAAAAACGCTCCAATGACCTGACCGATATCGACGAGTGCCATGTGCTGCACCCGGCTGTCGCCGCGCAGATACCGCGCCTGAAACAGCTGGTCCGCGACAGCGACGGCCGCGCGCACTTTTCCCAGCTGGAGGTGGCGGTCGGCGAGGACGCCGCGGCGGTGGTGCTGCGCCACCTGAAACCGCTATCGGACGCGGACCTGTCCCGCTGGCTGGCGTTCGCACAAGAGACGGGAATCCACCTGTACCTGCAGCCGGGCGACGCGGCCAGCGCGCACAGGATCTGGCCCGAGGGCGGTGACGAATTTCTCAGCTATCAGCTGCCGGAATTCGACCTGACTCTGCGCTTCCACCCGCTGGACTTCGTGCAGGTGAATTTCGACATCAACCGGCAGATGGTCTCGCAGGCGATAGCACTGCTGGATCCGCAGCCCGGCGGGCGGGTGCTGGATCTCTTCTGCGGCCTCGGCAATTTCACCCTGCCGCTGGCGCGCCGCACCGGCGAGGTGGTGGGGGTGGAGGGTGAGGGGGCGCTCACTCAGCGGGGGATGGACAACGCGCTCCTGAACAGTCTGGAAAACGTGAGCTTTTGTGCTGCCGACCTGACCCGGGATATCGACACCCATCCCTGGGCCGCCGGTGGCTTCGACAGGATACTGCTGGACCCGCCGCGCAGTGGTGCCCTGGAAGTGGTGCGCCAGCTTGCGCGCTTCAGGGCGGAGAAGATCGTCTACGTATCCTGCAACCCGGCCACCCTGGCGCGGGATGCAGGCGAACTGCAAGGGCTCGGCTACCGCCTGAGCAAAGCCGGGGTCATGGACATGTTCCCGCACACGGACCATGTCGAATCCATGGCGCTGTTTGAGCGCGTCAAAAAGTGATTGCTCCGTTCGCCGAATGAATTTTGTGAACCATTGAAGTGCACAAGGTTGGCGCCCGGTCGTTGGTGCCCCCGGGAATCTGGCGTAAACTGCGTTGCAATTCCCTTCAAAAGTCCGGAAAAGTGAGTCCATGCAAGTCGAGCCCCTGAGTGACAATTTCGAAGACAACTGCGCGCGTTTCCTGCCGGAGAGCGCCGAGCAGGGCTGTGTCTGGGCGCTGGAGGGGGACGAGGGCTTCGCCCTGTGCGAATCGGAAAAATACCCGCAGACGGAAGTGATGCCCTTCTGGTCCCAGCGGGAGTTTGCCGAAGTCCACGCCGACGGCGACTGGGGTGATTACAAGGTCGTAGCCATCGACCTGGAAGAGTTTATGGACGACTGGCTGACCGGTATGCACGACGATGTGCTGCTGGTGGGTATCAACTGGAACGGCGAGCTGGAAGGCATTGAGCTGGAGCCGCTGGACCTGCTCGAGCAACTGGAGCAGGAGCTGCAGTGAGCCCGAGCTAAAACGATAACAACGGGAGCCTGAATGGGACAGTTTCTCGGTCCGCAAACAGTAATCTACGGCGTTACCGATATCGCCGAGGCAAGGGCCTGGTACACGCAGCTGCTGGAGCAGGAACCCTATTTCGATGCCGAGTGCTACGTGGGTTTCAATGTCGGCGGCTACGAGCTGGGCCTGAACCCGGATGCGCGCAGTGTCACCAGTCGCGCCGACGGCGTCATTGCCTACTGGGGCGTGCGCGATATCGCCGCCCAGGTGGAGCGCCTCAACGCCCTGGGTGCACGCCAGCACAGTGAGATCGTCGACGTGGGAGAGGGTGTACTCATGGCCAGTTTCCTCGATCCCTACGGCAATATTTTCGGCATCATCGAGAACCCGCATTTCAAACAGCAGCAAGCGGAGCAGTCCCCGTGAGCAAACCACCGGCATCCAGGTTCCGCCCCTCAGACCAGACTTTCGCCGCCGAGAGCCTGGCGCAGATTGGCCGCGGCTATGTGGTGCCGGACCGGGTGGCACTGGTTACCGGCTGCTCCAGCGGCATAGGTCGCGAGCTGGCCCTGGCCCTGCACCGTCGCGGCACCATCGTCATTGCCACCGCGCGCCGCCCGGAGAGCCTGCAGGAACTGGCGGACCTGGGTATCGCCACCGAGGCCCTGGACGTCAATTCCCAGGCCGATATCAACCGGGTGGTGCACGCCCTCAAGGCCGCCTACGGGCGCCTGGATATCCTGATCAACAACGCCGGCTTCGGGCAGATGGGCCCGCTGCTGGAGCTGGACACCCGCGCCCTGGAAAACCAGTTCCGCACCAACGTGTTTGCCCCCATGGCGCTGATCCGCGCCTGCGCGCCGCTGATGAAATCCGAGCGCCGCGGCATAGTGTGCAATATCGGCTCTGTCTCCGGCGTTATGCCGACTCCCTTCTCCGGCGCCTACTGCGCCTCCAAGGCGGCGCTGCACACCTTGTCGGAAGTGCTGCGCCTGGAGCTGAGACCCTTCGGCATCCGTGTCATGACAGTACAGCCGGGCGCCATAGCGTCCGAGTTCGGCCGCCACGCCGAGGTCTCCCTGCGCGGCCTGCTGGCGCCGGATTCCTGGTACAAGCGCCAGGAAGAGGCGGTGCGCGCCCGCGCCCAGGAGTCGCAGCAGAATGCGACACTGGCCAGTGTGATGGCGCGCAGGTTGGTGAAAGAACTGCTGAAGCGGCGGCCGCCGACGATAGTGCGTATCGGCAACAAGAGCCGCCTGCTGCCGTGGATGGCGCGCTGGCTGCCGCGAAGATTCCGGGACTGGATAATGGCGCGGCGTTTCAAGTTGCGGCGGATGAGAATGGTGAATGCGGAATGAGGAATAAACTGACCCGCCTAGGCCTCATTGATTCGCATCACCCCTGACGCTCACCCTTCGGGCGCCTTCGGCTGTGCAAATCTGCTCCAGGCAGATTTGTCCGCATTCATCATTTCGCATTCCGCATTTCCGTAAGCCAGTCCGCGACTTCGGCAAAACTGCCGCTGAACAGTAGCTCCCCCTCGCGCTTCTGCATCAGGTAGTCGTAGGTCCCGTCGTAATACTCCGTCAGCAGCGTCATCACCACCGGGATATAGGCATCGGCACTGCCGCGCTGTGCCAATTCGCGGTTGGCGGCCTGCAGTTGTTCATCCAGCTGCCTGTGACGCAGGCCGCCGAGGCGTTTCCGGATTTTGCCCAGGTTGCCGCGCAGCTCCTCGCCCAGTGCCTCGGCCGGATCCCGGTCCGAGTCGGCGAAGCGCGGCAGTGCCTCGGCCACATAGTCGCGCACAATCCGTCGCGCCCGCGCCTCTACCGGCTCCTGCACCAGCACGCGCGGCGCCGACTTTATGGTTTCCAGCAGTACCGGCGGCAGGGCGCAGCGGCCGATAAGGCGGCTCTCGTCTTCGATAAAGGCCGCCCCCGGCTGCTGCGACAGCTTCAGCAGGTCGATACTGACGCTGTTCTCGAAGTCGATCTGGGCCGGCTGCGGTTGGCCGATGCGGCCGAAGCTGGAGCCACGGTGGCGGGCTATGCCCTCCAGGTCGACGGCGCGTGGCGCCTGGTGGATCAGTTCCGTCTTGCCGCAGCCGGTGTGGCCGGCAATGACTATCAGCGGCAGCCCTGCGCACTGGCGATCCAGCGAATCCAACAAAAAATTGCGCATGGCCTTGTAGCCACCCTCCACCAGTGGGTAGTCGATACCCTCGTCGCGCAGTAGTTGCTGGGTGGTGCGGGACCTCAGGCCGCCGCGGAAACAGTAGAGGTAGCCATCGGGATGGCGGCGCACGAAGTCGCTCCATGCCGCCAGGCGCGCGGCGCGCACTTCGGGGGTCGCCAGGCGCCAGCCCAGAGCTATGGCCGCCTGCTGGCCGGCGCGTTTGTACTCTGTACCCACCTGTTCGCGCTGGCGGTCGTCGAGCAGCGGCAGGTTCTCCGCCTGTGGAAAGGCACCGCGGGCAAATTCCACCGGTGCGCGCGCGTCCAGCAACGGATAATCGTTGAGGAAGAGTTTCTCGTAGTCGGCGGTGTTCTGGCGCAAATCTTGTCTCCGGAATTTATGCGCAGTGTAACCTGAATAGTCAGCAGTGGATTATTCCGCTGGCGCCGATCCCTGGGGCACCGCTATCTATGACTGTCGATCAGTTGACCATTCTTCTCATCCTCGCCGTCACGGTGGTGCTGTTTATCTGGGGCCCCTGGCGGCACGATATGGTGGCGCTGGCGTCGCTGCTGGCCTGTGTCTTTACCGGTCTGATCAAACCGGAGGACGCCTTCAACGGATTCGGGCACCCCGCGGTGGTGACCGTTGCCTGCGTGCTGATCCTGAGTCGCGGTCTGCAGAATACCGGCGCCATGGATGCGCTGGCACAGCGGGTGGTACCCAAATCCGGCAATATCGGCCTGTCCATATTTGCACTGACCGGCCTCGGGGCACTGATGTCCGGTTTTATGAACAATGTCGGCGCCCTGGCCCTGTTGATGCCGGTGGCTTCCGATGTGGCGGAAAAGCACCAGTTGCCGCCGGGCAAGATCCTGATGCCGCTGTCGTTCGGCACCATCCTCGGCGGTATGACCACACTGATCGGCACGCCCCCGAACCTGATCGTATCCGGCTTCCGCGCAAGTGCCGGTGCCGGCAGCTACGGCATGTTTGACTTCACCCCGGTGGGGCTGATCGTGGCTCTGGTGGGGGTGCTGTTTGTCACACTGATCGGCTGGCGCCTGGTGCCGGCGCGCACCCAGGCCGGCGCTGCCACTTTCGATACAGGCACCTACCTGACCGAGGCATTGGTGGAAGAGAAGAGCGCCGCCGCCGGCAAGAGCCTGCGCGAGATAGCGCAGATGCTGGAGAACGAGGATGCGCAGGTGGTGGGCGTGGTACACAACGACGCGCGCGTATCCCCGGCCACGCCCTGGCACCGGGTAAACAGCGGCGACATACTGGTGCTCGAGGCCGAGCCTGAGGCCCTGTCTGCAGCTATCTCCAACTTGGGACTGAAACTGGCGGGGGAGCCGGACAAAGAAAAGGAGAAGGAAAAAGAGGAGAGCAAGAGCGAGAGCAGTGGCAAGCCCAATGGGGAGAAGAAGGAGAAGGATTCCCCAGAGGTAAAGGAAAAGGACCGGGAAAAGCCCACTGGTGAACGCGCCGATGTACAGCTGCGCGAGCTGGTGGTGATGCCGGATTCGGCCCTGGTCGGGCGCACGGCGCAGTTCCTGCGCCTGCCGGCGCGCTACCAGATCAACCTGCTGGCGCTGTCGCGGCAGGGCCGGCGCTCGGTGCGCCGCCTGCGCTCCACGCCCCTGCTGGCCGGCGATGCCCTGCTGATGATGGGCACGGACGACAACCTGAATACCTTCGCCTACGAGCAGGGTTGCGTGCCCCTGGCGCAGCGTGCCATCACCATCCCCAACAAGGAAAAAGCGGTGATAGCGCTGGTGGCCATGGCGATTGCGGTGGGCGGTGCCGCCTTCGGTCTGTTGCCGGCGGCCATATCCTTTGCCGCCTGCGCGCTGGCGTTTATGGCCCTCAAGGTGGTGCCGCTGCGGGGTATGTACGAGGCGATAGATGGAGCGGTGATAGTGCTGCTGGGCACGCTGATTTCGGTGGCGGAGGTGATGGAATCCACCGGTGCCGCGGACCTGATCGCCCAGGGGCTGCTCGATAACCTGGCCCAGGGCAGTCCGGTGATTGCGCTGGCGCTGATACTGATTATCACCATGACCCTGTCGGACTTTATGAATAACGCCGCCACCGCCGCGGTCATGTGCTCCATCGCACTCTCCGCTGCGGCCCAGTTGGGAGTCAATCCGGACAGCTTCCTGATGGCGGTGGCCATAGGCGCCTCCTGCGCCTTCCTGACCCCGGTGGGCCACCAGAACAACACCCTGATTCTAGGCCCCGGCGGCTTCGAGTTCGGCGACTACTGGCAGATGGGCCTGCCGCTGGAGATTCTGGTGGTAGTGGTGGGTATTCCCACGCTGCTGTGGATCTGGCCGCTCTGATAAGTGGCTGGCAGTTGCTATTGCTTTGGGGCCGAAGGCGCCGTGAATACCCGGAGTGGCAGGGGCGGCCGTTGGCTGTGGTCGATCTGGCAGTTAATCCACAGAGCTGATTCAGAGGCTCTTTAAATCGGCGCCGTGGCGGCAGGGCCTTAGCCCTCGGTTCCGGTGTTCTTCCCCGAGTCCCGATTCAGGCAATAGAATCGTCCACCGGCTGCGCCAGCTCCGCCAGGTACTTGCCGCAGAAGCGCAGCGCATCGGTGACCGTGACTATGCCGGCCAGTTCCCCCTCGCGCATTACCAGCACAGAGCCGATACCGGTATCCGCCATCGCCAGCAGTATCTTGTCCAGTGGGTCGTGGATATCGGCGATATAGGGGCGGCGGGCGCAGAGATCGTGGACATACAACTGCTGCTCCTCCAGCCGGTGCCCAGGCGCGCTGGCCCTTTCGATATCGCCGCGGGATATGACCGTTTCCAGATCGCCGTCGCGGGTGACCGGCAGGTGGTGCACCCGGTGCTCTTCCATCAGTGCCAGCGCCTCCTCGACGGTGGCATTGATTTCGATATGGTAGGGAAAGGGGGTCATCAGCGCTGCCAGGGTCGGGATATGATGAATATCGCGGTTCTTGGACATGGAACTTAATTCACCTGTGATGGGTCATAAAATAGTCACTCGGCGCCCCCGATAACCGTTGCATATGCGGTTGGCGGCAGGCTCCGGTAAATATAGACAATTAGATGCTTTTAGCAGTTGATATTTGTCGGCGAAGGCTTATTATTCGCCGCCTTGGTCGAGTATATATACGAAGTCCCGGAACAGATCCGGGCTGCCCGGCAGTTCTCGGCTATTCTAGCTTTCAGAGCCCGCCGTATAGATCCCGCGCCCGCTACCGTGCGCCATACGGCTATTCGCGTTGATATATCGGTTTAATTACCAGTGTATCGAAACTAACACCGCCATCTCTGTATCCGTGGTTTATGGTGTTATTTAACAGTGTTAACTGGTCCGATTTCCGGGACGCTGTGGCCAATATCGCCACGATAATATTTCCGTATTACTAATAACCGCCGTCGAGGTTTATTGAATGTTTCAAGAGTATGACCAGATTGAACAGCAGATTGCCGAGCACCAGGCAAAGATCGAAGAACTGCAGGAGCAGATGGCCCGCGCCGAGCGCAAAAAAGAGGGCGTAATTGCCTTCGATAAGGCGCTGGTCAACCTGGCAGCCGAATACCAGATGGAAGAGGAAGAGCTGTTCGTCGCCCGCGGCCAGCAGATTGTCGACTGGCTGGTGGGCCAGCTGAATGACGAAAGTGCGCCGGAATTTGTCCAGTCCCTGAAGGCGCGCGTGGCGCGCTCGCTGAAGAAAGAGGGCGAGACCCCGCGTCGCACCCGCCGCGCCGCGGCCAGCAAGTCCAGCGAACCAAAACTGGACACCGGCCACTACCGCAACCCCTATACCGGTGCCACCGTGGAAAAGAAAAAGCGCAATCCGAAGCCGTTGAGCCAGTGGATTGAAGAGCACGGTCTGGAAACCGTAAAAGAGTGGAAAATCTGATTCTGCTCTGATCCTTTACTCGGCACCGGATTTTCCGGTGTCGGGATTGCTTCCTTCCTTCCATTTTCCGTTCCCCGATCCCTTTATCCCTTTGCATATCGAACTGGTGCGCCCGCTATCAGGCTGCTAAATTGGTCGATCTGTTTCTATTGGGAGAGTCACCGGTGATGCTGCGTATTGTTACTATTGTATTTGCATTTCTCGTCGGTGCGCCCTGGGTAATCGCACAGGCGGGGATAGAAGAGAAACCGCAGCAGGTTATCTACCTGGTGCGCCACGCGGAAAAGGTCAGCGGCACGGATGATCGCAATCCTCCGCTGACGGAGTCCGGGCGGGCGCGTGCGCAGCATCTGGCTTATGTATTGGGCGAAGCGGGAATCGAAAAAATCTACTCTTCCGATTATGCGCGCACTCGGCAGACGGCTGAACCCCTGGCAGACAAACTGAATTTGCAGGTGGAGTCGTATGATCCGCGTGCGCTGGGGGAGTTAGCGCAGCAGTTGCGGCAGATCAGTGGCCGCACCCTGGTGGTCGGCCACAGCAACACCACACCGCAGCTGGTCGAGCTGCTCGGCGGCGAGAGCGGTGCGCCCATCGAGGAAAAAAGTGAATACGATCGACTGTATATAGTCATTCGCGATCGCGGGCGCGTTACCACGCTGCTGCAGCGATTTGGCCCTAATGCGCCAACAACTCGCGCACAAACTCCGTAACAGTTTCCGAGGCCGGGCCGTAGCGGTGTTCGGCAAAGGCATCGCCGACACTGCTGCGCTCCAGGTTCAGCTCCACACTGTGCGCGCCGGCACTATTGGCGCACTCGACAAAGCCCGCCGCCGGGTAGACGTTGCCGGAGGTGCCGATGCTGACAAACAGGTCGCAGTCGCTGAGTGCAGTGTAGATGCGCTCCATCTCCAGCGGCATTTCCCCGAACCAGACTACATGTGGGCGCAGTGTGCCGCTGCGCTGGCAGCATTCGCATACGGCTTCCGCGCTCAGGTCATCGCGGATGGGAGAGAGGTCGCCACTGATACTGCAGCGGGCCTTTAACAATTCGCCGTGCATATGGATCAGCCTGCGATTGCCGGCGCGCTCGTGCAGGTCATCGATATTCTGGGTCACCAGCAGGAATTCACCGGGGAATTCTTTTTCCAGTTGGGCCAGCGCCAGGTGGGCGGCATTGGGGGCGATTTCCCCTGACAAAAGCTGGTGGCGGCGCGCATTGTAGAAGCGCTGCACCAGGTGCGGATCTCGCTCGAAAGCCTCGGGTGTGGCGACATCCTCGAGGCGGTGGTTTTCCCACAGGCCGTCGGCACCGCGGAAAGTGCGGATACCGGACTCGGCGGAAATGCCGGCGCCGGTGAGTATGACGATGCGGTGGTATTTCATTGGATAAAGTTTGGGTGGCGATTTAATTGTAGGGACGAATGACCGCGATGGATGGCGAAGTGCCGCCCGCGTGTGGAACTGGAGCTCCGCGGTTCCAGGCGGAGCTCCCAGTGAACAGGTTAATGCATTTTCAGGCGCGGTTTAACAAATCGATTGGCCTGACCCACCAGGTAGATCAGCATCGCCTTGGCCCAGCCGTGCACTGCCGCCAGGTGCATACGGTAGAGGGAGCGATAGGCGAGTCCGGCGATGCGGCCCTCGATGGTCAGGCTGCCCTTCACCAGTGTGCCCATCAGGTTGCCCACGGCGGTATGCTTGCTCAGTGATACCAGCGAACCGCGATCGCGGTAGCGAAAATCCTTCAGCGGCTTGCCTTCGATTTTTGCGATCAGGTTGTGCTCGGCCACACCGGCCATCTGCTGCGCCGCCTGGGCGCGCGGTGGCACTCTCTGCTCGGCGGCATCGACACAGCCGGCGCAGTCGCCGAGGGCGAAAACATGCGGGTCGCTGGAGGATTGCAGGTCTGCGTTCACTTCTATCTGGTTGAGCCTGTTGACGGCGAGGCCGTCCAGCTGCGTCAGGAATTCCGGTGCCTTTACCCCAGCGGCCCAGACGCGAATGGTAGCGGGAATTTTTTCGCCATCTCTGGTGATGAGGCCATTGTCTGTTGCCTCGGCCACGGCGCAGCCGGTGCGCACATGAACGCCGAGTTTGCTCAGTTCGCGCTCGGCATTGTTGCCCAGGCGCGGCGGCAGTGCCGGCAGCAGGTGCGGGCCCGCTTCTATCAGACTCACCTCGAGAGAACTGCGCTGGATATGGCCGTAGTTGCCCATCTGCCGGCTGGCATCCACCAGCTCCGCGGACAGTTCTACGCCGGTGGCGCCGCCGCCGACGATGGCGATCTGCAACTTGTCTGCAATTTGGGTTTCCAGTTGCAGGAAGTGGTCCAGCAGCAGGCGGTGGAATCGCTGTGCCTGCATGCTGCTGTCGAGGAAGACGCAGTGTTCGCGCACGCCGGGGGTGTGGAAGTCGTTGCTCTGGCTGCCGATGCACAGGACCAGGTAGTCGTATTCCAGCTCCCGCGCCGGCACCAGTTGCCGACCCTCGTTGTCCTCGACCGGTGCCAGCTCTATGACGCGGCGGCCGCGGTCGAGCTTCTGCAGGCTGCCGAGCTGGAAATCGAAGCCGTTGGCGCGTGCGTGCACCTGGTAATTGAGTGCGTCCAGGCTGGAGTCCAGCGCGCCTGTGGCAACCTGGTGCAGCAGGGGTTTCCAGATATGGGTGCGGTTTCTGTCGACCAGGGTGATCTGTGCGGCGGGGGACTTGCGGCGGCGCTTGAGAAACGGCGTAAAGCTGAAATAGTGCCCGAGCCGGGTGGCCAGTTGCAGGCCGCCGGCACCGCCGCCAACGATAACGATCTTCTTCATACTGTGGTCTTCCTTAGCTTGCTAAAAAGCCGATTCCCCAATCTGTGAAGACCCATCACTTTTCTTGTGCCGCCGGGTGCTTTGCACGGCGGTATTGGCGCCAGTATCTACCGGCTGTCCCGAATTGGCAAATCAAATCTGGCTCTGTACGGTTTCCGGCTCGCGCGCGGCCAATTGACGCCACTCAATCTGGCGCGCCAGGTGAACAGGCGTCTGAAGTTTTTCCACAACCTGCACAGTGCCGATAATTGCGGCCTGGCTGTAGCCGGCCTGTTGCAGTGCCTGCAGGCAGCGCTCGACGTTTTCCGCCGGCACCGCGGCCAGCAGGCCACCGCAGGTCTGCGGATCGACGAGCAGTTCCCAGTGCGGCAGTTTCTGCCACTCCTGCGGATTTTCGATACTGGCGTAGGCGGCGGCGTTCTGCGGTTGCAGGCTGGACAGCCAGCCGCGCTCGATACAGTGGGCGGCGCCGGGGATCAGTGGCAATTGCTCGGCGATCAGGGTCGCGCCCAGCGGTGAGTCGCCGCCGAGCATTTCCAGCAGGTGGCCGAGCAGGCCGAAGCCGGTGACGTCAGTCAGCGCGCGGGCGCCGTGTTGGGCGAGTACTTCCGCCGCTGCGGCATTGCTCTGCAGCATGGTTTCCAGTGCCTTCTGCACCCAGCGGCCCTGGGCCTCGCCCGCGCCCTCGGCGGCGAAGATGGTGCCGACGCCCAGGGGCTTGCTCAGGATCAGGCAGTCGCCGGCGCGGGCGCCGGTCTTCTCCAGCAGCTGGTCCGGATCGGCCAGGCCATTGACGGTCAGGCCCAGCTGCATCTCGGCACCCTCGGAGGTGTGGCCGCCGGACAGGGCGCACTGGTGGCGGTTGAGCTCGTACACGGCGCCGGCGAGCAGCTGCTGCAGATCGCGCTGGGTGATTTCCGCCGCCGCCAGCGGCATGGTCACCAGCGCCTGGGCGGTGGCGGGCCGCGCGTGCATGGCGAACAGGTCCGACAGCGCGTGCAGTGCCGCCAGGCGCCCGAACAGCCAGGGATCGGCCACCGGCGCGCGCAGTTGGTCGGAGCTCTGCACCAGCAGTTTGCCTTGGGGCAGTTCCATCACCGCCGCGTCGTCGCCGGCACCGCGCAACAGGAAGCCGGACTGCTGCTGCGGTAGTTGCTTCAACGCGCGGTGCAGTACTTCCGAACCCACCTTGGCGCCACAGCCGCTGCAGCGCATGGTGGCGAGGGTTTCGCCACCGCGCTCGTCGAGAGTTTCCCGCGGCGGCTTGATGCCGCTTTCATCCATTGCCACCGGAAGATCGCTGAAGCGCTGCATAAAGTGGCGATCGATAAGATCTTTCCAGCGCCACAGGACATCGCCGACCAGGGCGGCGCCGTTGCGCACGGCAACGGCGCGCCTGTCGCCACAGGAGAGCAGGCTGAGGAAGTGCTTCTGCGGGCGGAAATCCCTGAGCGCCTTGCCGGTCAGCACCGCACGCAGGTTGTGGAACAGCAGCGGCCCCTGGCGCACCGCGTAGACGCCGGCTTTCGGCAGCGGTTTTTCGCCAAAGCTGGCCACGTCGCCGGCCGCAAACACATTGCTGTGCCCCTGGGCGCGCAGCTTTTCATCCACCAGTACGAAACCCTGTTGGTCCAGCGCCAGGCCGGAGCCCGCCAGCCAGGGCGGCGCGCAGGCGTTGGTGCACAGCAGCACCCGATCCAGTGCCAGGGTCTCGCCGCTTTCGCTGCACACGCCGTCTTCGGTGATCTCGGCCACCGGCCAGTTGCGGTGCAGGCTGACGCCGAGTTTTTTCAGCTCCCCTGCGACCAGGTTGCGCGCCAGCAGCGGGTAGCCCTCCGGCACCCTGTTGCCGGCGTGCACCAGGTGAATCTGCACGCGGCCGGAGTAGACCTGCTCTTCCAGTGCGTGAGCCATGGCCATGGCCAGTTCACAGCCGCCGGCGCCACCGCCGACCACGCCCAGCTTCAGGCTGGCGCGGGACTTCTGCACGCGCTTCTGCAGCTGCTGCCAGTAGCGGTGGAAGTGACCTATGGGCTTGATCGGGATGGCCAGCTCCGAGCCGGGCAGGTCCCGCGCCGGGGTCGCGCCCACATCCAGTGACAGCAGGTCGTACTCCAGGTCCGGGCGCCCGAGCAGGGAAACCCTGCGCTTCACGGGATCTATATGGTGGGCACAGGCCTGCACGAAACGCGCGCCGGCGGCGCGGCACAGGCGCACCAGGTCGATATGGGTGTCGTCCAGCTGGTAGTGACCGGCCACCAGCCCCGGCAGCATGCCCGAGTAGGCGGTCTGTACCTGGGGGGAGACCAGTGTCAGGCGCGCGCCCGGCAGGGGGTTCATGGCCCACATCTGCAGCACTATTGCGTGGGCGTGGCCGCCACCGACCAGGACTATGTCCTGGTAATTGGGGTACTCCTGCATGCTCTCTCGCTGGTAGAAGTTCTGGATTGGGCGGCGACAGCCGCGGACTAGTTGCGCGACAGACGCTGCCGCACATTGTAACCACTGGATAAATAGTAGACAGACTGTCGGCCCCCGCGACTAATTGCGCGGCGCGCCGGCGCATTATCGCGAATAGGGACGCCAGCGTAAAAAAATGCACAGTGGCTGGTCTTTACTTATTGGGCCCAATTGCAATTCCAGGTTTCGCTAAATTCATTTTCCGGCGCCGTATTTTTAATAATGCCCACGCAGTACGCCTCCTCTTTCGACCCGCTTCGGCGCCTGCTCTGGTGGCTGATTGCGGTGCTGTTGCTGCTGGGAGTCGCCAACCTGGCCGCCTCCGCACTGCTGAGCTCGCAGATCAAAAGCTGGCTCGAGGCGCGCGGCCTGGATACGGAAATTGGCCACCTGCGGGTGTCAGTTCCGAACCTGCGCCTTATCGCCCGCGACCTGCGTGCGGAAAATGCGCAGGGGCGCGGATTTCACGCGGAAGAACTGATGCTCGACTACAGCTGGTGGCAGCTGCTGCGCGGCAAAGTCCGGCTGCAGCGGGCCAGCCTGGACGGCGCCTATATGGACCTGGAATCCAGTGCCGGCGAGCGCGGGCGCCTGTGGGAGGTCGGCGGCTGGGCGCTGGGACAGGGACCGCGCCGGGATCGCGACTTCCGGCTGTTGCTGGACTGGGTGCGCGTCCGCAACAGCGTCCTCTGCTATCGCCACAGGCCGGAGTGGCCGACGCCCAGCTGCGTGGGCTTCGACCAGCTGCAGTCGCGGGACTTTTTACTCGGCATGCAACGCAGCGGCGACGAGCCGCTGAACCTCACCATAGGGACGCAGAAACTCAAGCTGCGCAACCTGCTGATACAGGAGAGGGAATCCGGCGCAATCGATACCGCGCTGGTCAAGCTGGACCTGTCCGGCGGGCGCTTCGTGCGCCCCGGCAACCGCATTACCGCCGATCGGGTAGCGGCCAGCATGTTCGGCAGCTGCCCGCCGCAACGCTGGGCGGAGGCACTGCCGGCCTTCGGACGTCTGATAGGCCACTGCGGCACTGCGCGCCGCCTGCAGCTGGAGGGCGAATTGCTGTTCAGTTTCGGCGGGGGGGCCGAGGTGCGCTGGCACCGAGCCAACGGCCAGGGAATAGCGTTGCGTCATCGCGAAAATCGCTGGCAGAACTGGCGTGCGCAGACGCTGGCGCTGGAGGATTTCGACTATATCCGCGCGCAGAAAAAACTCAGCTGGCAGCGCGCCGGCGCCAGCGCCTTTGATTACTGCCCCGGCGGCCTGCGCAGCGGGGATCAGCACTTCTGCGTGCGCGCCGGCACCCTGCAGTTGCCGGATCCGGTCACCGTGGACTGGAGCGATAAGTTCGCGCTCAGCGCAGGTCCCGGCCGACTGCAACAGCTGCAGCTGCTGGACCTGGCCGGCGAAAACCGCGACCCGTTTACGGCCCACCAGGTACAACTCGGTGCAATTGAGTACAGCGGCAAGACACGCGCGCTGGAGATAGGCGGTATAGCGTTGGAGAGCGCGAGCGGCTGCGTACCCGGACAGCTGTGGCAGCAACCGGACTACTGCGCGCGCCTGGCCGGGCTGCACAGCGCCGACCCCCTACTGCTGCGCTTTGCCGCGCGCGCGCAGCAACAGCCCTGGAGATTTGCCAGCGGACCGCTGCAACTCGCCCAGTTCCGCCTGCAGCGCGATGGCGAGGCGCAGGTCCAGCTGCAGAAACTGCACTGGCAACAGTTCAACCTGGTGGGCGCCGCGGGTGCTTCGGCCACGCCGCTACTGCTGAAGGACTTCGGCCTCCAGTCCCTGTCCGGCTGCCTGCCGGAGGGATTGTTGCCGGCGGAGTGGCGGCCACTGTGCGCGGAACTGAACAGCCTCGACGGGCGCGGCAACTTCGCCTGGGCCGGCGGCGATGACGGCTACCTGATCGCGGGTGAACTGCGGCTGCAGCGATTGCTGCTGGCCGATCGCCTGGATGACGATCGGGGGTTGTTGCTGCAACAGCTGCACACGGGTGAGGGTTATCTGCGCCGCAACGCCGACGGCGACAACCCCTGGATCGAAAGGGACAGAGACAGCGCGGTCGTCGCTCCGGTCGCCGCGGCGCCGCCGGTGGTGGATGAATCCGGCGCGGAGAAGGGGCTGCTGCCAGAGGAGCTGGCGCGACGCAATAACGACGTCGGCGATGAGCCTGCTGTCGCGCCTGCGACTGGCGCGGCGAATATCGACAGCCCCAACCTGAAACTCAACAGCGCCTCCCTCAGCCGTCTGCAGGGTTGCCTGCCGCGGGCCTGGGCGCGATTGCTGTACCGGGCGAATAAAGAGCCGCAGCAGATGCCGACCTGTTTCGACTTGCGCAACCTGCGCCAGCACAGCCCACTCGTCGTTGCCTGGCAGGGCGGTGTGGATCTGAGCGCCGCGCAGCTGACACTGGAGCGGGCTAAAGCCGACACCGAAGCGGGAAAGACACTGCTGGATCTCGCCGGGTTGCGCCTGCCGCGCGCGCGCCTGCGCTTCCTGCCGCTGCCCTATCGCAGTACTTTCGTCGCCCTGCCGCAACTTTCCCTGGAGGCCTTCTCCGCCTGCCTGCCGCCCGCGGTCGAATCCCTGGCGCTGCAAATTCGCTGTGCGGAACTGCAGGGCCTGCGACTCGGGAAAAACTTCCAGCTGGCGGTGGACAGCCGGCAGGTTTCCGCAGACCTGAGCGGTACCCTGGCGCAGCGCATTCTGCTGACGGAACAGGGAGAGCAGTACATCGTCGACCTGCAAAAGTTGCTGACACCACAGTTGGCATTTCACTGGCCGCGCCGGGCGGGGCGGCCGACCAGGTTGCGGCTGCACAATCTGTCGGCCGCCAGCCTGCACGCCTGCCTGCCACAGGAAACAGAAATGCGCGCGGGCTTGCCGCGCTGCATCTCCACCGAAGAGTTGCGCAGCGTCGGCGATAGCGGGCTGGCCCTGGGGGAAACCCTGTTCAAGGCGGCGCCGGTGGCAAAACCCCTGTGGCGCATAGACGGCGCCCAAGTAGAGCAGTTGTCGATGACAGCGGATGCGCTGGAACTGCACGGCCTCGATATTCGCCAGCTGCTCGTCTGCGGCTTGAAAAAACTCCTGCCGCCGAATGCGAGCGCCATGGGGGTGGCCGACTGCGCCACTGCCGAACTGCTGGAGTTCAGCGGCGTCAGCCGCATTGGCCTCTCGCCCTCGGCGCCGCGTATCGAACTGGGCGCGCTGGAAGCCGAGCCGGTCGAGCTGTGGCAGGAAGAGGGAGGGCACCTGCCCGCCGGCCTGCAACACTTGAGCTGGCAGAAGCTGCGCTGGGATGGCGGGCCACTGCTCTGGACGACGGACATAGCGATACAGAACTTCCGCGGCTGCACCGCCGGACCTGTGGCGCGGATCGCGGTTGGAACTGTCGAAGTGGCGACGACGGGATCGGCCGGAGCCTGCTTCCGACTGCGCAAGCTGTCCCTACCCGGCGCGCAGAGAGTCTCCCTGGCCAAACCGTTTTCCACCGACGGTTCCATCCAGCTAGACGGCCTCAGTATCGACAGGGCGGGAAGGCCACCCCTGGAGATTGCGCGGCTGCAACTGGATCGGCTGGCCTTTGGCGGGGTGCCTCTGGCCAGCCTGTCGGGGGCGAGCGGCTGCCTGCCAGCGGACGTTTTCGGGGACACGCGCCTGGCGCCCTGCTACCGGCTCGGCGAGGTGCGGCTACAGGGCGTGGAGCGTCTGGCGACGCCCGCTGGGCGCGCGACAGTATTGCGCGGCCTGACCATCGACGGTGTGGAACTGAAGCAGGAGGATTACCCGCCGGCACTGCCCGCGCAGCTGTTGCAGCTGGTCTCCCTCAGTGCGGACCGGCTCCACCTGGGCGCTGGCAAAATCGCCGCGCAGCAGTTGCAATTGCAGGGCGTCGCCGGCTGTGTGCCGCGCGGCTATATAAAGCGCGTCGACCACTGTGTTGCAGTGGAGAATATCGCGGTCGATGGCAGCTACAGCGCCGGAGAGGCACGCCTGACGCTGGCGCAACTGCAGCTCCAGAAAATTAAACTGCTATCGGGCGGTGGCAGGCAATTGGTGCAGGGTGACAGCATCACCGTTACGGAATTTGCCAGCGACAGGACGCAACTGCGTTTCCTGCGCGCGGAAACCGGCGAGTTTGAACTCTTCGATCGGCGCGAGGGCGCGCCGGAATATCACCGCCACTCGGTAATCGGCCGGCTGGCGGGGCTGCAGGTGGAGCAATTCGGGTACGACAGGGGCGCCCGTCAAGTGGAAATCGCCGGTATCGACGCACTGCGACCGCGCCTGATTCTGACGCGTGATCGCGAGGGGGAATTCCCTGTCCTGCAAGAGGTGGCCGCGCTGACCGGCGCCGAGCGGGCGGAAAAGCCGCTGACGCGCGCAGCGGACGCAGTCACGTCAGAATTGAGTTTTCGCTATCACATCCGGGACTTCAATATACGCCACGGCACCTTCACCTGGGTGGACCGCCAGGGACAGTATCGCGCGCGCCTGCCGATCAGGGGCATTTACCTGACCGTGCACAACCTGAGCAACCTGCCGCACCATCCTCCCTCTGTCATTCTGTTCAACGGACGCCCCGGCGGGTTCGGCGAAATTCAATTGGCCGGCACCATCGACTACCTGGATACACAGAAGTGGAATGCGGACCTGACCGGCTATATCGTCGATACCAACCTGATTCCCGCCACACCCTATATGGCCAAGCTGCTCGGATACAAGATACTGCAGGGGCAGCTGGACGCGCGGCTGGATATCCAGATAAGGGAAAACAAGGTCAAGGCCTATGCCGATATGGAGCTGGAAAAGATCAAGGTGCGCCGCGTGCGCGAGGACGACCAGCTGCCAGTGGAGTCCACCTTTATTCCGCTGAATATCGCCCTGTATCTGCTGAAAGACGGCCAGGGCGATGTTCATTTCGGCATGCCGGTCAGCGGCGACCTCTACGATCCCAAGTTTTCCTTCAGCTTTATTTTCAGCGATCTGCTGCAGAGGGCGATCCTGGAAGCCCTGTTCAGTTACTTCACACCGATCGGGTTCTATACCCTGGCCAAATTCGCCTGGGGGCGCTTTCGCGCCGTCCGTTTCGATCCGATTGTTTTCCAGCCGGGCAGCGCCGAACTCAGCGCCACGGCCATAGGGCAACTGCAGGAAATCCTCACCACCCTGCGCGAGCGGCCAGATGCGCGCCCCGGTATCTGTGGCATCGCCAACGCGCGCGACTGGCAGGCGCTCTACCCGAATGCGACCCCGGGCCTGGGCGGCAGCCGCCCGGCGCGCGAAGCCTTCTATCGCCACCCGCCACTGATGCTGTTTGAGGAATTCGAACGGCTGGCGCAGGAGCGCAGTCGGCAGGTAGAACGCTTCCTGTTCGACGCGGGCATCACCGCCCACGAACTGATCCCCTGTGCACCGGACTACAATGGACGGGACTTCGACGAGCCGCGGGTGGAATTCTCCAATTAGGCTGTAGCAAAAATCTCGAACTGAATCCCGCACGGGGTGCATCGCGGCAGACAACTGCCCATGCGCTGTCTGTATGACCGCCATCCTCGGCGGTCTCACACCACCCCGACCTGAACAGTTTATGGACGGTGAAAATCATGGCCAAGAACCTCGCACAGAAACTCATCGAGAGCCATCTCGTCAGCGGCTCGCTGGAACCGGGCAGCCCGATAGAGCTGAAGATCGACCAGACCCTGACCCAGGACGCCACCGGCACCATGGTAATGCTGGAATTCGAGGCGTTGGGCCTGCCGCGGATCAAGACCGAAGTCTCGGCCCAGTACGTGGACCACAACCTGCTGCAGACGGATTTCAAGAACGCCGACGATCACCTGTTCCTGCAGAGCGCCTGTCGTAAATTCGGCCTCTGGTTCAGCCGCCCCGGCAACGGCGTCAGTCACCCGGTGCATATGTCCTGCTTCGGTATCCCGGGCAAGACGCTGCTTGGTTCCGACAGCCATACGTGCGCGGCCGGCTCCATGGGCATGCTGGCCATAGGGGCCGGCGGCCTGCAGGTGGCCATGGCCATGGCCGGCGTGCCCTTCGCCCTGAAAATGCCCAGGGTCCTCGGCGTTACCCTCGAGGGAGAACTGCCGCCCTGGGTCAGCGCCAAGGACATCATCCTGGAAATGCTGCGCCGGCAGACGGTCAAGGGCTGCGTCAACAAGATCGTCGAGTACCGCGGTCCCGGCCTGGAAAAACTCACTGCCATGGATCGCCACGTGATCGCCAATATGGGGCAGGAGATGGGTGCCACCGCCAGTGTCTTTCCCGCTGACGATGCGGTGAAATCCTTCCTCAGACAGCAGCAGCGGGAGGAGGACTACGTCGAGCTGAAAGCTGATGCCGGCGCCGGCTACGACGAGGAGGACACTATCGATCTGTCCGCCCTCGAGCCGCTGATCGCCTGTCCGTCCAGCCCCGACAGGGTGGTGCCGGTGCGCGAGGTGGCGGGCAGGCCCATCTACCAGAGCTATGTCGGCTCCTCCGCCAACCCGGGCCTGCGCGATTTCGCGATACCGGCGCGCATTGTCTCCGGTCGTCGCGTCCACGACAGCGTCTCCTTCGATATCAATCCCACTTCGCGCCAGCTGCTCGAGGAGATCAGCCGCAGTGGCGACCTGGCGGCACTGCTTCAGGCTGGCGCGCGCCTGCACCAGACTGGCTGCGGCGGCTGTATCGGCATGGGCCAGGCCCCGGCCAGTGACCGCATCAGCCTGCGCACAGTGCCGCGCAACTTTCCCGGTCGCTCCGGCACCGCAGAGGACCAGGTCTACCTGTGCAGCCCCGAGGTCGCCACCGCCAGTGCGCTGACTGGAAAGATCACTGACCCCCGCGAACTGGACATGGATTACCCTGTTTTCCGTGAGCCGCAACAGCTGCCGGATATGCGCCCGCTGCTGCAGCCGCCGCAGGGAGCCTTGCCGGAAGGGGCGATAGCGGTGGAAGTGGAGCTGGTCAAGGGCCCGAATATCCAACCGCTGCCGGACTTCGAGAAACTGCCCGAAGTCTTGACCGGGCCGCTACTGTTGAAGGCGGGCGACAATGTCTCCACCGATGAAATCCTGCCCGCCGGCGCGGAGATTCTGCCGCTGCGCTCCAATATTCCCGCGATCAGCCGCCACACCTTCTCCCGCATCGATGAGGATTTCTACCAGCGGGCGATGGATCTCAGCGGTGACTGCTTTGTCGTTGGTGGCGACAACTACGGGCAGGGCTCCAGCCGCGAGCACGCCGCCATTTCCCCGCGCTACCTGGGTGTACGTTGTGTCATCGCCAAGAGCATGGCGCGAATCCATCGACGCAACCTCATCAACTTTGGTGTACTGCCTTTGCTGTTTGACGACCCCAATGACTACGACAGGCTGGAGCAGAATGCGGTGCTGGAAATAGACGCTCCGCTCCTGCAGTTGGCGACGGGGAAACCTGTAACGCTGAAAATCATGCCGCAAGGGGAGATGGTCAAGCTCCGACACGACCTGTCGGGGGATGAAATGAAAACCCTGAAAGCCGGAGGGCTAATCAACGAGGCGCGGGAGAAACATCTTACAAAAGGTGGCGGGTGAGGGGCTGCCGTCCAATCGCGGCGCCACCGGATATCCACGCAGCCATGTCCGACCTGGAGGTAGAGGTGCTGTTGCAGTTGGCCGTGGGGGGCTACGTCTGCTCCTATTGGTGGGCGAGGGGCCGACACAGCGGTGACTTCAAGGATTTCCCCGCAACCGGCAAGACGACCACCTGGAGCGGGACGCAGATAGATCGCTATGAAGGTGGCAAGGTGGTGGCGTGCTGGGTCAACTGGGACAAGTACGGCTTCCTCGAAGGGCTGGGGTTGGTAAGCTGATGAAGGTTGAAGCAACGGGGCGCCAGGCTGTGCGGAGAGGCAATCAAGACCTGTAACAGACAAAGTTGTGAACAGGCCCTAGGATTTGGGCTATTTTCCTGTTGTACCCCAACACGCACGGATAGCGGATATACATATGCTTAATCGAGTCTCCTGGTTGCTTCTGGCTTGCCTCTGCCTGCCATCCTGCAGTCACGCACCGATATACGATTTCGGTCCCGGAGAAGATTTTACCTACCTGACCATAGAGGTAAAGCGGCTGCCAACCAGAGGTTGGTTCCCCTCCAACAGGATGTCCCTGACGCTGGAGCGCTGCCAGGGCGGTCATATTGGAATGGTGGATCTTTCTGGTGAAAAGACGAGAAGGATAAAGGTGTCTACCCAGCGGCCTTTCTATGGCCTTTTCTATGTGATGCACAATGAGCTGAGGGGGCGGCAGGAAGAGGGCAGCCAATACCTGTACTTCAATCCCCGTATGGACCGCGATTACAAGCTGGTGTATGCGGAACAAGAGGAGCGATTTACGCTGGAACTCTACTCTGCGGAAAAAGGCGGGGAGTTTACACAACAGGAGCGCCTTCTGTTGGGCAGCCGCTACATTCCCCTCTGCGCCACCGTATAAGCGGCCTCTCAAAGGCGATCCTGCCTGGAGCATACACCCAGAGCCGTACCACTTTTCCTGGCGACGCACCTCCCTGCGCTATGTGTTTTTTATGCAGGTCGGCCCGGATATATGAACTTAGATGCAGTGCTCAGAGTCCGCTGGCAAGTGAATATACAATTGGCTTATCTAAGCTATTGATTTAAAGTAGGTATTTATTTTTGTATGAAGATGGATATAAATGCACAATAGCGTAAGCAGGTATGGAGACGCCGACTTTTAAACAAATCTGCTGTGTCTATTGAAATAAAAAGGAATTTTTCATGAAAAAACTGCACTTTTTCCCTCTTCTTATGATGCTCACTATTTCTGGAAGTGTTGGAGCTAACACACCCTCTTCAATCGATCTTGAAAAAGCAGTCAAGGCTGTAAATAACGCACAAAATAGGGCAATGCTTTCCACTGCATCTATCGATGATCTGGATAAATTGTTTGATCTGTATACGGACGATTTCGTTTATGTGCATAAAGTTTATGGTGGCACCTACACCAGAGAAGAGCTTTACGGAAATGCCGCTAAATATATAGCTGCCAAACATTACAAGCTTACTGAAGAAAGATATAAGGTATTGAGGGTTTTACCTGGATTTGGCGCTGCAGCTGTAGAAAGGCTTGAAGTTGCCAGCGGAAAGACTCATCTATCAGTTTTTGAGTTTGAGGGTAATAAGGTTTCTAAGATTATTGAGTACTGGGAGTGATAGTCTGCCTGGTTCCAGTATCGGAATAACGAGCCGTTCCGGGGGGGGGGCAGTGCAATGCAAAATTGGCGCAGGTCACTGCGCGCCCATTTTGGCACTAAACAAAAAATTTGTACCGTGCTGTCCGTCGCTTGTATTCCTCCGGCGGCGGAACTAAGTGTACAGACGGGAAGCCTGGCAATCGTTGCTGGGGAGCTGGGGACAGTCACAGCTGTACCTTCAAACGCAACTGGTTCATCATTTTTACTCAGATACTCTATTCTCTTAGAGAGAGCTCAACTACTTCTTTTTTTGCCGAGACCTGGACTGTCATCAAAATCTGAGTCTGATTAATGTCCGTTAGATAATCGACGTCGTCGCCCACTTTCCCTAGAACTTTAAAAGAATCATTATTGAGATCGTAGGACCATAATTGATTTTCATTGTTGATCGCATAAATCTTATTGTTATTAATTACGAATGATTTGGCTCTTCCTCCCTGCCTGTCTAGTACTTTAATGGGTTGGGGTTCGACAGGTCCAGTTTGCCAAAATTGATCCATATGATCCTTATAGATCAATCGACCATCTTCACTCTTAAGCGCCCACAGTATGTTCTTATCGGTGATTTCTCTGAACTTTGAATTGTTTAAATCGTACTCGACAAATTTCAATATTCCCTTGATGCGCACAGCCAGTAAAGCACTGTTGCTTATGCTGTCCCATTGAAAAAGTCTGACTACAGGATGTTCCAATGGAAAGGATTCTTGAGTCGAATCCAGATGGACCTGTGTGAGAATGCTATTGGCATTGACTAGAAGGCTTTTACCGTCCTTCGCCCAATCGATCCCTCGTATATAGGTATCCATCGGGAAATGGGTAAGCTGTTGTGGGCCGTTGCCATGGCTTACCCAAAGCTGTTCCTCTCCTGAACGTTCCGACCAGAAAGCAATCAAATTCCCTCCCGGCTGAAAAATAGCATAGTCCTCTCCAAGATTAGAACGCTCGAAACTTACATAACTCTGGGGTTGCTTTGGTTGAGTCTGTGAAGTTTCTGTTGCCGGTTTTGCTTGGTTAGCCTGTGTTATGGCATTTGTTTCGGAAGTCTCATTAAGGGGAAATAACACGATGTCACTATCGTATGGTCCCTTGATCATGAGCAAACTTTTTCCGTCCGGGTGGAATTCAGGCTGATGGATTCTGTCGGCAAAAGGCAAGTTGATTTTGTCGATTTTTCCGTCATAAGAGAGGGTAAATAGTTGTCTGCCAGTGCTAAAGATGAGTTGGTTGTCACGGGGGGAAAAACTGGGGTAGATGGGGCGAAACCTCGCTATTTCCTGCGGGCGTTCTATCTGATGGCTAGATACAATGCGCCCATCCGGTTTGAGCATTTCAATGTAGTGTTGACCGTCATTATGGATGCTGGTTACAGCGATAAGGTCATCCTTGTCCGAATAAGCAAAGTGGATTAAATTACCGTCTTCTAGGTCGAGTAAATCAGTGCTTTTGTTATCACTAATTGAGTAATTGATTAACTTCCAACGGTTCGAATTTCTTTGCAACAAGGCAATATTGTTATTGCTTAACCAGGTGGGCCTCTTCACTGTTGAATTTTTACATTGAAGCATTATGCTCGGCTGCTGAGGATTCTCAAGTGCCTTTTCAAAATCCAAGCCAACCAAATCGAAACAACTTTTCTGGGTGACTGGCTCGCTGCAGGCTTCGGTCGCTAAAAATACAATTTTCTTACCATCTTTTGAAAAGCTATGGCTACCGTAAGCGCCCCAATCTTTGGTCAGCAGAATCTCTTCCTGAGTGCTTATGTTCTTGGCCCATAGTCTATTGACGCAAAGCTTATTTAAATAGCGATGGAAAACAATGTATTTACCATCGGGCGAATAGGTCGCATCAAACTCTTTGTCATCAGTGGCAGTAATTGAGCGTATTTTATCAAAAGTCAGTTGCGAAGACTGCTCAGGCGCAAGATGCTGAAATGCCAAAATTCCCAGCATAATAATGCCAACGGCAATAGATGCCAGTATTAAAGTAGTGGCAGATATCTCTGGTCTCCTGTTTGTCTCGGTTCCGCTTGTGACTTCTCGGAAATGAACATCTTCGGCTGCGTGTACCTGGGATTTGCTGGGTCGGGTGGAATCACTTTCTTCGTGCCAGAGGACATCACACTCCAGGCTATACCCCTGTTTAGCATGTGTCTTGATATAGGTTTGGCCTTTGCCGTCATCTCCCAGCGCCTTTCTTAATTGAGCGATGCTTCTTTGCAGTGTATTGGGAGATACCACGGTGCTTTGCCAGACATTAGCTAGCAGTGCGTCCTGGCTAACTACCTTTCCGTAGTTTTCAGCCAGGTGGGTCAGTACCGCTAGCGCTTTGGGAGCAATTGTTTGAGATTGCTTATTGTGAGTGATTTGATTTCTGGATAAATCGATAAAAAAATCACCAACCCAATATTGTTGTGCCATATAGCCTCAAACCAGGATGAAAGCCGCTGCTCAAAAGTGAGTCTAAACAAGAGCAAATGCCTTGTCATAAACCCGATTGAGTCAATTTATATTTTTGTAACTGATTGATAGTAATGCATTTTTTCATGTCTAGCTAGAAGTCAGCTAAAAATCAGGTGAACTTCAGGTATTTCAATTTCGATCGATTTAGTGTCGTGACCATAAATAGGCTTGTAGAGGTGGATTTCCAGACACTTTCTTAACAGCTCTATTTTCTGGGAATACTGGATTGTATAAAAAATGTACTTTTAATAAGAGTGGAATTATATGAAGTGGAAGTTGATTAGCATGAAGAAGACTCTAATCTCAATTTTTTTGCTGCTGTTGCCTTTTGTGAATGTTAAAGCGGTTGCACAAAAACCATACGAACTGCCCAGGGTGCAGGTAGTTCCAATCGAGGATGCCAAATCGGGAGGACAATATGAGCTCTATATAAAGCTGCCAGAGGGATATGGGAGAAGCAACGATATAGAATATCCGGTAATTTACTTTACCGATGCCGTGTGGCATATCGAATTGTTATCTGCTTCCACGGAATTCCTGATGGAAAATGTGATTCTGGTTGGGATTTCCTGGCAAAAGGATATAGACAAAGAATTAAAGGAAGAGGTGGGAGTGCATTTCAGCAGGTTTCGAGACTATTCAGTAAGGAAAACAAGCAATTCTGAAATTCAAGCTAAATATCAGCTGGGGCAGGCCGACAATCATCTGGATTTTATTCGCAACGATGTAATTGGATATGTAGAAAACAACTTCCGATCCGATCCTGGAAACCGCACCTATTTTGGGTATTCACTCGGCGGTGAATTTGGCGCTTATATATTGCTGTCGCAACCCGACACCTTCAAAAATTACATCATCGGTAGTCCTTCACTTAAGGACGACATTTCCTTTCTATCTGAGCTTGGATCTAAAGCGGCATTGAAAGGTGATAGCCTGAATGCCAATGTGTTTGTTTCCAATGGCGCCTTGGAAAATGAGTTGGGGGAACATGTCAAAGAGTTTGTCACCATGCTGGAAAACAGAAATGACAGGAGTTTGTCATTGAATCACGTCGTGATCGAAGGGTCTCATCAAACCGCATTTCCTATGACTGGAGTGCGCAGTGTGGCTTGGCTGTCAAACTTGCACAAGGACGCGAACTAATTATGAAGCCTATTTTTATTTCTATGGTTTTATTGCTTTCACTGGCAGCTATGAGTGTCAAAGGCTATGGGCATGATAAAGCTCTCGTCCTCGAGGGGCCTTATCTTGGGCAGAAGTCGCCGGGTTCAATACCTGAAGTTTATGCATCCGCTACCGTTTCGACAGGGCATCGTGATCATAGCGGCTTCTTCACGCCAGAGGGAAAGTACTTTTTCTTTAACAGAAATCCTGGTCGAAAGGGCACGGATGGCGATATCTACTGGGTGGATGCAAAAAAAATCGAAACTCCCAGGCCTGAATCGCGATCTGAAAATATGCGCTCCCCGGCTTCAGGTGAGGAGTGAGTCATGAAATCTATCTTGCCTCTAATGCTTGCCCTTGCCCCGGTTCTGATAGTGAGCGGCAATAGTAGCGCTCAGGAGGAGTTTCCTATCCTGAAAGGTCCCTACATGGGGCAGAAGCCACCGGGTATGGTGGCAGAGCCGTTTGCGCCGGGTGTCATTTCCAAAGAAGGCTGGGAGCTTGAGGGCGTTTTTGCACCAGGTATGAAGGAATTTTACTTCACCATAGACCGTGGAATTTACACCGGCCCCAATAAAACCGGCTTCCGACCTACCGTTATCGGCTTCCGGCAGGAAAACAATGTCTGGAAGAAGTACATTGAATTCCCGCGGGAGGGTGAACTTGTACTCTCGCCTGACGGCAAGCGAATGCATATGGCAGAAGGCTATAGGGACCGTATCGGCGACGGCTGGTCAGAACGTAAAAGCCTTGGCCCCATGTTTGACCGGGAAGACTGGGGCATTATGCGCCTGTCGGCCTCTGCAAAAGGCACCTATGTGTTTGACGATTACAAGAGCAACGATTTGATTCGCATATCTACGCTCAGAGGGGGTGAGCGTCAGGCCCCGCAGAAGATGGGCCCGACGGTCAATTCAGGAAAAATGACAGCCCACCCTTTTATCGCGCCAGACGAAAGCTATCTTATCTGGGACAGCAAGCGGGACGGCGGCTATGGGGGCTCTGATCTCTATATCAGCTTCCGACAAGAAGATGGCTCGTGGGGGCCAGCCATCAATATGGGCGAAAAGATCAATTCCGATAAATGGGATGCCTATGCGAGTGTCACCCCTGACGGAAAGTACATACTCTTCAACAGAGGCATAGACGACGATAATGATAATGTGGATATCTACTGGGTGGATGCACAGGTTATCGAGGCCCTTAGACCCAAACAGTAAGCCGTAAAAAGTCGCAACCGGGGCGACGTTCAAAAGCTGTGCGCTTTCTGCGGGTGTTACGGCGCGCAGGCACTGTTTTGCCGGCGTTAAAAGCCCGGTGGCCCTATACATCGGTGCCGATGAAAGGCGCCTGGAACCTCCGGTTGAGTAAGTTGGAGAAGCTGGCTGCCTGATGATTATCGACCGCGCGATGCCGATAGCTTTCACTGGAAGGTCAGCCGCGACCGCCCTGTGTCAGCCGATCCACCCTCAATCGCTCGCGCCCGTCAAACAGTCTTCGGGAGCAGATGGCCACCGCGGTAAAGGTGCCGAAACCGGTGCCGGCGGCGATGGTGAACATGATCAGTATCTGGTATTTCACCGCCAGCGCCGGCGGGCTGCCGGCAAGTATCTGGCCGGTCATCATGCCCGGCAGGGAGACTATGCCGGCCGCGGCCATGGCATTGATGACCGGCATCAGCCCCGCGCGCATGGCCTCGCGGCGGAAGTCACCGCAGGCATCTGCCCAGGTATCGCCGAGCATCAACCGGTTTTCGATGATATCGCGCGAGCGGTGCGCGCTTTCGGTGAGCCGGTCCAGGCCTAGCGCCACGCCGGTCATGGTGTTGCCAAGCAGCATGCCCAGCAGCGGTATCGCGTACTGGGGCTGGTACCAGGGCTGTGGGTCTATCACTGCAATCAGCGTCAGTATCGTGACGCTGAAGGCGGAGATAAACATGGACACTGTGCCTATGGCGAAGCTCCAGCCACCGCGCAGTCGGTACTTCTGCCGGGCGACGATTTCGCGCCCGGCGAGTAGTAGCATGGCCAGGCCCATCAGGGCCACCCAGTGCAGGCTGCCCACCGCGAAGAGTACCTCCAGCACCACGCCGATCAGCGCCAGCTGAAGCGCGGTGCGCGCTGCGGCTATCAACAGGGATCCGCCCAATCCCAGGCGCGCGAAATGAGTGCAGGCGGCCAGGGCAAGCACCAGGGACGATGCCAGGGCCAGTTGCCACCAGGACAGTGCGATCACATTCATTCCCGCACTTCCACCAGTCGCCGATCCTCGATGCGAAAATGCCGCCCGGCCACCCGCTGTATCTGGTCTTCGCGGTGAGCTACCCAGAGCGCCGGGCAGTGGCGTTCACGAATGACGGACTGCAGCCAGGCTTCCACCTGCCGGGTGGTCTTGTCGTCCAGGTTGGCCGTGGGTTCGTCCAGCAACAGGGCTCGGGGCTCGCGGGACAAGGCTCGCGCCAGGGCCAGGCGCTGCTTCTCCCCGGACGACAGGCGGGACACGGACCAGTTGCCGACATCCCCGGCGAAGCCCAGGGCGCGCAGCGCTTCGGGCATGGGCTTTTCCAGGTGCTCGCCGACGGTATCGAACCACCAGGCGCTCTCAGCCGGCACCATCATCACCGAGTGCCGCCAGCGGTGGCCGGGCACCGAGTCCTGCTCCGTATCGCCCAGGCGCACCCTGCCGCCGTGGGGTTCCAGGTCCGCGACTGCCCTGAGCAGGCGGCTCTTGCCGGCGCCGGAGGCACCGGACAGGCAGACGATCTCCCCCGGCGCTATTGCCAGGTCGATTTTTTCCAGATCACCGACAGCGACGTCTTTGAGGGTGAGGCTCGTCATGGGGTCTACCCGTTTAGCCGCCTTTCTATTTTAGCGAAACTGGCCTATCCCCTTCGCCATCATCGCTGCGCACAGCAGTATGCCGACAATCGCCGCCAGCTCGATATGCACAACCCTGCGCATCAGCTTCCACTGGCCGTCGCTGACATCGGGCAGCTGCCCCTGCTTCAGGGATTTGTTCCAGCGAATAAAGCGCACCGTCGGATAGATGGACAGTAAAGCGGCGAGGAAAAACAGGGTCAGTTTTGCGTGGAAGGCGCCATTGTGGAAATAGTAGGCGGCGCCCTTCTCGAAATAGAAGACCCGCAACAGGCCGACCACCAGCAGCAGACCGGCGGAAATACCCAGCACCCGGTCGACGGCCTGCAGTTTGCGCGCGCTCTCCAGGGTGAACTTCTGCCCCAGCAGCACCAGTTCTATGGCGATGGCGGCGACCAGGGCGAAGGCGGTCAGGTGGTGCAGGAAGGCGAGCAGGGTGGGCATCAGCGGTCTCCCGTATTCCGTTGGGGATTATTATTTCCAGAATGCGGGAGAAGGTATCACAAATGGTGTAAATATTTATGAGCGGCAATAGACAGGCTGCAGGCCGTCTCAGGCTATTGAGTGCACTTTCCCGGTCAATGTCTCCACAAGCTTGTCCACCTCCCCGTAGGCACTCTCGATGGACTGGCTGTGGCGCTCGTCGCCGAACTCCTGGTATTCGATGCGGATCTCATAAAAGTCCTCGACCCCAAGGTAGTGGCCCAGTGTGCGCACATGGGGTCCCAGGTGGTTCATGCTCTCGCGGATTCCGCCGGGCTCGAAGCCGAACTCGCCGCTGGACGACAACAGCACCAGGGTTTTTCCCGAGAGTATCGGTTGCAGCGGGAAGTCGCCGCGGGCCAGGTCAAAAGAGAAGGTCTTGTTGACCCGCACCACCTGGTCAAACCAGGCCTTGAGACTGGCCGGCATGCCGTAGTTGTACATGGGCGTGGAAACCAGGATCAGGTCCGCCTGCGTCACCTCGTCGATCAGCTGATCGGAGAGCGCGAGCAGTGCCCGCTGCTCTGTACTGCGCTGGGCCTCGGGGGTAAATACAGCGGCGATCCAGTCCTGGCTGACGAATGCCGGCGGCGTCGCGCCGACATCCCTGTGGATGAATAGGTCTTCGCTACTGTGCTCCAGCCAGCGCTCCTGGAAATGCTGCGACAACAGTCGGGAAAGGGAGCGGTAGGCCGGTACTTCGCTGTCCACTGTGCGTGCACTGGCATCTATTTTCAGCACTTTTTTCATATCTGTCTCCTGTATCTGGCTGGGTTTTCAGTGCAAATATGCTGTCCATGACCTGTGTTGACAAAGGATGCTTTCTCACTTATAGATGAGCAAAATTCACTTATAGGGGTGCCATGTACAGGCAGTTGAGCAACCTGAACAGCATCCGGGTATTCGAGGCGGCCGCGCGCCTGGGCAGTTTCAAGGGGGCGGCGGAAGAGCTGCATATCACGCCCACCGCTGTCTCCCACCAGATCCGCAACCTGGAGGCACAGCTGGACACGGCGCTGTTCGAGCGGCGCACCCGCGCCGTCTACCTGACCGGGGCCGGCCAGCAACTGGCTGATGCCGCGCGCCTGTCACTGCAGACCCTGGCGGATGCGATTGAGGCAATCTCAGGCCGGCCCAAGGTGCTCACGGTCAGCACGACCAGTGCCTTTGCCGCCCTGTGGCTGGCATCGCGGCTGCAGGATTTTTACCGGGCGCATCCGCAGCTGCGGGTGGTGGTGCAGACAGATGAGCAACTGGTGGACCTGGAGCGCGACCGGCGGGTGGACATTGCCATCCGTTACGGCCAGCCGCCGGCGGAGAGCGGGGCCGAACTATTGTTGCGCGAGGCGTTCGGTGTTTACGGCAGTGCCGATAGCCTGGCGAAGCTGGAAAAAGGCCGGCCGGTTACCGCGTTTGAAACCCAGTGGAAGAGTAGCAATCTGCAGGCGATTACCGCGGAACAGTGGTGGCGGCGCTTTATGCCGCGCCGCAAGATGCCGGAGCGCTACCGTTTTGACCAGGAGCTGCATGTGATTCAGGCGGCGCTGGCGGGGCGGGGCTTGGCCTTTGTCAGCAGCCTGCTGGTGGACTCCGCCGTACAACAGGGATGGCTGCGGCCCTATCGGGAGGACTGCCGCCTGCCGGGTTTTGGCTATTACCTGATAAGCCGCGAACGCGGCCAGCCAGCGAAAGTCGAGGCGTTTCGCTCTTGGCTGAAAAGTGAACTGCCCGGAGTTGCCGAACCGGAGGGCAATTGATACCCCCGGGGTCTCCTCTTTGAACCGACCGCCATTCGCCGCCATAATCCGCTCCTTCCGAACAGAATAACGAGAGCTGTATGACCGACACCTCCGTCTATGAGGCCTCCGAGCGACTGCCGCTCAAGGAATACACCGAGAAGGCGTACCTGGACTACTCCATGTACGTGATCCTCGACCGAGCCCTGCCCAATATCGGCGACGGCCTGAAGCCGGTGCAGCGCCGCATCGTCTACGCCATGAGCGAGCTGGGCCTGAAGGCCAGCGCCAAGTACAAGAAATCCGCGCGCACCGTGGGCGATGTGATCGGTAAGTACCACCCGCATGGCGACAGCGCCGTCTACGAGGCCATGGTGCTGATGGCGCAGCCGTTCAGCTACCGCTACCCGCTGGTGGACGGCCAGGGCAACTGGGGCTCGCCGGACGATCCCAAGTCTTTCGCCGCCATGCGCTACACCGAATCGCGCATGGGCAAGTACTCCGAGGTACTGCTGTCGGAGCTGGGCCAGGGCACTGTGGACTGGCAGCCGAACTTCGACGGCACCATGGACGAACCGGCGGTATTGCCGGCGCGGGTACCCAATATATTGCTGAACGGCACCACCGGTATCGCCGTGGGTATGGCCACGGATATTCCGCCGCACAACCTGCGCGAGGTGGTGGATGCGACTGTGGCACTGCTGGAAAATCCCAAGGCCACGGTGGCGGAGCTGTGCGAATATATCCAGGGCCCGGATATGCCCACCGAGGCGGAGATCATCACCCCCCGTGCGGATATCCATAAGGTCTACGAGACGGGCCGCGGCTCGATAAAGATGCGCGCTATCTGGAGCAGGGAGGACGGCGATATCGTTATCACCGCGCTGCCCTACCAGGCCAGCGGCGCCAAGGTACTGGAGCAGATTGCCGCGCAGATGCAGGCCAAGAAGCTGCCGATGGTGGCAGACCTGCGCGATGAGTCGGATCACGAGAACCCGACCCGCCTGGTGATAGTGCCCAAGTCCAACCGCGTGGATATGGACGGGGTGATGAACCACCTGTTCGCCACCACCGACCTGGAGAAGAGCTACCGGGTCAACCTGAATATGATCGGTATCGACGGTCGCCCGCAGGTCAAGTCACTGGACAAGATACTGGGCGAGTGGCTGAGTTTCCGCACCGTGACGACAAGACGCCGCCTGCAGTTCCGCCTCGACAAGGTCGAGAAGCGATTGCACCTGTTGGCCGGTCAGTTAATAGCCTTCCTCAATCTTGATGAAGTCATCGAGATAATCCGCACCCACGACGAGCCGAAGCGGGCGCTGATGGAGCGCTTCGAGCTCACCGATACCCAGGCGGAATATATCCTCGACACCAAGCTGCGCCAGCTGGCGCGCCTCGAGGAGATGAAGATCCGCGGCGAGCAGGCGGAGCTGGAGAAAGAGCGCGATACGCTGACCAAGACCCTGGACAGCGCGCGCCGCCTGAAGACATTGATCAAGAAGGAATTGTTGGCCGCCGCCGACGAGTTCGGCGATGAGCGCCGCTCGCCGATCGTCGCGCGCGAAGAGGCCAGGGCCTTCAGCGAGGCGGAGTTGCTTTCCAGCGACCCCATCACCGTGGTGCTGTCAGACAAGGGTTGGATTCGCGCGGCCAAGGGTCACGAAATCGACCCCACCGCACTCAATTACAAGGCCGGCGACGGCTTCAAGTTCGCCGCCCGCGGCAAGAGCAACCAGCCGGCGCTGCTGCTGGACTCCACCGGTCGCAGCTACGCGATAGCATCCCATTCACTGCCGTCGGCGCGCGGCCAGGGCGATCCACTGTCCGGCCGTATCAATCCGCCCTCTGGCGCCACCTTCGAAGGGCTGCTGATGGGGAGCGACGAGCAGCGGGTGCTGCTGGCCTCGGACGCCGGTTACGGCTTTATCGCCAAGCTGGCGGACCTCCAGTCGCGCAACAAGGCCGGCAAGGCGATGCTGACCCTGCCCAAGGGCGCGCGGGTACTGCCGCCCTGTGAGGTACAGAATCCGCAGGAGGCGCTGCTGGCGGCGGTGACCAGCGAGGGCCGCATGCTGGTGTTCCCGGTCTCCGAACTGCCGGAACTGGCCAAGGGCAAGGGCAACAAGATCGTCAATATTCCCTCGGCCCGCGCCGCCAGTCGCGAGGAGATCATGGTGGGTATCGCGGTGCTCGAGGGCAGTGCGCAACTGGTGATTCACGCCGGCAAGCGCCACACCAGGATCAAGATCTCGGAACTGGATCACTATCACGGCGAGCGCGGCCGCCGCGGCAACAAGCTGCCGCGGGGCTTCCAGAAGGTGGACAGGATCGAGGTGCTGGAGAAATAAGGTCCTCCTCAACTTGATGCGTAGGGGCGATCCTTGTGATCGCCCTTTTCGGTTGTGTCGTAGGCGGCCATCGATCGCGGCCACCGGCGGATGGCCGCCCCGCCGCTCCTACTGTTGCCCTGTGGTGAGTCTTGTGCACCCATTGCGACATTTATAAGCATGCTTATAATGAGCGCCCTTAAAACGGGGGCCAGTCCAGAAAATCCATGTCCACTAAAGACAATGCCGCTCAGATGAGCTTCGAGCTGCACAGCGCCGCGCGCCTGTTGCGGCGCAACTTCGACCGCCGCGCCAAGGCCCACGGGCTCAGCCGCTCGCGCTGGCAGGTGCTGTGGCACCTGGCGCGGGAGCAGGGGCAGAAGCAGGCGGAGCTGGCAGAGAGAATGGATGTGGCGCCGATCAGCCTGGCGCGGCAGCTGGACAACCTGCAGCAGGATGGCCTGGTGGAGCGCCGCCCGGGTCCCCGCGACCGGCGCGGCTTTCGCCTCTTCCTCACCGCCGCCGCCGAGCCGGCCCTGGATGTGCTGCGCGGCCTGGCGCTGCAGACCCGCACCCAGGCGCTGGCCGGTTTCTCGATGGAGGAGGTGGGACAGCTGCAGGGGCTGCTGGAGCGGCTGCGGGAAAATCTGACACGGGAGGAGGCCTGAAGTGATAGGGGACGACGTGAAGGAGCAGGTGGGGAAAAAACTGGGCGGACTGCCGGCGCGGCGCCTGGGCTTCGCCGCCGGTATCGCCGCCGCCCTGGCAGTGGCGGGCTGGTGCCTGTTCGGTGGCGGCAGCAGTGTGGAAACCGAGAACGCCTATATCAAGGCCGACAAGATCTCATTGGCGCCGGAAGTCAGTGGCGTGGTGGCGCTGGTGTTGGTAAAGGCCAACCAGGCGGTCGCAAAGGATCAGTTGCTGGTGCAGCTGGACTCGACGCCCTTCGATCTGGCGGTGGCCGAGGCCGAGGCGCACCTGGGGCAGGTCAGGAATGACCTGCTGGCGCGCCGCGCCGACTATGCGGAAGCCGAAGCCGCGGTGCAGCAGGCGCGCCAGGATGCGGACTACTATCGCCGCATGCTGGAGCGCAACGAGAAGCTGGGCAAAGTGGCGCTGTCGGAGGCACAGCTGGACGAATCGCGCCAGCAACTGGAGCGGGCCAAGGCGCAGATAGCGATCAACACCGAAAAACTCTCCAGCCTGCGCGCGGAGCTGGGCGGCAATCCGGAGATTCCGCTGGAGGAGCAGGCGGACCTGAAGGTGGCCCAGGCGCAGCTGGACAAGGCGCGCTACCAGCTGTCCCGCACCCGTATCGTGGCGCCGGTGGCCGGCGTCATCGCCAACACGGTACCGCAGGTGGGCGAGATGGTTCCGGCCGGAATCAGTGTGATCAGCATGCTCGGTGCCGACGGCTTGTGGGTCGAGGCCAACCTGAAGGAGACGGAGCTGGCCAATGTGCGCACCGGCCAGCAGGCTGAAGTGACCCTGGACGCCTATCCGGGTTTCACCTGGCAGGCGCAGGTGGACAGCCTCAGCCCCGCCAGCGGCAGCGAATTCGCGCTGATACCGCCGCAAAATGCCAGTGGCAACTGGGTCAAGGTGGTGCAGCGGGTGCCGGTGCGCCTGCGCCTCTACCCGGCCAAGGAGGCGCCGGCCCTGCGCGCCGGCATGAGCGCCAGGGTGCGTATCGATACCAGCGAAGACGACAAGCTGGTGTCCGCGCGTGCCAGCGGCGGTGAGAGCGGTCGCGTCGTACTGGCGCCGTGAGTGCCCCTGGCATGACCGCTGTCGCCATGACTGAAGGGCGCCGCAAGATGATCACGGCCAGTATCATGCTGGCCACGATTATCCAGGTGCTGGACACCACCATCGCCAATGTGGCCCTGCCCCATATGCAGGGCAGCCTCGGTGCCGGCAGCGACCAGATCACCTGGGTGCTGACCTCCTATATTGTCGCCGCGGCGATCATGACATTGCCGGTGGGCTACCTGTCCCAGCGTATCGGCCGCCGCAAATTGTTTCTCTGGTCGGTGGCCGGCTTTACCATCACCTCGATGCTGTGCGGCCAGGCCGCAAGCCTCAACGAGATGATCTTCTGGCGCCTGATGCAGGGCGTGTTCGGCGCCGCGCTGGTGCCCCTGTCCCAGGCCACACTGTTGGATACCTACCCGAAAGAAAAGCACGCCTCGGCCATGAGCCTCTGGGGCGTGGGGGTGATGATCGGGCCCATCCTGGGGCCGACCCTGGGCGGCTGGCTGACCGAGTATTACTCCTGGCGCTGGGTTTTCTATATCAATCTGCCGTTCGGCATTCTGTCGCTGGTCGGTATCTATCTCTACCTGCCCGAGGGCGAGACCAGAAAGCCGCGCTTCGACGCGCTGGGTTTTGGCCTGCTGGCGCTGGCGGTGGGCGCGCTGCAGATGCTGCTGGACCGCGGCGAGCAGGTGCACTGGTTCGAGTCCCTGGAGATACAGCTGTATGCGATCGCCTCGGTACTGGGGCTCTACCTGTTTGTGGTGCACTCGCTGACGACCAGGACGCCCTTCCTGTCCCCGGAGCTGTTCCGCGACCGCAACTATGTATCCGGGCTGGTGTTCATTTTCGTGGTGGGCATTATCCTGCTGGCTACCATGGCCCTGTTGCCCTCCTTCCTGCAACAGTGGAAGGGCTACCCGGTGGTGACCACCGGCCTGGTGCTGATGCCGCGGGGCCTTGGGGTGATGGTGGCGATGATGCTAGTGGGCAGGTTGCTGCAGCTGGTCGACGGGCGCAAGCTGATCTTTGTCGGCATGCTGCTGGTGAGCCTGTCCCTGCACTTGATGGCGGGCTTCAACCTGCAGGTAAGCCAGTCTGCGCTGGTAATGACCGGCATGCTGCAGGGTTTCGGCCTGGGGCTGGTATTCGTACCCATCTCGACACTCGCCTACGCGACCCTGCCGGCCAGCCTGCGCGGCGAGGCCACGGCGCTGTTCAGCCTGTCGCGCAACCTGGGCAGCAGTATCGGCGTGTCCATCGTGATGGCAGTGCTGACCCGCAACCTGTGGATCAACCAGCAGCAGTTGGGGGAGCGGCTGCAGCTGTCGCCGGATCTGATCGGTACATTGCCGGGGGGCGGGGAGCTGGGGACACTGCCACTGAATGTGTTTCAGGAACTGTCGCGGCAGGCGGCGGAGATCGCCTATGTGAACGATTTCCAGCTGCTGATGTGGATCAACCTGGCGGCGGTGCCGCTGGTGTTTTTGCTGTCGAATCCGGGCAATGAATCGGAAGTTACAGCGTAATCTTCTGTAGGAGCGGCGGGGCGGCCATTCGCCCATGGCCGCGATCGATCTGGGGCGTTGCCTGAAAGTCCGATCGCGGCCATGGGCCGCTCCTACCGCAGAAACTCAGATCGCGTGTTGTTCCGCATTCATCATTCACTGCACCCTGTGCCAGGTCTGCGTGCGGTAAAAGAAACCCAGGTAGCCGCGCACCTTCAACTGGTTGCCCTCGAGCCAGAACTTGCAGTCGTAGATCTTGCCCTTGGTGGGGTCGAGAATCTGGCCGCCCTCGTAGATATCGCCGCTCTTCACCATGCCGGTGATCACGTCCATACCGACAATCTTCTTGCCCTTGCGCGCGCCGGGGCACTTGTCGCAGATGGTGTCGTCCGGCTTCATCAGCAGGTCCACCACGCGGCCGTAGTATTTGCCGCCCTTCTGGTAGATCTCGACGATGGATTTCGGCTGGCCTGTCTCGTCGTCGACGGTGCGCCACTTGCCCACCACATCCTGGGCGCTGGCCTGGAGCGCAAACAGCAGGCAGCAGGCCGCCATCAGCAGGTTTCTCATCATCTCGGTTACCCCTTTGTTAGAACTGTGACCGGGATCTTACACCAAGTCATGCAGATCGACAGGAATCTATTTCCAGTGTAGCTCTGGCGTGAGAATTTTGTTTTAGCGCTTCCCGCTAGGAGGAACAGCTGACCGGCATATGCTTGCCGGACTCCGGCGGTGCCGCGGCCCAGGTCTCATGGTCGGGATGTTCGTCAAAGGGGTTCTGCAGCAGCAGCACCATCGTCTGCAGCGGTCGGTGGTCGCCCTGCTCGGCGGCGTCTATGACCTTCTGCGCATAGTGGTTGCGCAGGACATACTTGGGGTTGGCGCCGAGCATGGCGCGATTGCGCGCGCGTGAATCGCTGTCCTCGTGGGCCAGACGCTGGTCGTAGCGATCCAGCCACTGCTCCAGCGCGCCATGTTGTGCCGGGGCAACCAGTTCCCGCAGCGCCGCGGCCGGGCGCTCGCCGCGGTAGTGGGCCAGGGCGCGGAAAAACAGCGTGTAGTCGGCCTGGCCGTCGGCCAGCAGTTGCAGCAGACTCGCGCAGAGTGCCTGGTCGCCGTCCTCCTCCATCTCCAGTCCCAGCTTGCGGCGCATGCGTGCGGCGTAGCCGTCGACCAGGCGTGGCTGGAATTCCTCCAGGCAGTCGCGCAGCGCCTCGGTGCTGACAAAGGCGGAGAGGGCGTGGGCCAGGGCATTCAGGTTCCACAGCACCACGCCGGGCTGTTGCTCGAAGGCGTAGCGGCCCGTGTGGTCCGAGTGGTTGCAGATAAAGGCCGGTTCATAGTCGTCGAGAAAGCCGTAGGGGCCATAGTCGAAGGTGTCGCCGATAATCGACATATTGTCGGTGTTCAGCACGCCGTGGGCGAAGCCCACCGATTGCCAGCCGGCCACCAGCTCGGCGCTTTTTCGTGTCGTGAAGCGCAGCAGCGCCTCGGCCTGCTCGCTGACGCTAAGCCCGGTAACTTCGGGCAAAAAGCGTTGGCAGACAAATTCGATCAGCTTGTGCAGTGCTTCCAATTGCTTGGTATAAAAAAAGTATTCGAAGTGACCGAAGCGCACATGGGTCTCGGCCACGCGGATCAGCATGGCGCCGCTCTCGATCTGTTCCCGCGTCACCGGCTCGTCGCTGCCGACGATACACAGGGCGCGGGTGCTGTTGATGCCGAGCCCGGTCAGTGCTTCGCCGGCCAGGTATTCGCGAATGGTCGAGCGCAGTACCGCGCGGCCGTCGCCGAAACGGGAGTAGGGAGTCTTGCCGGCCCCTTTCAGGTGCAGCTCCCAGCGCCTGCCGGCATTTTCGATTTCCCCAAGCAGCAGTGCGCGGCCGTCGCCCAGCTCCGGGTTGTAGACGCCGAACTGGTGGCCGGTGTATTTCATTGCGAAGGGCCTGCTGCCCTTGAACAGTTTCTTGCCACAGCCGAGCTGGGCCCAGTCCGGATTTTTTGATTCGGCTGCGTCTATGCCCAGCAGCTGCAGTACCGCCGGATTCACGTGAATCAGCCCGGGGTGTTCAAACGGCGTGGGATCTATCCGGGTGCCGAAGGCATCGCCCAGATCGGCGTAGTGGTGGCTGAGGGTGACTTCGCTGAGTTTCATAAGTGACAATTGTAGGGTGAGGTAAGCGTTTGCGAAGCACCGCTTCGCGCGCAGCCGAACGACGCCAATCTGTGATTGGCGGCCGGGCTCAACGGCCGACACGCTCGGTGTGTCTCGCAAGGGATACCCACCAGCAGCGCCGCCCAGATCTTCATGTTTTGGCCTTATACAGCATCCAGTTTCAGCATTAACGGCTGCGACTGCCAGTGGTCCACCTCCTGGTAGAGCAGATCCTCGATGGCGGGATTTTTTTCCAGCCACTCCTGGGGAATACGCAGCCGGTAGCGGTCGTCGCGCGCTTTCAGTTCCAGGTCATTCACGGCGCGATCGGTATGATCGCGGTGCACGATACAGGCGAGGCGCAGGCACAGCAGCAGGTCGGGATTGGGGCGGAATCCGTAGTGTTCCCGCCTTGGTTTGATGCGGCCGCGCTGGTTGCGCACCAGGTGGGCAATGTGTTCCTGCTCGTTTTTGGAGAAGCCCGCCAGGTCCGACTGCTCGACCATATAGGCGCCGAGCTTGCGAAAATTGCTGTGGGAGAGCGCCAGGCCAATCTGGTGCAGCTGCGCGGCCCAGCGCAGGCGCTGTCGCTGGTCGGCGGGGGTGTCGGGGCGCAGCTTGTTCAGCAGATCCAGCGCCGTGTCGCCGACGCGGCGCGCCTGGGCGGCGTCCACCTTGCCGTCGTGCATCAAAGTCGCGACCGTATCGGCGCGCCTGTCGCCGCCGTGTAACCGCCCGGCCAGGTCGTGGACTATGCCCTCGCGAATCGCGTAGGGGGACACCTGCATGCTCTGGATATCCAGCTCGCAGAAGATGGCGTGCAATATCGCCAGCCCGGCAGCAAATACCGGGTGCCGCTCCTCGTCCAGGTCGGGCAGTTTCAGGTCGGCGATATGCCTGGCGCCGGCCACCTGTTCCGCCAGCTTGTCGATATCCTCGCGCTTGATCGCCGACAACTCGCCGCCGTTCAACACCCGCGCCACCGCCTTGACAGTGCCGGAGCAACCCACCACCTCGGCATTTTCCGCCAGGTGCTGCAACTCCTGCAGTTCGGCGCGCGCGGCGCGGCGGGCGCGCTCAAAGTGGTTGACGGTATTGGTGGAGAGGATGCCGTCAGCAAAGAAGCGCTTGCTGAAGGACACGCAGCCCATATACAGGCTCTGCAACCGGTGCGGCACCTCGCGCCCGCGCACCAGCTCGGTGGAGCCGCCGCCGATATCGACGATACAGCGCAGCCGCGGCGGGCCGTCCGCTGCGGCCATGGCGCCGCTGTAGATCAGGCGCGCCTCCTCTATACCGCTGATGATCTCGATGGGTACCCCGAGGATGGATTCGGCGGACTCGAGGAAGCCGTCCGCATTGGCGGCGGTGCGCAGCGTATTGGTGCCGACGCAGCGGATATGGTCCGTCGGGAGTTCCGTCAGCACCGGACGAAAGCGATGCAGTGCCGCCAGCGCCCGCTCGGCGATGGCCGGGGCGAGATTGCGCTCCTCGTCCAGCCCCTCCGCCAGGCGCACCATGGATCTGTCTGTGTGCAGGCGCACCATACGCTGGTCGCGGAATTCCGCCAGCAGCAGGTGGAAACTGTTGGAGCCCAGGTCCAGGGCGGCGTAGCGTTCTAGGTCAGGCACCATCCGCTTCCTTGTCAAAAAACTGTCATCTGAATGTAGCAAACTGCTCTACTATTTTATGTCGATCGCACCCGGCCGCCCCGCGACCCAATGGATCCCCAGGACGTACAAGCAGTCACTCATGTCCAATAATACGCCCCTATACCCGAAAGAGCTAAGCTGGCTTTCCTTCAACGAACGCGTCCTGCAGGAGGTGGAGGATGAGACGGTACCCATTATCGAGCGGGTGCGCTTCCTCGGCATCTTCTCCAATAACCTGGACGAGTTTTACCGTGTGCGCGTGGCCGACGTACGCCGCCTGGCCACCTTTGCCAAGGGCGGCAAGAACAAGGAGCACTTTGCCGAGTTGCTGTCGGATATCAACGAAAAGGTACTGCGCCTGCAGCGCCGCTCCCACGCCGCCTATACCAAGGTGCTGTCGGATCTGGACAAGCACGATATCCACCTGGTCAACGAATCCCAGCTGTGCGACAAACAGCGGGCTTTCGTCGAGGACTATTTCCACCGCGAAGTGTTGCCGGAATTGGAACCATTTTTTATCGACGACCGCGACACAATGCCGCTGCTGAACGAAGCGAGCATTTATTTTGCGATCTACCTGCAGCTTGCGGACGGTTCCGAGCGCTTCGCGGCGATGGAAATCCCCACCGATACGCTGCCGCGCTTCGTGGTGATACCGCCCCGGGAGGGCAGGCACGAAAAGGTCTATATAGTCCTCGACAACATCATCCGCGCCTGCCTTGTGGAGGTGTTCCGCTACGTGCTGCCGATCGCCAGGGCGCAGGCGTATATGTTCAAGATCAGTCGCGATGCAGAACTGGAATTGGGGGAGCATATCACCCAGAACATCGTCGACCGGGTGGCCAAGTCGCTGAAGAAGCGCAAGCAGGCGGAACCGGTGCGCATGGCCTACGATGCCGAGATGCCGGAGGGGCTGCTGAAACTGGTGAAGAAAAAGCTGAAGATGGGCCGCTACGACAGCTTTACCCCCGGTGGTCGCTACCACAACTCCAAGGATTTCATGGGCTTCCCCGCCGACTCGGCACGCGACCGTTACAAGCCACTGAACCCGCTGCAGACGCTGCCCGACAGCGAGAGCATCTTCGATGTGCTGCGTGGTGGTGACCAGCTGTATTACTACCCCTATCACGACTTTCGCGCGATTACCAACCTGCTGATTTCCGCCGCCATAGATCCGGAGGTCAGGGAGATCCGCATCAACCTGTACCGGGTGGCGAAGAATTCCCGCGTGGTGGCGGCGCTGGTGAACGCGGTGCGCAACAACAAGAAGGTAATCGCGGTGGTGGAGTTGCAGGCGCGCTTCGACGAACAGGCCAATATTCACTGGTCCGCCGAGCTGCGCGATGCCGGCGTCAAGGTGATCTACGGCGTGCCGGGTCTCAAGGTGCACTGCAAGTTGATTTCAATCGTGCGCAAAGAGGAGAGTGGGGACCGTTTCTACAGTCACCTGGGTACCGGCAATTTCAACGAGAGCACCGCCCGCGTCTACTGCGATTTCAGCCTGCTCACCAGTGACCAGGAACTTGGACGGGATGTCTACGACGTGTTCGAGTTTATCCAGTTCCCCCACCTGCGGCCCGACTACCAGCATATTGCCGTGTCCCCCTACACCAACCGTCCGGCACTGCTGGGCGCCATCGATCGGGAAATAGAGGCGGCCGAGGCCGGCGAGAAGGCGGAACTCTTCTTCAAGTGCAACAACCTGGTGGACGGCGAGCTGATCGAGCGCCTCTACCGCGCCGGCGCCGCCGGGGTGAAGGTGCGCATCATTGTGCGCAGTATGTGTGCACTGGTGTGTGAAACCCCGGGGCTTTCCGACAATATCCGGGTTATCAGCCTGGTGGACAAATACCTGGAGCATGCGCGGGTGTATATCTTCCACAGCGGCGGCGACGAGTCCATGTGGATGTCGTCCGCCGACCTGATGACTCGCAACCTGGATCACCGCGTCGAGGTGACCTTCCCGATTGCGGACGAGGCGCACAAGCGGACGGTGAAGAAAATCATGGAGTTGCAGTGGAGTGACAATCAGAAGGCGCGGGTACTGGATTCCGAGCAGAGCAATACGCGTATCGCCAGCAACACCGAAAAGGGATGCCGTTCCCAGGATGCGATTTACCGCTATCTGAAAAGGCGGGACTCACAACCCTCGTAGGCTGCGCCGCGCGCACTAATAGGGCTTCGTCGTTCGACCTGGTGTGCGCGGCGCACCCTACCCACTCACCGCCGGCTGAAGCCCACCAGCTTGCCGCGGCTGAAGGAGAAGCGGTAGCGCTCGCCGACCTTGAGCCGGTCGCGGCAGGTGGACTGGATGGTGATGCGCGGATACTGAGGGGTGACCACCCAGGTGGTGAAATCGCTGCCCGGGCCGCGGCCGATCAGCCAGTAGTGGTCGCCACCGGTGCAGGTCCCCCCGGTCATGCAGTTGTCGAAGCCCCAGACATAGGCGCTGACGTCATATTGCGCCGGCGTATTGTCGGCCTCGCGAAACGGCTGTCTGGCGTCGTCGGTGAAGGTGTAGAGGTCGTCGAACTTTACCCGGCGGAAGCCGCGGGCCTGTGTTTTGCAACTGACGGTGTGCTGCTTGGCGAGGATGCGCGCGTGGCCGCGGGTTTTGCCCTCCCCCGGCTTCGCCAGCTCACTGGGGAGGTATCCGCAACCACTTGTGGAAATCAGGGCAAGCGTGCCGATTGCCACCGCCAAGCCAGTAAAACGCACTATCCACACCTCGCGCCAATAGACACCTCTTTCCACTATAGCTGCTAATCAGTTCCTTGATGTGCCAAAGGAGCGCCGCCTGAAGCGCCACTTGCGCCGGTAGGGGAAGGCGCTCTCGATATGGCCGCCGCGGATGCGCTCCTGCAGCCGCTGCCAGTAGCGGTAATCGTACAGATCGCTGTGCTGGTCCTCGAAGGCCCGGCGCGCGACCGGGTTGCCGGAGAAGAAGAGGCGGAATTCCTCCGGGAAGACATCCGCCTCGGCCACCGTGTACCAGGGCCTGTCGGAAAGTTCCTGCTCCGCGGTCTGGGGCTCGGGAATCCTGCGGAAGTTGCAGTCGGTCAGCGGGCACAGCTCGTCGTAATCGTAGAAGACCACGCGGCCGTGGCGGGTGACGCCGAAGTTCTTCAGCAGCATATCGCCGGGGAAGATATTCGCCGCCGCCAGTTGCTTGATCGCATTGCCGTACTCCTCCATCGCCTCGCGGGTTTCCTCGTCGCTGGCATCCTGCAGGTAGAGATTCAGCGGTTCCATGCGCCGCTCCACATACAGGTGCTTGATGATGACCCACTTGTCGTCCATCTCCAGCTTGGATGGCGCCAGCTCCTGCAGCTCCTCGAGCAGCTCTTCACTGAAGCGGTTGCGGTAAAAGATAAAGTTGGTGTACTCCTGGGTATCCGCCATACGCCCGACGCGATCGGAGCGGGATACGAACTTGTACTTCTCGCGCACGATTTCCTCGGTGACGGTTTTCGGCCGGTCGAACCGGTCCTTGATCACCTTGAACACCACCGGGTAGGAGGGCAGGGTGAAGACGCTCATCACCATGCCCTTGATACCCGGCGCTATGATGAATTTGTCATTGCTCACTTTCATGTGGGCGAGGATATGGCGGTAGAACTCCGTCTTGCCGTGCTTGTGGAAGCCGATGGAGTTGTACAGCTCGGATCTCTCCTTGAGCGGCATTATCGTGGACAGGAAACGCACGAAGCGCGACGGAATCGGCGCGTCGACCATAAAATAGGAACGGGTAAAACTGAAAATGATACTGGCGGAGTCGTTGCTGTATAGCACCGTGTCCACGAAGATGCCACCGCGGCCATTGTTCAGGCAGGGCAGTATCAGCGGTATCACCTCGCCGCCGAACATCATGCGCCCCACCAGATAGGCTGCCTTGTTGCGGTAAAACACCGATTCCAGCATATCCACGCGCAGCTGCTTCTCATTTTCCAGCCCCGCCAGCGGCGCGGCGCGCAGGGCGCGGCAGATATTCTCGATATCCCGCTGCTGGTTTTCCCAGGGCACTGAGAAGCCGTAGTCGTTGAGTATGTCCTCGAGCATATATTCGAGGCCGTCGCGCCCGCTGTAGCTGATATAGATGCTGTAATCCCTGAGAGGTTTGTCATCCGGGGTGCGCGAGGGTTTGACGAAGATATTGCTGTCGTGAATATGACCGTGCTGGAACTGGCTGCAGAAGACCGAGTTGAAGAAGGTCTCGGCGATTTCGTAATTGCTGTGGTTGGCAATCAGCTGGGCATAGGTGGCGCGGGCATCGCGCCACAGCTCCAGCATACTGGTGTCCTTGCTGGTGACCGAGTGCACCAGCTTGAGTACCTGGTTGACCTTGGTCTTGTAGAGGTCGATGCGCTCCTTGTTGGCCAGGTGCACGCCCTGCCAGGCGGCTGTCTCAAAACGCGCCTTGGCGCCGAGGGTGATGTTCTGGTAGTCGGCAAAATAGGCATCGAATCCGTTGAGGATGGTTTTGGCGATGCGGCGCGCTGTCGGTGAGTGAGTGGTCATGCACTAGACTTTGGTATTGCAATACGGATTTAATTGTCCTCCGTAGGAGCGGCCCATGGCCGCGATCGGCATCGCTACGCAGCACAGATCGATCGCGGCCATGGGCGGATGGCCGCCCCACCGCTCCTACGACAGAGATTAAGCCGATAGTAGCACGCCGCCCCGGAGCAACCCTTGAGCGATTGGATCAGCAGTTTTGTCTTTTTCTTTGCGGTGATAGACCCGGTGGGCACGCTGCCGGTGTTTATCGCCGTCACCGCCCAGCACGCCGAGTGGCAGAAACGCAAGATAGCGATACTGGCAGTGCTGGTGGCCGCCGGCATACTGATGTTCTTCCTGCTCGCCGGCCAGTACCTGCTGGAGACCATCGGTGTGCCCCTGTCGGCCTTCCAGGTGGCTGGCGGCGTAGTGCTCTTCCTGTTCGCGCTGACAATGATCTTTGGTGAGGGCAAACCGGAACAGGAGATGGAGATAGTACAGGAGGGGCATGAGACAGCGATTTTCCCGCTGGCGGTGCCCTCCATCGCCTCCCCCGGCGCCATGCTGGCAGCGGTGGTGCTGACCGACAACTACCGCTTCGATCCGATACACCAGGTCAAGACCGCCACCGCCATGCTGGCGGTATTGGGCATCGTGCTGCTGATACTGTTGACCGCCAACTGGATCTTCCGCTGGATCGGCAACGCCGGCGCCAGCATCGTCAGCCGGGTGATGGGACTGATCCTGGCCTCGGTGGCTACCACCAATGTGCTGCTGGGGATACAGCAGTTTTTCTCCGTTTAGCTGCACGCCCCACCATTACCGGCTTTCCCTGACCAATCGACCCGTGGTGGTGATTTGCCGCCTCCGCTTCCGAAGAAGATAGAATAGTGAGCTCTCTGAGCCTGATAGAGGGAAAGCGCAACTTGCATCACGATATCACCCTGATTACCACCATCTCGGCGGCCCTGGGGCTGGCACTGCTTCTCGGTTTTGTTGCCGTGCGCCTGCGATTGCCGGCGCTGGTCGGCTATCTGGTGGCCGGTGTGCTGATCGGGCCGGCCACACCGGGATTTGTCGCGGATATTGAACTCTCCCAGCAATTGGCCGAGATAGGCGTGATACTGCTGATGTTTGGAGTGGGGCTGCATTTTTCCATGGCCGATCTTATGTCCGTGCGCCGCATCGCCATTGTTGGCGCCCTGGCACAAATTGCCGTGGCTACCGCGCTGGGCGCGTCAGTGGCGGGTTATTGGGGCTGGTCCCTGGGGGCATCCGTGGTATTCGGCCTGTCGCTGTCCGTGGCGAGCACTGTGGTCCTACTGCGCGGCCTGGAAGCACGCGGCCTGCTCGATTCCATCAACGGTCGCATTGCCGTGGGCTGGCTGGTGGTGGAAGACATTGTCATGGTGCTGGCGCTGGTGGTACTGCCGCCACTGGCGGGCTGGCTGGGGGGCAATGGCGGCGACGTGGCGGAAGGCGACCTGTTGGCAACGGTGCTGTCGACCCTGGGCAAGGTGGCGATATTCGTTGCGCTGATGCTTGTAGTGGGGCGCAGGCTTTTTCCGTGGTTTCTGTGGAAAATTGCACGCACAGGCTCACGGGAGCTGTTTTCCCTTTGCGTAATAGCCACTGCAATGGGCATTGCCTTCAGCGCTGCGGAAGTGTTCGGTGTTTCCTTCGCCCTGGGCGCCTTCTTCGCGGGCAGTGTATTGCGGGAGTCTTCTCTCAGTCATCGCGCTGCCGACGAGTCGCTGCCCCTGCGCGACGCCTTCGCGGTGTTGTTCTTTGTCTCCGTGGGGATGCTGTTTGATCCGAGAATGCTGGTCGAGGAACCATTGCGGGTGCTGGCGGTACTCGCGATCATTGTGCTGGGGAAAACCCTGGCCGCATTTGCGCTGGTGTTACTGTTCCGTTATCCGCTCAATACCGCACTTACCGTATCCGCCAGCCTGGCGCAGATTGGAGAATTCTCCTTTATTCTCGCCGGTCTGGGAGCGTCCCTGGGGTTGCTATCCGTGGAGGGGCAGAATCTGATACTTGCCGGGGCCCTCTTTTCCATTGCCATCAACCCGTTGCTGTTCAACGCGGTGGAGCCGCTGCAGCGATGGATACGCTCCCGTTCCCGCCTGGCCCGGGCCATGGAAAGACCCGCGGACCCCCTCGCGGAGCTGCCGGAAACGGTGGATGCGCGAACACTGACCGGCCATGCGCTGTTGGTTGGCTATGGACGAGTGGGTTCGCGTATCGGCCGCCAGCTGGAGGAGTACGGGATCTCGCTGGTTGTGGCCGAGCAGAACAGGGAGATAGTCGAGCAACTCCGTCGCAGCGGTATTCCCGCAGTCTCTGGAGATGCGGCGGAGCCGGAAGTGCTGATTCAGGCCCATGTGGCGCGGGCACGTATTCTGGTCGTGGCCATCCCGGATGTGATACGTGCAAGGAAAATGGTGGAAATCGCCCGCATGCTGAAACCTGATATTGAAACGGTGGTGCGTGCGCACAGTGATGAGGAAGCGGCGCTGTTGCGAAAAGACAAGGTCGGCAACGTGCTTATGGGGGAGCACGAGCTGGCCATGAGCATGACCCGGCGCGTCCTGGAGCGCTTCTGGGAGGACGAGCCGGGCGAGCGGACCGCTTGAAGGCGTAGCTGCCTTTCGAATCACTATTCCCAGCAGGCCGGCGGCGGCTCGGAGCCGTCGGCCGGCTGGTACTGCGGGTCAAAACAGCGCGGCAGTGGCCAGGTGGGTTTGGTGCTGTGGAAAATTCCGGACAGGTCGCAGTCGTCGCCGCCCTCCAGGCACCAGCTGTCCGGCTCGAGTTCCCTGGCGTCATTCTCCCGGTGCCGGAACTGTGACACCGCGTGATACACCAGGCGGCGGGCCCGGTTCAGGCTGCCCAGGGGGCGCCAGTCGTCCACACCGTGCCAGGGATTCATGGACAGGTTTTCGCAGAACGCCTGTTGCGCCTCGCCGTCGAAGGTCTGCGGCGGAATGTTGACTCTGGCCACCGGCACGAAAGGCGATGCCTCCTCCGACCAGATCACCGCGGCGTCGTCGATCGGCATATCGGCGTCGGCCACCCGCTCCTGCAGCATGAAATCAAAACAGGCGCCGCCCTCGGCCAGTTGCTCCGCCATGGCCTCGGTCAGGTAATCTCCATCCGACTCGTCGATATCCAGTTCGAAGTTCATGCCCGGGCAGGGACGGGCGGAAAACTTCAGCTGGGTGTCGCCGAGCTGGTAGGGCAGCATCGAGTAGTACTGCGGCTGCAGCGGCGTATCGATTTTGGACGACACCGTCTGCACCGCGCGGTAAAACAGCTCGGGGTGGAAACGCGGCGGCCACAGGTTGATGAACCAGCCGGTCCTGTCGAGCTCGGCCAGGTGGCTCATATTGTCGACGTAATCGTAAATATTGCGGTTAAAGAACGCCGGCGTATTGGTCATGATGAAATCCTGTGTCGCCGGGCCGGTGAGCTCCGGGGCGATTTTCACACCGTCGACATCCAGCAGTTTGATGGCCATGCCTCGCGCGTCCGCTTTCGCATCCGGCTGCACGGTCATATCGCCGTTGGAAAAGCGGATCCAGGATTGGTATTCGCGCCCCGGTTGCGACAGGACACTGTGGCGGAAGTGCGCCGGGATATCGCCGTTGACCGAAAAGGTCGCGCGCAGGCAGCCGGTCGCCTTGGCGTGGGCGTCGCGCCTGAAGGGCGGGCCGTTGATTTTTTCCGCCTTGCGGGAAATCTCGCGGCCGAATTCCATGGCGCGCTCGATCGCCGCCATTTCCTGGGCGGACATTTCCATATCCAGTGCAATTTTTTCCAGTTCGCTCAGCTCGCTGGGGCTGTTCGCCTGGGCGGATGCGGCGCAGATAAACAGGCCTGCGGCCAGGGGGCGCAGAGCGTGGGGGATCAGTCGGCGGATCATTGCGCTGTCTCCTGTGCGAGCAGTTGGCCGGTTTCGCTACCCGTGTCGATACCGAGGCTGAAGTGGACGCTCTTGCAGGCCTGCTGGGTCGAGTCGCGGGCCGGTGCAGGGCTGTAGCTGGCCCAGTTCATCGGATCCCCGCCGAGGGCGCTGTCGAATTCCGGGTTACCCATCACCTTCAGGTATTCGATGATCGCGTAGCGCTCCTCCTCGCTGAGCAGTTTGCCGATGCGGCCGGGCATATCCACATCGGTGAACAGGTGGCCGCTGTTGCGGTTGCCGTCGATACTGGTGTCCATCAGGAAGCTGCCGGGGGACTGCCCGGTGACATAGCCGAGCTTGTTCGGGTCGAATTCGCGATTGCCGGCGTAGAAAGTTTTCGGCCGGGCGCGCAGCGGCGAAAGCAGGTCGTAAATCGTCGGCACAGAGCCGTTGTGCAGGAAGGGCGGTGTGGCCCAGACGCCGTGCAGCGGCCGCGACTTGTAGGCGCGTTTGTTCTCTATACGAAAGGGCACATTCAGGCCGTCGAAGTCGGCCACCTGCTGCGCGTCATCGATATCCCACTGCCGGTAGAGCTTCGGTACCAGGTCGTTCAGCAGCAGCTGCAGGCCGTAGCCGGCATTGACCGGCTGCTCACCGGGGAACAGCTTGCTGATGTCGTAGCGGTTGTCGACGAAATTGTCGGCCAGCTTCGGGTCGGTGCCGACAACATCGGTAGCTATCCAGGGCAGGGCCCACATGGTTTCGCGCCAGTCGGCGCGATAGGCGAGGCCGTCCCTGCGAGTCACTTCACCGGCCATATCCCACTGCCAGTTCAGCGCCAGCTGTCCCGGCAGCCTGGCGTCGGGACCGTCGGCAAGCTGCCAATCGTAGGGCTCGGAGACGTGGGGGCCGTGGCAGAAGGCGCACTGGTCGGTAAACAGTGCCTTGCCGGCCCTGGCCCGGGCGACATCGATTTCACCCAACACATCTTCCGGCCACTTGGGCGGCTGCAGTTTCCTCAGCAGGCCCTCCACACAGTGCATGCCGTCCAGGTCCACCGTGGTCTCGCCGAATTCGCTGCCGCTGATTACCTCACCGTCGTCGTCGACCAGCTTGATCGGCGCCAGTACACCCAGGCTCTCGCCCACATTGCGGGTCATGGCCTGGTTGGTGAAGCCGGTGTACTGCACCCAGTCGAAGCGCCAGATATCCCAGATGAACGGGTAGCTGGCCGGGGCATCGGCGGGTCTGTAATTCTCGGGCTGCTTCAGGTCGTAGCCGAACACCACATTGGCGATGCGGCCAATGGCATCGGTGCGGCCGCGGCCCTCTTCCACCGGGTAGTATTTGGGGGCGCCGGCGGTCTCGGAAAAGTGCTTGAGCCGTTGCGCAAACTGCCAGAACTCCGTTCTCAGCGCCTCGCGCCTGGCCCCGTCGTCGCCCACCAGGCGCGTGGCGAACCGGTTCCACTTGGCCGGGTTCAGCAGGGTTTCGAACACCGAGGCACCCAGGGTGGTGATGAACTCGCCGCGCTTGGCGTTGGGAATGCTCTGCATCGCCTGGCCGCCGTCCACCCGCAGCGCCGTGCCCTGGTAGTGGAGTTCACCGGTGTGGCAGGCCGCGCAGCCGATATCCAGGCGTGCGCGGCCACTGGCCGGGTCTATATGGCGGGTCAGGCCGACGGGCAGGTTGCCCGGGTTCAGCGGGCTGGGGCGCTGGTTGGGATCGACGACGAAGCCCCAGCCGCGCATATTGCGCTCGCTGGCCAGAAGCTCCTGGGAGAGGGGCAGCTCCAGGTTCTGGAACCAGTCGTACTCGATGCCCAGCAATTCGGTACCCTGGGGCGTGTAGTAATAGCTCTGGCGTTCCCTATCGCTCCAGCCACCGTTCAGGTACTGGACGCGGTAGACGGTCTCCTGGGTGAGGTTGGGCTTCAGGAAGGCGGCCAGTTTGGCGTGCGCGACCAGCACAACGGCGGCCAGCGCTATACAGACCCGCAGCCAGCGCGGTCCCAGCGCGCGCCACAGATTGGCAGCGGCGCGGACGAGTCCCTCAATCCAGTGCCACAGGGTGAGAGCGGCTGATTTCAGAAAATGTATTGTTCTGCTGGCGGCACTTCCGAGCGGCGCCAGCACTCTGTATGCGATACGCATTACAGTCCCCCAAGATCCAAGAGTTAACAATCGATATATTCTTCGCGCTGCTCGTAGGCAATCTGAGTCGCACTGGCCAGCTTGGAATTGATATTGTGCAGGTAGTGTTCCATATAGTGCGCACTGATACTGGTGTCGCCCAGGTTTTTCCAGAAGGAGCCGATACCCGAGCGATGGGCCTTGTGTGCATCCTGGTACACGTAGTACTCGCCCTCCAACAGCATCAGCTCGGGCCCCAGGTGCTGGTAGCCGCCGTGAATCGCATTGATCAGGTCATTGGGCGGGACCAGGGGGACCAGGTCGTTTTCATCGACCACCCGCAACAGCGGCAGGAAAGCGTACTTTTCCACCCCTTTGTGGTTGGTGACCTTGGGCTGCCCGAAATTGATGGAGGCGCCAAGACTGAAGCCCTCCTCGTGCAGGTACATCATCAGCAGGGTGGAGATGGCCGCACCCAGGGAGTGGCCGGTCAGGATAATCGGTTGCGACTTGTCCAGCCGGGGCGCCAGGGTGTCGAACACCTGCATGGCGTCTTCATCGAAACCGCTGTGTACATAGATACCGAGCCTGGTGTTCCTGGACTGCACATACTCGGCGTCCTCGCGGGCATTGCTGAAGTTGGCGGTGCCGCGAATGGTGACTATCTGGCGATGGTTTTCAGCGTCGCTCTCGAGAAAAAACTGGACGTCGTTGCTGGTGGTGGTGACCAGCGTGGTATCGGGAAAGACCCCGCGGATATCCGCTTCCGTCTGATAGGCGGCCGCCGCGCGCTTCGCATACCAATTGACCCGGTTGAAATTTATGGATTGCACCATCGCCTCCTGTGCTTTCTTTATTATTGGCGCGCACCCGCGTCGATACTGCGGGCGTCGCTCGTGGTAATCCTTTAACGTTCTTATGGCGGTGCCGCTGCCATACTCGGGGACAGTGCGGACTATCCCGGCTTTATCGTTTTTCTTGTATTTACTGTGTCATATTCAGGGAGTTTCTGAAGGCCGGAGAGGCCATGGAGTTGTTCAGAGGCTCCCGAACCTTTATAAATAGCGCCGGTCCCAGCCAATCCCCAACTAAAATGCATAAAAATCCATGGAGCCGGCACGGGGGCTCGAAAACCCGCGCTTTCTGGCGCTCGCTGCGCGGGTGCCACAGTGTAATTAAAACCGTGACGGCCGTCATATTCTTATTGCCGCTGATCTGCCTGGCGCAGGCGCCGATAGAGCTGGATGCGGGAGAGGACGGTCGAAAATTGACCGGTCTCGCCGAGGTCTGGCACGACGCACAGGGGACCGCGGACCTCGAAATGGCCCAGGAGGCCTTTGCTCAGGGGGAATTCGGGCCACTGGACAGTGCCGGCTCGACCGGTCTGCAGCCGGGCGCCTACTGGTCGCACTTTACCCTCAGGAATAGCGCCGATACCTCCCTGACGTTGCATGTCGAATATGTCGATCACCAACTGATCGGTATGGAGGCTTTCGGCAGGGATATCCCGGGCACCGAAGCCTACCGGCCCATCGCACGCCTGTCGCTGGCGGAGCCTTTCGAGCACAGGGATATTCCCCACAACCGCTTTGTATTCGAGGTAAAGCTGCCGCCCGGCGGCACGGCCGAATATCTGGTCCGCTTCAGCTCCGATGAGCTGGGTGTTGTCTTCCCGAGTATGCGGCTCTGGGATCCGGATGCCCTGCGGGCCACCGGCACTGTCGAGGCCAGTATTACCGCCTTTCTGCTCGGCGGTTACTTCCTGATGTCGGTCTTTGCGCTGGTCAGTGCCATCACCACCGGGGGCAGAATCTTTTATTTCTACTCCTTCTATTCCATCTCCAAGATCACAGTGTGGTGCACGATACTGGGCTATACCCACCAGTACTTCGTTACCGACAACTTCCACTGGAGCTATATGTCGATCAGTGGTGCGGTCACCATCCTGTGCGGGGTGATTTTCTCACGCATGTTCCTGCACTCCAGGAAAAACACCCCAAAGCTGGATTACCTGTTGCGGTTTATGATCGCCAACGCCGTATTCCTGCTGGCCTGTGCGCTGTTGAAGTTGACCGCGCTGTCGGTGATCTCCATGACCGTCGCCCTGCTGCTCTACCCGCTGATCGCGATTGTCGCCTTTATCCGCTGGCAGCAGGGCTACCGGGAGGCGGCCGTATTTGCGCTGGCCTGGAGCCTGCTGGTGTTCGGCCTGGTGGTACAGGCGATGCGGGATCTGGGCTATGTGGAACACAATTTCATCAATTACTACTGGCCGCCGGTGGCGTCCTTCTGTGAAATGCTGGCCATCATGGCGGCCATCGGTGTGCGGGTGCAGCGGCTGCGCACGCAGAAGGAACTGGCGGAGCACAAATACACCCAGCAGCTGGAAGTTTCCAAGGCCGATCTGGAGCAGCAGGTCAAGGTGCGCACCCGGGAACTGGAAGTGGCAAAAGCCAGGGCCGAACAGGAGGCCAGAACAGATCCTCTCACCGGCATCTACAACCGCCGCAGCTTTTTTTCAGAGTCGGAACATCTGCTCAGGCTGGCGGAGAGAAAGTCGCTGCCGCTGAGCCTGCTGATGCTCGATATCGATCACTTCAAGTCCATTAACGATATACATGGACACGCGGTCGGGGATAAAGCCCTGCGCGCATTCAGCGATGCGGTTGCCGGCCATATCCGCGAGACCGACGTTTTTGGCCGTCTCGGCGGTGAGGAGTTCGCCCTGCTGCTGGCCGAACCGCGCCAGGGTGCCCTGGAGTCGGCGCAGCGCCTGCAGCGGGAAATCGAAGAGATCAGGATAGAGACGGCGCAGGGCCAACTGCAGTTTACCGCCAGTATCGGTGTCGCCTACTGGCGCGACGAGAAATTTATCGACGAGCTGCTGCACAACGCCGACCGCGCCCTGTACCTGGCGAAGAAGCGCGGACGCAACCGCATAGCGGAGCAGGAATCCTCCCCGCAGCCAGAAGAGATCAGCGAATGAATCGGGATGCTTCGCGAACCTTTTCCCGGACTTCTTCCGGCAGGGGGATATAGCCCAGGTCTTCCGCCTGGTCCTGGGCTTCATCGCTCAACATATAGCTCACCAGCTGGCGCAGGGCCGCCGCCTTTTTATCGTCCTGCTCGGCGTAGAGGAGCAGCCAGGTAAAGCTGGTGATCGGGTAGGCGTTTTCCCCCTCGGGATCCCACTCCCAGGCCACCAGGTTGGGGGCGCCGCTGCCCGGCAGCTTGCCGTCGGGGAACTCGACGTTTTCCAGGGCGGCGCTTCCGGATTCCGCCCCCGGCGCCACGAAATTGCCGGCCCGGTTCTGCAGCTCCGCCACCGGCAGCTCCACCAGTTTGGCGAAACCGTATTCCACATAGCCAATCGCGCCCGGAGTCTGCTTGACCAGCGCGGCCACCCCCTGGTTGCCGGGCGCCTTCCTGAAATTGTCGGGGCTGGGCCAGTTCGGCGTCCTGCCCTGGCCCACCTTTTTCCTGAAGTCCGTGCTGATACTGCTCAGGTGACCGGTAAATATGTATGAAGTACCGGAGGCATCAGAGCGACGAACTACCGTGATATCCAGGTCCGGCAGTTGCGCAGTCGGGTTGGCGGCGGCGATTTTGCGGTGGTCCCAGTGGCTGATCTTGCCACGGAAAATATCCGCGTACACTTCGCGCGAGAGTTTCAGCGTATCCACCCCCGGCAGGTTGTAGACCAGCACCACCTCCCCGGCGGTCATTGGCAGCAGAACCGCGCCGCGTTTGACCAGGGAGATTTCGGCCTTGTCCATCGCGGCATCGGATGCCGCGAAATCGATCGTCTCGCCGATAAAATCGCGGATGCCGGCGCCGCTGCCGGTCATTTCATAGGAGATGAAAACGTTTTCGTGAAGGTCGGAAAAATCCCTGAACCACTGAGTGTAGATGGGGTAGGGAAAACTGGCGCCTGTCCCCCTGAGTGTGATCTCGGCGCGCGACTGCGGACTGAAGGCAAAGGCGGCCGCGGCGACGGCCACTGCGAAGAGCGGGAGAAAACTAGTGAAAAAGGCGCGCCAGAAGATCATCGGCAGTCCTCGACAGAGTGGCCTGGGCGGCGGGAAAGATGACAGTGGCCTATGATTAAATCTTAGCAGGCCACCTCCATTCGCTGCAGCCACCAACGGCGCGTCGATTCATCTTCCCACCGGCTTTACGTCCTCGCGATTGTTGAAGGCGACAAGGCGCAACTTTGTCAAATTAATGATTCCATGGGCGACTTCCCGATTCAGGGTGCTTAGTCGCGCGTAGAGCTATATGCCTGCCAGTGATTATCCAGGTCACTTCGCATGCTTTGCAAGTCGACAGCGAGATCGCGTTCTGTATTCTGCAGTTCACTCATGAGTTGGGTGGATAGCTGAACATACTGCGTGTACTTCTGGGCGACATCTTGAGATCTCGATGCGCTGGAGTTTCTACTGACCTGCTGGGCGAAGTCGCGAGCCAATCTGTCCTGAAGTCGGCGCAGCTTCCTAATCTGCTCGAGGACCTTTGGCGACGCCTCCCGCGAATGTAATTGTTTGCTCACTATGTCCAATGTGTCACCCGACCTCTTTAAGGCCGACAACATTTCCTGTTCGGCAGCCTGGGTTGCACTACCAGATGCCTGGGACAGGTGCAGAGAAGATTGCCCTCTGGGGTTTGCCGGCATCACGTTTTCGAGATTGGAGCTGGGTGAGCGCATGTATTGATTCTCAAGGCGGCCCAGATTATCGGCGTCCGCCAGGATGTTGAATGACCCGGTAAGGGCTGTGAGCAACAGTATTGCTGAAGCCGTACTGAAATTGGATTTGTCTGCCATAGGTTGGTCCTCCCTCTGTGTGAGCCAGCAGGTCGAGTTCCGCATAAGGCGTTGGCAGTGGAACTCGAGTGGCGGACCATTTGGCGAGCCCCTACCTGAACCGCCCAAGCCGAAGAAAGTATAGGGTATGCAAAGCATGATCAGCGCTGTGATCGGCTGGATAGGGAGCTCGCGGCAATTTGGAGTCAACTTCCCACCGGTTTCCCGTCTTCGCGATAGATGGCCAGCACCGACGGTCGCGGCGGCAGCGCCGGGTCGTTGTCTGGCCAGCGGTGCATCGGCTTGTCGAAGGTGGAATCGCCACCGTCCGCCGGATGCTGCACGGCCACGAACAGGGTCTTGCCATCCGGGGTGAATTCCGGCCCGCATACCTCGGCCCCCTGGGGGCAGCCGAAAAAGTGCCTGGGTGCGGCGCGCATTTCGCCCTCGGTGGCCATGGCCCAGAGACCGTCGTGGAACCCGAAGCTCTCGCAGCCGTCCGTGGCGACCCACATATTGCCGGCCGGGTCGAAGGCGACATTGTCCGGGTTGGCGAACCAGCCGTGGGCGGAGATGGCGCCCGGCGACTGCTGACCATAGGCGCCGCGCTCAGCGGGATTTTCCGCATTGGGGTTGCCGCCCAATAGGAAGGTATTCCACTTAAAAGTATCGGCGGCGTGGTCGCGCGCACCGTATTTGCCCGGCGGTACTATTTCCAGCACATGGCCCATTGAATTGCGCGCGCGCGGGTTGGCCGCGTCGATGTCGTCGGCCTTGCGCTTCTTGTTCTTGGTCAGCATCACGTAGGTGCAGTCGTTGACCGGATTGGTCTCCACATCTTCCGGGCGATCCATGGGGGTGGCTCCGAGCAGGGCGGCGGCGCGGCGCACGTCGATCATCACATCCGCTTGATTGCGGAAGCCGTTATCCCCGGTCAGCGGGCCTTCGCCGAATACCAGCGGTAGCCAGCGGCCGCTGCCGTCCTCGTCGAAGCGTGCCGCAAAGAGAGTGCCCTCTGTCAGCAGATCGCGGTTGTGGGCGTATGCCTCCGGTCTGTAGGTGTTTTTGGAAACATAGCGGTAGACGAACTGGTGTTCGTCGTCGGCGCCGCCGTAGGCGACGATGGGCTGGTCGGGTTTGCTGACCAGAGTGAAACCCTCGTGTTCGAAGCGACCCAGATTGGTGAGCTTGCGCGGGCGCGAAGTCGGGTCGTAGGGATCGAACTCCACCATCCAGCCGAAGCGATTGGGTTCGTTCGGCTCCACGCCTATATCGAAGCGATGGTCGTGGTCGCCCCAGTTGCGGTTGTCGGGCGCAATGCCAAAGGCGTGATGATTTTTTGCCTCCAGCGGATCGGCGATATTGTCCGGGTCGCCCTGGAAGGCGCCGCCGAAGCCCTCCTCGGCGATCAGTACCGTGCCCCAGGGCGTCTTGCCGCCGGCGCAGTTGCCGACGGTGCCGAATACCCGTTGGCCGGAAGGGTCTGCGCTGGTCTGCAGGCGGCGGTCGCCGGCGGCGGGGCCGACAATATCCATGGCGGTATTCAGGGTGATACGCCGGTTGTAGGGGCTCTCCAGTATCGGCTGCCAACCGTTGGCAGTTTTCTCTACTTCCACTATCGCGTGGCCGCAGGCCGCCTGCTCGATCGCCACATGGGAGGCCGAGACGCCGCGGGTGGCGCTGTATTCGTCGTTGTAGCCGGAGAACATCAGGTGCGGTTGGGTGTACTCGTGGTTGACGCACAGCAGGCCGCGCTCGCTACTGCGGCTCTGGCTGTGGCGCTCTCCCTCGCCGGGGGCGGCCTCACTGTCCAGTGGCATAAAGGCAATAAAGTCGTTGTTGTAGCCGAAGCGCCGCTCCTGCTCGGCAGCGGTCAGGGTCGCGGGATCGAAGGGGCCAGCTCCGGCAATGATTGGGTCGCCCCAGCGCAACAGTACATCGGCGCTGTAATCCGCTGGCAGGTGATGTTGGTCATCCAGGGCGTGGGGGATCTCCGCAAAGCCGAGATTTTCTTCGCCGTCTCTCGGGTCATTTCCGCAGCCGGGCAGCAGGCTGGCTGTGGCGCCGGCGGCGGTCGCTGCGCCTATTGCCTTGAACAGGGTGCGGCGGGCGGGATTTTTCAGCTCGTTACTCATCGGGTTCTCCAGCTCCGTGGCTGACGTCGGTCGGATTGACTCCCATGTTATGGCACGGATATGACAAATTTAAAAAAAGCGTAACGCAATATTCACAACCACTGACTAGCCTGCGCCCCATTAAAACAACCGCCATAAACGCAAACGGGGACACTATGTACATCAAGACCATGCAATCGCGCCTGCTCGCCATGCCGCTGACGGCCGTGGCCGCTGCCGTTCTCTCGGTCAATGCGGCCGCCCAGCAGGGGGAATCGAAAATGGGCGACCAGCTGATGGAAACCATCACGGTAACTGCCCAGGCCGCCAACGCGAGCAGTGATATAGAGCGCCAGCGCAGATCCAACAAGGTGGTTGCGGTACAGACTTCCGACGCCATCGGCGAATTGCCGGACGCCAACGTCACCGAAGCCCTGCAGCGTATGCCCGGTGTGTTTATTGCCCGCGACCAGGGCGAGGGTCGCTTTGTCGGGGTGCGCGGTATCGACCCCAACCTCAACGCCTCCACCATCAATGGCATGAGCCTGCCTGCGCCGGAAACCGACAGCCGCGCCGTGGCCCTGGATGTGATCCCGTCCGATCTGCTCGCCAGCCTGGAAGTCTTCAAGACCCTGACGCCGGACATGAGCGCCGACTCCATCGGTGGCGCCATCGAGATCAAGAGCCTGAATGCCCTGGATCACGACGGCCAGCAGTTCAAGCTGAGCGCCGAGAACAGTTACAGCGAGCTGCAGGAAGAGAACAGCCCCAAGCTGGCCGGTACCTTTACCAATGTGTTTGAGCTGGAGGGCGGCCGCGAGCTGGGCGTCGCCATCGCTGCCAGCCACCAGGAGCGCAATTTCGGTTCCGAGAATGTGGAAACCGACGGTACCTGGGAAGAATTCACTGCGGAAGACGGCAGCGAGGCCTTCGGTGCCGCTGAAATCGAGCAGCGCGACTACACCATTACCCGCGAGCGCACCGGCCTGGCCGCCAATTTCGACCTGCGCCTGAGCGAGACCAGCCAGCTGTACCTGCACAGCCTCTACTCCGATTTTTCCGATGCGGAAGAGCGCCAGCGCAATTCCTGGAAGCTGGATGAAGAGAACGATGATCCGGCCACTATCAGCGCCAACTCCGCGGTGTGGGAAGACGCCGCGCTGGACAAGTCCCTGAAAGATCGCCGGGAAGAACAGGAAATCCTGTCCCTGGTCTTTGGTGGCGAACACGACCTGGATCTGTGGGGTATCGACTACGCGCTGGGCTATTCCCACGCGGAAGAGGCGGAGCCGCACCGCCGCGACACCGCCTTCGTACAGGAGGGGCTGCAACTGGGCTACACCAGGGCCGGTGAGCAACCGCAGCTTGCCGTCGGCGCCGGCGATGCCGCGGCCGCCCTGGATGCCGCCAACTACGAGCTGGACGAACTGGTGATCGAAGACAACTTCACCGAAGACGAAGAAGTCAGCTTCCGTATCGATATCAGCCGCGAGATCCAGGTTGCCGGCAACCCGTCTGAGCTGAAGTTCGGCCTGCACGAGCGCCGTCGCGAGAAATCCGGCGACCTGAATGCCACCACCTACGACGGCTTCGGTGACGACTACACCCTGGCCGACTTCGCCATGAACAATGTCGACTACGGCCTCGGCGCCTTCGGTCCCGGTATCAACAAGGGCGCGCTGAACCGCTTTATCAATGCCAACCTGTCCAGCTTCGACGTGGATGAAACCGAGACGGCCCTCGGTTCTGCGCGCGACTATGTGATGAACGAGGATATTTCCGCGTTCTACGTGATGAACAGTGTCGATCTCGACCGCGCCCAGTTGGTCTACGGTGTGCGCTACGAGAGCACGGAATTCTCCGCCGATGGTTACAGCGTGGTGGAGTCCGGTGACGCCGTCGACGGCGCCGAAGAGGTGGCGGAAGACGTTTACGTGACCGAAGTGCACTACGAGACCGACTACAGCAAGCTGTTCCCGAGCGTGAACTTCAAATATGACTACAGCGACAATGTGGTGCTGCGCGCGGCCTATACCGAGTCGCTGTCCCGCCCGTCCTTCGGTCACCTGAACCCGTCTCCGGCGGCGATCGAATACGACGAGGGTGAGCTGGAAGTCGAAGCGGGCAACCCGGCGCTGGATCCCTACGAGGCGCAGAACCTGGATTTCTCCGCCGAGTACTACGCGGACAATCTGGGCATGTTCTCCCTGGGTGTTTTCCACAAGCGCATCGACAACTTTATCGTGGTCGCCGACGTGGCCAGCACCGCGGACTTCACCCGCTATGTGGGTAGCCTGGCGGTCGACGAGGCGGAAATCCTGCAGCCGGTCAACGGCGACACCGCCACCCTGACCGGTGCCGAACTGTCCTGGACCCAGGGCTTCGACAACGGCCTGCTGCTGCGCGCCAACGCTACCTTCACCGATTCCGAAGCGAGCCTGGGCCTGGGTGCCGATGCAGAGCGAGGCGATGATATCTCCCTGCCGTCCCAGGCGGACCTGGTGGGCAACTTTATTGTCGGCTATGAGCGCGATGCGCTGAGCCTGCGCCTGTCCACCACCTTCAAGGGCGAGCGCCTGCTGGAAGTGGACCTGGAAGATGCGGCCGGTGACCGCTACGAGGACGATCATATGCAGGTGGACCTGTCGGTCAAGTACCGTTTCGACAACGGCCTGCAGCTGACCTTCAGTGGCGTCAACCTGACCGACGAGCCCCTCTTCGTACACAACTCCGGCTTCAACGGCCAGTACGAAGAGTACGGCACTACCTATATGCTGGGGTTAACCTACAGCACCTTCTGACGCCGGCTTTCCCCTAGCCGGTACCAACCCGGTTCCCATTGGGGAGCCGGGTTTTTCTGTTATGTTCGGGCGGCAATCTGTTTGCAATAAAAGTGGCGTAAATTTGTCATACCCGAAACATGCCGACCCAAAGCAAAAGTGAATAAAATGGCACAAAAGAAATTCCTGAAAGTTTGCCTCGCCGCGACCGTCGCTGGTCTGCTGGCGGGGTGTGACGCAACCACCGAATCCCCGGCACAGCAGGCGGAAGTGCTGAAATCGCAGCAGTCCATTTCCCTCAATGGTGTTGTTTCCAGCCAGCTGGCGCCGCTGACCCTGGCCGATAAAAACTATCTGTTGCTGGCCAGTGAGGAGCGCGGACTGGTATTGATCGATGAAAACGGCAGTGAAGCCGCTGCCCTGGACGGCGGCAGTGTCGAGCGCTTTGCGCTGCAGGCGCAGGGCGACGATCAGTGGCTGGTGGCCGCCTACGACGAGGAGAGCGCGGAGATACAGCTGCGCGCTGTGCAAACTGACACGGCCAGCGGTGCGCCGGGCCTGAAATACCTTGGCGCCGTAGCGAGCGCTGCGCCCCAGGCTGCGCTGTGCTTTTCCCGCCAGAATGGCCGCACACACCTGTTCGCCATCGACGAGACAGGCCTCGGCCATGAATATGTGGTGCACCCGCGCGACCAGGCCTGGGCCTTCAGTGAAGTGCGCCAGCTGCATTTCGGGGAGCAGGTGAACGCCTGCGCTGTGGATGCGCTGCAGCAACAGCTGCTGGTGTCGCAGCCACCGCTGGGCATCTGGAGCCTGAATGCGGATGCGGAAAAAGACGAGGAGCGCCGTGTATTTGTCGCCGCAGACAAGCTGGGCGAGAATTTCGGCGGCTTCTGGATCGACAGCACCGCAGGCCACCTGTGGCTGACCTCCGGTGACGAGGTCAGGGCCTACAACCTGAAACTACCCCGGGCCGAAGCGGTTTTCGCTCGCGCCCTCTACGACATGGAACCTGTCTCCGCCGTATTGCAGGGGGGTGCGCTGCTGGTGCTGGAGGAAGAGAGTAACAGCATCCGCCAGTTTTCCGCCGATCTGCCGCCGCCGGCTGCGGAAACCCAGGCTCTGCGTGCGCGAAGCGAAATTCCCCGCGTGGCCGCGCGGGCACAGACACAGCCCGTCGTCTCCGGCGGCGGTGCCGCCGACGACCCGGCCATCTGGGTCAATCCGGACAATGTCGCCGTCAGCCTGGTTCTCGGCACCGACAAGAAGGGCGGTCTGGATATCTTCCCCCTGGATGGAAAACTGTTGCGGCAGTTTCCGGTGGGCCGCGTCAACAATGTCGATCTGCGCAGCGTCGAGCACCCGCAGTACGCTGCACTGGCCGCTGCCTCCAACCGCACTACCCCGGGCGTCAGCCTGTTCGGTATCACCGACAGCGGTGAAGTCGAGAGTCTCGGTTTGCGCGAGATGGACCTGCAGGATCCCTACGGCCTGTGTATGTACCAGCAGGAGGGCAAGCAGTTCGTGTGGATCTCCGACAAGGAGGGCGGCCTGCACCTGGCCGAAATTCTACTCGGTGATAATCCCCGTGAATGGCAGCTGCGCAACCGGGCCAGCCTGCCGGTGGAGAGTCAGGTCGAGGGCTGTGTCGCCGACGACGAGCGCGAAACCCTGTTCTTCGGTGAGGAGGACGCCGGCGTCTGGCGTCTGGACATAACCGCATTCGTGGCCGGCGAAGGCAAGCCGCAGCTGGTGGCCGCGGTGGACGAGGAAAGACTGGTGGCCGACGTGGAGGGCATGGGTCTCTACCTGAACGGTGACAACAGCTACCTGGTGGTTTCCAGTCAGGGCAACAACAGCTATACGCTGTTCAGCCGCGACGGTTCCGAGTTTGTCGGCCACTTCCGTGTGGATATGAATCTGGACCAGGGTATCGACGGCAGTTCGGAGACCGACGGTCTCGAGGTTACCAGTGCGGCATTGGGTGCGGATTACCCGGAGGGGCTGTTGATAGTGCAGGATGGGCGCAACCGGCTGCCCAGTGAGGCGCAGAACTTTAAGTTGGTTTCCTGGGGGGATATTGCCGGGAAGTTGGAGTTGCAGTAGGCGATACACTGATCGCGGCCATGGGCCGCTCCTACAAAAGGTAGGTTCTGGCACCTGTAGATACTCTGTTTCGGGTCAAGCGTTCTTATGCTCTTCGCTGAATAGCAACGTAGAGTCGAACGCTGATCCGGTCTTCATACAGGCCCAGATGCCAGTGAGATATTTTCGCATCACAGCACACTGGGCTTGTATCTTCTTCTTCCCTCTAGCTACCAAGGACTCGTAGAAGGCTTTTGCTCTTGGGTCATGTCGCGCTGCACTCATAGCCGGCATATACAGCGCGGCTCGCAGGTAGGCATTACCTGACTTACTCAGGCGTGCCGGCCTGTTCACGCTGGTGCCGGATTGGGTCAGCCTTACATCCAGCCCTGCGTGGCGGCTCACCTGGGGTGCCTTCAAGCTAGCGGGAAGCACACAGAGTTCAGCCAAAACTGCGATCGCTGTGGCCTCCCCAATCCCTTTCGCGGCGCCTATGTTGGCCAAGTGCGTCGAAAGCTCTCCACAGCCGGCAATAAGCTCTAGAGCTGCCTGGCTGAGCCGTTTGATCCTGCGGTCCAGTAGCGCGATTCCTTCCTGCTCATCCTCGATCAGCAATGGCATCGTTGCACGCTTCGACTGAAGGGCGTGCAGACGGTTCTTGGCCTGTGTCTTGGTGGCGGTTAAACGGTTTATCTGCCTACCGATATCACGCAGGGCTAACCGCTCTTCACTCGGCGGTGTCCAAAGCCTCGGGCTCATGCGTTCGCCGTACTCGGCCAGCAGCGTAGCATCCACGCCATCCGTTTTACTGCCAGCCAACTTCAATTCTGCAAAGTGGCGGAAGCTTTTGGGGTTTATTACCGAGACCGGCAAATCAGCTTTGACCAGAGCTACCGCAAGGTCCAGGTAGTAGATCCCGGTAGCCTCTATGACGATGACTGAGGGTTTGAGTGCCTTGAGTCGCTTGATGGCCTTGGCATGTCCTTGGGATGTTTGGCTAAACCGCTCGGCCTTAGAGGATTTTTCTTCTACCCTGCTGACCAAATCAAAGGACTTGGCCGCAATATCCACACCAACAAACACACTCATCAACTTCCACTCCCGGCAGGCTTTGCGTCACAATAGCCACCGGTTCCCCGACCTCGCACTTGATGCGGCCTCGACCTTGCGATGCGAAGTCCAGTCTTGCTGGCTTCCCGATACTCTTCGAGGTCAGCAATGAGGCGGGGAGCCACTCTACAGACGAGGTCAGTTAATACTGCCTCCAGGAGCGGACGGCCTCCCCGGCAACTGGTGAAGAACCCTATCAGTTCGTCGGATCTAAACATACAAGGAGCGGCCCATGGCCGCGATCGGTCTATCAGTTTACAACCAGACGGCATTCCAAAACGAATAATTCCCTATCTTGCCCACCAATCCTGCCCGCAGGGGATTGGCTACGATATATCGCGCCGCAGCTGGTATATCTTCATCCTGCCGCAGTGCACGATCGTGAAATCCCCTGTCCCAGACCGGCTCTTTGATAGTATTCGTGTGGTTAATTTCGCGAGCAGTCGCGGATTTAATACGCATTACCAGTTCGCTCAGCTCCAGCTGTTTTCCTAGCTGAATCAGCCAATGGGCATGATCCGGCATCAACACCCAGGAAAGCATCGTTGCATCCTTTAATAACTTTGGATCTTCGAAACAACGACAAGCTGTGTGCGCAAACTGCCACTCTGAGAAAAGAGGTTTCCGTTTTCGGGTGGTGCTGGTGACCAGATATATCTGATTTCGTATTGAGGCTCTGCCCTGGCGCAGGGCCTGGTGTCCCGGTTTGTACTGAGCCATTTGCTTCCCTGCAAGATTGATCGCGGCCATGGGCCGCTCCTACAGATGTTTGATTTCTACTCTGTAGGAGCGGCCCATGGCCGCGATATGTATCGATTTAAAAATGCATACTCCACCCCAGCGACGCCGCCTCTACATCAAACCCACCGCGAAAATCCTCACTGCCCACCTCGGAGAAACTCTCCCACTCAGCCCGCAGCGTCCACGAATTCCGGTAGCGGTAGCTGAGACCAAACCCATATCCCCAATGAAATCCGTTATGAACTTCGGTGGCCTTGCCGCTGACTTCCGTCAGGCGCTCCTCGAACGCCTCTTCGCCGATCTGGTAGACAAAAAACAGTTCACCGGTCTGGCGCTCGGACAACTCCGAATTCCAGGCGCCGCCGCCCAGCTTGCCGAACAGGCTGAGTCCTTCCGCCAATGGCCAGTGGCCGATGACGAAGGCGTTGATCAACTGGGTTTCTATCTCGTCCTCGAACTGCAGGTACTCACCGTTATCGGCGTCAATGCGGAAATCCAGTTCGGCGCTGGCCAGCTGATGGTAACTGGCCTCCACCGCCAGGTGCGGTGTCCAGCGCCAGCCGCCATAGATTTTCCAGCCGTCGCCACGCTCGCCGCAGCCACTGGAGCTGGCCGTCTGCTGGGGCAGATTGAGGCTCTGTACAAATTCCGCGGCGCCGCTGCAGAAATCCTGCAGTTGCATATCGCTGTAGGCGATACCGCCGTATTTGTGCGAGTAGAAGTCGGCCTGTGCCTGGACACAGGTGGTGAGGAGGGGTACCGCTAGCAGAAAGTGTGGCCGGTTCATGGCGTTACCTGCTGGGTTGGGGTGAATTATTCTTTTACTGCCTTGTTCGTTACTACTTTGGTTGGGTAATTTTTACAGGCGCGCATGGCCGCCCCGCCGCGCCTACAGTTAAGTATTAAATATCGAGCTTGGCCCGCAGTGCTGCCATCTTCTGCGCATTCTCTTCTTTCGACAGCGGTGTTCCCGGCTTCTCTTCCAGTTGCAGCTGCGCAGGCAGAGGCAGCTTCTCGCCCTCCAGAACCCGCGCACAGATCTTGCGGTAGTGCTCGGCGAACACCGGGTAGGCCACCGACTCGGCGTTGTTGGCGAGGAAGAACCAGTTGGATTCGCGCCCGGCGTGGTAGACGGCGGGGTGGCTCCAGTTGAAATTGGCCTTGGGGCTCGAGGCGTTGCAGGCCTCGCGGTAGGCGGCGCGGGCGTCGGGCAGGCCGTTGTCGCCGGCGGCGCACAGTTGCAGCATCTTGTGCACCGTGGGCAGGTACTCGCTCTGCTTGATGGCGCGTTTGGCGCCCGCGACTATCTCCGCCGCGCTAAAAGCGCCCAGGGATTCCAGCCACAGGCGTTTGGCGAGGTTCAGGGTCTCGGTGTCGGGGAATGCCGAGTTGAACTGATTGTGGTAGCTGAGTTTGAGCAGGCCGAAGACTTCATTGAGCGCGCGCTTCTTTTCATTGAGCTGCTCGTTCGCTTCCCCGCTACCAGTCTGTGTCCGTGACGATGTCGAGGACGGATCTGTCCCTTGTCCTCTGCCTATCGCTGCGCTGGTTGTCTGTGTTGGTATGTTGCGACTTGCCATTGGATTGTCCTATTGCCAGCTTATTGCGCTCCGCCCACTGGTGGCGCGCGTGACGCACGAAGACGGCGTCCCAGCTCTTGCGCGCGGCGTTCTGGCCGCGCCAGTAGATGATGAATTCCGGTACCAGGGAGAGGGCGAAATCCCTGTCTATTTCACACTGGTTGACCAGGTGACTCAAGCAGTCGCCACCCGGCTGCCAGTTGCGCCCAATGGGCTTGGCCACCGGGTTCTTCTCGATGCCCTGGCAGTAGTAGGCCCACTCCTCGCGCGCATACTCGATAAACAGTTCGCCCCAGCGCGCACTGTGGCCGCCGCGCTCGAGCCATTTGTAGATAAATTCCGGCAGCAACTCGGCGGCGAAGTTGGGATTGATCGCCAGGCGCCTGAGCTGCTCCCAGGTGGGCTCACTGGGCTGCCAGTCGCGGGTCATGGCGGTGGGTTTGCGCTTCTCGATAAAGGGGGCGTCCTGCTTTTCCCAGTCCTCCATCACCCAGTCGTTGAACTCCAGGTCCCAGGAGATGGACTGCTTGCCGCTGTAGCGGTGGTAGTCGACGAAACGCTGCAGGCCGCGCTGTACAAAGGTACTGGGCACGCCTTCATCGGACAGCTTGCGCAGTGTGTCTTCGTTCGGGCGCCAGTCATGCGCCAGCGGCTGCTTGCGCTGTGCGGTGGCCCGGAAGGCTTCCCACTTGCTCTTCACCTGCTTCAGGAACAGGGAGCCAAAGGAGTGGCGGGGCTCGCCGCGCTCGCGCCAGTAGGTGACGAATTCCGGCAGCTGCTCGCGCACAAAATGCTCGGGCACGCCCAACTGGGCGATACGCGCCATTGTCTCGGCGTCCGGCTGCCAGCCGGGAGAGATGGTGTTGGCACTGCGCGCAGTCGGCGCCTGGGGCGTCTGCTGCGGGCGGCTGTGCTCGCCGGGCAGGGCGAACTTGAGAATCTCGCTGCTGCCGTAGGGCGCCGCGCCCAGCAGCAGGGCGCCCTGGTTGCGCAGGCTGGTGGCTACCCGCTGGATATCCGTCGGTTGCCAGAAAGGCAACAGCTGTTGCAGTTGCCCGCCGTCGGCCGTGTACCAGTCGCGCCCGGGGTGGGGCTCCAGCGGCAGGAAGGGCAGCAGGTCTGCGAGCGCGGTCAGCAATACCGCCTCCTCCAGGCCGAGGGTGGCGGCCAGAGTGGGGGATATGCACAGAGGTCTTTCCGGGAGCAGGGGGTGTTTCATGGCGCGATTCTATCACCCCGCAAGTCCAGGGGCATGGCTCATTCAGGCCTGCCTATCGGGACTGGTAGTGGCTCAGAAACATGGCCGCGGTGCGTTCGGCGAGCGCGTGCCGCCCGGTGGCGTCCAGGATGGGCGCTACCTGAATCAATTGCGGCCAGAAGCAACTGCCCTTGATCAGGCTGTGGATTTGGCTGGCAGCTATCTCCACTTCCAGCGGTTGCAGGCGATCGTCGGTGCGCGCGGCCTTGATCCAGCGCTTGATGCCGGTCTCGAGAGCGGAGAATTTTTCCAGCTCCTCGCGCAATGCCTGGGGTTGGTGGAAGAAATGGTCGAAAGCCACCCGGTTCAGTTCGATATATTCCTGGCTGCAGATGGTCTCTATCTCTGACTCGATCAGTGCGCACAGCTGGGATTGCAGATCGGTCTCCGGGTCATAGGCGCCCTCCGGCAGCAAGGTCGCCTGCTGCCAGAGTTCGCCGATCAGCTCTACCACCAGCGCCTCCTTGCTGGCGAAATGGTTGTAGACGGTGCGCTTCGACACCTGTGCCCGTGCCGCCAGTTCGTCCATGCTGGTGCCCTGTACGCCCAGTTCCTGGAAGGTCTGCTTGGCCGCGTCCAGGATGGCCTGGCGCTTCATCTCACTTCTTGTCGGCTTTCTGTCGGTCATCGGTTTCCACGCTTGGGACTGGGCAGTCGGTGCCGTTTTCATCATTGGGGTAAATTTTACACTATACAGTTTACTTCTGGCGATCTCGTGATTACACTGCACCGTATAGTTTACTTATGGTGATTCAATGAGAGTTCGCTGGTTGGCAATCGCGGGGTTTACGCTTATGGCTACAGGTCTGTTCAACGCGTGTACATCGAACACGGAGAAATTTAGCAATACATTCGCCGATGACCGGATCCGTTCGGGCAATATCTTCGAAATCGCCAAGGCCTATATCCGCGCCGAACGCACGGCGCCGATACCCGCGGCACCGCTGCCTCTGCGGCAGATACCGGCGGCGGAACTCGCCGCCCGGGATGGCGAGGCGGTTGTTTACCGGCTGGGGCATTCGACCTTACTGATGCGCCTGGATGGTGACTATGTCCTTACCGACCCGGTGTTCAGCGAGCGAGCCTCGCCGGTGCAGTGGATGGGGCCCAAACGCTTCCACCCGCTGCCTTTCGAGCTGGATGAGCTACCGGGCATCAAGGCGGTGGTGATCAGTCACGATCACTACGACCACCTGGACAGGGCCAGCGTGCTGGCGCTGGACGGCAGGGTGGAGCGCTTTATCGTGCCGCTGAAAGTGGGCAATCACCTGCGCCGCTGGGGCATCGCCGCCGACAAGATCGTCGAACTCGACTGGTGGCAGTCGGTGTCCGTCGGCAGCCTGAAATTCACCGCGACACCGGCGCAGCACTTCTCCGGCCGCGGCCTGATGGACAGGGACCAAACCCTCTGGGCCAGTTGGGTGATCGAGAGCCACGAGGCGCGCGTCTTCTTCAGTGGCGACAGTGGCTATTTCGACGGTTTCAGGGAAATCGGTGAGCGCTTCGGCCACTTCGATCTGACCCTGATAGAGACGGGTGCCTACAACCACCTGTGGAGTCAGGTCCATATGCTGCCGGAGCAGAGTGTGCAGGCACATATCGATCTGCGCGGCAGGGTCATGCTGCCGATCCACAACAGCACCTTCGACCTGGCCCTACACGACTGGTATGAGCCGCTGGAGCGAGCGGCGATCGCCGCGGAGCAGTACGACGTGCGGCTGGCGACTCCAATTATCGGCGCGCCCTTGAAACTGGGCGCACCCGGCGAAACCCCGGCGTGGTGGCGGGAGGGTGTTGCGCGTGACGCGTCGCTGGCAATCACTGAGTCCTGAGTGTCGCTGCCCGGTCCCATTCTCAGAATAATATCTGTGCCAGCGCTTGCTCTGCCCTTGGGGGAAGCCCCTAAGCTCCGCGCCACTGATCCATGGCTAGGATAAGGAAATGGCACAGAGCAAGCAGACCTTTACTCTCAGCGGCGCCTCGTGCGCCAGCTGCGTCAACAAGATAGAGCGCGCCCTGCAGCGGCTACCAGGCGTTGCCGAGGCGCGAGTCAACCTGGCGGAAAAGACGGTCGCGGTGCGGGGTACTGCCGCTGCGGACGCCTGCGTGCAGGCAATCGAAAATGCCGGCTACGGTGCGGCGCTGGCCAGGGTTGGCGAACGCGAGCTGCGCGAGCAGCAGCGGCAGGTGGACCGCGCCCACTATCGCGAACTCCTGTGGCGCGCCGGGCTGGCCCTGGCCCTTGGGGGGCCGCTGATGGCCTGGGGCCTGCTCACCGGTGAGATGTCGGTGCACAACCCCGCACAGCAGCTGGCCTGGGGCGCCGTAGGCCTGCTCACGCTGGCAGTACTCATTTATTGCGGCGGCCACTTCTTCACCGGTGCCTGGAAGGCCTTCCGCCATCACAACGCCAATATGGACACACTGATTGCGCTGGGCACAGGCACTGCCTGGGCCTTCTCCATGCTGGTGGTGCTGGCGCCACAACTGTTACCGGCGTTGGCAAGGCACGTCTACTTCGAGGCCAGCGCCATGATCATCGGCCTGATCAACCTGGGCCAGGCGCTGGAAATCCGCGCCCGCGGCAGGACCAGCGCCGCCGTTGAGAAGCTGTTGCAGTTGCAAGACGCCACTGCACGGGTACTGCGCGACGGCGAAGAGGTGGATGTGCCGGTGGAACAGGTACAACTCGGCGACCGCTTGCGGGTGCGCCCCGGAGAAAAAGTCCCGGTGGACGGCACCGTGATAGAGGGCAGCAGCCTGGTGGACGAGTCGATGCTCACCGGAGAGCCACTGCCGGTGCAGAAAAGCGAGGGTGACTTCCTCTCCTCCGGCACCCTGAACAGAAACGGCACGCTGCTGTTCACTGCGGAAAAGGTCGGCGCCGAGACTCGCCTGGCGCAGATTATCGAAATGGTGAAAAGCGCACAGAACTCCCGCGTGCCCATCGCCCGCCTCGCGGACACAATCTCCGCAGTGTTTGTGCCGGTGGTGATGATTGTCGCGGTGCTGGCGGCACTCGCCTGGTTCAACTGGGGGCCGGAGCCGAAAGTCGCGCATATGCTGGTGGTGGCCACCGCGGTACTGATCATTGCCTGCCCCTGTGCTTTGGGACTGGCAACACCCATGTCGGTGATGGTGGGTGTCGGCAAGGGCGCCGAGCACGGCGTGCTGGTACGCAACGGCAAGGCGCTGCAGCAGGCGAGCAAGCTGACCACGCTGGTGGTGGACAAGACCGGCACCCTCACCGAGGGCCGCCCCCGGGTTACCGACCTGCAGGCGGATGGCGACGAGCAGGAGCTGCTGCGCCTGTTGGCCAGCCTGGAGCAGGCCTCGGAACACCCGCTGGCGGAGGCCATAGTGGCCGAGGCGCGGGAGCGGGGCATGCGCCTGGGCAAGGTGCAGGACTTCGAGGCAATCACCGCCCACGGCGTTGCCGGCACAGTGGATGGCCGCGCGCTGCTGTTCGGCAACCGCAAGCTGATGCAGCGCGAAAATGTCGATGTCGCCCAGTGGCGGGAGGCCGCCGGCGCCCTGGCGGCCAAGGGCCGCACGGCCATCTACGCGGCCATAGACGGAGAGGCCGCCGGCATTATCGCGGTGGCGGACCCACTACGCGAAGATGCGAAATCGGCTATCAAAAGGCTCAAGCGCCTCGGCCTGGAAATCCAGATGCTTACCGGCGACAACCGCGCCACTGCGGAGGCGGTGGCCGCGCAGCTGGGCATAGACGCGGTGCACGCGGAACTGCTGCCGGAGGACAAGGAGAGCATCGTCGCCGAACTGCAGGCGAAGGGCGGGCATGTGGGCATGGCCGGCGACGGCATCAACGACGCCCCGGCGCTGGCGCGCGCGCAGGTGGGCTTCGCCATAGGCGCCGGCACAGACGTGGCCATAGAGACCGCCGACGTGACATTGATGCGCTCCTCACTGCACGGCGTGGCGGACGCCATAGAGCTGTCGCGGGCCACGCTGCGCAATATCAAGCAGAATCTGTTCGGTGCCTTTGTCTACAACACCCTGGGCATACCCATCGCCGCCGGGCTCCTTTACCCGCTCACCGGCAGCCTGCTGAGCCCGGTGATCGCCGGCGCGGCCATGGCGCTGTCCTCGGTGACCGTGGTCAGCAATGCCAATCGCCTGCGCCTGTTCAAACCCTCGGAGGTGAGCGCATGAGCCTGCTAATCAACCTGTTGGGCCTGGCGCTGATCGCCGGCATCGTCTGGTGGTTCTGGCTGGCGAAGCGCAGGCCCTCGGTAGAAGCCGCGGAGCCCGCCGCATTGATTCTGGTGAAAGACGGCGTCTACGAACCCGAGCGCATCCACATCGCCGCCGGCGCGGAAACCAAATTGCATTTCCTGCGCGAGGACCCCAGCCCCTGTGCCGAGTATGTGGTGTTTGCGGATCTGGATGTGAGCGCACAGCTGGCGGTCGGGCGCGAGACTCTGGTGCACCTGCCGCCGCTGGCGGCGGGGGAATACGAGTTCACCTGCCAGATGCGTATGTATCGTGGCAGGCTGGTGGTGGAGTAGCCCGGGAAAGCAGTACTGTTGCTCGACTGTAGGAGCCTGTTTGCAGGCGAATAGCGGGCCTGCGGCCCGCGATGCCGAGCTGGAGCCCGGCGTTCCCAGAAGTTATTTGCTGGACCAGTGCACATGCACGATTTTCCAGCCGTCGCCGGTGCGCGCCAGTACCAGGGTTTCCATGCTCTGTAGATCCAGCGCCTTGCCCTTGAACTCGCCCTGCACCTGCGCGCGCCCGTAGGCGTAGGCGAGATCGCCCTGTTCGCGGACCTGTAGTTCCCGCTGGGTGATATTCATCTGCTTCAGGAAGGCCATATCCGCGGGCAGGTGGTGGCCAGCGTATTCGCTGGCCGAACGTTCGACACCACCGCCCTCGAAAATAACCACGGCGTCCGCCAGCGCATCCATCACCGTCTGTTGGTCGCCCTCGCGCAGGGCGCGGTGGAAAGCCAGTACGGTTTTGCCGGCGCCACTTTCCAGCCCGGAAAACAGCGTCGGGTCCTTGTCCGCGTGATTTTTTTCGCCGTGGGCTGCGGCCAGCGGGGCGGCGCCGAGCAGGAGGCCGAGGCCCAGGGCGCGCAGGGGCTTGAAGAATCTTTGCATGGTTTTCTTCCCGTCAGTGGTGGTCGCCCGCGTCATCGTCGTCGCGCGCGGTGAGTATCTGGTATTGCTGTGCATTCAGGTCCGGTAGCTTCTGCAGGAAGGCCACCATGGCCCAGATACGCTGGTCGTCGTGGGTGGGGCCCCAGGCGGGCATGCCGGAGGCCTTGATGCCGTGCTTGATTACCCAGAACTGGCGGCGCGGGTCCGCGGCTTTTTCCGTCAGGTCCGGCGGTGCCGGGTAGAGGCCGACACTGAGGTCGCTCTCTTCCAGGCCCGGTTTCAGGTGGCAGCCGGTGCACATGTCGTTGTAGTCGGGGCCGCCCATCAGCAGCAGTTCCGGATCGTCCAGTGCGGGCACCTCGATGGAGGCGGCCGCCCTGTCGATGGACCTGTCGCGCAGTGTTTCCAGCGCCCAGTGGGTGAAGGCGGTGTGCCGCACGTCCGCGCCTACCGGATAGCTGCCCGAGTAGATAAAGGCCGCCAGGCCAGCGCAGGCGGCGATGGCGGCGAATAAAAGCGTCCTGATTGTTTTCACGTTTTTTCTCCGCGCAGGCTGGGGGCGGGGCCCCCGCCGCAGTTATTTTTCCGGTTGGTGACTGTCGCCGTGATGACCGGCGGAGTCGGACTCCTCGTGCAGCTGGTCCATACACTTTTTCATCATGGCCTGCATGACCGGGTCATTGGGGTCCATCTTCGAGTGGTCCATGTTTTCCATGGCTTCGCACTTGGGCTTTTCCCCTTTGTTTTTGTGCAGGCTGGGGTCGTGGGCCTGGGTTGCGGTGGCTGTGAACAGGGCGGCAAGCAGTATTGGGGCTGTGAGGCTTTTCATGGTGTTTCTCCGTAAAGTTTTGGGCGGGCCTGCGGCCCGCTATGCCGAGCTGGAGCTCGGCGTTCCCAGGGGCGGGCCTGAGGCCCGCCAGGGCAAACACGAAGGGCTAGAACCAGGCCTTGAGGCCGATCACCCAGGTGGTCTCGCGGGTTTCGTGGCCATCTTCGCGGGCGAAGTCGGCGGCGCGGCCGAACTTGCGTTCGCGATGCACGCCGATATAGGGCGCGAACTGGCGCGTGAACTCGTAGCGCAGGCGCAATCCCGCCTCCATGTCCGAGAGGCCTGTGCCCAGTTCGTTTTCGCGGTCGTTCTGGCCGTAGAAATCCAGTTCGATTTCCGGACTGAGGATCAGCCTTTGCGTAAACAGCAGTTCGTACTCGGCGCCGACGCTGAAGCCGATATCGCCGTCCTCGCCGACAAACAGTGCCGAATCCACTTCGAAGAAATAGGGCGCCAGGCCCTGCAGGCCGATCACGCCCCAGTTCTTGCTCGGCCCGTTCTCCAGCTTGAAGTCGTGGCGCAGACCCATCTGCAGATCCCAGTAGGGGGCCACCGCGCGGCTGTAGAGCACCTGCAGCTCGGCGTTCTCGGTTTCGCCCTCTTCGCGTTCCAGTGTGCCCTTGAGCCACAGCTTGTCGCGGTCGCCGCCGAACCAGAGGTCGCCGTTGAAGGCCTGGCTGTCGTCCTCGCGCACTTCCAGCTGGTCGATATTGAGGAAGGTGAGCAGTGAGTCGTGGTCCATTACATGGTCCGGCGTACCTGTGCCGTGGTGTCCCTCTTGGGCTGCGGCGTTGGCGGCCAAAAGCAGTGCGCTGGTCATCAGTAGTTTTTTCATTTCATTTCTCCTTAAACGACACGCACTTCGCGGAACATACCCGGCATGTGGTACAGCAGGTGGCAGTGGTAGGCCCAGCGGCCGTAGGCGTCGGCGGTCACCAGGTAGCTGATCTTGGATCCCGGCTGCACCAGTATCGTGTGCTTGCGCGGAATGTAATCCGGCTCCTCGGTTTCCAGCTCGCTCCACATGCCGTGCAGATGGATGGGGTGGGTCATCATGGTGTCGTTGACCAGGGTGATGCGGATGCGCTCGCCGTACTTCAGCATCAGCGGCTCGGCCTCCATAAACTTGATGCCGTCCATGCCCCAGACGTAGCGCTCCATATTGCCGGTCAGGTGCAGTTGCAGTTCCCGCGTCGGCTCGCGTTTGTCGATGGTGGGGGTGAGGTTGCGGATGTCACCGTAGTTCAGCACCCGGCGGCCGTAGCGCTGCATATGGTCGCGCAGGCCAATGCCGGGATCGCGCAGGCCGTTCATCGGCTGCTCCGCGCGCATGTCCACCGTGTAGCGGTACTCGCTCGGCAGGTGCACTATCGGACTGTTGCTGCCGAAGCCGGCGCGGCCCAGTTTCTCGGTGAACCAGGCGCCCTGCATGCCGCCCAGTTCCGGGCGCCCGCCGTGCAGGCTGTACTGACCCGAGGCGCCCTGGGCCATGCCGCCGTGCTGGGAATGATCCATGCCGCTCATCTGGTGCTGGCTGTGGTCCATTTTCGAGTGGTCCATGCCTCCGTGCTGGGAGTGATCCATACCCCCCATCTGGTGCTGGCTGTGGTCCATTTTCGAGTGGTCCATGCCTCCGTGCTGGGAATGGTCCATGCCGCCCATCTGGTGCTGGCCGTGATCCATCTTCGAGTGGTCCATACCACCCATGCCGCCGTGGTCCATTCCCCCCATGTCGTGGGCCATGCCCATATCGCGATGGCCAAGCACCGGCGCATAGTCCATAGCCGGCACCGCCGCGCTCAGGCCCAGCTCCGGGGTCAATGTGCCGCGGGCGAAGCCGCTGCGGTCTATGGTCTGTGCGAACAGCGTGTAGGCGGTGTCGGCTTCCGGCTCCACCACCACGTCGTAGGTCTCGGCCACGCCGATGCGGAATTCGTCCACGCTCACCGGCTCTATGTTCTGGCCGTCGGTGGCCACCACTTTCATCTTCAGGCCGGGAATACGCACGTCGAAGATGCTCATGGCGGCGGCGTTGATAAAGCGCAGCCGCACCTTCTCGCCGCGCTTGAACAGCGCCGTCCAGTTGGCGTCCGGGGTCTGGCCGTTCATCAGGTAGGTGTAGGTGTAGCCGGTGACGTCGGAGATGTCGGTGTCGGACATGCGCATCTCGTTCCACATTTCGCGCTCGCGGAAAGTGCGGCGCACGCCCTTTTCGCGGATATCGCTCCACAGGTCGCCGACGGTGCGGCGGCGGAAGTTGTAGTAGTGGCTCTCGTTCTTCAGCTTGCCGTAGACGGCATCCGGCGCCGTGTCGCTCCAGTCCGACAGCAGCACCACATAGTCGCGGTCGTACTCCACCGGGTCGGGTCCCGCCGGATCGATCACTATGGCGCCGTAGACGCCGGTCTGTTCCTGGAAGCCGGAGTGGCTGTGGTACCAGTAGGTGCCGCTCTGGTTGAGGTCGAACTGGTACTGAAAGGTCTCGCCGGGGCGTATGCCGTTGAAACTGAGGCCCGGCACACCGTCCTGGCCCGTGGGCAGGATGATGCCGTGCCAGTGGATGGAGCTGTCGTGGGCCAGGCTGTTGTTGACATTCAGGGTGACGCGCTGGCCTTCCCTCCAGCGGAGCACCGGCGCCGGCAGGCTGCCGTTGACCGTGGTGGCGGTGCGCGAGCGGCCGGTGAAGTTCACCGATGTGTAGCCGATATTCAGGTCGAAGTTGTTGCCCCTGAGCGTCTGCGGCGACGTGGCAGGGCGGTGATCGCTGGATAGGGCGCGGCTGCCGGTTGCCCCCAACAGTGCCGCGCCGGCGGCCATGCCGGTGACGAAGGTGCGCCGGCTCATCTGCGGCAGGGCAATGGATGATTTGTGCTTTTTGTTCATGGATTTTCCTTAAAACTGCTTAAAACTGTTCCCTGGCTGAGTCGATGGTGGCGTAGACCTGCTGGCTGCCGTCGCCATTCAACTGCCACACCTGGTAGGGAGTGAAGCGGTTCTCGTACTCCATGCCCGGGCTGCCCAGCGGCATGGCCGGCACCGCCAGGCCGCGCGCGTCGGCGGGCGGATTCTGCAGGAACTGGCGGATCAACTTGGCCGGGATATGGCCCTCGAACACATAGCCCTGTTCCGACACGCTGGTGTGGCAGGACTGGAATTCGGCTTCAATGCGGTGCTGGTTTTTCACCGCGTTCAGGTCGGCCACGTCCACGGCCTCGACGGCGAAGCCGCTGTCCTTGGCGTGGTCCACCCACAGTTTGCAGCAGCCGCAGCTGGCGGACTTGTAGGTGGTCAGTTGGATGGTATCGGTCGACGGCGCGGCAGCTGCCTGCGGCTTGTCGGTACAGGCGGCCAGCGCCAGCAGCGCCAGGGCGCCGAAGGCGGCGAGGGTAAATTTGCGATACATGTTTTTTCCCAATCAATCACAGGAGCGCTTGCTGGTGCAGGCGCATGGAAAGCATTAGACAAGTGAAAAGGTCGCCAAAAAAAAGGCGCAACTATCCCGTATCAGCGGGACTGGGGCGGACGGATCATGCCGTCGAGGGAGGGATCGGAATTGAGATCGGAATAGGTATTGGCGGCTGCCCTTCCCGCGCTGCTGGCCAGCAGCGGATCCGCAGCCGGCAGCGCCCCGGGGCAGGGGCCGGGGCAGGAGTCGCAGCCCTGGGCGCAGGCGGCAGCCTGCAGGTGATTGCCGGCGGTATCCCGCTCGGCCTGGCGGCCGCAGTGGTCGTTGCCGGAGCAATGCGCCTTTTGCATGTCCACCGCCGGCATGGCCTCGTGGACGCCGGCTTCCATCGCGCAGGGAGCCGCCAGCACCCGGCCGGAGATGGCCAGGAGCAGCAATAGCAGCAGTGTCATGCCGGCCCTTGTGCGCATAGTGGATACCAGAAAGTCAGACCCGGGCAATGCTAGATAACTGGCGCCACCGTTGCAAGTGCCGCCGGCTCAGCCGCGCCGCGGCGGATTGCCGTAGTCCGGGTCGCCGCTCACCTTCCAGGCCACGGTGCCCTGTGGGGCCTTGTACCAGCCCGGGTCGCTGTAATCCCCCGGTGCCAGGTCGTCGCGCACCTTGACCAGGGTGAACATGCCGCCCATCTCGATATTGCCGTAGGGCCCCTTGCCCACCATCATCGCCAGGGTATTGCGCGGACCCGGGTGGTGGCCGGCGTCCACATGGTCCTGGTGCTCGGCCATGCCGTAGCGGCCCATGGGCATAAAACCCGGCAGCATCTTCTGGATTTCGTCCGCCACGCCCGTCTGGTCCACGCCCATGGGGTTGGGTATCTCGTGGCCCATGGCGTTCATGGTGTGGTGGGCCATATGGCAGTGGAAGGCCCAGTCGCCGGGGACTGCGGTGAACTCAATATCGCGGGTCTGGCCCACGGCGACTATCTCGGTGGCCTCGCTGCGCCACTGGGACTGCGGCCAGCGGCCGCCGTCGGAGCCGGTGACATGGAACTGCACCCCGTGCATATGGATCGGATGGTTCCACATGGACAGGTTGCCCATGCGCACCCGCACCCGCTCGCCGCTGCGCGCGACTATCGGATCTATGGCCGGGAACACCTTGCTGTTGAAGGTCCAGAGGTCGAACTCCACCATCACCGCCGGGTCCGGCCTGTAGGTGCCCGGGTGCATCGCCCAGTTGTGCAGCAGGAAGCAGTAGTCCCGGTCCACCGGCACCGGCTCCGGTTCCTTCGGGTGGATGATGAACATGCCCATCATGCCCGCGGCCATCTGCACCATCTCGTCGGCGTGGGGGTGGTACATGTGGGTGCCGTGCTGTTTGAGGGTGAATTCGTAGGCGAAGGTCTCGCCGGGCTGGATATGCGGCTGCGACACGCCGCCGACGCCGTCCATGCCGCTGGGCAGTATGATGCCGTGCCAGTGGATGGTGGTGTGCTCCCCCAGGCGGTTGGTCACCAGTATCCTGATGCGGTCGCCCTCCACCGCCTCTATGGTGGGGCCGGGAGTCGTGCCGTTGTAGCCCCAGCATTTGCTCACGGTGCCCGGCGCGAACTCGTGCTCGAACTCCTCCGCCACCAGGTGGAATTCCTTGACCCCGTCCTTCATCACATGGGGCAGACTCCAGCCGTTCAGGGTGCGCACCGGCACATGGCCGCGGCGCTTCTGTCCCTTGGCATTGGCGGGCGCCTGTGCCGCCGCCTGCGGCGCGCGCGCGGTCAGGGCCGAGCCCAGGGCGCCCATGCCGCCGGCCTGCAGGAAGCGGCGCCGGCTGATCACGGCAGTCCTCCGCTGCGCCGGGGCGCATACTGCTGTTCAGTGGTGACGGTGCGCATCCTCTGCCTCCTGTTGCTGCTCTTCGCCCTGTTGCTTCCCCTCGCCCGAATCCTCTGCCCCCGGATGCATGGCGCCGTGGCCGCCGTGTGCGGGGGCGGCCGTGCCCAGGTAGTCTTCTGCGGCCGCACTGGTGCCGCTGGCGCGGGCGCCGCTGGGCAGGCGCCGCCCCACCGCCTGCGCCAGCGCCGCGCGCGTCATCCAATAGTCCCCCAGCGCTTCCAGGTAGCCCTGGTAGGCGTTGTACTCGCGCTGCTTGCTGAGCAGCAGTTCGAAGGTGCCGATCAGCATGAAATTCTCCTCCAGCTGCGCCTGTTGCGTGGCCTCGATACGCGCCGGCAGCAGGCGCGTGCGGAAGGTTTCGGCCCGCGCGCGCGCGTTCTGCACGCCGGCGTGGGCCAGGCGCACGGCGTTGTCGCTGTCGAGCATCAGGCGCGCCACCTCGGCGATGGCCATCTGCAGCCCGGCGTCCACTTCCAGCAACTGATCGCGGTGTTGGGTGAATATCGGGATCTCCCAGGACAAGGTGGGGCCCAGCAGCCGCGCGCCGTCTGTCTCCCGCTCGCGCTCCACGCCCAGTTCCAGTTCGCCCAGCCAGCGGCGCCAGTTGGTGTAGCAGAGTTCTTCCGCCAGGCGCTCGGCGCGGGCGCTGGCGCTGGCCAGGTCGAGGCGGCTGTGCCGCGCCAGCGCCAGCAGTTCGCCCAGGTCGTCCTCCTGGGTCACCGGCAGCGCGAGCTGCGCCGGAACCTCCCAGGCGCCGGCCAGCGGCAGGCCGAGCAGGTCGGCCAGCGCGGTGCGCGCGGCCAGGGCGGCGTCCTCCGCCTGCAGCCTGTCTACTTCCGCCTCGGCGGCGGCGGCCCTTTCCAGGGCCAGGTCCCGCGGGGTCATATTGCCGGCGTCGAAATAGCGCTCGGCCAGTTGCAGCGATACGGCGGCGGCCTTCGCCACCTGGCCGCGCATGGCGGCCACCTGGCGCGCGGTGACGTAATCGTAGTAGGCGTGCTCTGTCTCGGCGGCCAGCCGCACCAGCTCGGCGCCAACCTGGTACTGCACCTCGGTGAACTGGCGCCGGGCCAGGCGCTTGCGCGAGGGCAGGGTGATCAGGTCGGAAAAGGAGGCCGCGAGGCCGTAGGTGATCTGGTCCATCTCGCCGCTGCGGTTGGAGTCGAGCACTGAGGCGGAGAAGAGCGGGTTGCGGATGTGCCCGGCGCGGTAGACGGCAGCGGCGGCTATGCCCAGCTCGGCGTAGTGGGCGCGGATATCCGGGTTGTTGACCAGCGCCAGGCGGATGGCGCTCTCGGCGGACAGGGGCGCGGCGGTGATCTCCGCCACCAGCGGCGGCGCTGCGTCCGCCGCTTCGGCCGGCCAGCCGCGCGCGCGCACCTGCTCCTGCACCTGGCCGCGGCCCAAGTCCGCGGGCACCTGGGTGCAGGCGGGCAGCGCCGCGGCCAGGCCTGTCACTAGTACCAGTGCGCTCCTGCGCCGGGAGGCCACCGTCTCATCCCTGAAGTTGTTCCCTGCAATTCAGGCTAGCAGCCAGTTGGTCAGCTGCCGAAGTCGTCGAAGGCGATGCGATGCTCTTCCACGCCGAGATCGCGCAGCATGTCCATGGTCGCGCGCAGCATCGGCGGCGGGCCGCACAGGTAGAAGTCGCAGCGGTCGAGATCCGGGTGGTTCTGCAGGTAGTGGTCGCGCACCAGATCGCTGATAAAGCCGGTGGCGCCGCGCCAGTTGTCCGCCGGCAGCGGCTCCGACAGGCCGAACTGCCAGGAGAAATTGGTGTGCTCCTCCTGCAGTCGGTCGAACAGCTCGCGGTAGAAGACTTCATTCAGGTTGCGGGCACCGAACCAGTAGCTGATCTTGCGCCCGCTGCCGCGGTGCACCAACTGGTCGACGATCATCGAGCGCAGCGGCGCCATACCGGCGCCGCCGCCGATCAGTACCATCTCGCGCTCGCCCGGTCGTGCGCGGAAGTCCCCGTAGGGGCCGGCGATCTGCACCCGCGCGCCGGCTTCCAGGTCGCACAGGTAGCTGGAGCCGCGCCCGGCCGGGGCCTGTGGCATGTCTGCGGGGGGCGGCTGCAGGCGCACGTTGAGCACAATCGGCGCGCCCGGCTCCGCCGGCCCGTTGGCCATGGAATAGGCGCGCCGGCCGCCGCCGGGCAGGTCTATCTGTATGTAGCTGCCGGCCTCGAAGGCGAAGGGGGTGTCCCGCAGTGGTCGCAGCCGTATCTCCTTGATCATCGGCGTGACGAAACGGCTCTGCAGCAGTTCCGCCTCGAAGCGGCGCGATTGCAGCACGCTGTTATCCAGTGCCAGGCGGGTGGCGGTGGCGACCCGCTGCTGGCAGGCCAGGCGATAGCCGGCGGCCAGTTCGGATGCGGACAGCAGGGCCTTCTCGCTGCCGGTCACCGGCGCGTCCGCAGACATTTTCACCTGGCACAGGCCGCAACTGCCGCCGCCGCCGCAGTTGGAGGGCAGTTGCACCCCCTCGGCGGCGAGGCCGTCGAACAGGTTGACGCCGCTCGGCAATGCCAGCCGTTGCACCGGCGCCGCGGCGCTGTCCAGCAGGGTTACGGCCACCTTGCTGCGGCGCGCTCGGTATATCAGGGCCACCAGGTTGAAGTCGTGGCGGCTGAAGCTGGTAAACAGCAGCAGGCAGCCGGACAGGGCCATCAGCAGCGCACCCAGGCCGAAGGCGATGATGAAAGGATTGTTGAAGTCCTGCCGCTCCGTGTAGTCCATGATGTGCAGCATCCAGAAGATGTCGAACAGGCGCCAGCTGTCGTTGCGGCGCTCCAGCACGCGGCCGTCCTGCGCCGAGACGTAGAGACTGGTGGCGTGTTCGTCGGCCACGTCCAGGCGCCACATGGAGCCGCCGTGGCGGCGCGCTTCCATATTGGCATTGTCCAGCCACTGGGGCTCGCCTATCAGGCGGTCGTCGCCGGCGTAGTCGCGCGCGGCTATGGCCAGGGCGAGATCGGCGTCGATGGGCAGCGGCTCGCCGCTGCTGGCATGGCGCAGCTCGACACCGGCGTCGGTCTGCACCCGGTACACGGGGCTGTCGAGCAGCGATTGCAGGCGGATATCGAGAATTTCCCCGGGCGCGTAGCGGCGCGCTATATCGGCGTGGGAGACCAGCGGCCCGGCGGCGATGGCCTGTGCCGGCTGGCGCTCGGCCAGGTGGCGGCCGCTGACGATATTGGAGTCCAGCAACGCGAAGGCGAGGCCGCTGGCGAGCCACAGGGCCAGCTGCAGCCCGATCACCAGACTGAGCCACTTGTGGGCGATCTTGACGAAATTCATGCGCGGGCCTCCGCTGGTGACAGTGAGGTCTCTTTTCTGCGTTTGCCGAAGCTGTAGAAGAGCAGCACCAGGCCGGCGAGGACGCTGGCGAGGCTGAGGATGGATACCACCAGCAGCAGCGGGTTGTGGATATCCGCGCGCTCCTCGTAATCCATGATGTGCAGCATCCAGAAGAAGTCGAAGGCGCGCCAGTAGTTGTGGCGGCGGGTGACCAGCGCCCCGGTATTTGGGTCGACATAGAAGCTGGTGCCGTAGCGGTCGTCGAAGTCGATGCGCCACAGGGGCAGGGCGCGCGACTGCAGCTCGGTGGGCGGGTTCTCACTGATCAGTTCCGCGGATGCGGCCGGCAGTTCGCCGCTGTAGTAGTGCTCCGCCAGTGCTTTGGCGAGGCCGCCGTCTATGGGCGATATCTCGATGCCGCTGCGGGCGTCGATCAGGTGGGCGCCGTCGCCGTCGCGCACGACATAGTAGGGCTGGCCGCGCAGGGATTTCAGCTGCACCGATTCCACGGAGGAAAAGTCGCGCAACAGGGATTCGGTCGAAACCAGATCGCCGCTACCTGATACGGGCTCGCGCAGGTTTTCGACCAGGTGATCGCCGTGAATAAAGTCCAGGTCCATAACCACCATGTAGACCCCGCTCAGGGTCCACAGCAGCGCCTGGACGCCGACAAACAGGAAGAGCCATTTGTGCACCTTCCTGGAGAGGGTTGCCGTTTTCATTGTTATCTGTTCTCTCGATTACCGCTGGTGAGAAAATATACAGCAGCGGGAGTTTAACCCCCGCTGCCATGAACGTCCCGGGAGACTCAGTCGAACCGGTAGGTCATGCGCACATAGCTGCGCATACCGGCCAGGTCGTAGGTCATGGTGTCGGTGTTGCCGTCGGTCCAACTGGCGACACGGGGTGCCTCCTGGTCGAACAGGTTGTCCACGCCCACACTCATCCGCAGTGCGTCGCTCACCGAATAGGAGAACTGCACATTGTGGTAGAAGACGTTGGGCATGCTGGAACCGGCGCCGTTGTCTGCGTTGAAGTCGTCGCCCTCGCCGATCATGCGGATCGAGTAGGTGCCGCTCCACTGGTCTCCGCGGGTCGTCAGGGACGTATTCGCGCGCCAGTGCGGGTAGCCGCCGTTGCCGCTGCCGATAAAGCCGTCGAGCACGAAGGGCTCGTCGCCCTCGAAGGCGGTGGTCTCGTACTTCTGCAGGTAGGAGGCCTTGAAGTCGACGGTGTGCGACAGGCCCGCCATTTCGAAATCGTACAGGGCGCCGAAGTCGATACCCTGCATCACCTCGTTACCGGTGTTGAACTTCTGCGTCGACAGGTAGTTGACGTCGCCGTTGACCGGGTTGCGGGTGTGCTGGTCCGGCGCACAGAAGGCGTGGCTGAGGCCGGCGGACTCGTAACACATGGCCAGCTTGGTGGAGCCGGATACCTCGCGGATGGCGTCGTCTATCTCGATATCGAAATAGTCGAGGGTCAGCGACAGGCCGTCCAGCGGCTGCAGCACCAGGCCGAGGGTGAAGCTCTCGGCGCTCTCCGGTGTCAGGTTGGGATTGCCGCCGCGGTCGGTCAGTATCGTGGTGCCGAGCTGGGTGTAGTTCAGCGGTACCCCCGCCGCCGCACAGTTCTGGTACACAGTGCTGGACGGATCCCGCGCCGCGTAGTTGGAGCAGGGATCGGTGGTGGTCAGGTTGCCCTCGGACACGCCGCCGAACAGCTCCGGCACGTTGGGCACGCGGAAGGCGGTGGTCACGGTGCCGCGCACTTTCAGCATGTCGTTGACCTGCCAGTTGAGGCCGGCCTTGTAGGTGTCCTCGCCGTCGAACAGGTCGTAGTCCGAGTAGCGCAGGGCCAGGTCCAGTTCCAGCGACTGCACCAGCGGCCGGTCGGCCAGCACAGGGATCAGCAGTTCGCCGTAGATCTCCCGCGCCTCGCTGGAGCCGGAGATGGGATCCTCCTGGTTGCCGAGGGCGTAGCCCGCCTGCACCAGCGAGTCCGGCTTGCGCCAGCCGCTGTCCTCGCGCCACTCGACACCGGCGGCGAAGCCGACACTACCGGCGGGCAGCTCGAACAGGGCGCCGTTGATATTGGCATTGAGGCTCTTCTGCTCGTTGCCGCCGGTGCCCTCCTGGTTGAAGACGATATAGTCGAGCACCTCACCGGTGACGTCGCCGTAGCCGAGGTAATCGGCACAGGGAATGCCGTTGCTGCCGCACAGGCCGGTATCCAGCGTCTCGCCCACGCGCTGCATATTGATGTTGTTGGCGATGGCGTCGGTGGCGGTATTGCGGCCCCAGTTGAACGCTATGTCGTAACCCCAGTTTTCGTTGATGTCGCCCTCGATGCCGGTGACCACACGCCAGGTATCCACCTCCTGGTAGAAGTCCCGCGCGCCGTTTTCCAGCAGGCGGCGGCGCTCCAGCACGAAATCGCTGCCGGTGGGGTTGCTGGGGTGGTCGGCCGCGTAGGCAAGGTTCTGCAGCGATGCGGGCGATGCCGGCTGGCCGGACTGGCGGTTGGTGTACATCAGTTCCGTGAACAGGGTAGCGGAGTCGGCAATCTCGAAGTTGCCGAGGGTAGTGAAACTGAAGCGCTCTATCGGCTGCACCGCATTGAAATAGGGGTTGTAGTTGAAGCCGTGCTTCAGCCCGTCGTAGGGCTCGTAGAAGTCGCCGTCGCCATTAGGGTCCTGGTTGAAGTTGACGCGGGTGGCTTCGGTCAGCACTGTACCGTCCGCCAGCACGGCGCCGGCGGGCAGGGTGGTGCGCCCGCCGATGGTGGAGGAGCTGCCGCTGCACTGGCTGTCTGAGTCGAGCGGGCAGGGCACCCGGTCCGCCAGCGGCGAGGCCTCGTTGTTCTGGTAGCTCATGTTTACCATCAGGTTGCCGCGCTCGCCGGACACGCCCCAGGTCAGGTCGAGCACCGTCTCCTCGCCATCGCCGAGCGCTGTCTGGCCGTATTTGCCCTCGATTTCCAGGCCGTCGAACTCCCTCTTGGTGATCAGGTTGACCACGCCCGCCACCGCGTCGGCGCCATAGGTGGCCGAGGCGCCGTCCTTCAACACCTCGACGCTGGAGATCAGCGACATGGGGATCATCGACAGGTCGACGCTGCTGTTGGCGCCGGTGCCGCCGTTCACTACGCGGCGGCCGTTGACCATCACCAGGGTGCGGTTGATGCCGAGGCCGCGCAGGTTGACCTGCGGCGTGCCCCAACCGTTGGAGGTCCAGTAGGCGTTGGTCTGGTTGCCGCCGAAGCCGGCCGCCGCCGGCAGTGACTGCAGCAGGTTTTCCAGCGAGCTGATACCAGTCGCTTCGATGGTGGATTCGTCCAGTACCGTCACCGGGCCCACACCCTCGATATCCGCACGCTTGATGCGGGTACCGGTGACATTGACTTCCTCTATCTCCGCGCGCTGGCCATTTCCGCCGCTTTGCGCAATGGTCATGGGGGTGATTCCGGCGACGACTGCGGCCAGGGCGAGAGTGAGTGGTTTTTTAACGAACAGCTTTGCAGAAATCTTCATGGAGACTTCCCCTTGTATTTATTTAGCGATTTCCATACGGCACAAGTACCCCAGCCGTGTCGAACTGCACAGAGAATGCGTTTTAAATTGTCTTCAGTGGCGATGGATTGGCCGGGGCCAGCGACAAAATCCGCACCGGCAACCGCGAGACTGCAGGCAGTTTATTGCGGACGCACTGATCCCGTGTCAGCGGGGAATAGGTGGGCGCAGGGCCGTCTCCGGCAGAGGGGATGGAATGATTTTGGAATAGCTGGTGGCCAGCGCGAGGCGCGTCGGCGCGGGATCTTTGCGGTCGGCGGAGGGCAGGGCGCTGGCACAGTGGCCAGGGCAGCATTTGCAGGCCTGCTCGCAATCTGTGTGCTCCTCGCCGCTTTGATTGCAGTGGTGCTCCATGGACTGCATCTGGCAGTGGCTGTTCTCCACACTGACCTGTGCGGATATAAAGGCATCCGACGCACAGGGGGCCGACGCCGCCTGGCCGGTGATGAGCAGCAGCATCAATATCAGCAGTGTGCGGGTGAGCCCTGGGTGCATGTATTCGATCACGTGAAATTATTTTAATAATGTCGAACACTAGGCAGTCTAAAGGCAGGTGAGCGACAGCGCAATACAGTGCCGGTGACGCATTGCTGCAAATCTTTGCGGGGCTCCGGGTTTCGCTACAGGAAACGGTGCACGATTGGGCCGGCGACTATAAAGAATGGCGAATTAATAGTATGAGTGTTGCAGATAATAAATTTATCTAAGCGTTGGCATCAGTCGACTATAGGCTCCGGAGTGTGGGAGGTACATCCATGCTCCGACTCAAGCAATACCATTTACATCTTGCCGGCCTGTTGCTGTGTTTCCTCGCCCTGACATCGACACCGGTCAGCGCCGCCCCGGCCAGCTGGTTCGATGATGAGGCCGCGGCCAACAGTCCGGGGGCGCCGTCAATCCGCGTCTCCCTGGGGGAGCAGCGGGCCTATTTCTACAAAGGTGGCAAGCTGGTCGGCGTCTCCAGGGTATCCTCCGGCAAATCCGGTTTCCGCACGCCCAAGGGCCGCTACCGGGTCAGGGCCAAGAAACTGAAACACAGGTCCACCCTCTACGGCAGTTATGTGGACAGGAATACCCACCGGGTGGTGCGCGCCGATGTGGACACGCGCAAGGACCGCCGCCCGCCCGGTACCTACTACCGCGGCGCCAAGATGGATTACTTTATCCGCTTTAACGGCGGCGTCGGTTTCCACGCCTCCGGCGATGTGCCCAACTACCCCGCCTCTCACGGCTGCGTGCGTATGCCGCGGCATATGGCACAGAAGTTCTTCCGCCATGCGCCGGTCGGGACGCCGGTGACGGTTACCCACTGAAGCCTGCCGGCTTGGCATCCAAACCCGTTGGGCTTATGGTGGGAAATCCGTTTCCTGCCGAGGCCCGGAAGGGTGACTGAGAAAACTGCACTGACAATAGGCCGCCTTGCAGATAGCGCCGGAGTCAATGTCGAGACGGTGCGCTACTACGAACGCCGCGGACTGATAGCGCAGCCTCGCAAGCCGGACCGGGGCCACCGCGCCTACCCGCGGGAGACCCTGGAGCGCCTGTTGTTCATCAAGCGCGCCGAGAAGCTGGGCTTCACCCTGGAGGAGATCGCCAACCTGTTGGCATTGGGAGAGACCCCGTGCAACCAGGTACGGGAAATGGCCGAGTACAAACTGGCCGGCGTTCGTGACAGTATCTCTGACCTCAAGCGCCTCGAATCGGTGCTGACTGACCTGCTCGCCCGCTGCCGCAACAACCCGGATCCCGGCCACTGCCCCAACGTCGAGTCCCTGTACCCCTCGGACAAATGATCGCAATAGACGCTTGATTCCGTACCCGGGTACGGCACTTACCCTGGTCCGGTTCGAACAGCCGCGGAGCCGCCATGGCCGAAAACCCGATCCTCCAGTCCCGGTTGACCTGTCCCCACTGCGGCCACAAGAAAACCGAAACCATGCCCACCGACGCCTGCCAGTGGTTCTACGAGTGCGAACAGTGCCGCTCACTGCTGAAACCACTGCCCGGCGACTGCTGTGTCTTCTGCTCCTATGGCGATGTGCCCTGTCCGCCTGTGCAGACGGGGCTCGGCTGCTGTGGAACCGCGGAAAGGGCGCAAAATAAATAAGGCTGGAAACCGACTTGTGCCGGCCCGGGCAACACTGCCCGGGATGCCTGTCGCAGACGGAGTGCTTATGGCTGGTTTTTTTTCCACAGCACAAAGAGCGCAGGGAGCACCAGGAGTACAAATGCCAGCGCGCTCAGGGTGCCGCCGACCATGGGCGCGGCGATGCGTTTCATCACATCTGCGCCGGTGCCCTCGGAGAGCATTACCGGCACCAGCGACAGCAGCAACGTGAGGCTGGTCATCAGCATTGGCCGGATGCGCTGCGCCGCAGCCAGGGCAACCGCCTCGGGAAATTCCCTCTGCGTATCGCCCGCGCTAGGCATCCTGCCCGGAGTGCCGGATAGTCGGCCCAGAGACCCTGAAAGATAGTGCAGCATCAGCAGCCCCATCTCTGCTGCCAGCCCGGCCATCGCGATGATTCCCACCCACACCGCCACACTGAGCCTGTAGTCGAGCAGATACAGAAACCACAGGCTGCCCGCCAGTGCAAAGGGCATCGCCGAAAGCACGAATAGTGTGTCCGCCACGCGGCCGCGGTGCAGGTACAGCAGCAGGAAAACCGCGAGCAGGGTGGTGGGGATCATCCACTGGAGCCTGGCCTTGGCGCGCTCGAAATACTGAAACTGCCCGGCCCAGGCCAGGCGCTGGCCCGGTACCAGTGCCACCTTGTCCGCGATCACCTGCCTGGCCTCGCGCACATAGTCGGCCACGCCGATATCCCCCTTCAGATCGACGAACACCAGGCCCACCAGCTGGCTGTCCTCATTGCGGATCATAGGGGCGCCGGTACGGAACTCGATGTCGGCCACTTCGCCGATCGGAACCTGGGCACCGCCCGGAGTCGGCACCAGCACCCGCTCCAGCTGGTTCACCGAGTCGCGGTAGTCGCGTGCGTAGCGCAGGTTGACCTGATAGCGCTCGCGGCCCTCCACCGTCTGGGTCGCGGACACGCCGCCCACCGCGGCGGTCAGAACATCCTGCACGTCCTGCACGTTGAGGCCGTAGCGCGCGGCGGCCGCGCGGCGGATATCGAAATCCACGAAGTAGCCGCCGGTGAGCCGCTCGGCGAAGGCGCTGCGGGTGGCATCGGCGGTGCGGGGGTCGGCGAGCAGCGCCTGCTCGATGGCCACAGCGGTTTTTTCAATGTCCTGCAGGTCGTCGCCGAACACCTTGATACCCAGTGCGCTTCTGATACCGGTGGCGAGCATTTCCGTGCGCGTCTGGATCGGCATCCACCAGATATTGGGCATGCCCGGATAGTCCAGTTTCTCGTCCATCTCCGCGATCAGGTCGTCCCAGCTCAGTCCCTCGCGCCACTGGTCCCGCGGTTTCAGTGTCACCACCGTCTCCACCATGGACAGGGGCGCCGGATCCGTGGCGCTGGTGGAGCGGCCTATCTTGCCGAAGACCCTCTCCACTTCGGGGAAAGTCTTCAGTTGCGTGTCCATGCTTTGCAGTATTTTTCCGGCCTCGGTAATCGAAATGCCCGGCACCGCGGTGGGCATGTACAGGATGCTGCCCTCGTTCAGCGGCGGCATAAACTCACTGCCCAGTTGCCGCGCCGGTAAGGCGGTGAGCAGTAACAGCAGCAGTGCCGTTGCGGCGACAGATTTGCGGTGGCGGATACAGAAGCGAATGGCCGGCAGGAAGGTACCGATCAGCCAGCGGTTCAGGGGGTGCTGCTCCGCGCGCCCCGGGCGGAGTGAACCGCGGATCAACAGTACCGCCAGCGCCGGGATCAGCGTGACCGACAGTATCGCGGCGAAGGCCATGCTGTAGGTCTTGGTGAACGCCAGCGGTTTGAACAGGCGGCCCTCGGTGGCCTCGAGGGAGAAAACGGGTAAGAAAGAAATGGTGATGATCAGCAGCGAGAAGAAAATGCTCGGCCCCACTTCCTGCATGGCCTCGACAATCAGCTGCCTGCGTTGGACTTGCCCGTGCGGGTGTTCGCCGGCGCCTGCGGCCAGCTTTCGATGAATGTTGTCCACCATCACCACAGCAGCGTCCACCATTGCGCCTATGGCCACGGCGATACCGCCGAGGGACATGATATTGGCGCTGAGCCCCTGGAAATACATCGGAATAAAGGCCAGCAGTATTGCCACCGGCAGGGTGACGACCGCCACCAGCGCCGAGCGCGCGTGCAGTAGGAAGGCGGCAATCACCAGCGCCACCACCAGCATTTCCACCAACAGTGTGCGCTTCAGGTTGTCGATGGCGCTCAGTATCAGTTCGGATCTGTCGTAGGTGATGACCAGTTCCACGCCGTCTGGCAGCCCCGCCTGCGCGTCCCGCAGGCGCTGCTTGACCCGCTCGATCACTGTCAGCGCGTTTTCGCCGTAGCGCATTACCACTATGCCGCCGACCGTCTGTCCCTCGCCGTCCAGTTCCGCCAGGCCGCGCTGTATGGCAGGGCCGAAACTGATATCCGCCACCTGTTCGAGCAGCACTGGGATATGGTTTTCGTCGGTGCCGATCACCACTTGGCGCAGGTCCTCCCTAGAGCTCAGGTAGCCGCGCCCGCGCACGAAGTGCTCGTGGCCGGCAATCTCCAGCACACGGCCGCCGGCGTCACTGTTGGAGCGACGGATGGCCTCGATAACCCTGTGCAATGGGATATTGAAATCCGCCAGCCGGTGCGGATCTATCTGCACCTGGTACTCGCGCACGAAGCCGCCCACCGATGCCACCTCGGCCACGCCGTCCACCGCGGTCAGCCAGTAGCGCAGCTTGAAGTCCTGTAACGCGCGCAGTTCCGCCAGATCGTGTTGCCCGCTCCGGTCGACCAGGGCGTACTGGAACACCCAGCCCACGCCGGATGCATCCGGTCCCAGTGTCGGTTGCACTCCGTTGGGCAGCTGTCCCTGCACCGTGTTCAGGTATTCAAGTACCCGCGAGCGCGCCCAGTAGATATCGGTGCCGTCTGCGAAGATGGCATAGACAAAGCTCAGCCCCATAAAACTCTGCCCGCGCACGAACTTGACGCCGGGCACGCCGAGCAGGCTGCTTGTGAGCGGGTAGGTGATCTGGTCCTCAACCAGATCCGGGCTGTGCCCGGGCCACTCGGTGAAGACGATCACCTGGGCATCGGACAGGTCGGGAATGGCATCCAGCGGTGTTTGCAGCAGGCTGCGGTAACCGGCCAGCGCGAGCAGGGCGGTCAGCAGCAGGGTGATAGCCGGATTCCCGGCACAGAGTGCAATCAGCTTCCTTACCACTGGTCGATCCCCGATTTCAGCCGGCTCTCAGCGGCGATCAGGAAGACGCCGGAGGTGACGATGCGCTCCCCTTCGCTGAGGCCGCTGCGGATTGCGATATGGTCTCCGTCGCTATAGCCGGTGCGCACCTGTCGGGGTTTCAGGCGGCCCCCGCCCAGGTCGACGAAGACGATGCGCTTTTCCCCGGAAATCAGCACCGCGTCTTGGGGGACCAGCAGCAGCTCGCCCAGTTCGGAGCGCAATGTGACATCGGCAAAGGCGCCGGGCTGCAGCGCGCCGTCGCTGTTGGGCAGCGTCAGGCGTACCCGCGCGCTGCGGTTGGCGCCCTGTAGAAAGGGATCTACCTGCATCACTTCGGCGGCCAGCGCCTCGCCGTGGCGGTTTGGCAGTGTGATCTGCGCAGTCATGCCTGGACGGACCAGCGGCAGATCCTGTTCGTAGGCAAAGGCCTCTACCCACACCCGGGAGAGATCTACCAGTCGCAACAGCCGTTGACCGCTCCGGTAGGCGGAGCCGGCGACGATACTCTTGTCGATGATGGTGCCGCTCACCGGTGCGAAGATCGGCACATAGTCCTGCACTTTATTCTGTTCGGCGAGCCAGGCGATCTGTCGCTCGGTCAGGCCCCAGAGTTTCATCCGCCTGCGTGCGGATTGTTCCAGGGTGCCGCCGCGCTGCCGCGCGCGCAGGAATTCCTCCTGCAGCGACAGCAGTTCCGGACTGTAGACGGTGAAAAGGATATCGCCGCGCTGCACCCGTTTGCCGGCGAAGTCTGCGTCCAGTTCGCCAATCCAGCCGTCGAAGCGCAGGCTGACATCCTTGATACGCCGCTCGTCGAAGGCAACTTTGCCCTGCAGTCGCAGGGATAGCGTGAATGGCCTGCGCTCGACAGCGGCGGTTTTGACCCCGATGGCCTGGCGCCTGCCTTCGTTCACGACGATGGTGCCGCTGTACAGCTCCTCGCGACTGACCGGCTCCAGGTCCATGCCGCAGATGGGGCAGCTGCCCGGCGCGGCGGATTTGATCGAGGGGTGCATGGAGCAGGTGTAATAAGCATTGTCGGATTTTGCGGGCGCGGATGTCAGGCGCAGGCCGGCGCGGCTGGTGGTCATATCAAAGACCAGATCCACGTGTCTGTCGTCTCCGGTTGCCACATCCACGGCCAGCGGCCAGGCGCCCTCCATCGAGAGTTCCAGCTCGCCCTCGTAGACGCCACGGGAGGTCTGGCGTATTTCCGCAGGGGCGCGCATCGCCGGCATGGCACCCATGGCCGGCATCTCGGCGACGGCGCGCACCTGGGCGCCGGCGACCGGTCTGTTGTCCTCATCGCGGACTTCAATGCGGATCCTGTTCGCGCCCGTCCGGGGTTGCTCTGGCATGGTACTTACGGCGATGCGGAATGGGCCCGCATCAATAAATTCTGCCGCGGATTCACCCCGCGGTATCTCTCTCTGAATTACCCAGTAGGCGGCGAGCAGTGCGGCCGCCAGAACCAGCACCGCCGCAAATTTTTTAGTAAGCAAGGGTTCACTCCTCGAACATGCTGGCGCGCGGGTGCGCGCCCTGATTCACAAAAAGTCAGGGATCAGATTCAGGGAGTGGATCAGAGGCGCAGGCGCAGGGTGGCGAGCCAGGTGCGGTTGCCGGGATGAGGGGGGTCCTTGAATGCGGGGATGGACACTGGCGCGGAAGGTGGGGCCAGTATCGGCGGCCACTGGGCCCGCGGCGGCGCGGCCAGCTGCGGCAGTTCCAGCGCCAACTGGGCCGCGGGCAGTGCGGCCTGCTGGTCCTGCGCCTCCGCTTTGAGCGATACCCGGGTGTCGAGGGTACAGCAACCGCAGTCTGCCTCCTGCCCCGGGGCCATTTCTCCACAACAGCACTCGGATACAGGCCCGCTGTGCTCCATCATCTCGCAGGCGAACACCGTCTGTACCTGCAGCAACAGGGCCAGCAGGGCGGCGAGGGCGATCAGTGTGGAGCGGATGTTTTTTTGCATGGCTGCGGCAATATAGCAGAGAGGTCCGCGCGGGAGAAAGCCGCGCCCGCTTCCGGTACACTCCCTGCGACCGCGGAGCCCGAGCCGCCGCGGACCCCACATCTGATAAAGACTGAGACCGCGGAGCGAGATTTGGCCAAAAAGCAGAAAACCGCCTACGTGTGCAACGACTGCGGCGCCGACTACACCAAGTGGGCCGGCCAGTGCAGTGCCTGCGGCAGCTGGAACAGCCTCAGCGAGGTGCGCCTGGGCCCGGAACACAGGGACAGCCGTGCGGCCAACTTTACCGATGCCCAGGCCGGTTACGCCGGTGCCGCCGGCGCCGGCAAAGTGCAGAAACTCTCCGAAATCGATCTCTCCGAACTGCCGCGTATCCCGACCAATGCCGGCGAACTGGACCGGGTGCTGGGTGGCGGCCTGGTGCCGGGGTCGGTGGTGCTGATCGGCGGCCACCCGGGCGCCGGCAAGTCGACGATACTGCTGCAGACCCTCTGCCACCTGTCCGCGGCCATGCCCGCCCTCTATATCACCGGCGAGGAATCCCTGCAGCAGGTTGCCATGCGCGCCAGGCGCCTGGGCCTGCCGGCGGATCACCTGCAGATGCTCAGCGAGACCGATGTGGAGCGCATCTGCCTGGCGGCCAAGGAGGTGCAGCCGAAGGTGATGGTGGTGGATTCCATCCAGGTGATGCATATGAGCGAGGTGCAGTCGGCGCCGGGCTCGGTCGCCCAGGTGCGTGAGAGCGCCGCTTACCTGACCCGCTATGCCAAGCAGACGGGCACTGCCCTGATTCTGGTCGGCCATGTGACCAAAGACGGCAGCCTCGCCGGCCCCAAGGTGCTGGAGCACATCATCGACTGCTCGATTCTGCTCGAGGGCACCCACGACTCCCGCTTCCGCACATTGCGCGCGCACAAGAACCGCTTCGGCGCGGTGAACGAGCTGGGGGTGTTCGCGATGACCGAACAGGGGTTGAAGGAAGTTTCGAACCCGTCGGCGATCTTCCTGCAGCGCGCCGAGGAGGTGGCCGCCGGCTCGGTGGTGACTTCCGTGTGGGAGGGCACCCGCCCGCTGCTGGTGGAGCTGCAGGCGCTGGTGGACGACAGTAGCCTCGGCAACCCGCGCCGGGTCGCGGTGGGCCTGGACCAGAACCGCCTGAATATGCTGCTGGCGGTGCTGCATCGCCACGGCGGTGTACTCGTCGGCGACCAGGATGTGTTTATCAACGTGGTCGGCGGGGTCAAGGTGATGGAGACCAGCGCCGACCTGACATTGCTGCTGGCGGTGGTCTCCAGTTTCCGCAACCGCCCGCTGCCGCGCGACCTGATGGTATTCGGTGAGGTGGGTCTGGCCGGCGAGATACGCCCGGTGCCGTCGGGTCAGGAACGCCTGCGCGAGGCCGCCAAGCATGGTTTCCGCAAGGCCATAGTACCGGCCGCCAACCGCCTCAAAAACGATATCGACGGTATGGAAATGATCCCGGTCAAAACCCTGGCGGAGGCGCTGAGCGCGATTGATATGAACTGAGTGCTTCTGGCCGGGCGCTTTACCCGCCGGTGGGGTTAAGCCGGCCGCTGCCGGCCCAACAGGTGCATGGCCAGGTAGCCGAGCCCGATTGCAAACGGCAGCATGGCAATCGCCAGCAAGGCCAGGAAGGCGTGGTTGCTCGGGTCCGGAACGAAAAAGCCGAACAGCGCTATCCCGGCGGCGGTGGCTATCCATACGATACCGCGCCGTACATCTTTCAGTGGGTGTGACCCGTTGCTGGCCCCCAGTTGCTCGATCAGTTCCGGCGTCAGCTGCGCGCCCTTATCCAGGGCTTCCCGCAGGGTTTGCTGGATCTCCAGGTCTTTCTTGGCGCGAAAGTGCAAAACCAGCCAGATCGAGACCCCGACCAGCAGGAAGAATCCGAAGGGGACCAGTAGTGCAAGAGTGCCTTCGTTCATGTTGTTCTCCGGTTGTTGTCTTTATTTTTTTGTTTGTGCTGCCGGTATGATGCGTTCGCGAGGCGATTTGGATTCACCCGGAGTTGGCGGGACCGATGGAATGCCGTGCTCCCACTGCGAAACGGGTCCCGGGAAGAGACAGGATAGTAGGCCGAGGTAGAAATGCATTTTGCGTCGCGTATATTACTGCTGGTATTGCTGGCACTTCCCCCTGTCACTCTGGCTCAGGAGAGGATCGCCTCCCTCAACCTGTGCCTGGACCAGGTGCTTCTCAATTGGGTGGCGCCGGAAAAAATTGCTTCCGTCACCTGGCTCTCCGCCAACGAACACTACCGCTCGGCGCCGCTGCCGGAAGATATCCACTTGAATCGCGGTCGCGCAGAGGAACTGCTGCGCCTGGAGCCGGATCTAATTCTCGTCGGCCAGTTCGGCGCCCAGCGCGCGGCGCGGCGGCTGCGCGATCTCGGCCTCAATGTAGTGTCGATCCCCGATGCCTACAGCCTGGAGCAGCTGCTCGAGCAACTGGGCGCAATGGAAGACGCACTGGGCCAGTTGCAACCGCTGCAGCAACAGAAGCGACGGCTGGAAAAAAGGCTCGCCCTGCCGGTGCCGCAGGAAAAAGCCTCTGCGCTTATACTCTCCGCCAACAACATTACCTACGGCAGTGGTCTATTGGAACACCAGCTGTTGGAACACGCGGGCTTTGCCAATCTCGCCGCAGAGCGGGGCGTTCAGCAGTTGGGGCGGGTGAGTCTGGAAGAAGTGATAGCACTGCAACCGGATCTGCTGGTTTTTTACGGCGGTGAAAAGGATTTCGCCATAGCGCACCTGGCCGCGCGCCACCCGGTGCTGAAAAACTATATCGACAGCGGCCGCACCTATACGCTGCCGGCGGAACTGGGTTTCTGCCCCGCGCTGGTGGTAGCGGATGTATTGCAGCAACTGACGGACAAGAGAAAAACGATTGTTAACGCAGAATAAATCAGCCTTAGTCCTATTTGCGCTGGCCCTGCCACTGGCGCTGATCGCCGCCCTGGCCAGCGGTCCCGTGTCCATCGACCTGGGCGCGGCGCTCGGCGATGGCTGGCGCAGTGAGAATAGCGATGCGGTAATCCTGTGGCAGCTGCGCCTGCCGCGGGCGCTACTGGCGATACTGGTGGGCGCGGCGCTGGGTATGGGCGGTGCGGCCATGCAGGGTATGTTGCGCAATCCGCTGGCGGAGCCGGCGCTGCTGGGCGTTTCCAGCGGCGCGGCGCTGGCCGCAATCCTGATGCTCTACTATGGTTTTTCCCTGCCGGGCTTTTGGGGCCTCGCCTGGCAGTCCGGCTGGCTGTTGCCGGCGCTGGCCATTGTCGGCGCCTTCTGCGCGGTGGCCTGCGTCTGGCTGCTGGCCGGTCGCGGTGCCAGCGCCAGTCGGCTGGTGCTTGCCGGCGTGGCCATCAATGCATTTCTTTCCGCCCTGATGGCGCTGGCCCTGAACTATGCGCCGAGCATGTTCGCGATGCAGGAAATCGTCTTCTGGCTGCTGGGCTCGCTGGCCAATCGCGGCTGGGATCAGCTGCTGCTGGCGCTGCCGTTTGTATTGATCGGGGCTGTGCTGCTCTTCTGCGCGCGCAATTATCTGCGCGCTCTCTCCCTGGGTGAAGCCAGTGCGGCTTCCCTCGGCTTTCGCGGCCGCCGCTACCCGCTGCTGGTGCTGGCCGGCATTGCCAGCGCAGTGGGCGCGGCGGTGGCGGTGGCCGGTACCATTGGCTTTGTCGGTCTTGTAGTGCCGCACCTGGTGCGACCGCTGGTGCGACAGGATCCGGGCCTGCTGCTGTGGGCCAGTGCGCTGGCCGGTGCACTGTTGTTGTTGCTGGCGGACATAGTGGTGATCAACTTTGTCGGCGCGCAGGAACTCAGAATCGGGGCGGTGACTGCCTTTATCGGTGCGCCCTTCTTTTTCTGGCTGATCGTCAGTGCGCGCAGGGGACAGTTGCTGTGAAGGAGAAAAAACACCTGGAGGCCTCCTGCCTGAAGCTCGGCCTCGAGCGCCACGGCCAGCCGGTGCTGAGCGAAATCAGCTGCACCTTCAAACCCTATGAACTGACCGCCGTGGTGGGTCCCAACGGCGCAGGCAAGAGCAGCCTGTTGCAGTGCTTGGCCGGCGCGCTGAAGCCGACCTCCGGGCGGATAGAGCTGGATGGCCAGGATGCGGAGCAAGTGCCAGCGGCGCGGCGTGCGCGTCTCAGTGCCTTCCTGCCGCAGGCGGAAGTGCCGGCCTGGAGCCTGAGTTCTGCGGATCTGGTGGCTCTGGGGCTGTTGCCCTGGGGGCGCCCGGCTGATCGGGAACAGCGGGTTTCCGCGGCATTGAACCTGGTGGACGCGCAGCAATTCGCCGATCGCCCGGTCACTCAGTTGTCCGGTGGCGAGCTGCGCCGGGTGCAGCTGGCGCGGCTGCTGGTTGGCGAGGCGCCGCTGCTGATCGCCGACGAACCGACGGCGGCGCTGGATATTCGCCACCAGCTGCAGCTGATGCAGAATTTCCGCCGCCAGGCGGACGCGGGCAAGACGGTGGTACTGGCCCTGCACGACCTGTCGCTGGCGGCGCGCTTCTGCGATCGCGTCCTGCTGCTGCAGGGTGGGCAGCTGCGCGCCCAGGGTACCGCGGAAGATGTCTTTACGCCGGCGCTGATCGGCGACGTCTACGGGGTCAGCTGCGAATTCCGCTGGCGCGATGGAGTGGCGGATTTTGTGCCGCTGGATCTCCTGTAGAATGGGCGCGCTGCGCTTTGCCCATCCTACCCACTAACCCCCACCCACTAACCACTGATATACTGCCGCCCGCCCTGGGTGCCCAGCAGTGATCCGTCACTTGGCTGGGGTAAACGGGAAGTCCGGTGATGTTTCTCTTGAAACTTTTTTCTTGAGCAAAGTCCGGCGCTGCCCCCGCAACGGTGATTCAGCAACCTTCTCCCTGAGAACGGCTGATAAGCCCGATACCGGCCCTCGGCAATAGTCCGGATTTACGTCTTGGACCAGAGGATAAAGCGGAGGGCTTTGTCTGGTCTGTGTGCCCCTCATTCGCAGCGCACCGATTGCACTCACCCTCCCTCAATCCGTAAACGTCTTCGAGATTGGGGAACCACCATGAAAAAAACTCTTATCGCCGCGGCCATTGTCGCCGCCAGCCAGCCGCTGCTGTCTCTCGCCGAGGCTCCTTCAGCCGCGGAGCCTTCGGCGAAGCAGCTGGAGCAGGTAATCGTCACTGCCAGCCGTGTTGAAACTCCCAAAAGCCAGGTTGGGGTATCTGTATCGGTACTGACGGAAGCGGATATTCAGCGTCTGGGCTACGCCAGCCTGCTGGATGTGATCCGCACACTGCCGGGTATTTCCGTCAGCAATAACGGTGGCACCGGCAAGGTCAGTTCCGTTTTTATTCGCGGCGAGAGCAATTTCCGCACCCTGGTGCTTTTGGACGGGGTCAATATTGCCGACCCGGCTGCGCCGCAGGTGGGCGCCCAGTTCCAGCATCTGCAAGCTGCGGACATCGAGCGCGTCGAGGTGCTGCGCGGTCCCCAGGGGATGATGTACGGTGCCGGTGCCGGTGGTGTGATCAATATCATCAGCAAGAAAGCCAGCGAACCACTGCGTGTGCAGCTTGGCGCGGAAACCGGTCGTTACGGCAGCCAGAGAGCCAGCGCCAACCTGGGCGGCAGCCGCGAAAACTGGCAGTACGACCTGAGCCTCTCGGAGTTCTCCACCGACGGTTTTAACAGTCGCGAGAGTGATCCCAGCGGCGAGGACGACGGCTATGACAACTTCTCCGGCAGTGCGCGCCTGGGCTACCAAGTCAGCGATCGTCTCGCTGTCGAGGGGCAGCTGCGCCGCACCGACGCCGAGTCGGAATTCGACAGCTGCTACGACGCGAGCTTTATGTCCACCGACGACTGCCTGGATGAGTTTGTGCAGACCAGTTACAGCCTGAGCGGTGATTATCGCGGGGAAAACGCCGCTCACAGGCTTTCCGTCGCCAGCCAGGACATTGAGCGCGACAGTCTCTCCCTGGGACAGAGCAGCTACGCTGTAGACGGCGCCATCGCCGAACTGAATTATGTCGGCAGCAGTAGCGTCGGCAGCGGCCAGCTGCTGTGGGGAGGCGAGTACGAACAGCAGGAATTCAGCAGTGCCTATAGCGAGCAGGACATCGACAGCCTGGGGGTCTTTGCGGAATGGCGCGGCGACTTTGCAGAAAAGGTGTTCTATACACTGGGCTATCGCCGCGACAGTCTGGAAACCGAGGACCACAATAGCTGGCGTGCCTCTGTGGCTTATCCGGTATTGCTGGGCGACGAGCAACAGCTGAAATATCGCGCCAGCGTTGGTACCGGCTACCGTGCACCCAGCCCCTATGAGATCAGCCACAACCTGTCGCAGGATGTCGAGGCCGTAGGCCCGGAAACCAGCCGCGGCTACGAACTGGGCCTGGAATACCAGTTGGCGCAGTTGCTACAGTTTGAGTTGGTTTATTTCGACCAGGAAATTACCGATGCCATCATCTACGACTATTCGCTGGGCTTCTTCGGTGCCTACGGCCAGGACGAAGGCGACAGCCAGTCCGAGGGCGTGGAATTGTCACTGGCCGGTGAACTGGGTGAGACCTTTGGCTGGTACCTCAACGGTACCTGGCTGGATGCCGTGGATGCTGCGGGCGAGCAGCGGCTACAGGTGCCGCAGCGGGTTTACAACCTGGGGCTCAGCTACAGCCTGCTCGGCGACCGACTGACGCTCAACGGCAACTGGCAGCAGGTGGAAGATCGCCTGGATGTGGGCGGTGAAGTGCTGGATGCTTACAGCAAGCTGGACCTGAATGCCGCCTACCGCCTGACGGAAAAAGTGCGCCTGACCCTGCGTGGTGAGAATGTACTCGACGAGGACTACCGCGAAGTGGCCGGCTATTACACCGCCGGCGCGGCTGTCTATGCGGGTGTGCAGCTGACCCTGTAATTCGCAGTCCCCCTGTAGGAGAGGCGGGCGGCCTTTTGCCCCGCCTCTCCTACAATGTGTTTTTTTAAGTCAATTCAAAATCCTGCCCATGAGCACTCCCGAAGAAAAAGCCAAACGCCACAAGAAACGCATGCAGGCGCGCAAGAAAATTGTCGACGCCGGCGTGGCCAAGTCACTGGAGGAGCGCGGCATAGTGGTGCTCTACACCGGCGATGGCAAGGGCAAGACCACCGCTGCGGTCGGAACGGCGACCCGCGCGCTGGGCTACGGCTACAGCGTGGTGGTGACACAGTTTATCAAGGGCGTCTGGGAGTGCGGGGAAAAGCAACTGCTAACGCAGCTGCCGCAAGATGCGTATCCGATTCAGTGGCATGAAATGGGCACCGACTTCACCTGGGAGACCCAGGACTTCGAGGCCGACAAGGCCGCCGCGCGCGCGCTGTGGGAAAAGGCCCTGGCGGCACTGCGGGACGAGAGTGTCTATCTCGTCGTGCTCGACGAACTCACCTACGCGCTGAATTATCACTGGCTGGAAAAACAGGAAGTGATAGATGCGATTCAGCAGCGCCCACCACAGCAGACGGTGGTTATCACCGGCCGCGGCGCCAAGCAGTACCTGAAGGATATCGCCGATACCGTCAGCGAAATGCGCTCGATCAAACACGCATTCGACAACGGCGTCGCCGCGCGCAAGGGTATCGAGTGGTGATTGCACTGATTGTCGCATATCCGCTGCGTTGATCGCCGGGACACCCCTCCTGCTGCATTGGTGCAAAAGGGGCTCCGTCATATCAGCGGATTACAGATTCCAGTTAAAGCGCAGGCCGGCTGTGCGCGGCTGCCCCCAGACGCCGTAGCCCCAGTCACTGCCCAGGGTATTCTGGTAGGTGAAGTAGCGCTCGTCGGCCAGGTTGCGGGCGAAGGCCTCCACGCTGTAGGTGTCGGCGGGCGAGTGCCAGCTGATTTTTGCGTTGGCCAGGCCGTAGCTGTCGTGGTGGGAGTAGGGGTCGTTCTCTATCTGCAGGAAGTGCTCGGCCTGCCAGGCGTAGTCCCCCTGCAAAACCAGTTCGCCTGAGTCCCCAAGGTCCAGGTAATAGCGGGCCACCAGGTTGTAGGTCAGTTCGGGCGCCGACGGCAGTTCGTTGCCGTCCAGGGTGTAGCTGTCGCCGGCCACCTGGAAAATCTGCTCCGAGTCGAATTCGGTGGTCAGCCAGCCGGCACCGGCAATCAGTTCGAAGTTGTCGCCGATGGGTGCGGTGATTTCGATTTCCGCCCCGGTGCCGGTGACATCGCCGGCATTGGTGATTACGCTGCCGTCGGCGACGGTCAGGAATACCTGCGCCTGGTAGCCCTCCACCGTGTAGTTGAAGGCAGCGGCATTGACGCGGAAGCGATCGGCAAGAGTGGTCTTAATGCCCACTTCGAAATTGGTGATGTCCTCAGACTTTACCGGACGCGTGGCTTCCAGTGAGGCGTTGTAGCTGCCGGAAAAACCGCCGCTCTTGAAGCCGCTGGACAGGCTGGCGTAGGCGAGGGTCGCATCGCTCGGGCGCCAGTCCAGACCGATACGGCCGGTGGTGGCGCTCTCGGTCAGGTCGTCTTTCACATCCAGTTCATCGTAGCTGCTGAACACCGGACCGGACACTTCGGTAAAATCCCGTTCCTCTTCCGTATAGCGCAGGCCGGTCACCAGCGTCAGCTCCGCACCCAGGTCGTATTCCAGCTGGCCGAACAGGGCCCAGGATTCGCTGTCCAGCGCGACGATTTCCCGATGCCAGAGGCCGTCGGCGGTGGTGGGTGCCTCGGTGACCAGGCCGCGGTCGTCCTTGTAGTAGTAGAAGCCGGTGACCCAGGTGCTGTTGTCGCCGCTGCCGTTCAGGCGGATTTCCTGGGTGTACTGCTCCGCGTCCACCGCATACTGCTCGTCGAACCAGATGACCGGCGTGCCGTCGGCATCGTCCTGCAGGAACTTGTCCAGCTCCTCGTAGGCGCTGATCGAGGTCAGGCTGAAGTGGTCGAAATCCCAGCTCAGGGTGGCGGAAGTGCCGAAGGTATCTATCTCTGTGGCCATACCCTCGCTGGCACTGGCGGCGACATGTTCCGGGTCGAAGTGGCCGTTGACCGCCTCGGCGCCGGTCATGGCGAAGGTGGCGCTGGTGCATTCGCCATTCTGTATGCGGCTGACGGCGCAGGTGGCCGCGCCATCCACCGGTGCCTCCAGGTAACCCATATGGGCAAAGCCCACCGACTGCTGGTCGGCACTGCTGCCGTGCACGTTGAGCAGCAGGCCGCCGCTGTCACCGAGGTCGAAGTCCAGTAGCGCGCGGTAGCCGAAGTTGTCGGTGTCATTCAGCTTGTCACCGCTGACGGTGTTGGTCTGCCAGCCGTCATTTCTCGTGCTTTTAATGGCCAGGCGGCCGCGCACCGAGTCGGCGACGGGCCCACTGACGCTGCCCTCGACAATGCGCTCCGAGTAGCTGCCAACACCGACACTGGCCGCGGCTGCAAACTCTTCGGTCGGTTTGCGCGAGACATAGTGCACCAGGCCACCGGTGGTGTTGCGGCCGTAAAGGGTGCCCTGGGGGCCGCGCAGTACTTCCACCCGCTCCAGGTCGAACAGCTGAATGGCGGAGCCGGCCGGATTGCCGCGGTAGACGTCGTCCACATAGATGGAAACCGGCGACTCCCAGGAATCGGAAAAATTCACCAGGCTGATACCGCGCAGGCTGACCGAGGGGCTGGACGCCTCGCCGAAGATGGCGAAGAAGTTCATATTCGGTACCTGCTGGGTGATATCCAGGCCCTCCTCAAAACCCATCTTGTCGATCGCATCCCCGGAAAAGGCGCTGACGGCGACGGATACATCCTGCACCGACTGCTCGCGCTTCTGCGCCGTAACCGAGATCTCCTCGATCACCGACTGCTGTTCGGCAGAAGCCCGGGGTGACAGTGAAACGGTGAGCGCGATCGACACGGCGAGCAATTGCTGCGGTTTCGTCGGCGCGGCGGGAAAAAGGTATTGTGGGATTTGCATGGCAGGCTCCTTTTTTGTGCTTGTACATCCGTGAGTGCGCTGCGCCGCTGCAGATAAAAACGGGCACAGGCGAAAGGGCGAGGCTCTTTGCGGGCGACTCGCATTTGAAGCAGTGAGACCTGCAACGGCAGGGCGGTTTCACTGAGGTGGTGATCGGGGAAGAGATATATGTCCTTATTTTCCTCGCCTGATTTCCTATCAGCAGTGCCGAGGTAATACCCGGCAGAGGTCGTCAAGATAGCGATTTAGGAAATTCTGTGCAAGGCGCGCCCGGCGCCTGACTTCAGAGAGGAGATGGCGGGGATATTCGGCCCAGGCAACTTCGGGCAATACCTGAAAAAGATCGACGATGCTGCCACTGGATTGCGCTCGCCCAAACAGGCGTTGATTGGTGGCATCGCCCCGTGCGATGGAAAGGCTATCGAATTTAGTGTGAACAGGCCCTAGTGGGCCATGCGGAAAATTGTGTAACAGTTCGCGTCGTCAAAGCGCCCAGTTCTGCGTTGAGAAAGCTTGAAATAACGCTGCTATTCCTGCGCTTTCTCGCCTTGATCTGAACGCTTTGGCTGTGCTCCTTTGTTACCGAACTTCCCGCATGGCCCACTAGCAGCGCTCAAACGCACTCGCCAGAGCTTCTGCAGTGGTCACTTTTTTCAGCATCTGTTTGCGTACTTTCAAAGGGGTTGTACCAAACCAGCGGCGGCAGGCGCGATTGAAGGAGCTTTGTTCCCGGTAACCGAGCAGGGTCGCAACCTGGGTCATGGCCATGTCCGGGTCCGCCAGATAGTGCTCCGTGCATTCGCGCCGAATCCTGTCCAGCAGATCTTCGAATACAATGGATTTCTCCCGGAGTCGGCGCTGCAGCGTGCGCTTGTGCAGTCCCAGTTGGTTTGCCACCTCCTGCAGGCCGCAGCGCTGGAGAGGCATCAGGCGGTGAATCAGCTGTTTCACCTGGTGTTCCAGGTTCATCGGTTCATCCCGCAGTGCCTCACGGATGTATTCGTTCAGGAACTCGAGCATGCGCGGATCGTTCTGTACCACTTTTTTTTCCAGCTGTTCAGTGCTCAGCAGCAGTGCGTCGCGATCCTGGGAAAAGTGAATCGGCGCAGCGAAAAACTCGCGGTAGCTGTCGTGCAGCGGCGCATCGGATTGCAGCAGAACCGCCTGGGGACGAAAGCCTTCGCCGTAGAGCATTTTCAGTGAAATGTGCGCGACGCCGAGGGTCAGTTCCTGGCTCTGGCGCAGCGCCGGCAGGCCATGGGCCGGCTCAAACCACAGGCGACTGCTTTTGTCCGCACCTTCGGCGTCGAGCACCATATGCAGGCCGCGGGTGAAGTAGTGCAGGTAGCCGATGATCGCCTTCAGGGCATCCCCGACAGTCGGCGCGTTCATGGCCACTGCGGCCAGGGGACCGAGTATTGTCAGGTCCTGCTGTTGCGCCAGGCGCAGGCCAAAATCGGGGCAGTTCAGTTGCCGGGCTGTCTCCTCGATCAGATTGGTGGCTGAGTTGAAGGGCAGTACGCCGTCGAGATTCTTTACCTTTTCCGCTTCTATATTGAATTGACGCAAGAGCGCGTCCGGGTTTCCGTTGAGCCGAGTAACCAGTTCATAAAACCCCGTCAATGAAGCGGTTTTGATCAGCTGAGTCATTTTTCCTGTGAGTTCCCAGTGTGCCCCGGAATTGCCGGGGCGAGTTTTGCCTGGCCGGATGGCGGGCGGTTTTTGTTGAGTGCTCTTTATTGTTGTGAAGTCTCGGAGTAAGTGCCTCGGTTCCGATTGGGCAGCGGGCGATTGCCTGCTGCCGGGCGGATCAGTGGTGTGGTAGCTGGGATAGAGAGATAGCTAGCTCGGCCGGTATCTGCTATCGACTGTCACTTCACTTCCGACCCCGTTGGTCGTTGTTCTCGAAGCGCCTCATCAGCGTCGAGATCTGTCCGCAGACACAGTCAATTTGTTTATTAAATTTGGTTATAAGCTAATTAGCTTTTGCGGATATTACTCGTTTATTTGGGACACTTTATTGGTAATTGGTGACAGTATTTCAGCGATTCGCCGATCCGGCATTTATGCGCTGAGTAATTATTTCTCAAATTAACCAGAAAAAAGGAATATTTTTCTTGTGCCAGTTGGCGCATATTTCATTTTTACCAATCAGGCCCGCTCGCCGATAAAAACAATCCGCATCGTAAATTTGTGATCACAAGCATGTTCTGGGATGAAGTGAATGCCTCCTGCGATGATTGCCGGGGAGAAAATGGTCATTTTTGGAGGTGGGAAATTGTGCCAATATTTAACCATATGGTTTGCAATTGGCTTTGTCGTTATGTAACTTAACCATATGGTTAATGAACAAAGTGAACAGCTGGATGCCGTCTTTCACGCCCTCGCCGATCCGACGCGGCGGGCGATGCTCCGCAACCTGGCGCGGGAGCCGCACAGCGTGAGTGACTTGGCGGCGCCTTTTGCGATGTCGCTGGTGGCGGCCTCCAAACATATCCGGGTACTGGAGCGCGCCGGGCTGGTGCGGCGCCAGATAACGGGGCGCACCCATATCTGTCACCTGGATGCGCGTCCGATGCACGGCGGTCTGGAGTGGATGCGCCACTACGAGCAGTACTGGCACCGAAGCCTGGATGACCTGGAGACGCTGTTGCGAGCGGAAGATGCCGCCGCGCAAAAACCAGCGGGCAGTGACCGTAAATAATCGATCCCATAGAGGAGATGAGTCGTGAGTGAGTACGGAGAGAAAATCGCAGCGGAGACGCTGCGTATCGAGCGGCTGTTGCCAGGGCCCATTGAGCGGTTGTGGCAGTACCTGGTGGATTCCGACAGGCGCCGCGAGTGGCTGGCAGCCGGTGAACTGGTGGAAAGCGGCGGCGCGCCGCTGGAGCTGGTGTTCCGCAACAACGACCTGTCGCAGAGTGACGACAGGGCACCGGAGAAATACGCTCATATCGGCGACGAGGCGAGACTGCACTGTCACATAATCGACTGCGAGGCGCCGCGGCAGTTGACCCTGGCCTGGGGGGACGCCGATGGAGCGGCATCGCAGGTGTGCTTCGAGCTGGCGCCGCAAGGGGATCAGGTATTGCTGGTGGTGACGCACAGCCGCCTGGATTCCCGCCGGGAGATGATCAGTGTCGCCGCTGGCTGGCACTCTCACCTGGGTATCCTGGAGGCCCGGCTGCGCGGGCAGGTGCCGCCGAGTTTCTGGGCCGAGCACACGCGCGTGGAGGCGGAGTACGAACAGCGGTTGGAGCAATAATCCATGGCCCGTACAGTGACCCCCTTCCTGATGTTTGAAGGCGCGGCCGAGGAGGCGATGAATTTCTATCTGTCCCTTTTCGTCGACTCGGAGATTCTGTCTATCGACCGCTACGGCCGGAGCGAGCCGGGGGCGGAGGGATCGGTGCGACTGGCGGAATTCCGCCTCGGCGGCCAGCGTTTCAAATGTATCGATTCGCCGCTGGGGCACGAATTCAGTTTCACGCCGTCGTTTTCTATTTACGTGGACTGTGAAGATGTCGTGGAGCTGGAAAGGGCTTTTGCCAAACTGGCGGAAGGGGGCGAGGTGCTGATGCCCCTGGATAACTACGGTTTCAGCGAGAAGTTCGGTTGGACCAATGACCGCTTCGGTGTCTCCTGGCAGCTGAACCTTACCTGATGGTGGGGCCCGCCCCTTTGGGGCGGGGGCGCCCCCCCCCCCGCCGGGGGGGGGGGGCCGCCCCCGGGCCCCCCG
>NZ_JACZFR010000007.1 GCF_014904815.1 Microbulbifer taiwanensis
GTCGTCCCGGCGCGCGTCCACCTCGCGAGTGGGCGCCCGCCTTGGGGGGGGCGGGGGTGCTTCCCATCAACTGCTGTAGTAGGTCGCCGCCCCCGGGCCCACAGGCAGTCCCAGGGCGAATACCCAGATAAAGAAGAGTGCCGTCCAGCAAATAAAGAAAAAGATGGAATAGGGGATCATGGTGGAGATCAGCGTGCCCATGCCCAGGTCTTTCTTGTAGCGGGTGGCGAAGGAAACGATCAGTCCGAAGTAACTCATCATCGGCGTGATGATATTGGTCACCGAGTCGCCGATGCGGTAAGCGGCCTGGATGACTTCCGGCGCATAGCCTAGCAGCATCAGCATGGGCACGAAGATTGGCGCGGTCACCGCCCACTGGGCCGAGGCGCTGCCCAGCATCAGGTTCACGAAGCCGCACATCACAATAAAGAACAGGAACAGCAGCGGGCCGGTGAGGCCGATACTCTGCAGCGCGTCCGCACCCAGCACCGCGAAGATGGTGCCCAGGTTGGTCACCTTGAAGAAGGCCACGAACTGCGCGGCGAAAAACACCAGCACGATATACATGCCCATGGTGCCCATGCTCTTGGACATCGCATTGATAACGTCGCGATCGTTGCGCATGGTACCGGTCACACGGCCGTAGACGAAGCCGGGAACCGCGAAGAAGACCACGATCAGCGTAACTATGCCCTTCAGGAAGGGGGAGCCGGCCACGGCGCCTGTTTCCGGATCCCGCAGCACACCCCACTCGGGAACGATGGACAGCGCCAGCAGCGCGCAGACTCCGACTACCGCCAGGCCGGCGAATTTCAGGCCGCGTTTCTCCTCCGCAGTCAGGGCTCCCATCTTGTCCTGGGACAGGTCGACGGCAGCCTCTTTCGGATCGTATTTGCCCAGTTTTGGCTCGACGATGGCGATGGTCACCCAGCTGCCGACGATGGTGATCAGGAAGGTGCTGGCGATCATAAAGAACCAGTTCACCTCCGGGCCCACGGTGTAGGTGGGATCGATCATATGGGCGGCGGATTCGGTGATGCCGGACAACAGCGGATCTACGGTGCCGATCAGCAGGTTGGCGCTGTAGCCGCCGGAGACACCGGCAAAGGCCGCCGCCAGGCCGGCCAGTGGATGGCGGCCGAGGGAGTGGAAGATCATGGCCGCCAGCGGAATCAGCACCACATAGCCCAGCTCAGACGCGGTATTGGACAGGATGCCGGCGAAGACCACGATAACGGTTACGGTGCGCTTTGACGCCTGCATTACCAGGCCGCGCACGGCGGCGCTGAGCAGCCCCGAGTGCTCGGCCACGCCGACACCCAGCAGCGCCACCAGCACTGTACCCAGCGGCGCGAAGCCGGTGAAATTGGTCACCAGGCTGGTGACGATGATCCGCAGCCCCTCGCCGCTGAAGAGGTTGAACACCTCGATGATGCCGTCGGGCGCGCGGCCTGCGGCGCCCACCGGGCGCGGGTCGGCGACGGCCAGGCCGAAGTAGGAGGCGATGCCGCTGATCACCACCACGCCGATGGCAAACAGCGCGAACAGGGTGATCGGGTGGGGCAGCAGGTTGCCCAGCCACTCCACGGTGTCGAGGAAGCGGGTGAAAGCGGTCCTGTTGGCGGGTGGAGCCTGCCGCTCGCTGGAGGATGTGGTTGTGGTCATCTTCTCTCCTCGATGTTCTCGTCCGTTCGCCAGCTCAATGTGGAATTGGCTGAAAAATGTGCTAAAAGCGGACGATCATACACAAAAGTCCGGTATTTCAGAATGGTTTTACGAGAATACGCCGCTTACTGCGGTCATTCATCCCGGGTCGGCTGACCGCTACCTCACAGGTAATGGCGTTGGGTCCGGCGCTGGGACATCGTCGTCGTATCAGGAAACACAATACCGGGAGCGATGATGAACGAGCTGCCGCCGCTCACACTGGAGGCCATCCGCCAGTACGAACAGCTGCCCCAGCAGGAGCGCTTCCCGCTGGACACCATTCCCGCGCTGCTGGCGCGGGCCGCGGAGCGCTTCGCCGGCGACACGGCCATAGAGATGTTGATGACCGGCGAGCGCGGCGAGAAGCCGCAGTCACTCAGCTACGGCGCCCTTTTTCGCGAAGTCCTGAAGGCCCGCCAGCTGTTGCTGCAGCAGGGCTTCCGCCGCGGCCAGGTGCTGTCACTGCTGTTGCCGACGCTGCCGGAGGCACAGATACTCGCCTTTGCCGCCCAGTGCGGCGGCATCGTCAACCCCCTGAATCCGCTGCTGGAGGTGGAGCATCTGGCGGGTATTCTGAATGCCACCGGCAGCCGCGTCCTGGCAGTGTGTGCGGCGACGCTGGCGCCGGAGATCTGGGTGGGGGTGCCGGCGCTGCTCGAGCGGTGCCCGGGGGTGGAGCAGCTGCTGGTGATAGGCCCGTCGGGGCGCTGCGTCGATATTCCCGAGCGAGTCCAGGTCCTGGACTACCGTGCGCGCATGGATGCCTGCCTGCCGGAAGCCTTGGTTGAACTGCCCGCGGCGGACGACGTCGCCGCCTACTTCCACACCGGTGGCACCACCGGCAGGCCCAAGATCGCCAAACTCACCCAGCGCAACTTCGCCTTTGTCGCCGAGCAGATGAGCGGTATCACCGGGCTGCCCAGGCACAGGCTGTTCAACGGCCTGCCGCTCTTCCATATCTACGGTGCCATGGTGGCCGGGCTGGCCAGCCTGGCGAACGGCAACTGCGTGCTGCACCTGACCCCCAGGGGCTTCCGCAACCCGCTGGTGCTGGAGAATTTCTGGCACCTGGTCGCCGCGCACCGCGCCAATACGGTGCCATTGGTACCGACCCTGTTCAACCTGCTGCTGGATGCCGATATCGACGGACTCGACCTGTCCTGCCTGGTTGAAATCGGCAGCGGTGCCGCGCCCCTGCCGGCGGGGCTGAAACGGCGCTTTGAGCGGCGCTTCGGCCTGCGTATCGTCGAGGGTTACGGCATGACCGAGAGCTGCTGCCTGATCTCCCGCTGCCCCGGTTCGTCGGCACCGGAATCGCATACCGCGCCGGTGGGCAGCGTCGGCCTGCGCCTGCCCTACACCGACCTGCAGGTGGCCAGCCTGGTGGATGGCGGCGTGTTTACGTCGCCGAATGGCGAGGTGGGCAGCATCCTGATCCGCGGACCCAATGTCTTTGCCGGCTATCTCGACGAAGCGGACAACCGCGGTGCCTGGCACACTGACGATAAGGGGCATCGCTGGTTCGATACCGGCGACTGCGGTTACCTGGACAGTGACGGCCGGCTCACTATCACCGGGCGCGCCAAGGACCTGATAATCCGCGGCGGCCACAATATCGACCCACAGTTGATCGAGGAACCATTGCGCCGTCACCGGGATATCGCCGAAGTGGTGGCGGTGGGTATGCCGGATGTGCGCGCCGGTGAGTTGCCGGTGGTGTTCGTGCAACCGCGCCCCGGCGCGGAGCCGGATGCCGAGGCGTTGCTGCAGTTCGCGGCGGAGGTTATCGGCGAACGCGCCGCCGTACCCAAGCGGGTCTTCCTGCTGGAGCAGATGCCGCTCACCGCGGTGGGCAAGATTTTCAAGCCGGAGCTGCGCCGCCTGGCGCTGCAGGCTGCCGCGCGCGAACGGCTGCGGGGTGCGCAGCTGGATGCCTGTGTCACTGCGATCGTGGAGGCGGGGCAGCTGCGACTGGAGGTGAAGGTCGACAGCTACTGGGCGGCGGAAGTCGAGACATTGCTGGGCCAGTTTGCGGTGTGCCTGAAAATGATTGAACAGACAGAAAATACCTGAGGAGAGTCCTATGTTGCGATGGCTGGTGCTTGCGGCCCTGGTGACCGCTATACCCGCGCTGGCGGCAGAGGGCGGACAGTCGCCAAAGACTTATCTGTCGGCGCAGTATCCGGTGGAGGTGCAGCGGGATCTGGTCTACGGAGAGGGGCTTGTGGAGGCCAGCGGCGCGGCGCGGCTTCGCGCGCTGCGCATGGATTACTACCACCCCGGCGGCAGCGCCGCACCGGCAAAACGCCCTGCACTGGTGCTGGCCTTCGGCGGCTCCTGGCACCGCGGCGGCAGGAATGCGCAAGCCATGCGGGACGCCGAGGGCAACCGCAATACCCCCATGTCCGGCTACTGTCGCGCCTTTGCCGCGCGCGGCTACAGCTGCTTTTCCATCGACTACCGCCTGACCCAGGAGGACCCGGGCCTCGCCGGCGTCGCTGACAAGAAACAGCTGATGGATGTGGCCCTGGCCCTGAAGCCGGAGTACACGGCACATATCGACAGGGTGCGCGCGGAGATGGGGCTGGCGCCGCTGACCGAAAAGACCCGTATGCATTTCTGGCGCAGTATTCTCGGTGCCACCGAGGATATGGGGCTGGCGGTGGAACATGTTCGCACCAATGCATCGAAGTACGGCGTGGACCCGGAGCGCCTCGCCATCGGCGGCTGGTCCGCCGGCGCCTTTACCGCCAACAATCTGGGGTTCGGCGCCGGCGCGCCGGTAAAGGCAGTGGTGTCCCTGTCCGGGGGCTTCTGGGGCTACGACCTCTACCGCACCCTGCAGGGCGGCGACCATCCGGCAACGCTGTTGGTGGTGGGTGAAAACGATTTCCCCGGCATACTCGCCACGGCGCCGCCGATACTGCAGGCCTTCCACCGCGCCGCGGTGGATGCCGAGCTGGCCTGGATGCCGGGGCGCGGTCACTTCTACTCCATGGAGGATCCCAGTCTCGCCGGCGACGGCAGCAAAAAGCCGCTGGAGCAGCGGCTGGCGGAATTTCTGTATCGGGGGCTCCAGCTGCAGGAGTTGCGATAACAGGTCAGAAGCGGTAGCCGATGCCAATCGAGTAGACGAAGGGATCTATATCCACATCTGTCTTGATCACGCTGGTTCCGCTCGCGGTCGGAAAGCGGATCTTCGCCTCGCTGTCCATATCCAGGTACCAGACGGCGGCGTTGATCAGCCACTGGCTATTGCGGCCCAGGGCTATGTCTATACCCAGCTCGCCGGCCAGCCCCCAGGAATCGTCCAGCTCCAGGTCGGCATCGGCCTGGGCGCCCAGTACCATCATGAAATAGTCGTTGGCGCTGCTGTTGATGTTCTCGTCCATAAAAGTGGTGTAGTTGATGCCTAGGCCGACATAGGGCTGCACCCAGGAATCCGTGCATACCGGGAACCACTGCACCGTCAGCGTCGGCGGCAGCTGTTCGACATCGCCCAGATTGACCTTGCCCAGCGGCGGCCCACCGGTTGGGTCCGGCAGCCCGGAGATTTTCAGATCGTGTTCGAAGGGGAAGGCCGCCAGCAGGCCCAGCCCCCAGTGATCGGCAAACAGCCAGGTGCCGGTAATGGTGGCGCTCTCGCCAGTATCCAGATAGAGGCGGCTCTCCGGTAGCTGGGTGCCGTCCAGCCGCAGCCAGTTGGAGTCGTCGTCAGGGTCCACCCAGCCGGCGCCGATCCGCAGGATGACGCTGCCCTGTTCGTAATCGGCCAGGGCCTGGCCGGCCCCGAGTGCCAGCGCCAGGGCGATGGCCAGAAGATTGGCGGCTTTCATGTGAGATGGCTCCGTGAAGGGCAAGGGACTTCCATTTGTCAGTTTAGACACAGGTTCACTTCGGCGACGCGCGACGGTGGATACAGGCGCCATCGGCGCGATGGCCACCGGGGCCAACTCGGCCGCGCGAATATGCCATAATCCGCACTCTCAACGACAACCGATAGCAGTCAAATCAGCGGTGAAATAATGAAAATTGGAGTTTTGAAAACCGACGACGTGCGCAAGGAGCTGGTGGGTGAATTCGGAGAGTACCCGGAGATGTTCGCCGAGCTGCTGCGCAGCCAGGATCCCAAGCTGGAATTCGTTACCTACGAGGTGCAGCGCGGCCACTACCCGGCGGATATCGACGAGGTGGACGCCTACCTGATTACCGGCAGCAAGACCGGCGTCTACGAGGACAAGGAGTGGATTCCGCCGCTGATGGAATTCGTACAGAAACTGCACGATGCCAGGAAGCCCACCATCGGCATCTGCTTCGGCCACCAGCTGATCGCCCACGCCCTCGGCGGCAAGACGCGCAAGTCTGGCAAGGGCTGGGGCATAGGTGTGCACAGCTATGAAATGCAGGAGACCCCGGCCTGGATGTCCGAGCCGATGCAGCAATTCAGCCTGCTGGTCAGCCACCAGGATCAGGTGGAGGAGCTGCCGCCGGGCGCCAAGGTGCTGGCCTCCAGCGACTTCTGCCCCATGGCCATGGTGCAGGTGGACGACCATATGCTCACCTTCCAGGCCCACCCGGAATTCACCAAGACCTATTCCAGGAGCCTGATGGAGTTGCGCAAGGAAGCCTTCGGTGAGGAAACGGTGGCGAAGGGCCAGGCCTCACTGCAGAATGATATCCACGAGAGCACTGTCGCCAGGTGGATGGTGGAGTTTTTGCGCAAGTAATTTCTCTGCATCGAGGCGGGCGTCGTGCCCGCCTCACTTCCACTTGATATTGCAGCCTATCGAGGGCAGCTGCTCCCCACCGGGTTTCCCCCCCGCCAACACCGCATCCACCGCCGCGCGCAGATCGCGCCCGTTCACCGGTTCGTTGTTCCCCGGCCGGCTGCTGTCGAACTGCCCCCGATAGGCGAGTTTGCGATGCTCGTCGAACAAAAAGAAATCCGGCGTGCAGGCCGCGCCGAAGGCTCGCGCCACTTCCTGGGATTCATCCACCAGGTAGGGGAATATATAACCGCGCGCGGCTATTTCCTCCTGCATTTTTTCCGGGCTGTCTTCGGGGTAGTTTTCGAAGTCATTGCTGTTGATGGCGATGATGGTCAGTCCTGCCTCACCGTATTGCCGGGCGAATTCAGACAGGGCCGGAGCCATGTGTTTTACAAAGGGGCAGTGGTTGCAGATAAAGGCGATCAGGATCGGTTGTTCTGGAAGATCGTTGCTGTCATGTAGGTTTCCCGCCGGATCCGGCAGGGAAAAACTCGGCATGGGACTGCCGAGGGGAGCCATACTGGATGGAGTCAGGGCCATTATTTTCTCCTGGATTTATTTTTTATAGAGACCTGTTGCGGCCTGCTGATAATCAGGCCAGCCATAAAAACTGTACTCTTGTGAGCAGCTGTAGGCGAGTTTGATCACATGGTCGTCGTCACTGTCGCAGGCACTTTTTCTTATTTCCCTCCAGGTTGCCCCCGATCCGTTGATTTCAGTGGCGACAATACTTTTGGGTCCGGTACTTAAAAAAGCCACAGTGAGACCGGTCCAGAAATAGCGCAGCGCAATTTCGGGCTCAGGACAGTAGGGCAGTAGCAATCTAAGCGCATGGCAGCCGGTTACCCCGTGCAACAGTGTGAAATCCCCTGTTCCTCGATAGGCATTGATAGCCACCTTCGCAATATCCTCCAGCCCCAGCTGCTCCGGTTGAATCGGAGTATCCATCCATCCGCGCTGCTGTGTCACCGACTGCATATGATCGGCGATATTGCCCGGCGCCAGTGAGATCAACGGAAAGCGTTCCGCCAGTTGCGGCAGTATCTCCGACGCGTGCGCACTGGTGCGCTTCTCGCTGGCGGGCAGCGTGTGGTATTCCAGGTTCCAATACGCCAGGCCGCAGGCGACTTCCTGCTGGTGGCGGGCATCTATGCCGTAGGCGGTGCGGATCAGGGGGTGGAAGGCGGCGCTGGCGATGGCTGGTAACAGGGGCGGCAGTTCGCGGCGCAGGCATTCGGCTATACCGTGTTGCTTGATCTGGGTCTCGTAGTAGCGCAGGGCGCTGGGGAAGAGTTCCTCGCGATTGCGGCAGGCGGCGATGGAGATATTGGGATCCGGCGGCTGCAGCCGGGGTCTCTCCAGGTGGGGGATAGAGCGGTCGAAGGCGTGGCGCATCTGTTCGTGGCTGGCCCCCATCTTGTCCAGTGCGATCAGCACCATCGGCAGGTGGTTGGCGAGGCGGTCGCCGTAGCGCACATGGTAGCGGCTGGCGGCCTCGAGCAGTTCTGCACAGTAACGGGTGATGCTCATAAGTGTCTCTCTACTTTCCCGCCTCATCCGCCGGGATGATTGTCTGTTCAAAAGTTGCCCACTATGAATATAGAATGCGCGCCCGGTCAGATCGGTTTGAGTATGGAGTGATATTGGCGGATGGCGCAGACAGTTGAGTCGTTTCGGGCGGGCTTTCTCCCGCAGTGGTTCCGGGCGCTGGATTGCATGCTTGCGGCCAATCGCCACTGGTGGCAGTTCCAACCCTTCCATCACCGCCAGCTGTGCTGGCGGCGGAGTTGCCCGGCACTCTGTGCGGCCCTCGAGGCCCTGGGCGATGGCGAGCTAGAGCAGCTGGAGCGGGACGGCGCCGCTGCGACCGAGTGGTTGCTCCCTTGGATTGCGGACGGCCGGCGCCTGCAGGAACTGACCCTCCTGCCCCGCTTATTGCCCCGGGAACTCGCCTTCGACACCCGGCTCGACCACGGCATTCCCGGTCGCAAATGGCAGCAGATACTCGCGTTTGCGGGCTGTCTGCCGCGGAGCGGCGAGCCGCTGCTGGAGTGGTGCGCGGGCAAGGGCCACCTGGGGCGGCTGCTGTCGACCTGCGATCGGCGATCGGTCACCAGCCTGGAGTGGCGGCGGGACCTCTGTCGCGAAGGTGAGAGGCTGGCGGCGCGCAGCGACGCACAGATGCGTTTCGTGTGCTGCGATGCCTTTGCGCCGGAGGCTGGCGATTGGGTTGGGCCCGGTGAGGATGCGGTGGCGCTGCACGCCTGTGGTGACCTGCACACGACGTTGATGCGCCACTGGGTGCGCAATCGCAGCGGCAGGCTGAGCCTGTCGCCCTGCTGCTATCACCTGGTGCGGGGCGAGACATTCACTCCCATTTCCGAAGCCGCGGCCCGTGCACAGGTCAAACTGTCCCGGGAGGACCTGCGTCTGCCGCTGCAGGAAACTGTCACCGCCGGGGCCGGTGTACGCCGCCTGCGGCAGACGGAACTGCACTGGCGACTGGCTTTCGACGAGTTGCAGCGCGCGCTGCGCGGCGAGGACAGCTACCTGCCGGTGCCCAATGTGAAGAAGAGCCTTCTCTCGGGCAGCTTTGGCGAATTTGCCCGCTGGGCGGCGGAGCGCAAGCAGTTAACTCTGCCCGCTGCGATGGACGGGGAGGAATGGCTGGCGCGAGGGATGCGGCGCCTGGATTCTGTGCGGCGCATGGAACTGGTGGCCCACCTGTTCCGCCGGCCGCTGGAGATATGGCTGGTGCTGGATCGAGCGCTGTTTCTGCTGGAGCAGGGTGCCGAGGTGCAGATCGGGGAGTTCTGCCCACATGACCTGACACCGCGCAATATCCTGTTACAGGCGCACTGGTAAAGGCCCGTCTACTCCACTTCTACCCTGTCGCCCACCTGGATCGCGAAATTGCTCGGTTCTGCGAGACGCGGCGCCAGGTTCTGGCCGAAATAGATCTTCCCTTTCTCCCCGCGCCGGTATTGGGCCAGGGTGCGCAGCGGCTCCTTGCCCGGCTCGCCGGTCAAGGGATCCAGCCCCGGTATCGCGCAGCGGGCGCAGGTGTGAGTGCACTCCAGCTCCAGCGTGCCGGTGGCAGTGTGGATACGAACCAGTTTCCAGTTGTCCTCGGCGAAAGGTGCCGCGCCGTCGATTACCAGATTGGGACGAAAGCGCAGCATGGATACCGGTTCCTCCAGCCGCGCGTTGAGGTCGTCCAGGGAGGCCTGGCCGATCAGCAGCAGCGGTGCGCCATCGGCGAAGCCGACCTGGCGATTCTCCCGCGGTGCCGTCAACGGGCGGGAGAACTCCTCCCCCATGGCCACCAGGCGCACAGGGGTCTGTAACTGCTCACTCAGCCATCGCGCGACACCGTCTCCGGCGTCGCGGGCGGTGACGGTGTCTCCCCAGACGATGACCCGGCGCAGCCCGGCGGACTGGCCCGGTTGCGCTATCTCCACCTGCTCACCAGAAGCGCTCTCGATACGCACGCCGCCATCGATATTGGTGGCCTTCAAGCGCGCCATGGCGCGCAGTCGACGCTGGGTGACGAACTGATCGTCGCTGTCCACCAGCATCCAGCGGCGGTCGCCGGCGGCACCGAACCTGTCCAGGGACAGGGATTCGCAGCTGTGGCCCTGCAGGGACTTGACCGGGAAGTGATAGAGGGCGGAGATGTACATGGAGAATCCTTACGGCAGATACAAAAAAGCCCGCGTGTGCGGGCAATTTTCATTCGGGCCATCCATGGCCCTCACCCTTCGGGCAGCCTGCGGCTGTGCAAAACGGCGCTCCTGCCGTTCTGTTATATCAGGTCTTGAGCTTCTTGTAGTGCACCCGGTGCGGCGCCGCGTCCTCGCCTTTGCGCTGGACGAAGTCCTCGTGGTACTCGGCGTAGTTACCCTCGAAGAAGACCGTCTCGCTCTCCCCCTCGTAGGCGAGGATGTGAGTGGCGACGCGGTCCAGGAACCAGCGGTCGTGGGAGATCACCAGGGCGCAGCCGGGGAAGTTCAGCAGCGCCTCTTCCAGGGCGCGCAGTGTCTCGATATCCAGGTCGTTGGAGGGTTCGTCGAGCAGCAGCACATTGGCGCCCTGCTTGAGGGTATAGGCCAGGTGCAGGCGGCCGCGCTCGCCGCCGGACAGTTCGCCGACGCGCTTCTGCTGGTCGCTGCCCTTGAAGTTGAAGCGGCCGACGTAGTTGCGCGAGCCCACTTCGTAGTTGTTGATCTTGAGCATATCGTGGCCGTCGGAGATGGCCTCCCAGACGGTCTTGTTGTCGTCCAGGTTTTCGCGGCCCTGTTCGACGTAGGCGACGTGTACCGTCTCGCCGATCTTGATCTCGCCGGCATCCGGCTGCTCCTGGCCCGAGATCATGCGGAACAGGGTGGACTTGCCCGCGCCGTTGCCGCCGACGATACCGACGATGGCGCCCTTGGGTACGCGGAAGGACAGGTCGTCGATCAGCAATCGGTCGGTGAAGCCCTTGCGCACATTGACGAACTCGATCACGTTGTCGCCCAGGCGCTCACCCGGCGGAATATAGATCTCGTTGGTCTCGTTGCGGGCCTGGAATTCCTGCGACTGCATCTCCTCCAGGCGGGCCAGGCGGGCCTTGCTCTTGGACTGGCGGCCCTTGGGGTTCTGGCGCGCCCACTCGAGTTCCTTCTGCATGGACTTCATGCGCGCCTGTTCGGATTTCTGCTCCTGCTCCAGGCGTTTTTCTTTCTGCTCCAGCCAGGTGGTGTAGTTGCCCTCCCAGGGGATACCGTGGCCGCGGTCCAGTTCGAGGATCCAGCCGGCCACATTGTCGAGGAAGTAGCGGTCGTGGGTGATGGCCACGACTGTGCCGTCGAAGTCGTGCAGGAAGCGCTCCAGCCAGAAGACCGATTCGGCGTCCAGGTGGTTGGTGGGTTCGTCCAGCAGCAGCATGTCCGGGCGCGACAGCAGCAGGCGGCACAGGGCCACGCGGCGCTTCTCACCACCGGACAGCAGGTTCACGTCGGCGTCCCAGGGCGGCAGGCGCAGGGCATCGGCGGCCACTTCCAGGCGATGCTCCAGGTTGTGGGCGTCCCAGGCCTGGATAATGTCCTCGTACTGCTGCTGCTTCTTGGCCAGCGCGTCGAAATCCGCATCCGGTTCGGCATAGTCGGCGTAGACCTGCTCCAGGCCGGCCAGGGCGTCGATGGCCTCGCGCACACCGTCCTCGACGTTGCCGCGCACCGTCTTGGCCGAATCCAGCTGCGGCTCCTGGGGCAGGTAGCCCACCTTGATACCGGGCATGGCGCGGGCCTCGCCATTAAAATCCTGGTCCACGCCGGCCATGATGCGCAGCAGGGTGGACTTGCCGGCGCCGTTCAGGCCCAGCACGCCGATCTTGGCGCCGGGGAAGAAGGACAGGGAGATATCCTTGAGGATCTCGCGCTTGGGTGGCACTACCTTGCCCACCCGGTTCATGGTGTATACGTATTCGGCCATTTAGGGTTCCACTAACGGAGTTGGAATAGGTCAGAAATTGCGCGCAACTTATCAGTTTGATGGAAAAGTGCAACCGCGCACCCTGGAGCAAAAGCCCGCCAACAGGCAACCGCCGCCAGCGCGGCTGACGGAGGCGGCCAACTGTGGTTAACTGCGGCCAAAGTCGTACAGAAACATAAGAAGAGAGATGGATCAGCTAAAAATGGGTGAAGGCCCCCTCCTGTTTTCCCGCCGCGGCGCTCTCGCGACCGCCACCCTCAATCTGCCCAAGGCGCTGAACGCGCTCAACCTGGAGATGATCGAGCAACTGTCGCTGAAGCTCGACGAGTGGGCGGAGGACGACAGTGTGGCTGTCGTGTGGATAGACGGCAGCGGCGACAAGGCGCTCTGCGCCGGCGGCGATGTGGTGGCGCTCTACCGCGAATCCGCGGCCTATGGTGAGACGCCGGATTACGCGTTTACGACCGGCTTCTTCTCCCGCGAATACCGCCTCGATTACAAGATCCACACCTATAGAAAGCCCATCGTGGTCTGGGGCGGCGGCATCGTGATGGGCGGCGGTATCGGCATCATGGCCGGCGCCAGTCACCGCATAGTCACCGAGACAACGCGCTTGGCGATGCCGGAAGTGACCATCGGTCTCTTCCCGGATGTGGGGGGCAGCTGGTTCCTGAACCGCATGCCGGGCAGGCTGGGCCTGTTCCTGGGGCTCACCGGGGCCCAGTTCAATGGCGCCGACGCGCTGTTTGCGGGTATGGCGGACCGGATGCTGCCCGGGGATCGGCGCGAAACCGTACTGGTAGCCCTGTCCGGGCTGGAGTTCTTTGCCGATAGCGAGCGCAATCACCGCCAGGTCAGCGACTGCCTGAAGCGGCTGCAGCTGCCTCCGGAGGAACAGCCGCAGTCAAACCTGCGTGCGCACTATGACCAGATTCAGCAGCTGACCGACTTTGCGACCCTGCCGGAAGTCTGTCGCGCCATCACCGCCTATAAAGGTGAGGACAAATGGCTGCAGAAAGCCGCCGCCACCCTGGCTGGCGGATCGCCGCTGACGCCCTGGATCGTCTGGGAGCAGCTGCGGCGCGGCCGCCACCTGTCCCTGGCCGAGGTATTCCGGATGGAGCTGGCGCTGGCGGTCAATCTCTGCGCAAGTGGCCATTTCAGGGAAGGTGTGCGCGCGCTGCTGATCGACAAGGACCGGCAGCCGCAGTGGCAGCCGGCGACTCTGGAAGAGATCTCCACCGAGGCTGTGGATTGCTGTTTCGAGGCGCCCTGGGCGGAGAATCCGCTGTCCGATTTGTAGGGCCAAGCCGCGAGCGTACAAAGCGCAGCTTTGTTCTCGGCTTGGCGACCCGCCAGGGATGGCGGGGCCGGGGCCAGATCGAACGCTCTTTTGCCTCGCCACGGATGGCAACGCTAAGCCCGTTGCCTCCAAATTTTGCCTGCAAGTCGGTCGTGTCGCGCGGGTGGCGGCAGGGAACAAATAATAATCAACAAGGAGTGAGCAATATGGAAAAAATCGCTTTTATCGGCCTCGGCAATATGGGCGGACCCATGGCCGCCAATCTGGCCAGGGCCGGTTACGATGTGACCGCCTTCGACCTGTCCGAAACGGCGCTGGCGCAGGCAGTTGCCAATGGCTGCGCGCGCGGCGAGAGTGCCCAGCAGTCAGTGCAGGGCGTCGACGTGGTGATCTCGATGCTGCCGAGCGGCGACGCGGTCAAGGGGCTCTACCTGGGCGCGCGCGGCCTGCTGCAGGCGCTGTCAGAAAACGCCCTGGTGATCGACTGCTCGACGATTTCCGCGGTCGACGCGCGCCAGCTGATCGCCGCCGCCAGTGAGCGGGGTATTCGCGCCGTGGACGCGCCGGTTTCCGGTGGTACCGCCGCGGCCGCCGCCGGCACCCTGTCGTTTATGTGCGGCGGCGACGCCGGAGCGGTGGACGCGGCGCGGCCTTTTCTGCAGGCGATGGGTGCCAGTATCTTCCACGCCGGCCCGGCGGGCTCCGGCCAGGTGGCCAAGATCTGCAACAACATGCTGCTCGCCATCCATATGATCGGCACCGCCGAGGCGCTGCAGCTGGGGGTGGATAACGGCCTGGACCCGACGGTGCTGTCGGACATCATGAAGGCCAGTTCCGGCGGCAACTGGTCGCTGGAGAAATACAATCCCTACCCGGGGGTGATGGACGGTGTACCCGCATCCAGCGGCTATGCCGGCGGCTTTGCGGTGGCGCTGATGCTGAAGGACCTGGGGCTGGCGATGGACACCGCCGCCGGCAGCGCCTCCTCCACGCCGCTGGGGGCGCTGGCGAAAAACCTCTACCAGCTGCACGGCGGCAGCGACGAGAACCGGCGCCTGGATTTTTCCAGTATCCAGAACCTGTTCCGCCGTCCGGCGGGGGAGGGGTAGTGGTGAGCGGTTGGTGGCCGGTGGAACAAACGTACAATTATCGCTGTCACAGGGACCCCTGCGGCGTTTACCTTCCACTTCTGTGACCCGGTAACTGTTCGGCGGGTAATAAGGCGGATAGAATCCGCGCAATTATTAACCAACAACAAATTGGGGAATTCCTATGCGTAAGATTGCAAAAGGTGTAGCTGCACTGGCGCTGGTTTGTTCTTCCGCCGCCTCCGCGGAGGGCGGTTACTGGGGCGCGACCGTGGGCCTGATGGACATAGACCAGAGAAACGTCGACAGCCCGCTCAATGTCGGCCTGCGCGGCGGCTATACGCTGCCGTCCGGCTGGGGCTTCGAGGCCGAGTACACCAACTCGCTGATCAGCGGCGAGGCGGATGTATTCGACGGTGACGTGGACGTGGATATCCAGACCCTGGCTGGCTACGGCACCTACCGCTCCTACGGCGACCTCTATTTCAAGGGCCGTCTGGGCCTGCTGTACGAAGACGTCTCCGTGGGCCGCTTCAGCGAGGACGATACCGGCATTTCCCTTGGCGCCGGTGTGGGCTTCAACTACAGCCCCAATACCAATGTCGAGCTGGAATACACCATGATCGAGGAAGATGTCGGCTTTTGGTCCGGCACCGTGACCCTGAATTTCTAACTATCCTCTCTCCAGGCGCGGTCGTCTGACCGCGCCGTCGACTCTGCGCAGTGCCGATTTCCTTGGTGTACAATGCGCGCCTTTCTATAGTTTCACCACTCTGTACTCAGCCCGCATTACCGAGGGAACACCATGTTTGATTCATCCGTCACACTTGCCTCCTACGACCCGGATATCTGGGAAGCCATCCAGGAGGAGGACCGTCGCCAGGAAGAGCATATCGAGCTGATCGCCTCCGAGAACTACACCAGTCCGCAGGTGATGGCGGCCCAGGGCAGCAGCCTGACCAACAAGTACGCCGAGGGCTACCCGGGCAAGCGCTACTACGGCGGCTGTGAATATGTCGACAAGGTGGAGACCCTGGCCATAGAGCGGGCCAAAAAGCTGTTCGGTGCCGACTACGCCAATGTGCAGCCGCACTCCGGCTCCCAGGCCAACTCCGCTGTCTATCAGGCGCTGTGCGCCCCGGGTGACACTGTGCTGGGCATGAGCCTGGCCCACGGCGGCCACCTGACCCACGGCGCGCGGGTGAACTTCTCCGGCAAGATCTACAACGCGGTGCAGTACGGCCTCAACCCCGAGACCGGCGAGGTGGATTACGAGGAAGTGGAGCGCCTGGCCCTGGAGCACAAGCCGAAGATGATCGTGGCCGGCTTCTCCGCCTACAGCCGCATCATGGACTGGGGCAGGTTCCGCGAGATCGCCGACAAGGTGGGTGCCTACCTGTTCGTGGACATGGCCCATGTGGCCGGCCTGGTGGCCGCCGGTGAATACCCGTCGCCGATACCCCACGCTGACGTGGTGACCTCCACCACCCACAAGACCCTGCGCGGCCCGCGCGGCGGTATCATCCTGGCCAAGGCCAACGAGGAGATCGAGAAGAAGCTCAACTCCGCCGTATTCCCCGGCGGCCAGGGCGGTCCGCTGATGCACGTGATCGCGGCCAAGGCGGTTTCCTTCAAGGAGGCCATGAGCCCCGAGTACAAGGCCTACCAGAAGAAGGTGGTTGAGAACGCCCGCGCCATGGCTGAAACTTTCCTGGATCGCGGTATCAATATCGTCTCCGGCGGTACCGACGACCACCTGATGCTGGTGGACCTGATCGGCAAGGAGTATACGGGCAAGGATGCGGACGAGGCCCTGGGCAATGCCAATATCACCGTAAACAAGAACGCGGTACCCAACGACCCGCGCTCGCCGTTTATTACCAGCGGCCTGCGCGTCGGCACCCCGGCGATCACCACCCGCGGTTTCGGCGTCAAGGAGACCCAGCAGCTGACCCACTGGATCTGCGATGTGCTGGACGCCCTGGAGAAGGGCGACGCCGAGGCGACCATCACCGAGGTGAAGCAGAAGGTGCTGGATATCTGCGCGCAGTACCCGGTGTACAAGGGCTGATAGCTGCAATATCCGGATTGTTCGATAGCGGCCCTGCGGGGCCGCTTTTTCGTGTTGGGCCGGTAGCGGGATGCCGCGCGCGCGGCTGTGGTAAACTGCGGCCCATTTTCAATCAGGGCCTATCCCCCATGCACTGTCCTTTCTGCAGCGCAGAAGAAACCAAAGTTGTCGATTCCCGCCTGGTGGCCGAGGGCGACCAGGTGCGTCGCCGGCGCGAGTGCCTGGAGTGCCACGAGCGCTTCACCACCTTCGAGACCGCCGAACTGCTGTTGCCCAGGGTGATCAAGCAGAACGGCCAGCGCGAGCCCTTCAACGAGGACAAGCTGCGCGCGGGTATCCAGCGTGCGGTCGAGAAGCGCCCGGTCAGCACCGAGCGGGTGGAATCTGCGGTATCGCAGATCAAGCACGCCCTGCAGGCCACCGGCGAGCGCGAGCTGCCGGCGCTCGCCATCGGTGAGCTGGTGATGGAGCAGTTGCGTGAAATGGACCAGGTGGCCTATGTACGCTTCGCCTCCGTGTACCGCCGTTTCGAGGATGTCAGCGATTTCAGCGAGGAGATAGAGCGCCTGACCAGCAAGCCTGTGGTGAAAGAATGAGCCAGTGCGAACTGATGGCGCGCGCGATACAGCTGGCGGAGCGCGGCCTCTACACCACCATGCCCAACCCCCGCGTCGGCTGTGTGATCGCCGATGACGGTGGTGAGATAGTCGGCGAGGGCTGGCACCGGCGCGCCGGCCTGCCCCATGCAGAGGTCGAAGCGCTGGACGATGCGGGCGAGCGCGCCCGCGGCGCCACTGTCTATGTGACCCTGGAACCCTGCAGCCATACCGGCCGCACCGGCCCCTGCGCCGACGCGCTGGTCGAGGCCGGCGTGGCCAGGGTGGTCTACGGCATGCAGGACCCAAACCCTACGGTCAGCGGCGAGGGGCTGCAGAAACTCAGGGATGCCGGAATCGAGGTAGAGGGGCCGTTGCTGGAGGAGCAGTGCCGCGCCCTCAACCCTGGCTTTATCAAGCGCATGACCCTGGGCCTGCCGCTGGTGCGCAGCAAGTCCGCCATGAGCCTGGACGGCCGCACCGCCATGGCCAGCGGCGAGTCCAAGTGGGTCACCGGCCCGGCCGCGCGCGCCGATGTGCAGCGGCTGCGCGCGCGCAGCTGCGCCATAGTCACCGGTGTGGAGACGGTGCGCTTCGACAATCCCAACCTGAATGTGCGCGCCGACGAGATGGCGCTGGAGCTGCTCGCCGCCGAGCAGGCAGCGGAAGTACAGCCACTCAGGGTCATCGTCGACAGTAAACTGCGCACGTCGCCCAAGGCCTTTATTTTGCAGGGCGACGCCCCCACATTGGTGGTCACCACCGAGGCGGCGGACCCGTCGCGCCGCGAACGCCTGGAACAGGCCGGCGCCGAGGTGCTGGTGCTGCCGGCGGGCAGCGACGGTCGTGTGGACCTGCTGGCACTGTTGCAGGAACTGGCGCGGCGCCAGTGCAACGAAGTGTTGGTAGAGAGCGGCGCCACCCTGTCCGGCGAATTCCTCTACCGCGGCCATGTGGACGAACTGATCGTCTATGTGGCGCCGAAGCTGCTCGGCAGCACGGCCAGGCCGCTGTTCGAGCTGCCCATCGAACGAATGGGCTCGGTGCTGCCGATTACCATTACCGATATGCGCGCGGTCGGACACGACTGGCGCATCACTGCGACAACCGATATAGAGCGCTGATGTTTACCGGAATTATCGAAGCCGTAGGCGAGATCGCAGAGCTGCAGCCGAAAGGCGGCGACCTGCGGGTTCGCGTCAAGACCGGCAAGCTGGACCTGTCCGATGTACAGCTGGGTGACAGCATCGCCACCAACGGCGTCTGCCTGACAGTGGTGGACCTGCCCGGCGACGGCTACTGGGCCGACGTTTCGGCGGAGACACTGAATGTGGCCAGCGTCGGCGAGTGGAAACTCGGAGACAGGGTCAACCTGGAAAAGGCGCTGACCCCGCAGACCCGCCTCGGTGGCCATATCGTCAGCGGCCACGTGGACGGTATCGGCGAGGTGGTTTGGCGCAAGTCCGAGGCCCGCGCCGAGCGCTTCCGCCTGCGCGCGCCGGATGGCCTGGCCAGGTACATCGCCCACAAGGGCTCCATCACCGTCGACGGCACCAGCCTCACGGTCAACGCCGTTGATGGCGCCGAGTTCGAACTCACCATAGTGCCGCACACGCTGCAGGAAACGGTGATGGACACCTATCGCGCGGGAACCCGGGTCAACCTGGAAGTGGACCTGATCGCGCGCTACCTGGAGCGGCTGCTGCTCGGCGACAAGGCCGCCGAGCCGGACAGCGGCGGGCTGACGGTGGAGTTTCTGGCACAGCACGGTTTTTACAAGGCGTGATCCGGCTTCGGGGTGGCCCTGCTACCGGGTGGCCCCTTGCGGGACAAGGGCTAGGCGCCCCCCTAAATACATCCCTGTAGGCTTGTCGGCGAGGTCCCTCTCGCCAACAGTCCCACAAGGGGCCACCCGGCATCAGGGCCTTTGCATCTAGCTGTGGGCCTGCCGACCGGCAACCAAAAAGAGAGATTTATGGAACTCAATACGGTTGAAGAACTGATCGACGATATCCGCCAGGGCAAAATGGTAATCCTGATGGATGACGAGGATCGCGAAAACGAGGGCGACCTGGTGATGGCCGCGGAGCAGGTGCGCGCCGAGGACATCAACTTTATGGCCACCCATGCCCGCGGCCTTATCTGCATGCCCATGTCCCGGGAGCGCTGCGAGCAGCTGGACCTGCCGCTGATGTCGCGGGACAACGGGGCCCAGTTCAGCACCAACTTTACCGTATCCATCGAGGCTGCCGAGGGTGTTACCACCGGTATCTCCGCCGCCGACCGCGCGCGCACCGTGCGCGCCGCAGTGGCCCGCAATGCCAAGCCGTCCGATATAGTCCAGCCCGGCCATATCTTCCCGATCATGGCCCAGCCCGGCGGCGTCCTGAGCCGCGCCGGTCACACCGAGGCCGGCTGCGACCTGGCGCGCCTGGCCGGTTTCGAACAGGCTGCGGTGATCGTCGAGATCATGAACGAAGACGGCACCATGGCGCGCCGCCCCGACCTGGAAAAGTTCGCCAAGGCCCACAGCCTGAAGATCGGCACCATCGCCGACCTGATCAATTATCGGGCCCTGAACGAGAAAACCGTCGAGTGTACCAACGAGCGCAAGGTGCACACCGAGTTCGGCGAGTTCAAGCTGCGTACCTACCTGGACAAGGCCCGTCGCGAGCGCCACTTCGCCTTTATCAAGGGGGAGCCGACGCCGGAGGAACCGACCCTGGTGCGCGTGCACGTGGCCAACACTACGCGCGATCTTTTCACACTGCGCCGCGGCGATGAGAAATTTGCGCCCTGGACTTTACACCGGGCGATGAAGAAAGTTGCCGAGGAGGGCAAGGGCGTAGTGGTTGTGATCTGTCACAACGAGACCACCGAGGAAATTGAAGAGGGCATCGACTGGCTGATCAGTGGCAAGCAGCAGCGCCCCAGCCAGGATCTCGTCTACAAACAGGTAGGCACCGGCTCGCAGATACTGCGCGACCTGAAAGTGCGCAAGATGCGTCTGATGAGCGCGCCGTTTAAATTCAGCGCCATCTCCGGTTTCGATCTGGAAGTGGAAGAGTATTTGAACGCTGACCAGGAATAATCAAGGAAAAATCATGAGCAATATTCAAGTGATCGAAGGCGATTTCGTCAACAGCCAGGGCAAGTACGCGCTGCTGGTCAGCCGCTGGAACAGTTTCGTCGTCGAGAGCCTGAAAGACGGCGCCCTCGATACCCTGCGTCGCAAGGGCATCAAGGATGAGGATATCACCATCTACTATGCGCCGGGCGCCTTCGAGTTTCCGCTGGCTGCACAGAAGCTGGCAGAGAGCAAAAAATTTGATGCAATCATCGCCCTGGGTGCGGTGATTCGCGGAGGCACTCCGCACTTCGAATATGTCGCCGGCGAGTGCACCAAGGGCCTGGCCCAGGTGTCCCTGAACAGCGGTATCCCGGTGACCTTCGGCGTGCTGACCGTAGACTCCATCGAGCAGGCCATAGAGCGCTCCGGCACCAAAGCCGGCAACAAGGGCTGCGAAGCGGCAGAAACCGCGCTGGAAATGGTTTCGCTGTTGGGCAAAATTTAATTTTCGGGACTCGGGACTCGGGACTCGGGACTCGGGACTCGGGACTCGCGTAGGGTGCGCCGTGCGCACCGAGAATTCCATGGTGCGCGCGGCGCACCCTACGGAAAACATATCGGATCTGAGAATGACAGTTACCGCATCCGCGCGCCGCAAAGCGCGTCACTTCGCCATGCAGGCCCTTTACCAGTGGCAGATGGCCGGCGCCAGCCTGAACTCTATCGAGGCCGAGTTCCGCGCCGACAACGATATGAGCAAGACAGACGTGGAGTACTTCCGCGATCTGTTCTACGGCGTGGCGAAAAACCTCGACGAGGTGGAGGGCGCTTTCACCCCGCACCTGGATCGCAATGTCGACGACCTGGACCCGGTATCGCGTGCGCTGCTGCGCATGTCCACCTACGAGCTGAAAAACCGTATCGACGTACCCTACAAGGTGGTGATCAACGAAGCGGTGGCACTGGCGAAAAAGTTCGGTCCCACCGACGCCTTCAAGTTTATCAACGGCATTCTGGACAAGACCGCGGCAGACCTGCGCGCTGCGGAAGTGGCTGCAGACAAGAACAGCTGAGATGCAGGCCACTCCGGGCGAGTTTGAAATCATCCGCGACTACTTCGCCGGCGCCCCCCGCGGCGAGGGTGTGGTGCTGGGCATCGGCGACGACTGCGCGCTGTTGCAGCCGCCGGCGGACGGCCTGCTCGCCACTTCGGTGGACACCCTGGTTGCCGGCAGGCACTTCCCCGCGGATGCAGACCCGGCGGCCATCGCCGCCCGTGCACTGCGGGTCAACCTGAGCGACCTGGCGGCGATGAACGCGCGCCCCCTTTGGTTCACCCTGGCACTGACCCTGCCGCACAGCGATGCGGAATGGCTACGCGGATTTGCCGACGGCCTACTACAGACTGCGCAGGCCTACGGCGTATCCCTGGTCGGCGGCGACACCACAAAGGGACCCCTGTCGATCACAATCCAGGTCACCGGCGGCAGCACTGCGCCGCTGCGCCGCGATGGCGCCAGTGTCGGCGATGCCGTCTATGTCAGTGGCCCGCTGGGTGCTGCGGCCGCGGCCCTGCCGCTGGTGCTGGGGCAGAAGCTGGCTGGCGACAGCGAGCGAAAAGAAGCGCAGCGGGCCTACTACTTCCCGGAACCGCAGCTGGCGACTGCCGCGGCCATAGCGCCGCTGGCCAGCAGTGCCCTGGATATCTCCGACGGCCTGCTGGCCGATCTCGGGCATATCTGCGAGCAGAGTCGCGTAAGCGCGGATATCGATTTACACGCATTGCCGGTGGCGGCAATAGCGCGGCAGCTCGCCGGTGAGGGCGCACTGGAACTGGCCGCTTGCGGTGGCGATGACTACCAGCTGTGTTTTACTGTCCCTCAGGAGCGTATTCCCGAGCTGGAGCAGCTCGGCCTCGAGGCGGTGCGTATAGGCACAGTGATCGAGGGCGCCGGCCTGAGTGACAACGGGGAAAGGGTGCGCGCCTGGCTCGATGGCGAGCGCTGGTTCCCCGAGTCCGCCGGCTACCAACATTTTTGAACGGAATATGAAAAATCCCAGCTTTGGCCAACTGCTGCGCGACCCGACCATGCTGCTGGCCTTCGGTTTCGGCTCCGGCCTGTCGCCCAGGGCGCCGGGCACTTTCGGCACTCTGGCCGCGATACCCTTCTGGTGGCTGCTCGCCGATCTCTCGCCGGGCTGGTACCTGGGCCTGGTAATAGTCTCCGCGCTGGTGGGTTGCTACCTGTGCGGCGCCGCCGCAGAAAAGCTCGGCGTGCACGATCATGGCGGTATCGTCTGGGACGAGTTCGTGGGTTACTGGCTCACCATGTTTATGGCCCCCGCCGGCTGGGGGTGGGCTCTGTACGGTTTTGTGCTCTTCCGGATATTCGATATCGCCAAGCCGCCGCCGATCCGCTGGGCGGACCAGAAGGTGCACGGTGGTGTCGGAATTATGCTGGACGATATACTGGCAGGCATATTTGCGGCGCTGGTATTGCAGCTGACCGCCCTGTTCATTGTCTAGGGAAGAACGATGCGCAATCTCCTCTTCACGCTGTGCCTGATCTTGCCGATGGTCGCGACTGCGCAGCAGGTGCAGCTGAAGGGGCTGTTCGGCAGCAGCGCCATGCTGGAAATCGACGGTCGCCAGCGGCTGCTGAAAGCGGGGCAGAAATCCCCGGAGGGCGTGCAGCTGGTCGAGGCCACTACCCGCTACGCACGGGTGAAAATTGACGGTCGCGAGCAGAAACTGACTCTGGATGCGCCGGTGGCCGCCAGCTACGAGAAGGCCAGCCGCGCCGAGGTGCGCCTGAAGCCAGACAGCCGCGGCCACTACAGCACCGGTGCCTGGGTCAACGGCCGCAGCGTGTCGATGATGGTGGATACCGGGGCCACCAGCATCGCGTTCAACTATCCCACCGCGCGCCGCCTGGGTTTGAATCTGGAGCGGGCGCAGCCGATTCGGGTGTCGACCGCCAATGGCATAGCCCGCGCCTATAAACTGAGTCTCGACAGCGTCACCATTGGCGGCATCAAACTGCACAATGTGGACGCCACTGTGCACGCGGACGATTTTCCCCAGGTCACCCTGCTGGGCAACAGCTTCCTGAGTCGGGTGGATATGGAGCAGCAGGGCGGCGTATTGATACTGCGCGCCCGCAATTGATTGAAGAGGTATTAAGTTGACCATTCGCTATGTGGAATCCTCCAAACTGCCCACGTCCTGGGGCATGTTTGAGATGCACGGCTTCGAAGATGTGGAAGCCGGCAAGGAGCATGTGGTGCTCACCATGGGGGATATAGACACGGACGAGCCGCTCCTGGCCCGCATCCACTCCGAGTGCCTGACCGGCGACGCCCTCTTTTCCCTGCGCTGCGACTGCGGCGCCCAGCTGCAGCACGCCATGCATCGCATCGCCATGGAAGGGCGTGGGGCCGTCTTCTACCTGCGCCAGGAGGGCCGCGGTATCGGCCTGCTGAACAAGATCCGCGCCTACCACCTGCAGGATTGCGGTGCCGATACGGTAGAAGCCAACGAGCAGCTGGGCTTCGGCGCCGATATGCGCGACTACTCCATCCTGAAGGCGATGGTGGACCACCTGGGAATCCAGTCCATTCGCCTGATGACCAACAACCCGCGCAAGGTGAAGGCGCTGGAGGAGCTGGGCATCAATGTGGTCGAGCGCCTGCCGCACCAATCGGGGCGCAATCCGCACAATGTGAAATACCTGTCCACCAAAAAGGGCAAGCTGGGGCATCTGTTCGACGAGAACGGCGAAGAGCAGGAGTGATTCGACGAATTACCTAATCCAGGGCGAACATAAGGTTCGCCCGAAGAGTGTTCCTTCGTCATTCCGGCGCAGGCCGGAACCCGGGGGCCACAGAACTGGATACCGGCCTGCGCCGGTATGACGAGCCAACAAATGCTTGATCAGCAACAGGGTTGCTGCTGGTTTTTTATCTCCGTTTGTTTTTTCCTTTGCGCCTTTCCACAAATACCGCGGTGCTTCGTCCGGGTAGGGTGAAGGTGCCCGTGTCGCGATCGAATTCCGCCTCGCGCAAGCGCGGATCGGCGGAGTGGCGCTGCAGCGGGTGCGGTTTCAGGCGCAGGCCGCGCAGGCCGTCGTGGCCGAACTGTACCGCCTCATCGTCGCCGTTGAACAGCACCAGTATCCGCTCGTAGCGATGATCCACTTCTCCGTCCGCATCCTGCAGCTGCATCGCGATCAGGCCGGGAACCTGTTCGGGTCCTGTATTGAGGAAGCTCAGGTGCCTCTCCACCGCCTCGGCAGTGGGCAGGCGGAACAGCGGTGAGCTGTTGCGGATAGCCAGCTGCTCGCGGAACAGGGCGATACTCCACAGGCGGTGCTTTTTCCCTGGTGCCAGCTCCGGATTGGCCAGCAGCGGCTGCATGATCCACCAGCTCTCCTCGTTCTTATCGGCAATCGGCAGGCCTTTGCCCCAGTTGCCATTCTCAAAGCTGAAGTCCAGCGCATTGAACCAGTCGCCGGAGTTGTAGCTGTCCCTGTCCATGGACTTGGAGCGCAGGAATTCCTGCCCGGCGTGGATAAACGGAATCCCCTGGGCGAAGAGCACCAGCGAGTTGCTGAAGGATTGCATGCGCACCCGCTCCTCCAGCGAAGCGGTACTGTTGGCCTTGATCTGCACGCCGTCGAACAGTGTTTCATTGTCGTGGGCGGCGATATAGTTGATCGACTCCTGCGGATCGGCGGTGTAACCGGTGGGCTGGCCGTTGTAAATCAGCTGTGCTCCAGTAATCGCATTGCCGTGTGAGTCGATCAGCGGGTAGTCCGCCAGGTTGCCGGCCAGGGAAATACGCACCTTGTCCGCCAGCGTCAGCAGGGTGGCGCGCTCGTCATCGCCGCCAAACTTCCCGTTGCTGTCGGTAAACAGCCCGGTGCCGAATCCCTGCTCCCCGTAGCCGCCGAACGGGTTGCCGCCGCGCACGCTGTCCCGCAAGCGGTCGTTGAAGGTGCCCACACCGGTGCCGGCCATATTGCCCTGGCGCGCCTGTACGAAGCGCGCATCGTCGGCCACCTCGCCGAAATTCCAGCCCTCGCCGTAGAGGTAGATGCTACGGCCGTCGACACCGTCATTTTCCGGTGTCAGCGACTGCAGGGCCGCCTGGGCCTTGAGGATATTGTCGCGACTGTGGTGACCCATCAGGTCGAAGCGGAAGCCGTCCATCTTATAGGCCTTGGCCCAGGTCAGCAGTGAGTCGAGCATCAGCTTTTCCATCATCGCGTGCTCACTGGCGGTGTTGGCGCAGCAGCTGCTCATCTCCACACCGCCGTCGCCGTTGCGGCGGTGGTAATAGCCGGGGACGATTTTATCGAGGATGGATTTGTCGTACTGGCCGTAGGAACTGGTGTGGTTGTAGACCACATCCATCACCACCCGCAGGCCGGCGCGGGACAGGCCCTGCACCATCTGGCGGAACTCGCGGATGCGCGCCACACCGTCGGGGTCCGTGCTGTAGCTGCCCTCGGGCACCGTGTAGTGCAGCGGGTCATAGCCCCAGTTGAAACCGTCGCTGTCGCGCACCGCGTTGACTGCCGCCTGCTGCTCTTCGCTGTCCGGCGCATAGACGGAAAGGTCCGGCGTCTGCACCTGTTGCGCCCGGTCCTCGTTGACGGTGGCGAAATCGAAAGCGGGCAGCAGGTGCACATGGGTCAGGCCGGCGCGGGCCAGGCGGGCCAGGTGACGCATGCCGTCGCTGCCGCGTTCGGCAAATGCCTTGAAGGTGCCGCGCGCATTTCCCGGCACCGTTTCATCCTCGATACTGAAATCGCGCACATGCAGCTCGTACACGGAGATGTCCTCCGCTTCCTGCAGCCGCGGCTTGCGCAACCGCTCCCAGCCGCGGGGTTTCAGGTCGCGGTCGTCCAGGTTGATCAGCTGGCTCTTGCCGCTGTTGATGGACAGGCTCAGGGAATAGGGGTCGGTGACCAGGTTGGTTTCCACCCGGCGGCTGAAATAGGAGTAGACCTCCACTTCGTAGAGATAGAAGCTGCGGTCCCACTGCTTGTCCACGGCCGCGGACCAGACGCCGGTATTTTCGTCGCGGCTCATGGGCACCACCATATCGGCCGTTTCGCTGGCTGCGTCGCCAAACAGGTGCAGCTTTACGCTGCGCGCCGTCGGAGCCCACAGCTTGAGGGCGATGGAGGCGTCGCCGACGACAGCACCCAGTTCGCCGTCGTAGTAGAAGCGGTCGTCAAGGGCACCGGCCAGCTGTACGCCGGTGGCGTCGCGGACCTGGCCGTCACTGCCGTAGACTGCCAGTGCCAGCTGCTGTGTCACCAGCTCACCGATCGCCGGTCCTCCGGTAGGCAGCTGCAGCGCGGTGAAGTCGGACAGGTGCGGGAATTTCTGTTGCGCCGCATCGGAGAGGACGGCTCTTTTCAGTGCTATTTCGCCATCGCCGCTGACGCCGTCGCTCTCCAGTTCCAGGTCGGCGTCGGCGCTGTAGTGCAGCTTGACGGTGTCGCCATCCTGCAGGGCGAAATTCCAGGCGAAGGTATCGCCGTCGACCCAGTGCGCCCTGTCCAGGCTCAGGTCGCCGCGGGGAATACCGCTGCTGCTGACGGTGACCTGCTTTGTTGCGGCATCGAAGGCAAAGTAGATTGCGTCGTTGTCCTCGGCCACGGTGAAGGCGACGTTGTTGCCCTGGCTGCCGTAGCTCTCATCCCAACGCTCGTCGATGGCCACCTTGAACTCGTAGTCGCCGGCGGCGATATCCGCGCTAACAAAGGTGTAGATACCGTCGCCGTCGGCGTCCTGCATCCAGCTCTGCAAACAGTCCGGCTGCCAGTTGCCGGGGCAGCCCAGCTGGTGTTGGAAATTGCCGGCCACTGTGGCGATGGTGCTGTTGAGGCTGTCGGCAATCCAGTGGCTCTCGTGGTCGTAGATAAACTTGATCTCGCGCCCGGCGGACAGGTTGAGCGGAATATTGGCGCCGTTGCGCCATCCGCCCTGGCCGTAGTTCTCGTCCCAGCTGCCGTTCAGCGCTGCCTTGTACTCCCAGTTGCCGGTGGCAACGAAGAAGCTGCCCTGCCATTTGTCGTCGCTGGCATCGTAGTCCAGCATGCTTGCGGCGCACTCCGGCTGCCAGTCTCCCGGGCAACCGAGCTGGCTCTGGATGGTGCCGGGAATATTGACCGCCGAGGGCGGTGGTGTATCGGAAGCCTGCGTCGGCAGGCAGGTGGCGCAGAGCAGGCCACAGAGCAGGAATCGCGCGCCTGGTCGACTCCGGTGATAGGGTTTTATCGATCGCATAGGTTTTGTCCCGGTTATTCTTATTTCTCCCGTGGCCAGAGCAGACTCTGCCACGCTGCCATTGAATCGCGGGGACAATAGCCTGGCATCCTACCCCGGGGAGGCGGAGCCGCCGGGTGACGGGGGAAGGGCGGGAAACGGGCGCCACGTCACAAAACTTTTATAAAAGTGTCACGGTGCGGCAACCGGGCTGGGACATTCTTGACCGCGAGTAGAAAGCGCGGTGGAACTTTGTACAGCGTCTATACTCAAACAATCAGGTTGAGGCGAGTCGAGAAAGGTGATGCACTCGTCGCAATCGGATGCGAAGGCCGGCTATAAGCCGGCTTTTCTTTTATGGGGCTATCGCTTGCACAGTGCTGACCCCCAGTGCTAAATTGCGCCCAAATATTCACCAGCGGAGGACGACTGATGATTGTATGCAGCCTTCGCCGGGCCCTTCAGCGCTAGAGCGCTTCCAGCCCGGCAATCAGGAACTATCCTAACCGTCGGGTTTCCCCTCGCCGGAAACCCTGTTGACCGCTCACGCGGTTGCTATTGAGGGTTTTTACCTTGAGTAAATCACTGATTTCCCGCCGCCCCCTGTTCGGGCGCGGCAGTTCCGCTGTGCCGACTCCCGGCGAACGTCGCCTTTCCGCATTGCAGCGCTTGGGCTGGAAGCCCTATTTCCAGCAGCAACTGACGCTGGAAGAGCTCAACGACTGTGAACCGCTGCGTGTAATGGCGGTGCACCGCAATCAGCTGGACCTGGCTGGCGAGAATGGCGAGCGGGCGCTGCCACTGACGCCTGCGCTGGTCTCTGACGATGTGCAGCGGAGGCCCACCATCGGCGACTGGCTCCTGCTGGAACGCGGTAGTGGCAAATTCCTGCGCCTGCTGGAACGCAGCAGCCAGTTCCAGCGCATGGCGCCCGGTGCCAGGCAGTTGCAGATGATCGCCGCCAACGTGGACAGCGTGCTGATCGTGTCTTCCTGTAACAAGGACTTCAATCTGTCGCGCCTTGAGCGCTACCTGGCACTGGTACGCGAAGCCGGCTGCCGCCCCTACCTGGTACTGACCAAGGCGGACCTGTGCGCCGAAACCGACACCTATACGGAAGCGTTGCACGGCTACCCGGATCTGCCGGTGGCGCTGGTCAACAGTCTGCTGCCGGACAGCGTGGCGCAACTGCGCCAGTGGTGCCTGCCCGGTGAGACCATTGCGTTATTGGGCTCTTCCGGTGTCGGCAAGTCGACCCTGCTGAACACCCTGTCCGGCGAACAGCTGGCCGCCACAGCCGGGATTCGTGAGGACGACAGCAAGGGCCGCCACACCACCCGCCACCGGGCCCTCTATCCGCTGGACTGGGGCGGCCTGCTGCTGGACAGCCCGGGCATGCGTGAGCTGGGGCTGGTCGACGTGGAGCAGGGCTTCGCCGCCACTTTCGGCGATATAGGCGCTCTGGCCGGCAACTGCCGCTTCGCCGACTGCCGCCACGATTCCGAGCCAGGCTGTGCGGTTCAGGGCGCGATAGAGTCCGGCGACCTGGACGAGCGGCGTCTGCGCAACTGGCGCAAGCTGGAGCGGGAGCTGGCGCGCAACAGCCGCACCCTGGCCGAGCAGCGCGCCGGCGACCGCGCCCTCGGGCAGTTTTACCGCGAGGTGCAGGGACACGCGCGGGAACGGAAGCTGCGCGGCGACTGATCCGACAGGCGGGGCGGCCATCCGCCGGTGGCCGCCCCGGCCGCTCCAGGCATTTGCGGCGCCTGCGGCCCTACACTGTGGTGATGGAGGTACGGCTATGTCCGAAACCTATATCGAAGCACCGGAAATCGTCGCGTCCAGCTGGCTGAATTCCGAGCGACCGCTGACATTGAGCGAATTGCGCGGCAAGGTGGTCTTGCTGCACGCCTTCCAGATGCTGTGCCCCGGCTGCCTGTTGCAGGGCACGCCCCAGGCCGCCGCGGCCGCGGAGTGTTTCGCTGACGAGCCCTTCCAGGCGATAGGCCTGCACACGGTGTTCGAGCACCACTCGGTGATGAACCCTGATGCGCTGAAGGTTTTCGCGCGTGAGTTCCGGCTGGCATTCCCGATTGCGGTGGACCAGCCGGCGGAGAACAGCGCGGTGCCGGTGACCATGCAGAAACTCGGCTTGCAGGGGACACCGTCGCTGGTGCTGATCGACAAGCGGGGGCTGATACGGTTTTCCCGCTTCGGGCAGGTGAGCGATATGCAGCTCGGTGGGATGATTGGGCAGTTGCTGGCCGAGTAGGGGCGAACACGAGGTTCGCCCCGGGGCATCAGCTTGAGGAGACTTGTCCCGCCGGCGCCGCCTTGGCCGGGGTGCCGGCGGCGCCGGCGCTCTGGGCTTTCATCCAATCGTCCATGCGCGCTTCCAGCAGGTTCAGTGGCAGGGCGCCGGCGCCCAGCAGCTGGTCGTGGAAGGCGCGGATATCGAAGTTGCTGCCCAGCTGCTGTTCGGCGCTGGCGCGCAGTTCCTTGATCTTCAGCTGGCCCAGCTTGTAGGCCAGGGCCTGGCCCGGCCATACCAGGTAGCGGTCGATTTCCACCGTGACGTCGTGCAGCGGCTTGGCACTGTTGTCCATGAAGTACTCAATCGCCTGTTCGCGGTTCCAGCCCAGCTGGTGCATGCCGGTATCCACCACCAGGCGCACGGCGCGCCACATATCGTAGGTCAGGGCGCCGAACTCGCTGTAGGGATCGGTGTATAGGCCCAGGTCGTAGCCGAGGCTCTCGGAGTAGAGGCCCCAGCCCTCGACGAAACCGGTGTAGAAGGTGAGCCGACGCAGCGGGTGAATGTCCTTCTGTTCCTGCGCCAGGGCTATCTGCAGGTGGTGTCCGGGCATGGCCTCATGCACCGTCAGTGCTTCCATCTCCCACTTGGGGCGGCTGGGCAGGTTGTAGGTATTGGCGAAGAAGACGCCGGCGCGACCGGCCTCGGCAGAGCCCGGCTGGTAGTAGGCGGTGGTCTGGGATTTTTCCGAATAGCCGGGGATGGGCTTAACGCCGTAGGGCAGCCGCGGCAGTGTGCCGAACAGGGCGGGCAGCTCGCCGTCGATGCGCTTGGCGATATCCCGGTAGCCCCGCATCAGTTCTTCCTTGTCGGAGTAATAGAAGCGCGGATCGGTGCGCAGGAACTCGGTGAATGCCTTGAAGTCGCCCTCGAAGCCGGTCTTCTGGATGATCCTGTCCATCTCGCCGCGGATGCGCTTCACCTCGGCCAGGCCGATGCGGTGTATCTCTTCAGGGCTCAGGGCTGTGGTGGTGTTGTCGCGCACCTTATGTGCGTACCAGCGCAGGCCGTCCGGCATGCTGGTAAAGGCGGTGTCGACCACGGCGCCGGGGATATAGTCGCGTTCGACGAACTCCGCCAAGGCGCGCCAGGCCGGTACCACTTCCTTGTGATATAGCGCGTAGGCGCGATTCTGCAGGCGGCGCTGCTGGCCGGCGGCGATAGAGCGTGGCATCTCGTTGAAGGCTTTCAGCAGCGGGCTCTGTTTGGGATCGCCGGGAATCAGTGCGCGTATCTGCCCCGGCAGGTCGCGCAGGGTGATCTGCGGCGGGGTTATCTTCTTCTCCAGGCCCTCCTGCATCAGCGCCCGGGTCTGCGTCACCAGTGCCGGCAGCTTTTCCAGCCGGGCCAGCAGGGTCTCGTAATCGGCTGCGCTGCGCTTGGGCATGCTGTTCAGCACACCGGGCACATTGCGCTGAATGCCGTCCATATGGCTGACCGGCAGCAGGTGGTCCGGGAACTGGAAGCCCTTCACCTCATTCAGCAGATCCTGGTACAGCAGCTGGTAGTCGAGCTGCTGGTTCTCGGGCAGCTTCTCGCTGTCGATATGGCGGCTGGCGGCCAGCATGCGGCGGGTCTGTTCGCGGCGGCGCTCTATGCCGTCCATGGAGGCGTCGGTCCAGCGGTCGTTGACGCCGGGGTAGCCCTCGTAGGTGGCCCAGCCCGGGAAGCTCTCCATGACCCAGCGGTAGCGCAGGTCCTGCAGCGCCTGCAGCTGTTCGCTGGCGCCCTTTTTCGGCAGGGCGTCGAAGACCTTCTCGAAGGCCTTCTCTTCCATCGCCGAGGCGCCGGTGGCGGCCAGGGTTGCGGAGAGCAGTAGGGTTTTGGCTAGTTTCGACATGGGTCCCCCTCGAATCGGATACAAGAAAAAGGCCCTGATCGGGCCTTTCAAATTATTCAGATAGCGGCCGCCTGGCCCTCGCAGTCCCCGCCGTTCAGCAGCTGCAGGCGCCGGCGGATCTGTTCCTCGATACCGGCGGCGTCGAGGCCTGCGGCGGCGAGCAGGTCCTTGTGTTTGCCGTGCTCGATGATGGCGTCCGGCAGGCCCAGCTGCAGTAGCGGGATCAGGGTGCCGTTGCTGTTCAGGTATTCCATCACGGCGCTGCCGGCGCCACCGGCGACGGTGTTTTCCTCGACGGTGACCAGCAGCTGGTGGTTCGCTGCCAGCTCATCGATCAGTGTCTCGTCCAGTGGCTTGACCCAGCGCATATCGACAACTGTCGCGCCGAGTTTTTCCGCGGCGGCCGTCGCCGGGGCCAGCAAGGTACCGAAATTCAGGATTGCGACCCGGGCCCCGTCCCGTACCGGTCGACCTTTGCCCAGCGGCAGTTCGGACATCTCTTGCTGGATTTCTGCGCCCGGGCCGGTGCCGCGCGGGTAGCGCACCGCGGCCGGGCCACTGTGCCGATAGGCGGTGTAGAGCAGCTGGCGGCACTCGTTCTCGTCGCTGGGTGCGGCTATGGCCATATTCGGCAGGCAGCGCATATAGGTCAGGTCGAAGCTGCCGGCGTGTGTCGGGCCGTCTTCGCCCACCAGGCCGGCCCTGTCGATGGCGAATGTGACATCCAGGTCCTGGATGGCCACATCGTGTACCAGCTGGTCGTAGCCGCGTTGCAGGAAGGTGGAGTAGATGGCCACCACGGGTTTCTGTCCCTCGCAGGCGAGACCGGCGGCGAGGGTCACCGCGTGCTGTTCGGCGATGGCAACATCGTGGAAGCGTTCCGGGAAGCGCCCGGCGAACTCCACCATGCCGGAGCCCTCGCACATGGCCGGGGTGATGGCGACCAGTTTGTCGTCGCGCTCGGCCGTATCGCACAGCCAGCGTCCGAAGATATCCTGGTATTTGGGCTTTTTCTTCTCGCCGCCACTCTCCCCCGGATATGGGGCGACCTGCACCTTGGGCTCAGGCTCCAGCTTGTTCAGCGCGTGATAACCGACCGGGTCTTCCTCGGCGGGGCCGAAGCCCTTGCCCTTGGTGGTGACGATATGCAGCAATTGCGGGCCGCGCTGGGCGCGCAGGTTGCGCAGCGTGTGCACCAGGTCGTGCATATTGTGGCCGTCCACCGGACCCACATAGTTGAAGCCCAGCTCCTCGAACAGGGTGCCGGGGGTGATCATGCCCTTGACGTGTTCCTCGGTGCGCCGCGCCAGCTGCCAGGCCTTGGGAATTTTCGACAGAATCCTGCGGCTGCCCTCGCGCATGCTCAGGTAGGTCTTGCTGGCGAGTATCCTGGCGAAGTAGGTGGCCAGACCACCGACGTTCTTGGAGATTGACATGCGGTTGTCATTCAGGACCACCAGCATGTCCTTGCCGGTGTGGGCGGCGTGGTTCAGGGCCTCGAAGGCCATGCCGGCGGTCATGGCGCCGTCGCCGATCACCGCCACTGCCTTGCGCTCGTCCGGGGAACCCAAGGCCATACCCAGGGCGGCGCTGATGGAGGTGCTGGAATGTCCCACCCCGAAGGTGTCGTAGGGGCTCTCGCTGCGCTTGGGGAAGCCGGACAGGCCGCCCTGTTGGCGCATGCTCAGCATCTGCTCGCGGCGGCCGGTCAGTATCTTGTGCGGATAGGTCTGGTGACCCACATCCCACACCAGCCGGTCTTCCGGGGTGTTGTAGATGTAGTGCAGGGCGATGGTCAGTTCCACCACGCCCAGCCCGGCACCGAAGTGGCCGCCGGTCTGGCCGACGCAGTACAGCAGGTATTCGCGCAGCTGACTGGCCAGTTCCGGCAGCTGGCGCTCGTCGAGAGTGCGCAGTTGGGCTGGTTCGTCGATGGAGTCGAGCAGCGGTGTCTGCGGCCTTGTGCGTGGGATTTCGTCGAACATCAAACGTATCAATTGCAACCGATGTATAAGAGGGGAGATTGTATGCCTGTGACGGGGATAAGCAAACCAGTGCGGAATGCGGAATGATGAATGCGGAATTCGCGATCCGGCCAGGTGCCGCGGAATTGGCCTTAGCCGCGGTTGGACTTTCGGCACCTACGAGGCTGGTTCGCGGCCGGTGTGCGTCCCGGCTGGCACGGTGTCAAGACGCGTATTCCGCATTCATCATTCCGCATTCATCATTCCGCATTCATCATTCCGCATTTAATTCAGTGACCGCGCTGGACTATGTAGTCGGCCAGTTGCTGCAGCAGGGAAGTGTCGCCATCCAGCTGCGCCAGTGCATCGACGGCCTGGTGGTGCAGTCCGTCCAGCTTCTCCCGCGCGCCGTCGAGGCCCAGTAGCGAAACATAGGTCGGCTTGTTGAGGGCGGCGTCGGCACCCTGGGTCTTGCCGAGGGTGGCGGTGTCGGCGGTGACGTCGAGGATATCGTCCTGGACCTGGAAGGCCAGCCCTATGGCTTCCGCGTAGCGGGTGATGGCCGACAGCTGCGTCTCGCTGGCGCCAGCGAGCAGGGCGCCGATTCGGGCGGAGGCGCGGATCAGGGCGCCGGTTTTGAGGCGGTGCATGTTTTCCAGCTCGGCGAGGCCCAGGGCCCGTCCGACCGAGCCGAGGTCTATGGCCTGGCCGGCAACCATGCCGCGGCCGCCTGCAGCCTCTGCCAGTTCCTCTATCAGGCGCAGTTTGGCTTCGGCGCCGGCATCGCTCGAGAGCAGCAGTTCGAACGCCAGTGTCTGCAGGGCATCGCCGGCCAGGATCGCGCTGGCTTCGTCGAATTCGATATGGCAGGTGGGGCGGCCGCGACGCAGGTCGTCGTCGTCCATTGCCGGCAGGTCGTCGTGCACCAGGGAGTAGGCGTGGATACACTCCAGTGCGGCGGCGGCCGCGTCGCAGCCGGCCGGGTCAAACTGCTGCCCTTGCAGTGTTTGTGTACAGGCGTAGACCAGGGCCGGGCGCAGGCGCTTGCCGGGGCCGAGGGCCGCGTAGCGCATGGCAGCGAACAGTTTGTCCGCGCCACAGGTGGGGTGGGCGAGCGCACTGTTCAATGTGGCTTCGACACGGGCCGAGGCCTGCCGCAGGAAGGTCTGCAACTCTGCAGACAGGGGTTCTGCTGCGCTCACTCAGGCGTCTTCCGCACCGTCGTCGGCGTCGAAGGGCAGCTCGCGAATAGTGCCGCTCTCTTCCATCAGTACCTTGACCTTCTGCTCGGCAGTGGCGAGTTTCTGCTGGCACTCGCGGGTGAGCTTTACGCCGCGTTCGAAGTCCGCCAGCGCCTCCTCTAAAGGCAGGTCGCCCGCCTCCAGGCGCTCGACCAGCTGCTCCAGTTCTCCCAGGGCCTCTTCGAAGGTTGCCGATTTCTTTTTTGCCGCCATTGCATCGCCTCATTCAATCGCCGGGCAACCTTAGCCGCTGGCGTCAGAAGGGTCAATTGGAACCCGTGTGCTGGGCTCAGTCCCCGTTGGATTGCGCCTGCACTTCGAGCGACATCAGGTAGTGCGCCAGGGCGCGTTTCTGTGTACCGCTGAAGCCGTAGCTGGGCATTGGCGGTGTGGGGGTGTCGAAGTAGTCCGCCAGTGACTGCAGATTGTATTTTTTCGCCAGGTCCCGTAGTGGCACCTGGGCCTTATGGCAGCGGGCGCAGCCGTGGCGGCGGTAGAGCTCCTCGCCGCGCTGGGAGGCGCCGGAATCGATAACCAGGGGTTTGTGCGGTGCCTGTATCCGCGGCTTTTTACCCGCGGTTGCCCGCGCAGAGCGCCTGTTTTCACTCGCCACCCGGTAGATGGCGCCGACGTAGTCGTCGGAGATATAGATATTACCGCTGTCGTCCTCGGCGATGGCGACGGGCCGGCCATGTACTTCCGACCTGTCCTCGCTGAGAAAACCCCAGAGGAAATCCCGCTGGCGGATATTGCCCCGCTCGTCCCAGTGCAGGGAGACCACCTTGTAGCCGTCTTTGGTGCTGCGGTTCCAGGATCCGTGCAGCGCCACCAGGGCGGCGTCGCGGTAACCCGGCGGCTGGGCCGGGCTGCGCAGGAAGGTGATGCCCAGCGGCGCATTGTGGGCGGGGAAGTCGTGCACCGGCGGGCGCGATGTGGCGATCTTCTCCTCGATCTCCACACTGGCGTCGACACCGAAGTCCGGGTCGGGCACCCGGTTGCCATTGGCGTAGGGCCAGCCGTAGAAGGCGCCTTTTTCCACCAGATTCAGTTCGCAGGGGGGGAAGTCATCGCCGAGCCAGTCGCGGCCGTTGTCGGTGGCGTAGAGGCCGCCGTCTTTCGGCGACCAGTCGAAACCGACGCTGTTGCGCAGACCGGTGGCGTAGATTTCCAGATCGCTGCCGTCGGGCTGGAAGCGCATTATGGTGGCGCGCCGGGGGTCTTCCTCTTCGCACACATTGCAGGTGGAGCCGCTGCTCAGGTAGATCCAGCCGTCCGGCCCCATGGCGATGGTCTTGGTCCAGTGGTTGCCCTCGTCGGCGAGACCGTCAACGATCTTCAGGTAGCTGCCGGCCAGGCGGCCGTCCGAGTGATCGAAGGGCACCCGGCCGACGCCATCGCTCTCGGCGATATACAGCCAGTCCTCGTGCAGGAAGAGTCCGTGCGGGCGGCGCAATCCGTCGATCAATACGCGCTGGCCGTCGGTGCGGCCGTCGCGGTCGTTGTCCGCCTGCAGCAGGGCCACACGACCGCGTTTGGGTTGCGAGACGATGACATCGCCGCGACGGGTTACGGCAAGCCAGCGGGCGTTTGGCACTGCGTCGGCGAAGAGTTCAACGTGGAATCCGTCGGCGACGTGAATTTGCTGCTCGACTGTTTCCTCGTCAGTTTCGGCGCCGCCGGTCAGCTGCTTCCAGGGCACGCTGACGCCGGGCGCGAACAGAACCAGGGTTGTGAGGGCTGTACCCAGGGCGAGTAGAAAAATTAGCGTGTATTTCAACAGGCTTTTCACGACAATGGTTGATCCTGTAACAAATGTGGCTATAGTGGCTGCTTCTTCTCAGGGCGCCAGTTGTACCACAGGGGCGCCTCCCAGTCTTCGGCGCAACCTGCGCGTGGGATATTTCACCGGCTTGTGAGATATCTCGCACACGAATTTCAGCCGTTTGCCTCTACTTTTTTCTCCCCCGCTGTCCATAATGTAATTGCAAGGATGCATAAGGGACTGCACTTCAGCGGCAAGGGATTAAGGGATTGCGCCGCTCGCTCAACGGATTTGGGCACCATCCTGTGAGACGCACCGCCCGGGCCGGATTGCCTGGGCGGTGTTTTATTGGGCCCGCGCAAAACCCCGGATTTCGATCGCTCTCTGTTTTCCCTCCTCTTCCCCACTGATTTCCTTGTCTGGAAATTGCAACAATTATCCGCTTTAATCAGTTCAGCCCGGCAATAAATTTACAGTGCCGGCGGAGGGTGATGCATTCAGTAAGTCAGTGCTAGCAGTGTCCGCTTCCCTACAGTCGCCAATGCGCTGGTGGCCGACACCCTTCTCACCTTTGAATTCCTACAAGAGCCCTGCCGGGAGACCGGCGGGGCTTTTTTGTCGTATCTCCTGGTGCCCTGCTTCCGGAAGAAGGTTGGGCGCGCCGGGGCGGCAGCTGCACCGAACAACCGGCTTTTTTCCATCCAACTGCGGGGAGGCGAGGTGATGCAAGCGAGAATTCTGCGCCTGAATCTGGCGGGGCAGCCACTGGAGTGGCTGAACTGGCAGGAAGCGGCCTGTCTGTATGTGCGCGAGCTGGTGACCTGGTCGCTGGGTGGGGTGGTGCAGCGGGTGCACGGCGGTATCAACCGCTACGGGGAGCGCTCTACCCTGGACCTGTCGGCGATCATCGCCTGCGGTGGAGAGCGCATGGCGCGCCCGCGCAGGCGGCCGCCACTGACCAATCGCGCGCTCTTCTACCGCGATGCCCACACCTGCCTCTACTGCGGCAACGAGTTTCGCACGGGCGAACTGACCCGCGACCATGTGCACCCGGTGTCCAAGGGCGGCAGGGATGTCTGGGAAAATGTGGTCACTGCCTGCCGCCGCTGCAACCAGCACAAGGGCAACTGGCTGCTGGAGGATATCGAGTTGGAACTGCTGGCACTGCCGTTCTGCCCCAACGCCGCCGAGTACCTGGCGCTGATCAACAGCGAGCGGATTCGCGGTGACCAGATGGAATTTCTGCGCAGTCAGTTCTCCCGCCGCAGGCAGGAGGGCTGGCTGGTATCGAGTGGTTAGTGATCAGTGGCGAGCGGTCAAAGGAACGACCACCAACCACTCAATTACAGCAACGACGGAGGGCGACCTTGATCATCAAAAGCGGATCCCGGTTCAAAGTATTGCCGCAGCGGGCAAACTTCAGGTTTCCCGGCTCACTGCCGCACGAATCAGGCTGGCCAAATAGTGGGAGAAATCGTGGCCGGCGTTTTCCAGCATCTTGGGGAACATCGAGATGGACGTCATACCGGGAAAGGTATTGACCTCATTGAGGTAGATTTCGCCATCGTCGGTCAGGAAGAAGTCGATACGCGACAGGTCTTTCAGCTGTAGGCCGACAAAGGCGCGGCGCGACGCCTCCTTGATCCAGCCCAGTTGGGCATCGCTGAGACCCCGGGCCTCGACGTGGGTCACAGCGCGGCTGCCCTCGGCGTACTTTTCCTCGTAGCTGTAGAAGGTGTCTGCCGGCGCACACACCTCTCCCGGCGGGGTGATCACCAGCTCGCCCTCGTAGTTGTAGGCGGCCACCTCCAGCTCCCGCACCGTCAGGCTCTTTTCCACCAGTACGTAAGGGGAGAGGGCGAACGCCTGCGCCAGTGCCGCGTCCAGTTCCTCCGCTGAGCTGACCTTGTAACAGCCCACAGAGGACCCCTGGTTGGAGGCCTTGACGAATACCTGCCCCCATTCCTGCAGGGCCATGCTGGCCTTGCCGATCTCTTCCGCCTCATTGCTGCACAGGAATTGGTAGGGGGTGTTGTCGATACCCAGTGCGCTGAGCCAAAGTTTGGTGGTGATCTTGTTGAAGCAGTTCTTGCTGGCCTCGGGGCCGCAGCCATAGTAGGGAATACCGTAGAGCTCCAGCAGTGACTGCAGGTCGCCGGTTTCCCCCGGGTAGCCGTGAATCGACGGAATGACGTACTGGACCTCCCAGGCCTCACCATTCTCATCGCGCAGCATGCGGTCCTGAGACAGCTGGCGCACGCCGCCGTTGCGGTCGGTCAGGCGGCCGTTGCCGTCCATCTCCACGCGCACCAGGGCGATATCTTCTGCCTGGCGCAGCTGGCGCTCGATAAAGTCCGCCGTGCGCAGCGACACTTCGTGTTCGCTGCCACCGCCACCGCAGATAAGCAGGGTACTGATCATTGTCTTGTTCCTGTACTTGGCTGGCGCTCAGGGCGCCGTCAAAACCTGTTCGCACTGCCTGGGCATCGGTTTGGGCTTCTTCTTCGGCTTGTCCGGCTTGGGCGCGGTGCCGCTCAGCATTGCGTAGAATTCATCGCTAAACCACCAGTCCAGGTCGCTGCCGCAGGGATCATTGCGCACCGGGTGCTGGGGTTTGCAGTTTTTCTCGCCTTGTGGGCAGGCGAGGCGCACATGGAAATGATAGTTGTGTCCCCACCAGGGGCGGATCTTGCGCAGCCACTGGTTGTCGTCCCCTGAAATATTGCACAGCTTCCGCTTGATGGTGGGGTGTACGAAGATACGCGCGACCCGGTCATCCTCAGAGGCCAGGCGCAGTATCCGCGGGACCTGGTCGTTCCAGTTTTTTTCTATCAGGCGGTGATCCCGCTCATCGGCGAGCGGCACCGCGGAGATGTTGTCCCGCTCCCAGGCGGTCAGCGGGCGCTCGGCCGCGCGCCAGTCCTGGGAATACCAGATATCGATATCCAGCCCCGTCTGATGGCTGCGGTGGCCGTATCGGAAGGGGCCACCGCGGGCCATGGACATGTCGCCAATCTGCAGCCGGCCCAGGTTGTTGCGGGCGACACTGCTGGAAAAGTCCTTCAGGAACTCGATGGTGGCCGGATGTGCATAGCGGCGGCCGCGCCCGGTGCGCACCAGCTGGAATCCCTCACCGCGCAGCGGCATGGCCTCGGCGCCGCTGAGACAGCCGTTGGTGTAGGTGCCGATACTGGCGGACGCCTGGGACGAAGGGGTCTCCACGGATTCCCAGGGGTTGGCGGAGGCGCTGGTGGCCAGGACGGCGCCCAACAGGACAGCGGCGAGGGATAGATACATTGGCTATTGAACTGCTACTTCGAAGGGTGCGCCGTGCGCACCGTTGGATTTGGCGGTGCGCAAGGCGCACCCTAAGCGTTTCCGGGATCCCGATAATTATAGAGGGGCGGATTACTCAGTCTGTGAGCCGATTATCTCCTCGCAGTTCCGCAGCAGCGCGTCCATTTCCTCATCCGTGCCGATGGAGATACGTAAGTACTCACTGATGCGCGGCTTGTTGAAATAGCGCACCAGTATGCCCCGCTCGCGCAGGGCCAGGTACAGAGCCTCAGCGCCAGGCCCGGGCGGCCGCGCCAGTACGAAATTGGCCTTCGACGGCACCACGTCGAAGTCCAGCTCCCGCAGTGCCTGCACGGTGCTCTCGCGGGTGGCGATCACCTTGCCGCAACAGTCCGCCAGGTGGGCGCTGTCATCGATGGCGGCAGCGGCCAGGCGTTGGGCTATGGCGTCGATGGGGTAGGAGTTGAAGGAGTTTTTGGTGCGGTTGAGGCCATCGATCAGCGGCTGCTGACCCATGGCGAAGCCCAGGCGCAGGCCGGCCAGCGCATAGGACTTGGACAGCGTGTGTGTCACCAACAGGTTGGGGTAGCGGTCGATCAGCGGCACCGCACTCTCACCGCCAAAGTCGATATAGGCCTCGTCGATCACCACCACCCGCTCGGGCTGAAGTTGCAGCAGCTTTTCGATTTCTTCCAACGGCAGATAGCGCCCGCTGGGTGCATTGGGATTGGGGAGTATCACGCCGGCGGCGGGGCCGCTGTAGTCCTCTACCGCCAGGCTGAAATCGTCGCGCAGCGGGGGCGTGCGGTACTCGATGCCGTACAGCTGGCAGTAGACGGGATAAAAGCTGTAGGTGATATCCGGGAACAGCAGTGGCGCGTTATGGCGGAAGAAACTGTAGAAACTGTGCGCCAGCACTTCGTCGGAACCGTTGCCGACAAACACCTGTTCCGGCTGCAGGTCAAAGCGCTCGGCAATGACCGCGCGCAGCTCGCAGGACTCGGGGTCCGGGTAGCGGCGCAGGGCATCGGCCAGCTGTGCGTCGCCGAGGATTTCCAGGGCGCGCGGTGACGGCGGGTAGGGGCTTTCGTTGGTATTGAGCTTGATCAACTTGCGCCCGCGCGGCTGCTCGCCCGGCACATAGGGTTCCAGCTTTTCGAGCCCGGGGCTCCAGAATGGACTGCTCATGATTCTGCCTCCGCTGTGTCACCTTCCCCGTTGTCGGGAGCGACTGTCTCCTCATCGGTTTCTTTCGATTCTTCGTTCTTTTTTTCGATCGGGATATCAAACAGCGTCGGTGAGCTGGCGATGAACTGCTTCATCGGCACCGGCTTGCGCAGCAGCAGGTCGTCGTACTTGAGTTCGGTGGAAATCTCCGGAATTTCACTGAAGTCATTCAGGCTGCCGATTTCCTCTGCCAGGCCCAGGCCGAGAAATCCCCAGGGCAGAACCAGGGCAGCGGCCCAGCGCCAGCCGCGGGAAAGGTTGGTCGCCAGGTAGCAGGCGCACCAGAGCATGGCCGGCAGCAGTATGGCCAGCACCAGGAAATCGAGCATTGACGTGGTGTTGGCCATGGCGAAATTGTAATTCAGCAGGCTGCTGAGCCACTCCCAGCCGGTAAAGACCAATGCGCCCAGGGCGGCGATCGACAGGTGAGTGAAGAAGTGCGTCTCGTGGCGCACCACCCGGCCGATAAAAGCCCAGGCACCGGCGTACACCAGCAGACCGATCACGCTACCGGACAGCAGATTGACCGCGATGGTCCACTCGTAGTTGCGCGCATAGCCGAGGTAGCTGACCAGCAGCGTGCACAGGGCCACGGCCAGCAACAGGCCGATGGCCCCGGCCGGGTGTGACAGCCCCGCGAAAAAACTCTCCAGTGAGTGCAGGGGCACGGCTTCCGGCAGCGCAGCCTCGCTGTGGCTGAGGCGCAGGTGGGTCTTGCCGAACTGCACCAGGTCGCCGGACTCGATCATGCGCTCGGAAACAGCGCCGGGCTTGATCGACTTGTCATGCAGGTTTCCCAATAGTTGGGTGCCGTTGACGCTGTTCAGGTCGTGCAGGTAATAGCAGCCGTCCTCGCCGAGGCGGATTTCCGCGTGGTGGGCGTCCGCGTGTACATCCTCGAGGATAATATCGTTGTCGTAGCCGCGGCCGACGGTGAGCCTGTCGTCCTCCATGCGATAGCGGGCATGCACCCGGTGGGAGCGGTTGATCTCTTCGATAATCAGTGCCATTGGATCTCGCTTGTGAACTTCTCGGTAAAGGCCGCGGCGGATTCCCGGGTAAATCCGGACAGGGTGAAATGGCTGACCAGGGCGCGGTTCTTCCGATCCACACTCAGGCTCAGGAAGAAGATGTCGTACAGATCCGGGAAGTCCTTGTAGCGGCGCACGCAATAGCTGGTGCGCGCGACTATCGGCTCCCGGTTCTGTTGCGGCTTGGAGACGGGTTCCTCACCGTCGCGCTTCTCTCCAACGCGCTCCTGGGCGGTAAAGGACTGGCGGCACCGGAAATTGGTCACATCTTCCTCACCGGCCGCATTGCCGGGGTAAAAGCTGCTCATCTGCTGCTCGTACTCGGCGTAGAAGCGCGACGGCAGCAGGTCTTCTGCCTCCAGCCAGAAGAACTCATATTCCACCCGACCGGAGTTGAAATCATCGGCGAGAAAGACCACGTCCTGGCCGGTGCAGCCCTTGTCAATGCGCTTGACCGGATTGTCGTCATCTTCCTGGGTATTACCCCAGCACTGGATGGCCGGCACTATTTCCCCGACCACCTTGGCCTCGCCCAGGGCGCGCCGCTGCCAGTCCGCCTGCAAGATGGATTCGATAATGCGCTGCTGGTTGTCGAGCAGTTGCCGGTGCGTCACTTCTTTCAGGTCCAGGGAGTTGCCCTCCTGGCGGAAATGCTTCTGCAGCGCAGCGAGCTTATCCACCGGCACCAGGAAGCTGACCTGGTTGCCGGCGGTGGCCACGTTGATGCCCACCACATGGCCGCGGGTGTTGATCGCCGGGCCGCCACTCATGCCCGGGTTGATGGAGCCGGCGAAGTGGATGCGATCGTAGAAGCTGCCGCTGGCAATGCCGTTGTAGGTGCCGGGGATCAATGTCATGCCCAGGTCCAGCGGATTGCCGAGGGACACGATGGTCTCGCCCTTTTTCGGGGTGTCCGTGGCCAGCTGAATATGTTCCGCGCCGGGCTTGTCCTGGCGCAGCAGCGCCAGGTCGTTGATCACGTCTATATCCAGCAGCTCGAGATTGCCCTTGGCACCGTCCACCGACAGGTACTCCAGCTGGTACTTGTCCGGATCACTCACGGCCTCGGCCACCACGTGGTAATTGGTGGCAATCAGGCCGTCGGGGGAGATCTGGAAACCGGAGCCGAGCCCGGCCTTGGAGTTGGAGGATTTTTCAATCAGGCGAATCTGGTAGAGGCTGCCGCGATATTCACTGTAGAGCTGTTCGTAGCTCTGCGCTGAGGCGAATGCGGAACAACAACAAAACAACAGGGCCAGCAGGCGCGCGCAAAGGTTTGGCATCTTGTTTGATTAAATTATGGGCAGAAGAGGATTGATATTACGGGATATAGAGTAGTGCAACAAGCGTGCAGGAGAGTGTTCGTCATACCGGCGCAGGCCGGTATCCAGTCAGTAGGGGGCGCCGTACGCACCAAAACAGTCAGAGATAATCTGCCACCCGTGGAAAAGCCTCCGCCACCTTGCCGTGCGACTCCAAGTAAAAACGCGTAAACAGCGCATCCGCCTCGTCCGCGGCCATAAACCCGTCACTGAAGCCGGGACTCACCGGATCCAGGTGCAGGCGCGCACAGCTGATCACATGGGCCACCAGCTGCGCCATATTCTCGTCGCCGACGGATATGCGAATGGTGGTGGGGAAAATATCCGCCGCCTCCATGGCTTCCGGCGACAGCTCCGAGTGGGAAGTGAGCGCAGGGCAGAGCACCATGGTGTTGGTCTGCCCCAGGCTGACCATCTGCCCGAATGCCGGCTCCAGCGCATCGAAGAAGCGCTTGAAGGCCTCGGTGGGAATTCCCGCCGCTTCCATATCGATGCTGAACAGCGGCGTGGGCAACTGGTAGCGCAGCAGCTGCACGCGCAGGTCGCTGTTGGGGTGCTGTGCCAGCGCATGGCAGTTGACGCGGATCTTCGGGTGGCTGGCGAAGAAGTGGCTCAGGCATCGGGTATTGATGCACTTGGTCAGCATACGCATCTCCAGGGTGCGCATGCCGCAGTGCACCTCCCAGGCCTTGTCCGCATCCAGGAAGGCGCCCTTTATATAGTACACATCCCAGAAGAGACACTGGTTCCAGTTGAGCCCCCTGGCGCTGTCACCCTTGGGGATAAACATGCGGTGATTCTCGCCGATCACCACCCCGGCGGTGGCCGCGCCGGTGCCGCCGATATCCTTGGTGTAGGAGTGCACCACAAAATCCGGTCGCTCGGCGCGCTCTTCGCGGCGCAGTGGCTGGTAGAGGAAGGGCGTGGCCAGGGTCGAATCCAGGCTCACCAGCAGCTTCTCCCGGTGTGCGGCGCGGCAGATGGCCGGCACATCGAGCATAGTGCCGTGGGGGTTGCAGGGGGATTCGATATACACATGAATCCGCGCACCGCCTTTTATCGCCTCGGCATGATTGGCCTGCGTATCCCACAGCAGCTTCTCGAATTCATCGCCGCGGGTGCCGTCGAACCAGACCAGCTTGATCGCCATCTTGTCCCGGCGGGCGTAAAAATCCTGTAACAGCTGGTGCACGCCGCCGTAGATATGTCGCGAGACGATCAGGATATCGCCGCGGGCCAGCTGATTGGAGAGCAGCGCATCAATCGCCGCCATACCCGAGTTGAAGTTCCACGCCATATACTCGCTGGCCGCGGAACCACACTCCAGGTCCACAATCGCATTGGCCAAGGAAATGGAGGTGGGGTTCAGCAGTCGCGAGTAGATATCGTGGCTCGGCTCGCGGCCGCGGAAGGCGTCATCCACCCACTCGGTGCAGGCATAGATATAGGTGGCAGTGCGCGCAATTACCGGCGTCGCCGAGAAAATCGCCGGAATATTGTCGAACAGCGGGTAGCCGCCGCGGGTGGTGATATTGAAGTCGTCCCCCTGCAGGCTCTGGAAGCTGGCGCGCAGCGGGTTCTGCAGCGTGTCCAGCAGCTTTGCCAGCTGGAAGCTCATAAAGCGCTTGGCGTTGAAATAGGCGATCTTGTCCGATCTGTCCAGTTTGGCCAGCGTGGCCCTGGCCTGCGCCCACAACTGGCTCAGGTTGCCCTGGGCGCGGTACAGCAGTTCCGCGGTTTCCAGCAGCAGGCGCCCGTGCTCGGTATCCCCGTCGATGGAGAAATGCTGCAACTGCTCCCGCGCCAGCTCGTCGATGCTGGTGGCTTCGGTGCTGTTGCGGCGGGGGGAGAGGATTTTTGCGTCGGAAAGATTGGTGTCCATATTGCCCTCATCGCTTGCTGCTTATTGTTATAGCCCGATTGCAGTAGGCTGTGGGTGATGAGGATATGGGTGCCTTTAGGGGATTTGCATCAATTCGATGTTGGAGGTGCTTGTTATTAGCGTAAATCTTTAAAAGTGTTTAAAGTTTTCCATCTTTTCCAACACGCTTTAAAAATTCCTTTACCCCCTCTGATCTTCCCCCTGATAAAGCTTGTTTTAACTCAAAATATGAGTTCCTGATTTCATCAGGCCACCCCATTCCAGAATTCTTCCACTGATATACGCCTGGCACCTCATCTTCATTCATTTTAGATGTGGGTTTTCCCGATCTTATCTGACTTAAAAGATCTTCTAATGAACTTTTTAGCTCATATATAGATTTGTCATTTCCACTGTAACTGGCCAGTTCAGAATGAAGTCGATCGGCAACTTTTACTAAATTGTAGTATTTGTTAAACATTATCCTACTGCTTTTCCTGCCGGAGTAAAGTCATCTTTATTTGGCGCTAAGTTTTGTTTAAGTCCGGATTTATCCAGATGACTCTTCCGTTGGTGCGATAGTAGAGGTATATCCATTTGCCCCTTCACTGGTTCCAGATTTGGTAAGTCCTCCTGGTACCCATTCGCCTTTATAGGCGCCTCCTTCATTACCGGTTGGCATTTTGTAGCTAAACCTTTTATCGCCAGGAGGTAACTTCACATATGAAAATCTTGAGCCGCTCAAATCGGTATTTTTGCCCAGGTTCAATTCATCTCGCAAAATCTTCCTGCTGGAGCGGAAAATTCGGTGACCCCTATGAGGTGCTGGACTTTGACTTGGCCCTTGGGGAAGCGCCGGACGTCGGCCTGCAGAGCCGGGTCTTCCCAGATGAGGTCGGCCAGTTCCATGGCGCGGTAGAGTTGTTCTCAGGCAATGGTGGTGCAGTTGAAGTCTAGTATTTTTACCGGTCCGCGCTAGCCCCAACATGTGCTTCTGCGCTAAGTAATAGCTGGTGGACTGGAGCGTGCACATTCTACCTGAAAGTAAGTTGGGCGTCACTGTCATAAACTATAACGTCCCACGCGCGGTTCCTCGATTAAATTTTAGTGTCTTTTGTAAAATTCTTTCAATTTTAATGCGGAAAGATAGGCGTTGTTGTAGGCGCCAATAAAATCTTGCTGGCATCCAGACCCGCTTATTCGCCTTGTTTGCAATTCGAGCTTAGATTTGAATTTTTCAATGAGTTGCTCAATCGCAACTTCTGCTTCGCTTGAGTTGGTGTCAGCCAAATATTCCATAGCTTTCTTAACCCTTTCCTCAATCGGAGGAATCCAGCCGGAATCTAAAAGTAATTCGAGTTTATTAACATCCATTGTTTGGCACTTTTACTTGTAATTTATTTCATCTGAATAGAGCTAAAGCTCGCCATGGCGGTACTTGTGGCCTAGGCCTTTGATCAGGTTCAGTAGGCCGTATTTGTAGAGGAAGTTGTCGGCGAAGGTAATCTCCTGCGGCGAAAAGTGCTCTTCTCTAGACCCTAGGCGGCTTCTTCTAGACCAGTTAACGATGGCATAGCCGCCCACACAAGGGCCCGCATTCATGGCTCGTTCAATACAGATCATCTCGCTCTCCACATCTTCGTCTGCGCTGGTCATGGCGCCGGCGTGCAGGCCGCCCTCTACCGGTGGTTTGCGGAACTCGGTGAGTGCATCGGCAAACCAGGGCAAAACACCTAGGGGAAGTCAGTTTGCGCGCACCTGAAATAGGGAGTGCTACCTTTACTCTACCTCAATATAAGCATGAGGAACGCCATCAATATCTTGTGTTGTGATTTGTTCAAGAGGAGTTCCGCTTACAGTGACGCAAAATCTTGCCAATAATTTATTTAGTTTTTCATCAAAAATCCGCTCTCTTCGCTGATATTCAAGAGGTAAATCATCTGGAGGTATAGCTTCTTTGATTTTCCCATTTATTGCATCGTTGCATAAAGAAGAAAATGCCGCTTTTACTCCATGAGTGTCATATTGTGGGTCAAGATCTAGATTTAAATAATCCAAAAGTTCTTTGGCTATTCTTTTTAGTTTTTCTTGGTCGATATCTATAATTCTCCCAGTATTGGGGTCAATTCTTACTAATTTTTTCATGGTTACGGTCGCTTTATTCCTGTTGTTTTTGGAGCAGAGAATGCATTCCTATTTGTGATAAGCGTCTGTGTGGCTCCTCCAGGTTGAGAATATCCGCACTGAGTTGTCGGCGCAATCTTAGATTGGAAGACATCAATATCTTGCAGCGCTTCAACTTCAACAATGTCAAATTTATCTGTTTGTTGGCTTTCCAGTGGGATTCCCAATTGATCGCTGATCTCGTCGTAGCTTAGCCCTTCCAGAAGATCAATATCCTTTTGGGTGGCAAAATATGCGGAGTGATCTCCGGGCATGGTGCCTTCAGGCACAATTTTATATAATTTTTGACCTTTTCGAATCGTTATTTTTTCAGGCAGGGTGCTTCCGCTTTTAATTAGCTGCTCGGCGTAACCCACTGCAGTTTCCAAATCTGTTCCCTGAGATCTATATGATTCGACGACCGCTCTTCCTTGAGGGGTTTGCATGGGAAGATTATTAATGCCGTGAGTCTTATAGGTTTTCCAGCTGTCAGGCTCTGGCCGTTCTCTTTTCGGAATTTCAGTTCTGCTAGTTGGTTTTGACGATTCTGGTTTGGATGACGGCTTAGCATGGTTTGTCCTGCCTGGATTGACTTCTTTTACATCCGTAACGTCCTCGACGGTGAAATCGCCAAATGAACGACTAGGTCCATTCCCCTTGGCCGAACTCCGACGTAATCGCTGTCTGACTTTCCTGATCTGTTCTGCGAACTCGACCAGTAGATCGCCGACTTTGCGGAACTTGGCCAGGTGCCGCGCCTGGCTTGCTGCGCCGACCGCCAGGCCGGCGCCGGCGGTGACGGCGGCCAGCACCAGAGTGAACAGCACTTCGAAAGCGGCGCCGCCGGAGACTTCGGTGAGCTCTATGGCGTGTTGGGCGCTGACATAGTCTTTGGCAAAGCGGGTGATATCGGCGCGCAGGGTCGGGTCATCCCAGATGAGGTCGGCCACTTCCATGGCCTGATCCAGCTGTTCTGTGGTGATGGCGGTGGGGTCGAAGCCCAGGGCCTGCACCAGTTCGCGCTTCTCTCCCTTCAGCTGTTCATCGGCATAGGCGGCGAAGACATTCTCGTCGTTTTCCCGGTTGCGCTGCAGGGCTCGGTGGCTGGCTTGCAGGCTGCGCAGCAGGCGCTGGGTGGGGCTGATGACGTCGCTGACCTCTTTGGCCCACTGGGCGAGGTCGACGCCGGCGTTCCAGAGGCCGTTGAAAAAGGCGCCGGTGTAGATCAGGGCACGATTGAACTGGGTTTCCCCGGCCAGCATTTGTGTGTGTTGGGCGGCCTCGACCTTTTCCTGGGCGATGATGGCGGCAAGTGCCTGGCGGATCCTGATCCGCAGTATGGCCCGTCTGTCCTCTTCTTCGCCCTGCTGTTCGCCGCTGCCGAGACTTACGAGGATCAACTCGTGGTTACAGAGGGCCTGGGCCAGCTCTTCGCGGGGGCAGAGGGGCGCCACTCCGCCGTCGAGCCGCTCCTGTCGCCAACTGTCCAGCAGGGGGAATTGACCCAGGTGATAGAAGTGCGCGCGGGCCTGCCCCAACTGGAAGCTGTCCACCCGGGAAAGGAGCCAGTCTGCCTGGGCGTGGTGCGTGGCGATGCTGTCAGTGAGGGGGATTCGGCTACCGCGATCGAGGCGGTAGCGGTTGCCCTGGGGGTCCGTCAGGTCGAAGTGCGACATATCCGTGTCTGTAGTTGTTCTGTGTGCGTCGATTCTAGGGGCAGTTGAGATGCGGAATCAATCGAACCAGTCGTAATTCCTGCACTTCAGAGAGGGAAAGCCCTTGTGGCTGATCAGTAAGTGACCTGCCGTGTAATGCTGTGTAATGGGGTGTGATCGACCTGTAATCGGCGAGTCCGTAAAGTAGCGCACAGAGTTGAGGGGCTGAGCACGCCACAGTGGATTGAGGCGCTCCGCCTAGGGAAAGGCAGGCCCCGCAACATCGAATCCGAAGGATCGGATTTCTGTGCCCCAGTGGCACAGTGTGGAAAGGAGACCCATTCAGCGCAAGCTGAACTGTCAAGCCGGGCTCGGCAAACACAGAGCCTACGTCTGCCGAGATTTGGGGAAGGGCTTGACCGGGGCACGGATGCCTCATTTCGCTCTTGATAGTGTTGTTGTAACCGTCGATGGCTGGGACCATCAATTCGGGCCGGTAGTAACGCAGTTACTACCGGCTTTTTTTATGGAATTTTCATTGAATTGTAGTCGGGCTAATATTTCTCACCCGGTTTTATTCGAGTATGCTTCAGAGTGTGCGGTAATTCACAAAACTGATTTAACCTTAATAAAAAACACACTGACCATTTATAGGGGTGGACCATGAGTGTATGTAACGATTTGCCGGTACTGGAATGCGATGTGCCGAGGGAGGGGATTGAGCTGGATCTCGTGCTGCAGCCGAGGGAACCGGTCAACGGCGAGCCGCAGTACTGGCCGCTGTACAACGCCGAAAACCCGGGGGAGCACTTCGGCAATATGCGCTTCCGCTTCGGCGGCAACCGCGGCCTGGTCAAGCTGACCATTACGCTGGACCTGTCGGCAGTGCCGGGGCGGGAGCTGGAGTTCTCCAACTGCGGTCGCGGGCGGTTGGACGGCATTATCGCCCTGAGCCCGGATTTCCGTCACCAGTTCTGGTCCCGGGCCAGGCGGGTGCGTGGTGAATACACCAAGCTGGTGATCTGGATCAGGGACCGGGAGGATATTCCGGATAACTTCGCATTCTTGTGGCTGTGTGAGGATGTGGATACTGGTATGCACTTCGTGTCCGGTGACCCTATGGTGCGGTACGAGCCGGAGTGATCAGTAGCAGATAGCGGTCTTCACGTCGGTGGAAACCTGGGGCTGGGTGCAGAGCTGCTGGAAGGCCGGCAGGTTGAACCACTCTGTGCTCATGCCCTGTTGTAGCAGCTTTTCTATATGATAATTGGCAGATCTCGGTTCCTGGGCCAGAGCGTATACTTGTGCAGCCATGTAACTTGCATAGGTATAGTCGGGAGCTTGCTGAAGTAGTTCGTTTACCATTGAAATGGCGGTTGAAAACTGGTCTAAGTTGGCAAGTGCGATAGCTTGATACCAGCGTTTTTCTAACGTATCGGCGTTGCTGGTAATTTCTAATAGCTGTTGGAAGCTGGCTTTTGCATTTTGGACGTCGCCTAGCACCAGATAAGTCTCTGCTATTTGACCCATCGTTGGGATGTCACTGGGTGCCGTTTCTAGTATTTGCTGGAAGGTTTGCAGGGCAAGGTCATACTTTTCTTGTAAAAAGTAAGCGACGCCGAGGTTGGACTTTGTCCGCCAGCCGCGCAGCTCCTCGGGGATTGAGATGAAAGCCACTTCAGCAGCTGACAGGTTACCGCTTTCCAGTTCTATGCCTCCTAGCGTGGAATAGGATGACCAATGCTCCGGAAAAGTTTCTATGATTCTTTCCAATACAGTGTGTGCCCGGGCGTAATCCCCGCTTACAGCATGATTCAGAGCAATCAGGTATAGGTTGTCGGCCGAAGGGTTAAGCGCGGCCGCCTCCTGCGCATAGCGCAATCCGGCCTCGTAGTCTCCCTGTGTAAACTGAAAACGCGCATACTTGGCCAGCAGAGCCGCGGACGGCGCCTCCTGCTCATGGATTTTTTCTAGCAATAAATCGAACTGACTCTTGTCAGTACTATAGGTGCGCAACCAGATTTCCTGCTCCAGCAGTTGCTGCTCATCTATATTGCGGTGCTTTGCTCGCTCAAGCATCGCCAGTCCGCGAGATAGATATGGTGCGCTATCCGTCTGAACAAACAGCTTGGCAGAGACACTTGTATAAACTGCGTAGAGATTGGCATTGTTCGGATACTGCTCAATCATTGTTTCTATTAGCGTCAGGTCCTCCTCTTTGAGGTCTTTTTGCTCCAAGCGACTGAGAATGTCCAGATACTGGTTGTAGCTTGCATCCGGCATCAATTCCTGTTCGCCGGAGTCTTTTACATAGTTACGAGGAAACAAGGCTGCCGCGCTATTGGCAATACGGTATTCCGCCTCCTGCCGCTTATCTGTCAGGAAAGCAAAACTCGCCTGCTGCCTGATCCGGCTGTCCACGGGTCCAATCCGCTGCAATTCAACCTCACACCGCACCCGCGCACACTCCAGCCGCGCAAACAGCGCATCGGTCACTCCTTTGTCCCGCAGCGCGTGCAGCTGTGCATCCAGATCCTGCCCCTCCTTGGGCGTAAAGCTGACCAGCGCGGAGGCCTTCAGCTGCGAAGCGGCATTCATCAGCGCCTGGCGCACCATGGTCGCGGTCAGCTGTTTGGCATTCTCCTCACCGCGCACCTCGCCGTTGATCTCCACCGGTAGCACGGCGATATATTGCGGCTCCAGGCGGGTGGCGTATTCCCAGCCGAAATAGCCGGCCACGCAGACGGCGGCGGTGCCGGCTGCGCCGATAAGCGCATTGAGCGCGCGGCGGTGCCGGCCCGGTGGCTTGCGCAGCAATTGGGTAACCGTGGCGGAAAGCTCCTGGGTGTCGGTATCGTCCGACTGGTGCTGGTAGAGGAAATGGATCGCTTCGTAGACCTGCTGCGCCGATTCCGGCCGCTTTTCGGCGCGCTTGCTCAGCAATTTGTCCAGCAGCGCGGCCAGCGGGTCCGGCAGCCTGGCGTAGACCTGCTGCGGCGGTATATGGGGTTCGTTGATAATGCGCTGCGCCAGGGCCAGGGAGCCGCCCTGGCCTTTCTCGAACGGCCTGGCGCCGCACAGGAGTTCGTAGGCGATGGCGCCGAGGCCGAACAGGTCGCTGCGGGTGCACAGCGGGTAGCCCTGCAGCTGCTCCGGCGACATGGCCTCGATGGTGCCGGCCACATGGTCCTCACGGGTAATACTATCGGCGTCGGGCTGCTGGGATTTGGCGATGCCGAAGTCGGTGATCTTGGCGATGCCGGTGAAGGTGATCAGGATATTGTCGGGCTTGAGGTCGCGGTGGATGATGCCGAGGGAATGGGCTTCGCCCAGGCCCTGGCAGATCTGCATCAGCAGGCCGAGTTTTTCCCGCAGCGGCGCGCTGTGTTCGCGCATCCACTCCTTGAGGGTGGTGCCCTCGACGTATTCCATCACCAGGGCTATGCCGCCGTCCTCTTCGAGCACGTCGTAGAGCTGGACGATATTCGGGTGGTTGAGTTTGGCCAGCAGCTGGGCTTCGCTGTGGATGCGGGCACTGGCGGATTCACCGGCGGCGTCCCTGCGCAGTTTCTTGATCGCGACCTGGCGCTGCAGGCGGGTGTCTTCAGCCAGGTAGACGACGCCCATGCCGCCCGCGCCGAGAGTGCGCTCTATGCGGTAGCGGCCCAGTTGTGCCTGTTCCGGTTCGGCGACTTCCATAGCCTTTTATTCTTGTTGGTGGTTGTAAATTCCGTTACATCCGTTTCCCTGCCAGGTCCCGATCGAGTCTCTGGGAAGGTGGGGCGCAGCCTAGTTTACCGATTTACAGGCAAGCGTACTATTTCTGTGCGACCTGGGTGTTTTCCTTTCTCTTGCTGCAGAGTTCCGGGAAGTCGCCGCGCAGGCCGGCGAAGTCGGTGCGCTTGCATACCGGCGCGAAGCGCTCGGTGTTGAGCCAGATGGGCGACATGCCCAGTTCCAGGGTCTTGCGGATATGCGCCATGGCGGAGTTGAGGTCGCCGCCGGTGATATAGATCTGGGCGCGGGCGTAGTTGACGTAGAGGTCGTCCGGGGCCTGGCGGCGGATCTTCAACAGGGCGTCCACGGCGCGGTCGGCCTGGCCGAGTTCGGCATGGGCGCGGGCGCGCATCAGTATGCCCTCCCAGTCCTCGCGCCCATCGGTCAGCGCCAGGGCGCGCTCGGCCAGTGCCTGTGCCTTCTGTGGCAGCTGCTGGGCCCGCGCTATCTCTGCCTTGTAGAGCAGCGGATCGGCATCTTTCGGTGCGCTCTCCACCACGCGGTCAAAGCAGTTCTGTGCGCGCTCGAACTGGCGCTCTATGTAGTGGGCGAGGCACAGGTTGTAGGTATCCATGGCGCCGAGCTTGTCCAGGCCGAGGCTGTTGAGTAGTCGAATGGCTTCCCCCGGGTTGCCGCTGTCCAGCTCTATGGCGGCGAGCAGGGATAGGGTATCGCTATCGTTATCGCTCAGCTGCAGTGACTGCAGCAGGTAGTCTTTGGCCTCGTCCAGGTCGCCGCGGGCGCTCAGGGCCAGGGCCTTCTGGCGCAGATAGGTTGCGCTGGTGCGCAGGGCCAGCGCCCTGTCCATGGCTTGCAGCGCCTTATCGTATTCACTGCGTGTCTGGTGGTAGATGGCGCGCAGGTGGTAGTAACTGGCCTGGTCGGGGATCGTCAGTTGCAGCTGCGAAAGCAGCGCCTGTGCGCGGCTTACTTCGTTATTGATGGCGGCCAGGCGCAGTTCGGCGGCGAGCAGGGCCGGGTGATCAGCAATTTCCCGCGGCGCGCGCCGCAGTGCCCGCTCAAATCGCTTGGTGGACTCGGCACTGCGGGTGTTGAACTGATGATCGATCACCAGCTCGCTGAGCAGTTCGTAATAGGGCGGGAAGCCAGGATTTTTTTCCAGCAACGCTTCCAGGGCGGATACCGATTGCTCCAGGCTGGTTTCATCGTGGCGCCGTTCGTACAGCTCCAGGTAGCGCTGGTAGTCGTCGGTGCTGATATTGAAGCGCGCTTCACTTTCCTGCGTCGGGTGGCCGGGCAGCAGGTAATTGAGCTGTTGCAGGGTGCGCGCGCGGCTCCCCAGGCTCTCCTGGATTTCCAGTGTGGTATTGCGGCTGGCGGCGACGGAAAAGTTTGCCGTGTCGATCAGCTCCAGCGAGGCCTCGCAGTGGACTCTTTCACAGGAGATCGTCGGCTGCAGCAGCAGCTGGGCATTCAGGGCCCGGGCCTGTTCCTGCAGCGGCTGCCCGCGCAGGCGTTCGGACTCGGAGTAGGGCACCAGGAAGAGGCCCTCGCGGTTCGAGAGGCCCTGCTTGATGGCGCTCAGCACATTGCTGACGAGGAGCCGGGCTTCGCGGCTGCCCGAGGCACTCTCCGCAGGTGCGACTATGGCGATGTATTTGCCTTTAGTCTCGCGCTGCGATTCCGGCAGCAGGACGGCGGCTGCCGCAACCAGCAATGTCATGCAGCCTGCGAGGGCGGCGCCCGCCAGGATTCTGCGGTGCCGGACCCTGCGCCGCTGGTTGCGGTGGAAGCCCTCGGCGGTGATGGTCACGGTGCGGCTGATGGTACCCGCGGTATTGGCATCCAGGTCCATCTGTACTGCGTCCAGCTCCGCCGCCACTGCGGTGGCGTTCAGCGGGCGCTTGTCCGGGTTTTTTGTCAGCAACCTGTCGAGCAGCTGGCACAGTGCCGGGGGCAGGTCCGGATTCATTTTCGCCGCCGGTGGATGCTGGCTGTTGACGATGCGATCGACGATGATGAATGGACTTTCGTGATCGCCAAACGGGCTCTGCCCGCACAGCAGCTTGTAGGCCAGTACGCCCAGGGCGAAGAGATCGCAGCGGTTGTCGAGGTCCTTGCCCAGGGCCTGTTCCGGTGACATGGCACCCCAGGTACCGGCGACATGCTGCTCGCGGGTCAGGTCGCTGTTCTCGCGCCAGTTTTTGGCGATGCCGAAATCCGTAATCTTGGCGGTGTTGTTCTCGTCGATGAGGATATTGTCGGATTTCAGGTCGCGGTGGATGATGCCGACCGTGTGGGCGCGGGCGAGACCGTAGCAGATCTGCCTCAGTAGCTGGATTTTCTGCTGCAGGTTGGGGTTGCGCTCGCGCTGCCAGTGCTCGAGGGTGCTGCCCTCCACATACTCCATCACCAGGGCGACGTCGTCCCGCTCTTCCACCACATCGTAGATCTGCACTATGTTGCTGTGGTTGAGCTGGGCTAAGAGTAGTGCCTCCTTGCGGATGCGCAGGTGTGCCGTGCTGCTGGTGGGGTTCTTGACCAATCGCTTGATGGCGACGCGGCGGTGCAGGCGTTCGTCGGTGGCCAGGTAGACCACACCCATGCCGCCAGAGCCGAGTTGCCCGGTTACCTTGTATCGCCCGATATAAAACGGTAATTGCTCTGACGTCATGAATCTGGCTGAGTGGCCCTGTTGTTGCTCTCCGCCGTCCCTGGCAATTTATCATTGTTTAATTCTGAAACCCGACGTCCGGTTCCCCGAGTCGGGCGACGGACCTGCATATTACCGCACTGGCCGCTCTCCCGCTCAATCTTCGCGGTTTGGCGTGCGCATTCAGTCCACCTGCGCCTCTTCGGCCTGTACCGCGAGGGATTCCAGTTGCGACCCCTTGTAGATTTCAAAACGGCTGCAGCCGAGGCGGATTTCCCAGGAGCGGCGCTCCACCAGGCCCGAGGTGTCGATCGCATCCGGCAGGGTTTCTGCAATCTGCTTGCGCGCGCGGAAAATCTGCGTGTTCAGGTGGTTGACCGTAATTCCGAGTTCGCGGGTGGCCACCTGGATGGAGACCCAGCCCTGGGCGTCGGCATCCGCACCCTGCTGTATATCGCGGATGCGGGCCCGCGCCAGGTAGAGCAGCAGGTAGTTGTGGATGCGCGCGGGCAGGGCCACCTTCATATCGTCTTCTTCGCGGCGCATCTGCAGCTGCACGTGCTCCTCGTGGTGGCTGACGGAAAAGCGCAGGTCGAAATCGGTGATCTACAGCTGTTGCAGCGAGAGTTCCTTGGTGGCGCCCTGGTTGTCGGCGATAAACAGCTGCCAGCTGTGCAGGCCGCAGTCGATGCGCTCCCCGTGCTTGATGGCGGTGGCGTTTTCGCTGCCGTTGGAATTGCCGGTCAGTTCGTACAGCCACTGGCCGGTGACAGGGCTGAAATGCAGGCTGGCGAGAGGATCGCGCTCGTCTGGCAGAAGGTGGTACTGCTCCAGGGGCTGCGCCTCGCCGGATTGAAGGTCGATCAGCAGGTTTTCCGGGGCGTCCAGGTTCTCGACAATCCAGAGGGGATTGCCGACGCGGCCGAAGGCGATCTGGTCGCCCTGCTGCAGGGGGTAATTCTTCGCCGGCACCAGCTGCTGGCCATTGACCCAGGTGCCGTTGCGACTGAGATCGCGAATATTCCAGTGGCTGCCCGTCCACTGGATGGCGGCGTGAATGCCGGAAATTTCCGCGCTGGTGATGCGCGTATCCACAGCGCCCTGCCGGCGACCGATCGTGTGGTGGGCCATCAGGTATACAGGCTGATCCCTGTCTGGATGCTGCAAGCAGGCCATGGTTTAGTCCCTTTCCCCTTTCTTGGTGTTCTTGGGGGCTGTGCCGCTAACGCAACGGCAGAAATTGAATCAGGACAGGTGGCGCGCGTCCGACATGGCCCGCAAGCGGAAAACCGGAGGGGTCGAGAGGAGGTTTTCTTTCGCCAGGCGCCGCCTAGCTACCGCTAATAAAGAATGCCATAGAAACTGCCGGCCGAGCCCCCTGGCCAGTGACAAAGCATTGTTAGCGGCGCTGGTTGGAGTTGTTATTGCGCCCTGTCTTGAGTAAGCAAGCGCTAACCAGCGGGTTGGCGACTGCTTTAGTGTTGTCGGTTCATTTATACCCATCTGCGGTGCGAATGCAACGATTGAATGCACATGCGGGCATTTTCGCTATTCATTTGCACTGGCGCGGTAATCGTTGAGCGATCTTTGATCGGTTCGGACGCCGGTTGCGCGGGATTTGCAATCGTCCCCGATGGATATCTGCCGGCGGTGGGTCAGTTCCCGTCCTTTTCCGATGGCGGCAGCTGGCGGCTGTCCTTGCGATCCAGGTCCCCGACATCCAGTACCGGCGATGCATCTATATGCTCCGCGTCCATCATCAGTGCCACCCGCTGCAGCGAGGAGATGATCATCGACTGTTCCCAGTCGCGCAGATCGCGAAACTGGCGCACGAAATGTTCCTGTAAGGGGGTCGGCGCGTCCCTGAGAATCTCCATGCCTTTGTCGGTCAGGTAGGCGTGCACCTTGCGCTTGTCCTCGGAGGAGCGCTCGCGGTAGACCAGGCCGCGTTTCTCCAGCCGGTCGAGAATGGTGGTCACCGTGGCCTGGCTGAGGCTGATTTCCTTTGCCAGGGCGCCGATGGTCACCTGGCCCTTCTCGCGTATCGCCTGCAGCAACAGCAGTTGCGGCGCGGTCAGTCCGGCGGTCTTTACCAGCTGTTTGGAGTGCAGGTCGGTGGCGCGGATCAGGCGGCGCAGGGTAATCAGTACTTCTTCAATCTTGTCCATCAATAGCAGGCTCTGCAGGTCTCGGCGGGAAAGTCGTTTGCCGCCGACTTTAGGCCCTGCCTGCATTTTGTCAATCGCTCGCTGCGACGCCCCGGTCCCGGGCTCAGGCCCGCCTGCGGCGCTGTCGCCCTCAGGCTCTGAAGGGTGTGATCTGGTTAACTCTTGATCAGTTTGCATCGGGTATGGCCTTGCGATCTCGCATTTGTTTAGAGTACTATGCAAAAAATTATTTAGAGTAGTAAATAATTTTGATTTTAAAAGGTCAAATTTGACCTGAATAGTCCAAAATACGGCGCCAAAGCCAATTTCTGGACGCGAAATGAAAATTTGATGACTAAAGGTATTGATTTGAGCGCCACAAGCGTTACGACACCGCAGAGCGGAGGCTCGGAGAGCAAAACTGAAGAGCCCCCGGAAGAAAAGGTTCAAGCGCGGCAGGAATCCGCCAAAAGGGAAGTCCTGCTGCGCCGCCCGGTCAGTGAAGACGGTGCCGATGTGCACCGCTTGATCAGTCGCTGCCCGCCACTGGATGAAAACTCCCTCTACTGCAATCTGCTGCACAGCAGCCATTTCGCCGCTACCAGTGTCGCCGCCCAATGGGAGGGTGCAGGTGAAGAGAAAGGTGAACTGGCCGGCTTTGTCTCCGGCTACCTGGTACCGGAGCGCCCCGACACCCTGTTTGTCTGGCAGGTGGCGGTGGCCGAAGAGGCCCGCGGCCTGGGGCTGGCCGGGCGCATGATCCGCGACATACTGGGCCGCCCCTCCTGTGCGCAGGTCCGCTACCTGGAAACCACCATCACTCCCGGCAATGAAGCCTCCTGGGCGCTTTTCCGCGGCCTGGCGCGCAAGCTGGATACCGGCTGTGCCGAGTCGGTGATGTTCGACCGCGAGCGCCATTTCCGCGGTCGCCACGACAGTGAAATGCTGTTGCGTATAGGCCCGTTTTCCGGTTCGGCGATCAGGGGCTGATTGCCGCCTTTTCCAATTTCTGCGAACTGACAACTAATCAATCAAAGGTTGCCATCATGAAAGTTTTTGACGAAATCGAATCTGAAGTAATGAGTTATGCCCGCGCCTTCCCGCGGGTTTTCAACAAGGCCCAGGGTGAATACCTCTACGATGAGGACGGCACCCAGTACCTGGACTTCCTCGCCGGTGCCGGCACGTTGAACTACGGCCACAACAACCCGGTATTCAAGCAGGCACTACTCGATTACATCCAGGCCGATGGCATCACCCACGGCCTGGACCTGCACACCAAAGCCAAGCGCGAATTCCTCGAGACCTTCTACGAGAAGATCCTCAAGCCGCGCAACTACAACTACGTCATGCAGTTTACCGGTCCCACCGGCACCAATGCCGTGGAAGCGGCGATGAAAATCGCGCGCAAGTACAAGGGGCGCGAGAACATCATCTCCTTCACCAACGGCTTCCACGGCTGCAGCATGGGCGCACTGTCCGCCACCGGTAATTCCCACCATCGCGGCGGCGCCGGCGTGAGTATGAACGGTGTCACCCGCATGCCCTACGAGGGTTACCTGGGCGATGACATAGACACCACCGCCTACCTGGACAAGGTACTGTCCGACTCCTCCAGCGGCGTGGACCATCCGGCTGCGGTACTGGTGGAAACCGTACAGGGCGAGGGCGGCATCAACGCGGCCAGCGCCGAGTGGCTGCGCAACCTGCAGTCCGTGTGCAAAAAGCACGACGTGCTGCTGATCGTCGACGACATCCAGGCGGGCTGCGGCCGCACCGGCAGCTACTTCAGTTTCGAAGAGTTCGACATCCAGCCGGATATCGTCACCCTGTCCAAGTCCCTGAGCGGTTACGGCCTACCGTTTGCGGTAGTGCTGATGCGCCCGGAACTGGACCAGTGGAAGCCCGGCGAGCACAACGGCACCTTCCGCGGCAACAACCTGGCCTTCGTCACCGCCAGGGCGGCCATCGAGCACTACTGGAGCGACGACAAGTTCGCGAAAGAAGTGCTGCGCAAGGGGGACTATATCGGCGAACGCCTGGAGAAAATCGTCGAGAAATACGGCGATGGCAACATGACCACTCGCGGTCGCGGCATGTTCCGCGGCCTCAACTGTGTCAGCGGCGACCTGGCCGGACAGATTACCCGCGAGGCCTTCAAGAACGGCCTGGTGATCGAGACCAGCGGTGCCGATGATCATGTGGTGAAGACCCTGTGCCCGCTGACCATCAGCGACGAAAACCTGAAGCGCGCGCTGGATATCGTCGAAGCGGCGGTGGAAAAAGTGTTGAAGGGTACCGAAGTGCCGGAAGAGCGCGACTTCTTTGCCGATGACAGCGGCGAGACCGGGGACAAAAAGGCTGAGCTGGCCGGCGCCGCCTGAAAGTTTTTCCAGCCGTAGGGTGCGTCGCGCGCACCATCCTCATGTTGCTAATGGCACAGGGGCGGTGCGCACGGCGCATCCTACAGTTGTATGTTTACCTACCTGAAGAATTGTTTGGTTAAAGGAATCAGAAATGATCGTAAGAAGTCTGCAAGAAGCTGAAAAAACCGATCGCCGCGTGGTGTCCGAGGGCTGGGAGAGCACCCGCCTGCTGTTGAAGAGCGACAATATGGGCTTCTCCTTCCACATCACCACCATCTACAAGGATGCGGACCTGCACCTGCACTACCAGAACCACCTGGAGTCTGTGTACTGTATGTCCGGTGAAGGCGAAGTGGAAACCGTGGAGGATGGCAAGGTCTACCCGATCCAGCCGGGCACCATCTATATCCTCGACAAGAACGACAAGCATATCCTGCGCGCCAAGTCCGAAATGAAGATGGCCTGCGTGTTCAACCCGCCGCTGCACGGCAAGGAAGTGCACAACGCCGAAGGTGCTTACGAGCTGGATGCAGAAGAGGTTTCCGGTAAATAAATAGATGTTGTGGCGCCGAACCGGCGGCTCCTGCGCGGGGGTGTCGGTTCATTGAAAAGCTCAAAACACATCTACAGGAAAACCATGAAATCACATACGGTGGAAAAAATTGGCGGCACGTCCATGAGCGACTATGCCGCAGTTCGCGACAACATCATTCTCAAAAACGGCAGGCTTGCCGCAGGGGAGGTCTACCAGCGCATCTTCGTGGTTTCCGCCTATGGTGGTATCACCGATCTGCTGTTGGAGCACAAGAAGTCCGGTCGCCCGGGCATTTTTGCGCTCTTCGCCAGCGCCGATGAGGAGCAGAGCTGGAGCGAGGCGGTAGAGTGCCTGCGCAAACGGGTCGAGGAAATCAACGCGAGCCTGTTTGACGACGCGGAACTGCTCGCCCGGGCCAATGCCTTTATCGGTGAGCGCCTCGCAGACACCGAGCGCTGCCTGGGAGATCTGGAGCGGGTATGCCGGCACGGCCACTTCGAACTGGAAGGCCACCTGGATACCGTCAGCGAAATGCTCGCCAGCCTCGGCGAGGCGCACAGTGCCTGGAACACAGCGCAGCTGTTGCGCAAGGAGGGTATAGAGGCGCGCTTTGTCGACCTGACCGGCTGGCGCGACGGTGAGCACCTGAATCTGGACGACCGTATTCGCCGCGCTTTTGCCGATATCGACCTGAGCAGAGAGTTGCCGATCGTCACCGGCTACGCCCACACCCGCGACGGACTGATGAAAACCTTTGCGCGCGGCTACAGCGAGATGACCTTCAGCCGTATTGCGGTAATCACCGAGGCCTGCGAGGCAATCATCCACAAGGAGTACCACCTGAGCAGTGCCGACCCGCGCCTTGTCGGAGAGATGCAGGCGGTGCCGATCGGCCGCACCAACTACGACGTGGCGGACCAGCTGGCCAACCTCGGCATGGAGGCGATTCACCCGCGCGCGGCCAAGGGCCTGCGCCAGCAGGAGATACCGCTGCGTGTGATGAACACCTTCGAGCCGGAGCACGCCGGCACCCTGGTGACCGGCGACTACGTCAGTGAGAACGCCTGTGTGGAAATCATTGCCGGGCGCAAGAATATCTATGCGCTGGAGTGTTTCGACCAGGACATGATGGGCTGCATGACCAATTACGACCGCACCATCAATGACATCATCGCGCGCTTCAAGGGCAATGTGGTCACCAAGGACATCAACGCCAATACCATCACCCATTTTGTGGCCAACAACCTGAAAACCGTCAAGCGCATCCGCAGCGCCATCGGTGAGCAGTACCCGGATTGTGATATCCAGGTGCGCAAGGTCGCCGTGGTCTCCGCTATCGGCAGCGATATGAAGGTGCCGGGCATGCTGTCCCGCGCCGTGGCGGCACTGGCCCAGTCAGGCATCAGCGTGCTGGCGGTACACCAGTCGATGCGCCAGGTGGACATGCAGTTTGTGGTCAACGAAAACGACTACGAGAGCGCCGTCAAAAGCCTGCACCAGGCGCTGGTGGAGGTCTATGAGCACGGTGAGGCAATTTGCGCGGCGTGAAGATTGTGCGTTCGTAGGGTGTGTTGTACGCGCCGCCGGGATTGGCGGTGCGCACGGCGCACCCGAAAAGATTAGAAAAATAAATCGATAAAAAGGGTGACCGCCGTGCTGGCCAGCTTTCTGTTTTTCCTCGCCATCTTTGCCGCCATCGGCTTGAGTTCCTACCTGAAAAGCCGCGGCACCAAGAAAGACTACTACCTCGCCAGCCAGGATGTGCCTCCCTTCCTGGTGGGCCTCTCCGCCGTGGCCACCAACAACAGCGGCTATATGTTTATCGGCGTGATCGGCTACACCTACGCCACCGGCCTCGCCTCTATCTGGTTGATGGTCGGCTGGATACTGGGGGATCTGCTCGGCTCCCTGTGGGTGCACAAGTCCCTGTGCCGGGCGACGCGGGAAACCGGTGAATCCAGTTACGCCGGAGTGATCAGCCACTGGGGTGGATCGCGTTCTACCGCCTGGCAGCGCCTGGCGGGATTGCTCTCCCTCCTCTTCCTGCTCGCCTATGCCAGCGCCCAGCTGGTGGCCGGCAGCAAGGCGCTCTATGTATTACTGGACCTGCCGATCTGGAGCGGCGCCGCAATCGGCGGCCTGATCGTCGCTGCCTACTGCCTCGCCGGCGGTATCCGCGCCTCCATCTGGACGGATGCGGCCCAGTCATTCGTGATGATCGGGGCCATGGGCACGCTGCTGTTCGTGGCCACCCAATCGGTCGGCGGCATAGGCGCGGCGATCGAATCCATGGGCCAGGTGGAAGGATTTCTCAACTGGTATCCCCAGGACCTGCTGTTGCCCGGCGCCGCCGGTGGTGTCATCTTCGCCCTGAGTTGGCTGTTTGCCGGCCTGTCGGTGATAGGCCAGCCGCACGTGATGGTGCGCTTTATGGCGCTGAAGTCCGAAAACCGAATGGTGCAGGCGCGCTGCTGGTACTACCTGTGGTTCACTGCCTTCTACGCCATGGCCACCGGCGTGGGCATGCTGGCGCGTATCATCCTGAGCGATCCCGGCAGTTTCGATGCCGAGCTGGCGCTGCCGATGATGGCCATGGACCTGCTGTCGCCGGTGTTCGTGGGCCTGATACTGGCCGGCGTCTTCGCCGCGACCATGTCCACTGCGGACTCCCTGGTACTCAGCTGTTCCTGCTCCCTGACCCACGACCTGCTGCCGCAGCGCATCGAGAAAACCTGGATGCTGAAAGTGGCTACCCTGCTGATTACCGCGGTCGCCGTCATCTGGGCGCTGGTGAACAAGCAGAGCGTGTTCAGCCTGGTGGTCCTGTCCTGGTCTTCCCTGGCCTCGGCTTTTGCACCGCTGCTGATAGTACTGGCCCTGGGCGGGCGGCCAACGCAGAAGGTGTGTATCGCCATGAGCCTGATCGGACTGGGCACGGCGCTGCTGTGGCGCTGGCTGGGCTGGCACGGGCACATTTACGAGGGTATGCCGGGCATTATTGCTGGTCTTGCGGTATTCGGTGTGGCCAGGTGGCTGGTGCGGGAGCCGCTGCCGAGTGGCGCCAACGCCTGAGTCCTTTTATAGGTCGATCGCGGCCATGGGCCTCTCCTGCTGAGGGTCGAAACACAATTTGCAGGAGAGGCGGGGCGGCCATCCGCCCGTGGTCGCGATCAATGCACAAAAAAGCCCGGTAGCCTTGCGGCTACCGGGGGGGGCGCCCCCCCCCCGGGGCCCGCAACCAACCCAAAAAAACCCCGGGTCCCCTGGCGCCCCCCGGGCTTTTTATTTGGTTGTCGGCTCAGATCTTGACGCCCTCGATATCCAGGATCATCTCCACCTTCTGGGAGGCCGGGCCCAGGTTGTAGTCGATGCCGAAATCCTTCAGGGCAAACTCGGTGGTGCCGGTAAAGCCCTGGCGATAGCCGCCCCAGGGGTCCTTGCCGCCGCCGATCTCGGTCACGTCGATGGTGATCGGCTTGGTGACGCCGCGCAGGGTCAGTTCGCCGCTGAGTTTGGCCTTGCCTTCACCCAGGGATTCGAAAGCGGTGCTCTTGAAGGTGGCGGTGGGGAACTTGGCCACGTCGAGGAAATCGGAACCGCGCAGGTGCTTGTCGCGCTCGGCGTGGTTGCTGTTCAGGCTGGTCACATCAATATTGACGTTGACAGTGGATTTCTCCGGGGCCTTGTCATCGTAGAAAAAGGAACCGTCGAAATCGTCGAAGCGGCCATAGAGCCAGCTGTAGCCCAGGTGCTTGATGCGGAACTGGATAAAGGCGTGGGCGCCCTTGGTGTCGATCTTGTACTCCGCTGCCTGGGCGGTGGCGCCGACCAGGGCGGCGAACAGGAAAATGGCGAGTTGCTTCATGGGTTGCTCCCTCTATTTTGTGGTGGTGAGACTTTCTTGGGGTTGTGAAAGTGGTTTGTCCGATACCGGTTTCGCGCCTAGCCCCAGTATTTTGCGCAGGGTGGCGTCGCGGTCGATAAAGTGGTGCTTGAGTGCCGCCAGCGCGTGCAGTACAACCAGCGCCATCAGGCACCAGGCCAGTACTTCGTGAACCTGACCGGCGATGTCCTCCTGGTTGGGGATTCCCTGGATGGTGGCGGCCAGGCTGAACCAGCCGAACACCTCGATGGCGCGGCCATCGGCGGTGGAGATCAGGTAACCGGAGCACATGATGGCCAGCAGCAGCAGGTAGATGGCTCCGTGGGCCATCCGCGCCGCCAGCGACTGCCAGCGCGGCGTTTTCGGCTCCGCCGCCGGGCTGGGGTTGATCAGTTTCCACAACAGCCTGAACAGCAGCAGACCCAGCAGCAGTATGCCGACGCTCTTGTGCAGTTCCGGGCCCTGGCGGTACCAGGGGTCATAATAGGATAACTGGCGCATCCACCAGCCGAGCGCAAACAGGCCGATAATGGCCGGCGCCATCAGCCAGTGCAGGACAATAGCGACCCAGCCGTATTGATTGTCGCTGTTTCTGGCGGACATCCGGATACTCCCGAGCTCTCGAATCGTGTTGTGCGGAAACAGGTTACCCGCTTTGGGACAGGCTACCAATTATAAAAATTCCGCACAGACGGAAAAGCACAAAAAGCTGAAGAAACCTATCGAAAAAGTTGACGGGCGGTTTTTTGGGCGATCGGGAGGATTAATGGGGTGTGCCGCGCACGCCCGCGCGCTCGGCTGCCGCCAGCACCCGCTCCAGCGCGGCGCGGTCCAGGGAGCCGGAGCGGCGCGCAAGCTGCTCGGCGAGCCAGGTGGGGGTGTGGTGATTGCCGTCCAGGGCCAGCTTTTCCAGCTGCCAGATGACGTTGAGCAGCAGCTGCGGTTCCAGCTCGCTGTCCGCTTCCGTACTGGAGAAGAGCTGTGGCTCCAGCTGCTCCAGGTCGCTGCGTTTCAGTACCAGTTCCGCCAGGGTCGGGTACCAGCGGCTGCTGAAGGGTTCCGGGCGCTGGCGGCGCTCGAAGGTGATGCGCAGGCGATTGCCCTCGGCGTCTTCCAGCAGTGGCGTGTCCTGCTCGTAGGCGGGCAGGGCGGGGCGCTGGCGCAGGATACCCGCGATCGCACTCCAGTCGCTGTGGTTTTCCGCGCAGAGGCGCAATGGTTCGGTGAGCTCACGGGTCTCGGGTCTGCCCAGGTAGGCGAGTTGCTGGCCCGGGCGGTACCAGTAGAGATCCAGCAGGTGCTGTTCGGCCAGGTCCGCCAGGTCGGCGCTGGTCACGGGCTCCTCGGCCACGGCGCTCAGGTGATCGACGGCCTGCTGTACGCTCAGCCACTGTCTGCGGTGGAAGGGTTTGGCGATTGCAGTGCCCATTGACGGCTCCCAGCGCCCGATGCGCCGGCATTCATTTATTGCTAGTGAGACATAATCTTAGCAGCTGGGTCTTCCATTCACCGGCAGCCGGGCCGGCGGTTACAATGGCGCTTTTGCACAGCCAATGGAGTCGCCTGTGAAGTTGAAATCTGTACTCGTGTCCCTTTTCCTGCCGTTGCTGTCGTCGGCGCCACTGGTCAGTGCTGAGGTGTCGCCGGTGGCGCAGGATACCGCGGCCTATGCGGTGGAAAACTACGAGGGGGCCATGACCGACACCCTGGCCGAACTGGTGCGCTTCGAAACCGTGGCCCGTGAGGGGGTGGCGCTGGAGAAGAACCGGGAGTTCACCGGTTTCAAGCGCGCCCTGCGCAACAAGGCGCGGGAACTGGGGCTGGAGTACCAGGACCATGGCCACGTGGTGATTATCGCCCTGGGACAGGGGCAGGAAAAGCTGGGCATTGTCACCCACGGCGATGTGCAGCCCGCCAACCCGGCCAAGTGGAACAAGAGCCCCTTCGAACTGGACCGGGAGAGCGAACCCGGCAAGCTGATCGCCCGAGGCAGCGAGGATGACAAGGGGCCCATTGCCACCGCGCTCTACGCGATGAAGGCGATCAAGGACAGGGGTGTGCCGATGAAGCGGCGCGTGGAGCTGATGGTCTACCTGGCAGAGGAGTCCGACTGGGAGCCACTCAAGGCCTTCCTGAAAACCTACGCGATTCCGGCATACAACATCACCATCGATGCCAACTACCCGGTGGTCACGGCGGAAAAGGGCTGGAGCGAAGTGCGCGTAACCGCCGCGGCGACGCCGATCGAAGTGGAGGGCAAGCCCTACCTGAGCGAGTTTTACGGCGGCTACTTCCGGAGCCAGGTGCCCGACGAGGCCCACGCGATCGTGACCAACCCGACGCCGGCACTGGTCGAGGCCATCCGCGCGCGGGCCGGCAGGCAGAAAGGGGTGGATTACGAGTTTGTTGAAGGCGACGACAAGCTGGAGATCATCGCACGCGGCAAGGCGACCCACAGTTCCGAGCCGGAGCACGGCGTCAATGCCATCGCCTTTCTCGCCGACGCTTTGAAGGTGCACGACTGGCCGGCGAACCCGGCCGGCAGTACGGTGCGCTACCTGAACGAACTGGTGGGTACCGGCATACTGGCGGAGCAGTTTGGTGATATCGCCTACAGTGACGACTTTATGGGGCCGATGACCGCCGCAGTTACCATGGTCAAGGCGGATGCGAAGGGGCTGACCAGCTACCTGAACCTGCGCCGCCCCACCGGCAAGAGCGCGACCCAGCTGGACGGTGAGATCCGCAGCGCCCTGGCGGGCTGGCAGAAAAGCAGTGGTATCGAGTTCGCCACTATCGAGGTGGAGTTGGGCGATCCCTACCGGGTGGACAATGCCCCCCACGTGGAGCCGCTGCTGGAGGTATTCCGCCACTTTACCGGCATGGAGGACGCCGGCCCGGTTGCCATCGGCGGTTCCACCAACGCCAAGCTGCTGCCGAACGCGGTCAGCTTCGGCCCCTCGATGCCGGGCGCGGCCTACACCGGCCACTCGGAGCACGAATTCATCACCGCAGAGCAGTTTCGCCTGAACCTGAAGATGTATACGGCGATGATGATCGAGATTGGCAATTTATAAACCGCGGGTAATCGCAGGACCTGCAATATCCAGATTTGTAGGGGCGAACCTTGTGTTCGCCCTAATTGAGGTTGGATAGACAAAGATCTTGATGCGAAGGCCCTGATGCCGGTGACTCTTTGCGGGACCGTATGAGACAGGGATGTCGATTACGAGCGTACAGGGATGTATTTACAGCGTGTCCCGCAAAGAGTCACCGGTAGCAGGGCCGCTACCGAACCTGCTACATAGCCCATGCTCCTATTCTAGGGCGAACACAAGGTTCGCCCCTATTAAGCCGCGGCCTGTGCTACAGCCAGCCTTTCTTCTTAAAATAAAGATAGGGCGCAATCCCCGACAGCACTATCAGCAGCAGTGCAAAGGGGTAGCCCGCCAGCCATTTCAGCTCCGGCATAAACTCGAAATTCATCCCGTAAATACTCGCCACCGTCGTCGGCGGCAGGAATACTACGGCGGCGATGGAAAACATCTTGATGATGTTCGTCTGGCGGATATTGATAAACCCCTGGGTGGAATCCATCAGGAAGTTGATCTTGTTGAACAGGAAACCGGTGTGGGCTGTCAGTGTGTCGATATCGCGGGTGATATCGCGAAAGCTCTCCTGGAACTCGGCGTCCCCGTGAATATGACGCTGCAGGAAGGTAATGGAGCGCCGGGTGTCCATCAGGCACAGCAGCACCTTGCCGTTGCTGTCCTCCAGCTTGGCGAGCTGGTCTATGGCGTTTTCCAGGTCCGTGTCGTCCTCTTCCAAGACCAGGTAACTGGCCTCGCCCAGCTTCACGTGGATATCCTCAAGTGCATCCGCCAGGTTTTCCACCTTCTGCTCAAATAGCTGTACCGACAGCTCCTGGGCGCTGCGTGCCTCCACCTGGCGACGGCGGGCGCGCATGCGCAGCAGACGGAAGTCCGCCAGCTCACTGTCGCGCACGGTGATCAGCCGCTGGGGTTGCAGGATAAAGGCCACCGTCGAGGTGTCGTGGCGGCCCTCGCTCTGGGTCAGGAACAGGGAGTGGATATGCACGCCGGCGTCGTCGACAAAGTAGCGCGCCGAGGCCTCGATCTCCTCGACGTCTTCCGATTCGGGAAGCTCGGTGCGCAGCAGCGTCTGCAGCAGCTCGCGCTCGTTCTCCTGTGGCTCCTGCAGGTCGACCCAGGCCACTTCGCTGAGCCGCTGCTCACTGACGTCGGCGCCGTCGGGCAGCTCGACGAGCTTGCCCCGCCTGATTTCGAAGAGTCTCAACATTGCCGTCAGTGGCCCTTATGTCTGCATCGCCACATGGTTGCAATCTGCGCGGCGCAAATCAATGCTCGCGGAAATTTCCCGCGCGCATTGATTCGCCTAAGCAGGCGTGGCCTATAACCAGGTCGGCAGCTGGGCGCGGATTTCCTCCGCTTCGCAGTTGACCAAGTTCTTGCCCGTCTCGCCGGCGATGGTGGCGCGGGTGGGCGCCTTCAATGCATCGCGCAGGCTGCCCACCATCTGCGGTTCGGCCACTATGTAGAGCTTTTCGTAGCGCCCCTCCACGCGACCGCGCTCCAGGGCGTGGGCGATTTCGCGGGCGAATTTCTGGCCGTTGCGGCGGTGCAGCTGGCTGACATTGCCCATCGCGTGGCGCCCCTGGCCGCCGCTGTCGAAGGTGCGCCCCGGCGCGTCACTCTCCAGGTCGCGACCGTTGAGGCGCGATTCGGGGTGGATCAGGGCTTCCAGCTCGTGGAGTTCGCCGGCGCGCTTCTCCGCCTCGAACACCCGCGCTTGTGATTGGTTGGCCACAAGGACCCATGCTAGTGCCATGAGAGTATCCTCGCCGTTTCTGTCTCTCTATGCTAGTTGAAACAGGCGTCGGCGACGCGGGCCAAATGGTATAAGCAGCCGCTTTCCATCTCCATTTGTTTATATAAAACAGTCTCTTATAACCCGCCCGGTTTTTGTGACTCGAAAGCCTTTGCAAGCGCCAATTCCGTAGCGGAAGCTGGCCTAGACTTGGTGGAAGGTGTACGGGGCGCCACTGTCAGTCCCCATTTAAACCGCGCGAGTGAGGAGGTTTGGCCATGAGCCTGATTCCGAGAGGATCCCTGTTGGACCTGGACAATATGTTCGAGCAGATGCTGTCCCCGGCGCGCACCGGCGGCAAGGAGGGTTTTTTCTCTCCGCGAATCGACGTCAGCGAAAACAAGGACAGCTACGAGATCAGCGCCGAACTGCCGGGTGTGAGCAGGGACGATATCAATGTCACCCTGGAAAACGGCGTGCTGACGCTGGAGGCGGAAGTACACCGGGAGGAAAAGGAGGAGAGGGAAGGCCGCGTGATTCGCCAGGAGCGCCGCTACGGCAAGTTTATGCGCAGCTTTAACCTGGGCGAGGATGTCAGCGAGGAGGAGATAGATGCGAGTTTCAAGGACGGCGTCCTGAAATTGAAGGTGCCGAAGCACGAGGAACGGCAACCGCAGAGAAAGCGCATCGAAATTCACTAAGGTATCGGCGCGGTCTTATGCGCTGCGCCCGATGTTATCGAAATAGTCCCACCCTAGACTGCACGCAGTAGGGCAACAGTTGGAGATGAACCATGAAAGTGAAACAGGCAATGCACGAGGGCTGTACCTGGTGTACACCGGATACGCCGCTGTTGGAAGTGGCAAAGATCCTGCGCGACGAAGATATCGGCGCTGTGCCAGTGGGTGAGAACGACAGGTTGATCGGCATGGTCACCGACCGCGATATCGCCTGCCGCGGCGTGACCCAGGGCCGGGATTTGAATTCGCTGACCGCCCGCGATGTGATGACCGAAGGCATACAGTGGTGCTGGGAAGACGACGATATGAATACCGCCATTCAGAAAATGGAGGAGCAGCAGTTGCGCCGTATGCCGGTGATGAATACGGAGAAGCGCATGGTGGGTATCCTGAGCCTGGGGGACATTTCCCACGCGGTGGCCCGCAAGCAGATAGGGGAGTTTGCCTCGGCGGTATCCGCGCATCACTAGTGGGCCATGCAGGAAGTTCGGTAACAAAGGAGCATAGCCAAAGCGTTCAGATCAAGGCGAGAAAGCGCAGGAATAGCCGCGTTATTTCAAGCTTTCTCAACGCAGAGCTGGGCGCTTTGGCGACGCGAACTGTTACACAACTTTCCGCATGGCCCACTAGCGATTCATGCGGGAATTTTGGGGTTACCTCACAGCAACTGCTCTATCGGCAGCCAGCTGCTGAGCAGGGACCCGATCCGCTGTAACAGGCTGGCGCCGGGGTCGCGGCCCAACATACTGCCGTCGCCCCGGCGCCATAATATTTTGTCTCCATGTAGCTCCAGTGTGTAGGCGTTGCTGCGTACATTGGCGCTGAAGTTTTCCGCGATCGCCGTCGCCAGTTGTGGCGAGTGAATCACCAGCCCCAGCTCCGTATTCAGCAGGATAGAGCGGTGGTCCAGGTTGAAGGAGCCCACGTAGAGCCACTGCCCGTCCACGATATACGCCTTGGCGTGCAGCAGCGACTTGGATTCGCCGCTCCAGTTGTCCAGCTTGTACTTTAAATCGCTGGACATTTCGTACAGTTGAATGCCGGCCTCCAGCAGCGGCTTGCGGTACTTGCGATAGGCGCCGTGCACCAGCACCACATCGGTGGATGCCAGGGAATTGGTCAGTATCTGCACCTCAACCCCGCGCCTGGCCGCGGCAATCAGCCGTTGCAGATAGTCATCGCCGGGCAGCAGGTAGGGGGAGATGATGATCAATTGTCGCCTGGCACCGGTAATCCGTTCCATCAGTTCGCCGCCGGCAAACTGGCCGCTATTTTCAGGCGTATAGGCTACCTTTTGTGGTGGGTCGAACAGGGCGCGAGTCTGCCCCCAGTACCAGAGGTCGGCGTCCCGGCTCAGGGTTTCTATCACCGGGGAGTCCTGCAGGCTCCTGCCGTAATCACTGAGTAACAGATGCTCGCCATTGCGCTCCAGTTCCTCTGCAAAGCGCCGCTGTCCGTCGCCGTCGGGGCGCTGCTCGAAAACTGCCTGCACCGGAAAACTGAAGGGACTGTTCCAGTAGAGGTCGAACTGGCGGGTGATATGCGGCACCACTTCGCCGATGGCGACCAGCTCCAGGTCGCCGAAGTGCACCTTGTTGTCGATACCGAAATATTTATTGCTGAGATTGCGCCCGCCGATAAAGGTGACCCGGTTGTCGACAGTAAAGGACTTGTTGTGCATGCGTCGCTGCAACCGGTGGAAATCGGCAAAAAACTCCAGCGCGCGCGGGCCCCTGTGGGGAAAGGGGTTGAACAGCCGTATCTCCACATTCGGGTGCTGTTGCAGGGCCACCAGTATCTCGCCTGCGTCGCCGGTGGTGAAATCGTCCAGCAGGAAGCGCACGCGCACACCGCGATCGGCGGCGCGCAGCAGTTCCCGGGTCAGCAGCAGCCCCGTCTCGTCGCGACGGAAAATGAAGTACTGGATATCGATGGAGCTCTGCGCCGCGCGGATGGTCGCGAGGCGCACCGCCAGCGCATTGTGTGCCGAGGTCACCGGGTAGACCCCGCTCTGGTCCCGGTGGCCCGCGGTCAGGCGCCCGGTAATCTGTACCAGCGGCGCATCAGCCGGTGGCTCCCGGTGGAAACTGGCGGTTCTCTGCGGTGGCTCGGGAAAGACCGGTTGGGCGGAACAGGCGCAGAGGCAGAACAGCAGTAGCAGTGGCGGCAGAAACGGAAACTGGCGCAAGGTGGCTTCCATGCGGGCGGCCGGTTGGACGCTTCCAGTATAGATGGCCCTGCCGGCGGCGCATTTTTCCTCCCGCCTGGCATATCAGTGAACCTTCAGGTGTTTCGGTAATATTTTCCATGTTTTTAATAAATATTGGTAAAAAATACTAACATCTGTTTATATGTCCAACTTTTCTTTAGGGGCCGGTATTTGCCCGGGTGTGGATCTGCGCCGCCCGGCACCGGCCCGTCTGTATTTTTAGACCGGAGTATTCAGTGAGACAAACTTACAAAGGGAGTTGCCACTGCGGAGGGATTCGCTTCGAGGCGGACCTGGACATGAGCGCCGGTACTGGCAAGTGCAACTGTTCCATTTGCAGCAAAGCGCGCTACTGGGGCGCTATAGTGCCTCCGCAGGATTTCCGCCTGATCCAGGGTGAAGAGTTTCTCGGCGATTACCAGTTCGGCAACCGGGTGAACCACCACTATTTCTGTAAGCGGTGCGGTACCAGGACCTTCGGCAGGGGGTTCGTGGAGGAGATCGGTGGCGATTATGTTTCCGTCAATGTTGCCGCGTTGGACGATGTGGATCTGCAGCAATTGATTGAGGCGCCGGTGCGCTATTTCGACGGGCGCAACAACAATTGGCAGTCCGAGCCGGAGGAAACCCGGCACCTTTAAGCCGGATGGCAAGAACTGGCCCTCGGGGTTCAGGGCGGCTTGTGCACCACTGATTCAGACTGCCATTGAATCCAAAAAAGAGGTGCGTCCGTGCACATCAATACGAGAAACGGCGGGCGTAGAGACGCCGGTCCTGCCCCTATCCAGAGATGCCAACCGGTTTCGGGGCCGACTCTTCCATGAGCCGCGTTCAGCAGTTTTTTGGATTGACGAGACGTATCGTAATGCTAATTGTTATCATTTGCAATGATGCCCGACTGTGCGGCCGCCTAGAAAATGAATTCGCCCGAATTGCACTGATGATAGTGATAAGTCAGCGCTTATTTTGCGAGAGCAGGCCGAATGGCGCAGCCAGGGCGGCGCTTTTGCCGGACTTGATTGGTGCCGTGCAAGTTCGCGAGTGATCGACTCTACCCCCGTATAATGATGCAAACCTTTCGCGTGGAGACTGGATATGTCTGTTGAGCTGTGGCTCGCCTTTTCCCTGGCATCGGTGGTATTGCTGATGATTCCGGGACCGACCATCCTCACCGTAATCAGCTACTCCGCCACCCAGGGCAGTCGCGCCCGCTGGCCGCTGGTCGCCGCAGTGGCCCTGGGGGATGCGGTCGCCCTGACGATGTCGCTGTTGGGATTGGGGGCACTGCTGGCGGCCTCGGCAGCGTGGTTTGTCGCCGTAAAATGGGTGGGCGGGCTCTACCTTCTTTACCTGGGGGTAAGGCTGCTGCGCGCCGGGGTCGAACCCCTGGCCGGCAACCCGGAGCCGGCAGCCCTGCCGCGGCGCAGGCTGTTTGCCGATACCTTCCTGGTGACGGCGTTGAACCCCAAGGGCATCGTCTTCTTTGTGGCCTTCCTGCCGCAGTTTGTCGATACCGAAGCGGCACTGTTGCCACAGTTTGCACTGCTGGGAATGACCTTCGTGCTGCTGGCCGGATTGAATACCGCGCTCTACTCGCTGTTTGCCGCCTCTGCGCGCGGAGCCCTGGGTTCGCCGCGCGCGCTGCGACGTTTCAACCTGGCGGGTGGGTCGCTGATGTCCCTGGCCGGTATCTGGACGCTGCTGGCGCGACGGCCTGTCGCGTCTTAGCGCAGGCTGGCATTGGCCGGATGGAAGTGCATCGGCATTGAAGTGCGTATACTGCGCGCTTTTTCCACGAGGACAGATTGGTGAGCAGTGAACAGGAATTGATGGCGCGCAGCGATGGCCGGTGTGAGCTGTGCAGTGCAGAAAGCGGGCTCGAGTCCTGCAGTGTGCCGGCCTCCGAGGGGCGCGGCGACGCGGATATCCTGCTGTGCCAGACCTGCCGCACACAGCTGGAAAACCCGGCGCAGCTGGACGCCGGCCACTGGCGCTGCCTCGGCGACAGCATGTGGAGCCAGGTGCCGGCGGTGCAGGTGACGGCATGGCGCCTGCTCAAGCGCCTCTCCGGTGAGACCTGGGCTCAGGACCTGCTCGACATGCTCTACCTGGACGAAGACCAGCTGGCCTGGGCCCAGGCCGGCGCCCTGCCGGGGGAGGGTGAGACAGTCGTGCACCGCGATTGCAACGGCGTGCAGCTACAGGCCGGCGACACCGTTACCATCATCAAGGACCTGGATGTGAAGGGCTCCAGTATCGTCGCCAAGCGCGGCACTGCGGTGCGCGGCATCAGCCTGACCGACAATCCGGAGCATATCGAGGGCCGGGTCGATGGACAGCGCATCGTGATACTGACCAAGTTTGTGAAGAAATCCGGCTGAGACCCTGTGCCCGGCCTGTCACTTGTCCCTGGCGACAGGGGCGGGCAATCGGTTTGGGCAAGCCGCACATGGACTACGGGAGAAGGGGGAAGCGCGGTGGTGCCTTAGTCGCTGCATTTGCATTGCGGACTTGAATTGGTCCTTCCCCCCCCTTCCACTACAGTCGATTGGCCAGCCAGCCAAACCACAGGAACAGGGTGAAGTCGCCGTCGACCGTGAGTTTTTTCTCTCGGAGGGCCGCGAGCATCACCGCATCATCCCTGCTGGCATGTGTGAGTAGCCTGATTGCCTCGCGCGCCGAAACGAACTCAAAAATCGCTATGCGTTCGCCAAACCGGCCCCTCGATCGCCCCAGTTGCGACCGTCGGTGCCATCCCGGGCGGGACCGAAAAGTGCCTTTGTCGAATTCGAACGAGCGCAGTCCACGCCCCCCGCAAAGGGCAAACTGGAGTACCAGTTGCTTGCTCCGAACGGCGTGTGCAAAGACTCCGTTTCGCCGCATCAACCAGGCAATGCGTTGGCCCAGAAGCCATAGAATAATCTTGAATAACATGACAGGTCAGGCGTAGCGGGCCAGGGCCGTGGATGTGACAGTGCCCTCGCGAACGCCGGAAGCCACTTCCTTCAATGCGGCGAGATAGGTGTCGATCATCTCATCCGGTACCGGTTCAGGAATCAGCTGCAGCATCATCGGGTTGAAGACGCCGAAGGGAAAATAGCCTTTTTCAACCATCCCGCCGATCAGTGTGGGCATGTCGAGTGTTTCCGAGCGGAAGTAGATCATTGTCGAGTCGTTCTGCAGGCATTTGAGATCTTCTATATTTTCGATGCCCTCCACCAGCTTCTGCCTGACCTCCATGCACTCACGGGTCAGTGCGACATACCCGGATTCACCGAGATATTTCATCACCGACCAGGCCGTGGCCACCGAGGCGGCGGGTCGGCTGCCGACAAAGCCCGCGGTCTTGTAAGGGCCATCGGGCCAGTCATCTACCTCCACGAAATGGTAGGGCTCCACCGCGCGGGAGCGGTACAACACGGTCGAGCAGGGTTTCGACGCATAGCCGTGTTTGTGCAGATCGGCCGACATGGACATGACGCCGGGCACGCGAAAATCGAACAGCGGAATGTCGTAACCAAGGCGCTCGAGCCATGGATTGATAAAGCCGCCGACGCAGGCATCGACGTGCATCCACAGATGGTGCCGCTGTGCCACGGCGGCGATATCCGCGATGGGGTCTATGGTGCCATAGGGCCAGTTTGGCGCAGACCCGACGATGGCGATGGTATTCGGCGTAATGGCCGCTTCCATCGCTGCGACATCGGCGCGGTAGTCGTCTCGCACCGGGATGCGAACTATGTCCATTTCCAGAAACTGACAGGCCTTGTCGAATGCCACGTGTCCGGAGTACGGCAGCATCACCTGTGGGCGGCCGGGCACCGGTCGCTCGACCTTTGCCCACTCTCGCGCGGTGTGCATCGCACAGAAAATGCTCTCGGTACCCCCGGTGGTGATGAACGCACAGCTTTCCACGGGGCCATTGAGAATCTCCAGTGCCATCTGCAGCACCTCGGCCTGCATGGTACCCATGCCGTCCATGTAGCCGGCCAGGAAGGCATTGGAGTGCGCGAATATCCCGTAAGCGTCCCGGCGCAGCTGATCCAGCTCTTCCGAGCCCTTGTGACAGTAAACGTTCAGGCGACCAAGCGCTTCGCTGATATCGCGGCCCTTGAACTCAAGCAGGCGCTCGCGGACCGACTCCCGGTCACTCCCCCGCTGGGGAAAGAGGCGTTCGTTTGACAAGGTGGTTTCTCCGGCTGAAGTTAAAACATGAGGAGTTCTCATATTTGAGGTTCAAATATGAGTTATCATCATGTTTATGTCAAATCGAGCTATCCCGCCCCTTCTCGCCCCGCGCGAATCCGAACCACTGTGGATCGAACCCAGCCAGGCCCGTAGTCGGGCGCGCGTCGAGCGGATACTGGCCGCTGCCCGCGAGCTGCTCGGCGAGCATGGGCTCGTCGGTTTAACCATGGACGCCGTCGCCAGGCGGGCCGACATTCCGATCGGCTCCCTGTACCAGTTCTTTCCCGACCGCAATGCGCTGATTGCACGCCTGTTTCACGCGCAGCTGATGGCAACGGATGCGTTGGTGATGGAAGCACTCAGCGGCGCCCGGTCGATGGCGGAGTTGCGAAAAAATATTGCGACCCTTCCCCGGGCGCTATACCGGTACATCGCGGACGCTCCGGCGTTGGTGGAAATCTGGCGGGCGGTTCAGTCCATCCGGGCACTCCGCCACCTCGATACCGACGACTCACGCCGTATGGGGCTGGCCCTGTTCGAGGCCATTCGGGGGCAGAAGGGGGTATCTGTCGACGAGGCGCGACTCGCCAGAGCCTGTTTCCTGGTCTGTGACCTTCTCGGTGCGGTGGTGCAGGCAGCGCTGGAGCAGGACCCTGCCGAGGGGTGGGAATTGGTGGAGGAGTGGGTACTGATGGCCGAGAGTTACTTCGACCGCATACTGGCCAATCGCGATTCCTAGTGGGTCGTGCGGAAGGTTTGGTAACAAAGGAGCACAGCCAAAGCGTTCAGATCAAGGCGAGAAAGCGCAGGAATAGCAGCGTTATTTCAAGCTTTCTCAACGCAGAGCTGGGGGCTTTGGTGACGCGAACTGGTACACAACTTTCCGCATGGCCCACTAGCAACACTGTGCGAGGGGTAGGTTTTCCGTCGTCCGGCTCCTCGCTATAACCCAAACTTTTCCCCTGATATCGGACGTCCAGTCTGGTGTTGGTATTTGCCGTTCCGGCATGCAGAATAGGTGATTGTCGCAGCGGGCTGTGCTTAAATTGCGAGCGATAAGTTGATAATTTTTGTGGTTGCGAACCTGCTTTTCTGCATTCTGGCGGTTTCCGGATTGACAGGGGTTGGGGGATAAGGAAGTTTAGTGAAAAAAATGTTTCTGGCTTCATCTTTTGCGGATGTAGAAACCCTATTTGATAAGTTTGTCGGCGGTAGTGTCACCGGTAAAACAGTTACATTCATTCCAACGGCCAGCCTTACGGAAACGGTGAATTTTTATGTGGCCGCTGGCAGGGAAGCCCTGGAAAAGAGGGGGCTGATTGTTGATGAGCTCGATGTATCAACAGCGGGAAAAGAAGAAATAGAAAGCAAGCTTCAAAAGAACGACTACATCTATGTTACCGGCGGTAATACCTTCTTTTTACTGCAGGAGCTGAAAAGATCAGGGGCGGATAGCCTTATAGTCGAGCAAATTAGTATGGGGAAAACATATATAGGAGAGTCGGCCGGTTCCATTGTGCTTTCGGGCAATATTGAATATGTGAAAGCTATGGACGATTACACGGTTGCGCCGAAGATAGTGACTTTTTCATCACTGGGGGTGGTTGACTTCTATCCGGTTCCTCACTATACAAACTTCCCATTCAAAGAATCTGTTGAAAGCATCATCTCTGAATATGAAGGTGAATTGAATCTTTGCCCGATTAGTAATTCGCAGGCAATTGTCGTAAATGGAAGCGGTTTTGAAGTGTGGGGTATGGAGTCCTAGCAGGCTGCGGTAGCGCCGGATACTTCCATGATCCGGATGGCCATCTGTGGGGGATTGCCTGGAGCCCGGGGGCTTTCCGAGTGAAATGACTGGCAACGCACGGCGTAAGGGTGGTGGAGTGATATGGAAGAAATAGTCAGTTGGATTAGGCCGGTGCTCAGCGGGTTGGTGGCATGTCTGATTGTATGGGCAATGGTGGCTTATGCAAAAAGCGAGTGCAGGCGCGAAGGTGATATCAGGCATCTGCGTTATGGAGTACCTTTCAAGATATTTGCAGCGCTAATAATTCCATTTTCCGCTTTTGTGGTTTATGGCGTTTCACAATCCTATAAAGGTCAGGAAATACCGGCATTTCTTGTCGCGGCTGGCTTTGCTGCAGGTTCGGTCTTCTTTCCATACCAGGCCTTTCTGGTAAGGTTTAGCTACGATGACAGGTTTATTTATTATCGAAGTCCATTGGTGGGTTCTAAAAAAGTACCTTGGGACAAGCTGCTGGAGGTGGGCTACTCCAGGATACTCCAGGCTGATTATATAATCGTCGATGGTATCGGGAAGATTTGGTGTTCAAGTATGCTTGACGGCTACGGGGAGCTAGGTGCCTTTCTGGAAGAGAAGGTCCGGGAGCTACATGCCGAATAGAATTAGTGAGCACGGCCGTCCACTCTGGCTGGAAGTGGACAGCTTCTGCGTTACTCCTCAGTTTCTGCACTGAAAATAAATCGAGTATCAAATGTCTAAGAGCATAAGAATCGCCAATCTATCCGATCTTGATGGTGTGCTGGCCCTTTACCGGGAGCTGAGGCCAGCCGATCCAGAGCTTGAAGGTCAACTGGCGAGGGAGAAATGGAGCGAGATCATTGACAGCGCCCAGATGGAGTTGATTGTGGCTGATGTTGAGGGCGACTTGGCTTCAACCTGCGCTCTGGGCATTAACTTATCCATTGCGAGCGGTGCCCGGCCGTTTGGCATCATCGAACATGTCGTTACCGCGGAGCGGCACAGAAGAAAAGGGCTGAGCAGGGAAGTACTCGAGTATGCCATCGACCTGGCCTGGGATAGGGGTTGTTACAAGGTGATGCTGCTTTCCGGTGAGCAACTTCGCGGCGCACACCAGCTGTATAAGTCCGTCGGCTTCAGGGATGGAATAGAGAAAGGCTTTGTGATCAAGCCATAGCTGGCCGAGATTGCTTTTTCCCGCTACTCGCCGCTGCTGTCAGTCGCTCCGGGGAGGTCGCGCAGCACCGGCTGACCGCGGTAGACCCGCGAATGCTCGACTTTGTGGCGGCGTGCGGCATCGTGGTGCGCCAGTTCCGCCCCGTATATAAGTTCGTAGATATTCCGTGTCTCGGGTTCCTGCAGCACGGGATTGCCGCGGTACAGGCGCTGTGGTATTTCCTCGCCAGTAGAGAATGCGCGTCCCTTGCGCTCTTCCAGTTCCGCAATCATCCTGCGGGTCTCGCTGTCGATGCTTCTGTCGCGGGCGCGGGCCAGTTGCTGCTCCAGGTTGGCGTCAGAGAAACGCAGACAAATATCGAATTCCGCCTGCAGGCGCTTGCGCAGTTTGCGCAATATAGTCAGCACCTCAGAATTCATTAACCACTGCTGATTGTTCACACTGTCTTCTCCCCGGTTCCCGGCCATTGCGAAAAGTCCAACAGCTATCCAGCAAGTATCGGGCCAGTTTGATTATCCGATTCTCCTTTTATAGGTTCCGCGGCGGTGCTCTCGGGAAGGCGGTGCAAATTTTGTGCGAGTAGGAGTATGATCGCGCTCCATTGTGAAAGCGCTCCGCCCGCCGGCGGCAATCTCTCGCATTGGCCATGGTAGTGATTCCAGGTACGAGTATTGAATGAAGCCGATTTATGAAATCCGCAGCGGTTCCCTGGCCGGTTTCAACCTGCTGGTGCCGCAGCTCGGAGGCGATCCGTCGGCATTGCTGGCCCGCGTGGGGCTGCCGGCGGACTGTATGCGCCGCCCGGACATACTGGTGCCCATCGCCACTCTGACAGAACTGCTGAATCTCTGTGCACGCGAGCTGCACTGCAGCGACTTCGGTCTGCGTCTGGCCAGCATGCAGGGGGTGCGAATGCTCGGCGCGCTGGGCAAGCTGTTGCTGCACAGCGGTGACCTGGGCTCGGCACTGGCGGTGACCCAGCGCTACATGGTGTTGCACAACCAGGCGGATCACTGGCGCATTCGCACAGAGGGCGGCGAGCTGGTGGCTCAGCGCTTCGATCACTTCGAGACGCCGCTATTGGCACAGCAGTACCGCGAGTTGGCCGTGGGTGCGGGTTACCGCCTGATTCAGGATCTGGCGGGGGCGGATATACGTCCCCGTCGGGTCTGTTTTCGCGAGGGGCCGCTGTCGTCGCCGGAGCGCTACCGTGAATTTTTCAAAGGCGAGGTGCAATTCGGGCAGGAGCGCGACTGCCTGGTCTTCGATGCCGACACCCTTCAGCGACCGTTGTGCAAGCCGGGCGCCAGTCTCAATCTGTATTTCGATGAGTTCACCCGCCAGCTGCTGGGCGAACACGAGGGTGATATCGCACAACAGGTGCGCATACTGATCCTGCAGACCCTGGGTGCCCAACAGCACGGGCTGTCGCAGATTGCCGAGCTGATACATATTCCAGCGCGCACCCTGCAAAGGCGCCTGCGCGAGGCCGGCACCTCCTTCAAGCAACTGCTGCAGGACGCGCGCATGGAGACGGCGCGCTGGCACCTGCGCGCCTCGAGTATCGATATCAACCTGCTCTCGGCGAGCCTCGGCTATACGGATATCAGCGCCTTCTCCAAGGCGTTTCGCGCCGTGCACGGCAGCTCGCCGCTGCAGTGGCGAAAACAGCAGCGCTAACCCGATTATTGTCGCGCTGTCCGGGTGGATAATCCGGACAAGCTCCCCTTTGCACCCGCGTGGAAAGCCGGGCTATTCTGGGCCCGGTATTTCAATGATTCAGTAACAGGAAGTGCACAATGACCGCAGAAACCATCCGTTGCAAAGCCGCAGTTGCCTGGGCGGCGGGTCAGCCGCTCTCCATCGAGGACGTCGATGTCATGCCGCCGCAGAAAGGCGAAGTGCGTATCAGGCTGGTGGCCACCGGTGTCTGCCACACCGATGCCTTCACCCTGTCCGGTGACGATCCGGAGGGTGTATTCCCGGCCATCCTCGGCCACGAGGGCGGCGGTATCGTCGAGTCGGTGGGCGAGGGGGTGACCAGTGTGGCGGTGGGGGACCATGTGATCCCGCTCTACACGCCCGAGTGCGGCGAGTGCAAGTTCTGTAAATCCGGCAAGACCAACCTGTGTCAGAAAATCCGCGAAACCCAGGGTAAAGGATTGATGCCGGATGGCACCACCCGCTTCTCGGTGGACGGTAAACCGATCTACCACTATATGGGTACCTCGACTTTTTCCGAATACACGGTGTTGCCGGAGATCTCCCTGGCCAAGGTCAACCCCGAGGCGCCGCTGGAGGAGGTGTGCCTGCTCGGCTGCGGTGTCACTACCGGTATGGGTGCGGTGATGAACACCGCCAAGGTGGAGGCGGGCGCGACGGTCGCCATATTCGGTCTCGGCGGTATAGGCCTGTCGGCGGTGATCGGTGCACGCATGGCTGGCGCCGGGCGTATTATCGGGATCGATATCAACACGTCGAAATACGAGCTGGCGAAGAAGCTCGGCGCCACCGACTGCATCAACCCCAAGGATTACGACAAGCCGATACAGGAAGTCATCGTCGAGCTGACCGATGGCGGTGTGGATTATTCTTTCGAGTGCATCGGCAACGTCAATGTCATGCGCGCGGCGCTGGAGTGCTGCCACAAGGGTTGGGGTGAGTCGGTGATTATCGGCGTGGCCGGCGCCGGCCAGGAAATCAGTACGCGCCCCTTCCAGCTGGTGACCGGGCGCGTCTGGCGCGGCACCGCCTTTGGCGGGGTCAAGGGGCGCTCGGAGCTGCCCGACTATGTCGAGCGCTACCTGGCCGGGGAGTTCCAGCTGGACGATTTCATTACGCACACCATGCCGCTGGAAAAGATCAACGATGCCTTCGAACTGATGCACCAGGGTAAGAGCATTCGCAGCGTGATCCACTACCCGTCCACCGGCAGGGAGGGCTGAGCACATGAAGCTGGAACTGGTCAGCAGTACCAAGTGTTTCGACGGCCTGCAGCGGCAGTACCGTCACGATTCGGACGTCCTGAACTGCCCGATGCGTTTCGCCGTCTATCTGCCGCAGGAGGCCGAAGAGGAAAAGGGGCACAAGTACCCGGTCCTCTATTGGCTGTCCGGCCTCACCTGCACCGACGAGAATTTCAGCCAGAAAGCCGGGGCGCAGCGGGTGGCGGCGGAGCTGGGCATAGCGCTGGTGATACCGGACACCAGCCCGCGCGGCGAGGATGTTGCGGACGATCCGGGCTACGACCTGGGGCAGGGGGCGGGCTTCTACCTGAACGCGACCCAGGAGCCCTGGAAGCAGCACTACCGGATGTACGACTATGTCGTGCGCGAACTGCCGCAACTGGTCGAACAGAATTTCCCGGTCAGTGAGCGGCGCGCTATAGCCGGCCATTCCATGGGAGGCCACGGCGCACTGGTGATCGGGCTGCGCAATCCCGAGCGCTATACATCGATTTCCGCTTTTAGTCCCATCTGTAACCCGATCGCCTGCCCCTGGGGCGAGAAGGCGTTCAGCGCCTATCTGGGGGCGGATAAATCCAGCTGGGAAGACTACGACGCGGCAACCCTGGTGAGCCGCGCCAGTGAACAGTTGCCGCTACTGGTTTCCCAGGGCGAGGAGGACCAGTTCCTGGAGGAGCAGCTGAAACCCCACGCGCTGGAAACCGCCGCCGAAGCCAGCGGTTACCCGCTGAAGTTGGAGCACCACGCGGGCTACGATCACAGCTACTACTTTATTGCCAGCTTTATCGAGCAGCATCTGTGCTTTCACGCCGACTATCTGTTAAAGCACTGACAAGGTCGCCGCCCGCTTAAGGGCTTATCCAGGTCCTTAAGCGGAAGCCGTGCGACACTCGCCGCGGATTTCTGCGGCGCCGCGGTCGAAGGTTTTCTCGATCACGAACCAGCCGTTGGGGCAGTAACCGGTTTCCGCCAGGATCTCTTCCAGGCGCTCCATGGCAGCCTCTTGCGGGTTGTCGCGCATCCTGGCCTGCATACCGCCACCGGGAGCGCCCATTCCGCCGCCCATACCGCCGCCGGGACCGCCGCCCATGCCTCCGCCGGGGCCACCCCTGCCGCCGCCTTTGCCGCCAACACCCGGGCCGCGAGCGGGTGCCGCGCCGCCCTCCTGCATGCTCAGGTTAGCCCTGTAGGTGAAGAAGTGATTGCCCTGTTCGGTGATGTTGGTAATCAGGGATTCGGAAAACACCGGCGGCATTTTGGCGACGGAGCTGCAGCCGGCGGCCGCGGCTGTCGCAAGCAGCAGGAGGAGGCGTTTCATTATCTGGGTCTCACTGTTCAATGGGTTCGCAGATGAGACCGCGGGTGCGGCGGGGTGTTGGATTAAGATGGGTAAACAATTGTTAATCTGTCGCGCGGGGCGCAGCGCCCCGGCGCGGCAATGTATTTATTGCGACTAGTCGTGCCCCCAGGGCGCGGGCGGCGCCGCTACCGGTTCACTCAGGTCGAAGTCGACGCGGAAATTGCGGCCGCTGGGGCGGGTCAGTTGGTAGCTGAATCTTTCGCCCGGCACTATTTCCATAATCCAGGTATTGTCGATCGAAGCATCCAGCCCCTCCCGCGCAAACAGCGCTTTGGTCTCGGCATCGGTGGGAAACGCCTGCCGCCCGGCGCTGCCCGGTGCGCGGCTGTCGCCGCCATACATGGTCAGTGTGTCCTCGCTGCCATCCTCGTGGCGGTGGTCGTGCTTCAGCCGCAGACCCGTATCGGTGCGGGTCAGAATCCAGGTTCTGGATCTGTCCTCGCCGACGTGAAAGGGAATGCGCAGCTCGCGGGTCGGCTGTTCGCAGCCGCGCACATGCATCACCAGTGTCTTGCCCTCGAAGGGATCCGGTTGCGCGGTTTTCGGTTCGTTGACGGTTATTCGGCCGGCAAAGGCCTTGCCGCAGTAGTCGGCAATACTGGACAGGAAGGCGTCTGCGGGGGCCTGTGTCCCGGCCTTCGGGCCGCAGCCACCCAGTGTCGCGGCGACGGCTGCCAATATGCCGAGTAGATTTTTTCCGGATTGCATCGAAATCGATTTCCCCTATTTATTGTTAGAAGCCGTGTGGCAATCAATTGTCAGTGTTCTCATCCAGTACTTGCTGCAACTGCTGCTCGAAGGTGGCCACTTCCTGGGCGCCGCTGATGGCGTACTCGCGGTTGAAGACAAACAAGGGTACACCACTGACGCCCTGGCTGGTGATCAACTTTTCCAGTTCGCGCACGGCGCCGGCGTATGTCTGGTTCTGCAGCACTTCCCGGGCCTCGTTTTCATCCAGCCCCACCGCCGCGGCGGCCTCTACGAGCACGCCTAAATCGTCGATATTTTTTCGCTCGCGAAAAAAGTCGTCGAAGAGGCGCAGGCTCAATTCGGTCTCCCGGTCGTATCCCCTGGCCCACTGCAGCAACTGGTGCGCATTGAAGGTGTTGTACATACGCATATCGTCGCTGTAGTTGAAGGCGAAGCCGAGGTCCGCGCCCAGGTCCGTCAGCCGCCGGCGCGCCTCTATGCTCTGCTGCGGTGTGGTGCCGTATTTCTTCGCCAGGTGCTCACGCAGGTTTTCACCGCTCGCAGGCATTTGCGGGTTCAGTTCGAACGGCAGCCAGTGAATCTCCGCCTGCAACTGCTGCGCGTACTTTTCCAGTGCCCGCTGCAGGCGCAAATAGCCGATAGCGCACCAGGGGCAGACCACATCGGAGACGATATCGATCCGCAGGGGCAGTTTTTGCTGGGTCATGGATGCCCACTCTCTGTTACCTGTTGCCACTGTAGCCTGTTTGTCGGCGGGTGGCGAAAGCGTCTTTTTTATTGTCATCAAAAAATTACAGTTCGAATCATATTGCCGAGAACCAAATTCACGTGGGTGGTGATTGAAATCTGTGCAGCCTGATGACTTTTTGTCTCAGACTTTATCTTTTACGGTCATTTCTATAGAATTTCGCCGCAATTCAGCGCCCGGGCAGCGGGATTATGTCTGCGGCTCTGCCCTCAGCAGCACTGCGATAAGTCGCTATTTGGCGATCTTTTCGACAGCTATCACTCATCACAATAATTACACCACTAAATTTCAGTGAGATGCAGGCATCCAGGTGGATGGCGCCTCGATGCTATTTGCGGCCCGCTGCCCCCTATTTGCGGCGCACAAAACAAACCCTTTAAGAGCAAGGAGATCTCTGTGTTCGAGAAAAGCAAATTGCACAGCGCCATTCTGGCGGCTGGTGCGGCGGTACTGGGCAGCCAGCCGGTACTTGCCGAGCCGCGGCAAATCGAGGAGGTGACGGTCACCGCCACCAAGCGCGCCGCCAGCGCCCAGGATATCCCGGTCACCGTGCAGGCCCTGGGGGAGGAGAGCCTGGAGAACCTGAACGTCTCCAATTTCGACGACTATATCCGCCATATGCCCAACGTGACCTCCGGCGGCCGCGGCCCGGGCCAGTCGTCCATCTATATCCGCGGTATGGCCACCGAGACCATCGCTACCCAGCTGTCCCAGGCCAACGGCACGGCGCCAAATGTGGCGCTCTACCTGGACGAGGCGCCGGTCAGTATCGGCGGGCGCAACCTGGACGTGTATGTGACCGATATTGAGCGGGTCGAGGTGTTGAAAGGCCCGCAGGGTACGCTGTTCGGCGCCAGCTCCCAGGCGGGCACGGTGCGCCTGATCACCAACAAGCCGCAGCTGGATGAATTCCAGCTGGGGATCGAGGCGGGCGTCGCTACCACCAAGGGCGGCGAACTTTCCGATACCCTGGAGTCCGTCATCAACCTGCCGCTGATCGAGGGCAGGCTGGCCGCGCGGGTCGCCGCCTACCAGTCCAATGAGGGCGGCTATATCGACAATGTGGCCGGCACCTATACACCCGATGCGGATGTGAACCTGGCCTGGGCCGGCCTGCCGGTGCAGAGCGCGAGTAACGAGGACCTGGTGGAAGAGGACTTCAACGACGCCAGCTATCGCGGCGCCCGCGTCGGTCTCAAATACGCGATCAACGACGACTGGGAGGCGCTGCTGCAGCACACCCACCAGGACCTGGATGCGGACGGTGTCTTCGATCACGACCCGGAAAATGTCGGCGACCTGGAAGTGCGCCGCTACTTCGAGGATTCCCTCGAGGACAGCTTCGACCTGACCAGCTGGACCCTGGAGGGCCGCCTGGCGGCGCTGGATATCGTCTACACCGGCGCCTACCTGGACCGCGAGGTGGAGCAGTCCATGGACTACACCGGCTACAACGACGTGGGCGGCTATGTGGCCTACTACACCTGCGACTATGTGGACAGTTGCTACGACCCCACCAAGGGCTATGTGGGCCTGGTGGAAAACACCCGCACCAGCCACGAGCTGCGCCTCTCCACGCCGGAGGAGTACGCCCTGCGCCTGACCGCCGGTGCCTTCTACGAGGACGTGGAGATACTCGACCGCGGCAACTTCGTCTACGGCTCCATCGTCGACCTGGGCTTCCCGCAGAATTACCCGCGCGGCTGGTCCCCGGACAGCTCCGACCCGAACAGGGCCACCGCGATAGATCCGGGCGCGCGCCCCGCCGGTGTGGCCTTCTTCAACGATATCACCCGCACCGAGGAGCAGCTGGCCTTCTTCGGCGAGCTGTCCTATGACGTGACTGAAAAGCTTACCGCTACCGTCGGTCTGCGCCACTACGATATCGACGTGAAGCTGCTGGGCTCCGCCAACTCCTCCTTCGGCAATGCCGGCGGTATCGACACCGACCAGTACGGTGACAACCTGGATTCCAAGTGGGCCGGGGCCGGTATAGACGTGCCGCTGAATGAGAGCGATGTCATCACCAAATTCACCCTCAGCTACACGCCCGGCGACGATACGCTGCTCTACGCCACCTACTCCGAGGGTTTCCGCCCGCCGGCTTACAACCGCGGCGGCGGCAACGGCAACGACACCACCACAGTGCCCTACACGGTGACCACCGATACCGTGGACAATTACGAGGCCGGCTGGAAAACCACACTGCTGGATCACAGCCTGCAGTTCAACGGCAGCGTCTACCTGGTGCAGTGGTCCGATATCCAGACCGCGGTCTTCGATCCCAGTGTCTACTTCCTCTTCTACCTGGATAACGCCCTGGATGCGGAGATCCGCGGTATCGAGGCGGACGTGACCTGGCTGCCGACGGACAATCTGCAGATGATCGGTGCCCTTTCCTACAACGACACGGAGATCACCCGGGTGCCGGGCAGCGCCGTCAACGTGGCTCCCGAGGGCAGCGAGCTGGCCCTGTCGCCGCCGCTGCAGTTCAACCTGCGCGCGCGCTACGACTGGACCCTGGCCGGTTACGATGCCTTTTGGCAGGCGGGCCTGCAGTACAGCGACGAGGCCTGGAGTTCCATCGTGGTACAGCCCAACGACCGCTTTGAGCAGGATGCCTATACGACTGTCGATGCGTCTTTCGGCCTGCGCGAAATGCACTGGGGTGCCGAGCTCTACGCGGAAAACCTGACCGACGAGCGCGCCGAGCTGTTTATCAACACGCTGGATAACACCAAGCGCATCACCACCAACCGCCCGCGCACCTTTGGTGTCAAGGTGACCTACGACTTCTGATTACGGAATCGGAGGTAACACCCAAACCCGAAAGGATAGCTCCCCTCTCCCGCTTGCGGGACAAATTTGTCGGGAGCAAATTTGGACGCCGCAGGCGCCCGCGAAGCGGGCGAGCGCCAGGGATGGCGCGAGTCAGTGGGCCGGGGGAGGGGGAACCGGGCGAGCCAAGTGTTCGCCCGGCCTAATTCAAAAAAATGTAACGAGATATTTACCGTGTCTTCCGAACCCTCTCCCGCCAGCCGCGAGGCCACCGCAGAGATCCGCACCGCGCTGAAAAAACGCGATTTTTCCCGCGCCCGCGAATTGGCCGAGAAGCTCGCGGAGGACCATCCCGATGACGCGGAAAGTTTTTACCTGCTCGCCGTCAGCCAGCGCTACCTGGGCGAGAGCGCCGCGGCGCTGGATACACTGGATAAGCTGCTGCAACTCGACAGCCAGCACGCCCGCGCCTTTCAAGAGCGCGGCCACAACTTTGCCCGGCTGGGTAAAACTAACTCCGCCGTAGATACCTTCCGCCGCGCGGCGGAGCTGAACCCGGCCCTGCACGCCAGCTGGAAAGGCCTGGCGCTGGGCCTGCGCGCTCTGGGCAAAAACGACGAGGCGGAGCAGGCACTGGGCCAGTTCCAGCACTTACACAAGCTGCCGCCGGAACTGCTCGGCGCCGCCAGCCTGATGTACGAGAAAAAACTGCTCAAGGCCGAGCAGCTGTGCCGAAATTTCCTGCAGTGCCACAGGCACCACCCGGAGGCCATGCGCCTGTTGGCACTGATCGGCGCCGAACTGGGCATACTCGACGACGCCGACTTTTTATTGGAGAGCTGCCTGGCGCTCTACCCGGATTTCCACCAGGCGCGCTTTGACTATATCGGCGTGCTGCGCAAACGGCAGAAATTCGCCGCCGCGCTGGCACAGGCAAAAATCCTGCGCGAACGGCAGGGGAACCGCCAGGCGGACATCCTCTTCGCCACCCAGAGTGCGATGGTGGGCGACTACGAGACCGCACTGCGGATCTACGACCACATCGCCGCCGGGGCACCGCAGTTGCACGGCATTCACCTGCAGCGCGGCCACACGCTGAAAACCATCGGCGATGCGGAGGGGGCCATCCGCGCCTACCGCGGTGCCTACGAAGCCAAGCCGGATTTTGGCGATGCCTGGTGGAGCCTCGCCAATATGAAGACCTACCGTTTCGAGGACGCGGAGATAGCGCGGATGCGCGAGCTGGAGGCGGCGCCGGCCACCGCGCGCGAGGACCGCTACCACCTCTGCTTCGCGCTGGGCAAGGCGCTGGAGGACCGCCGGCAATACGACGAGGCTTTCGCCCAATACGAAAAGGGCAACGGGCTGAAACAGCAGGAGTGCCGCTACAGTATCGAGCAGAACCGCCGCGATACCGATCTGCAGATTGCCCACTGCACCCGCGAGCTGTTTGAAAAAAATGCGGGCAGCGGCTGCGATGCGCCGGATCCGATCTTTATCGTCGGCCTGCCGCGCGCCGGTTCCACCCTGCTGGAGCAGATACTCGCCTCCCATTCCCAGGTGGACGGCACACTGGAACTGCACAATGTCATGGCAATGGCCAGGCGCCTCGACGGCCGCCGCCGCGCCAGCGACGAGCCGCGCTATCCGGCGCTGCTACAGCAGCTGGAGACGGAAAAGCTCGAACAGTTGGGCCGCCAGTATATCGACGAGACGCGTATTCACCGCGCCGGCGCGCCGCTGTTTATCGACAAGATGCCGAACAACTTCCGCCATATCGGTCTGATTCAGCTGATACTGCCGAATGCGAAGATTATCGACGCCCGCCGCCACCCGCTGTCCTGCTGTTTCAGCGGCTTCAAACAGTTGTTCGCCGACGGGCAGGAGTTTACTTACGGGCTGGAGCTGATCGGTGAATACTATAAGGATTACGTGCGCCTGATGGATCACTGGGACAGGGTGCTGCCAGGCAGGGTGCTGCGGGTGCACTATGAATCGGTGGTGGCGGACCTGGAGGGACAGGTGCGGCGCATCCTCGACTACTGCGGCCTGCCGTTCGAGAAATCCTGTATCGATTTCCACAAGACCGAGCGCGCGGTGCGCACGCCCAGTGCCGAGCAGGTGCGCCGGCCTATCTACCGCAGCGGCACCGAGCAGTGGAAAAATTTCGACGCCCAGCTGGCGCCGCTCAAGAAGATCCTCGCCGCGGAGCTGGAGACTTACCCCTACGGGTGACCGCGGCAATGGCCAGGCGCGCGTTGCGACTATTCTCTAGGGCCAGAATACCTGAGCCAGCAACAGGATTCCGGAGGCCAGCAGCAGCGCGCGGCAGCAGAGTGCAAACTGCCGTTCGGAAATCCTTCCCTGTATCTGCCTGCCCAGCCAGACACCCGCCAGGGCTACCGGCAGTAACAACAGCGACATCAGGAACAGGTCCCGGGTCCAGTCACCGGTCAGTAGGTAGGGGATCACCTTGACCGCATTCATGATGCCGAAAAATATGCCCGCCGTGGCCAGCCAATCCAGCTTGGGCAGCTGTCGCGCTATCAGGTAGATATTGATCGGCGGCCCGCCGGCGTGAATCAGGGTACTGGTCAGCCCGCTGATGCCACCCCAGAGCCAGGCGGCGCCCTTCATGGCACCGAGTAGTGGTGCCAGTCGCTGCCAGAGGGCAAAGACAATCGAGAGAATTCCGAGCAGCAGTTTAAGCCAATCCTCCGGCAATCTGCCCAGCAGCAGGCCACCGACGGTGATACCGGCGACGGCGGCGGGGACGATACTTTTCAACTGCACCCAGTCGGCGTGCCGCCAGTAGTACTGGACCGTCTTGATATCCATCGCCAGCAGCAGTGGCAGCATCAGGAACACCGCCAGCGGCACCGGCATCACCAGCGCCAGCAGAGGTACCGCCACCACCCCGGCGCCGCCGGCAAATCCGGATTTGGAGATGCCGGTCAGGGTGACGCCGGCGATTGCCAGTAGCCAGAATAGGGGCGAGAGGACGAGTGTTTCCATCATTCGCGCGGCAGATCGAACCAGAGTGCTTCGAGGCCGTCGGTGCCTGCGGCGATTTCCTGTTCGCGGGTCCGGGTAAATCCAATTCCGTCGCCGGCAGAGAAACGGGTGCTTCCAGCGTCCAGAGAACCTTCGATGATATGCAGGTAGCCGGCGCGGCCGCCGGTACCCAGGGTGTATCGCTCCCCGGGCGACAGGCGCAAGCGTGAGAGGCTGGCATCCTGTTGCATGCTCAGTGAACCATCTCTCCCGTCGGATGTAACCAGCGGTGTCATCTTGTCGCGCTGGGGAATGTTGGCCTGCTCATAGCCGGGCACTATGCCCGTCACATCGGGTTCTATCCATATCTGTAACAACTTCAGTCGCTCGCTGCGCGATGCGTTGAATTCCGAGTGCTGGATACCGGTGCCGGCACTCATGCGCTGCACCTCACCGGCGGGCACGACAAAGCGGTTGCCGATGCTGTCGCTGTGTTTGATTTCACCCTCCAGCACGTAGGTGATGATCTCCATATCCCTGTGGCCGTGGGCACCGAAGCCGGTGCCAGCTTTCACCGTGTCATCGTTGATGACCCGCAGTGCCGAAAAGCCCATATGCGCCGGGTCGTAATAGCGGCCGAATGAGAAGCTGTGGCGGCTGTGGAGCCAGCCGAGATTGACCTGCCCGCGGCTGTCGGATTTACGGATGTAGTCCATGTCTCTGATCCTCCACTGGATTGATGGCGGCATCTTAGGTTCACTGTTCGCGGGAGAAAATCGCATAATTTGCAACGGTTTATTCCATGGAATCGAACATGCCTGGTTGGGGCAGGGAGCGCCAAACCATTGTAGAATCCTGCGTACTGCTACAAATACGCTGTTAGAAAAAAGAGATGCTGTATGAAAAGAGAATTGCTTCTTCTGCTCGGCTGTACATTTACCGGCATTTGTTCTGCTGAACAGCTGACTATCGAGAGAATCTTCTCCGATCCCGCGCTGAGCGGCACCTCGCCGCGTGCGCTGGAGTACTCCCCGGACGGCAGTCGTGTGACCTTCCTGAAGGGGCGCGAGGAGGACTACGACCGCTACGACCTGTGGGAATACAATATCGGCGACGGCAAAAGCCGCGTGCTGGTGAACTCGGATTCCCTGCATAAAGGGAAGGAAGTACTATCCGACGAGGAAAAAGCGCGGCGCGAGCGTCAGCGCATCTACGGCAGCGGCATCATGGAGTACACCTGGTCGGACGACGGCAGGTCCCTGCTGTTCCCGCTGGCCGGCGACGTCTACTACTACGACCTCGACAAGAAATCCGCGCGGCGCCTGACCGAAACCGAGGCTTTCGAAACCGATGTGCGCGTATCGCCGAAGGGCCGCTACGTATCCTTTATCCGTGACCAGGATATTTTTATCGTCGACCTGCAAACCGGCAAGGAGCGCCAGCTAACCAGGGACGGCGAGGGCCCGATCAAGAACGGCATGGCCGAATTCGTGGCCCAGGAAGAGATGGACCGCATGACCGGTTACTGGTGGTCGCCGGACGATCGCCATATCGCCTACCTGCAGGTGGATGAGTCGCCGGTGGATGAAGTGATCCGCAGCGAAATCTATGCCGACCGCATCGACATGATCCAGCAGCGCTATCCGGCTGCCGGTCGACCCAATGTGAAAATCAAACTGGGTGTTCTCGATATCGAGTCCGGCAAGACCCGCTGGATAGACCTGGGCAAGGACGAGGATATCTATATTCCGCGGGTGGACTGGGCGCGGGACAGCCTGCTCAGCTACCAGTGGCAGAATCGCAACCAGCAGAAGCTGGAGCTGCGCCTGTATGACCTGGACAACGGCAAGTCGAAAAAACTGCTTGCGGAAAGCAGCGATACCTGGATCAACCTGCACGACGACCTGTATTTCCTAGAGGACAGCGAGCGCTTTATCTGGTCCTCAGAGCGCGACGGCTTCAAACACCTGTATCTGTACGACCTGGGCGGAAAGCCGGTAAGGCAGTTGACCAGCGGTGATTGGGTCATTGACGAACTGGAGGCCGTGGATGAGAAAAACGGTGTGGTCTATTTTACCGGCCGGAAAGACACCCCGCTGGAGCGCCACCTGTACGCGGCCAAACTGGGTGGCGATGGAGCCGTGCGCAAGATTTCAGGGCGCGCCGGTATGCACAGCATAGAGTTTGCCGAAGACGGCTCGGGCTATATCGACAAATTCTCCAACGTCAGTACACCGACACAGGTCAGCCTGCACCGGGCCGACGGCGAACAGGTCACCTGGCTGGAAGCAAACGCGGTCGTCAAAGGCCATCCGCTCTATCCCTACAGCAAAAACTGGGTAGTGCCGGAGTTCGGTTCCTTCGCGGCGCCGCAGGGCCACACTCTGCATTATCGCCTGTACAAACCGGCGAATTTCGACGAATCGAAAAAATACCCGGTCATGGTCTATCTCTACGGTGGCCCCCATGCACAACTGGTGACCAACAGCTGGGACAAGGAATTCAACCAGTTTATGGCGCAACAGGGCTATGTGGTGTTCACACTGGACAACCGTGGTTCCGCCAATCGCGGCACCGCATTTGAAAACCCGATCTTCAAGCGCATGGGCCAGCCGGAAGTGGAAGACCAGGTGGCGGGGGTAAAATTCCTGCGCTCCCTGCCCTATGTGGATGGCGACAATATCGGTGTCTATGGCCACAGCTACGGCGGCTATATGGCGCTGATGAATATGTTCAAGGCCGGCGATTACTTCAAGGCGGGGGTTTCCGGTGCACCGGTTACCGACTGGGCCCTGTACGACACCCACTACACAGAGCGCTATATGGGCAACCCCAACGGCGACGGCGAGGCCTATGAGGCCTCTTCGGTATTCCCCTATGCGGAGGGGCTCGAGGGCGCACTGCTGATCTATCACGGTATGGCGGACGACAATGTGCTGTTTACCAACACCACCAGGCTGATCAAGGAAATGCAGGACAAGGGACTGCAGTTCGAGCTGATGACCTACCCGGGCAAGAAGCACAGCCTGCGCGGCAAGCAGACCCGCATCCACATGTACACCATGATCGAGGAGTTCTTTGACCGGCACCTGAAGTAGCGACAGCGCACTTCGGTGCACTCGAGGCAGGGAAGCGCCACCGGACAACCGGTGGCGCTTTTTTTGTGTTTGGCATTTCGGGGCTGTGGCATTACTGGCCTGACCAATGCAATAATTCTGCCTGACAGGGCGGTACTTGTGCCGCACTGCTGTACAACAATAAGTGCGCCGCAAAGAGTTCCTTACAATGAGATTCTGCCGTTTTTTTCTCGCTGTGCTGTTATTTCCGACAGGCGCGGTCTCAGATGCAGAGCCCCCCAATGAATTGAAGCTGGCGGAGGCGGTGGTCGAATACCGCGAGCTCTCCCGCAAATTACATCAGCAGGACTTGCAGCAAATGGCTGCGGAATTGAAGCGGGCCGGGTTGGAAGAGACGCTGCCCGCGACCTATACCAAGCGTTTTGGCTTCAATCCTGCGCAGTCGGTGGATTTCTACCGCACTGCAGAGGGAAGGCGCATCGCGGATACCGTGCTCAGCTACCAGACGCCCTCCGGTGGCTGGTCCAAGCGCACGGATATGGGAGCGGCGCCGCGCGAGATCGGCCAGGCTTTCGGCGTGGAGAAAAATTACGTTCCCACTTTTGACAATGGGGCTACCAGCACCCAGTTCTGGGTGATGGCAAAGGCCTACCGGGCCACGGCAGACAGGCGCTACGCGGAGGCTGCGGAGCGTGCGCTGGACCTGGTACTGCTGGCCCAGTATCCCAGTGGCGGCTGGCCGCAGTCCTTCCCGCTGCGCGGTAAATACCACGACCTGATCACCTTCAACGACGATGTGACCAGCGACCTGCTGCGCATTGTCCGCGCTGCAGCGCGGGACGACGAGGGATTGGGTTTTTTACCCGAACCGCAACGCCGGCGCGCCGCGGACAGCCTGCAGCGCGGGCTGCAGATGCTGGTGGCAAGCCAGGTGATTACCGGTGGTACTGCCACCATCTGGGGTGCCCAGCACGACCCGCAGTCACTGGCGCCGGCGGCGGCGCGGGCCTTCGAACCCGCGGCACTGGCCACCAGCGAGAGTGCGGACCTGGTGCTGTTTTTGATGGAGCTGGAGCAGCCAACGGAAGCCATCAAGCTGGCCATTGTGCGCGCGCACGGCTGGTTTGCCGAAAACCAGATCCGCGGTTATCGCTGGGAAAAAGCCGGCGGGGATTATCGCGAGCTGCTACCGGACAAGAATGCCGGGCCCCTGTGGGCGCGTTTTTATGAAGTCGGCAGTGACAGGCCGGTATTCGGCGATAGAGACGGCAGTGTTTACTACGATATCCGCAAGCTGTCGCGAGAGCGGATTCGCGGTTACGGCTGGTACACGGAGCAGCCGCACAAGGTGCTGAAACAATTTGCCCACTGGCGGCAGCGGCACGGCCTTTGAGTTTTTTTGGGATGCCCCATTTGGATGCCCCATGTAGGAGCGGCCGGTGGCCGCGATCAATGCCGGGGAGCTGCCAGAGATCGATCGCGGTCATGGGCCGCTCCTACATGGGTCGAGCCCCTTTTTATTTAATTGCAGGTGAGACTCAATAGCGGACCCTGTCCCGTCTCCCTGGACGTCATATCCACGCCGTCGCTGCCGCCCTCGGAAGCGATTACCAGCCCGGTGTTAACCCCGGACAGCCAGCTGTCGACGATGCCGGAAGCCTGCAGGTCTATCTGCCAGTTGCCGGTGGAAGAAGGAGTGAAGGTCGCGGCCTGGCTGCCGAGAATATTCGAACCGCCGATGCTGTTCCAGGTGGCCGAGTCCTCCTGCCAGTCACTCGCTGCCCGGTAGACGCCGTAGCTGCTGAAGGAGTAGTTGGTGACATTCAGCTCCAGGGTGGCGTCGTCGATGCCGGAGCAGCTGTCGAGGTCGGCCAGGTCGAACTTGATCAGGGTGTACATCTGGCCGTAGGCGGAGTCGCTGCCGTCCGCCAGCAGTCCGTCGCCGTGGTCGTCGAAATTGCTGCTGCCCTGGGACGAGGACACGAATGCATCGTCCGACGCCGCCCTGGATAGCGACTGGCCGCCGCCGGAACCCGAACCGGAGGAGCCGCCTGAACTGCTGCTGGAACTGCTGCTGCCGGAGCCGCAGCTGGTCTGCACCTTGATCACCGGGCCCAGGCCGGTTTCCTTGGAAGTCATATCGACGCCGTTGCTGCCGCCCTCGGAGGCGATCACCAGGCCGGTGTTGTTGCCGCCGAGCCAGCTGTCGATGATGCCGGAAGCGAGCAGGTCTATCTGTGCTATGCCGGTGGAGGAGGGCACGAAAGTCGCGGCCCGGCTGCCGAGTACCGAGGCGCCGCCGACGGAATTCCAGCTGGCGGATTCCTCCTGCCAGCCGCTGTCGGCCAGGTAGATACCGTAGGTATTGCCGGATCTGTCGGTGACATTCAGTTCCAGGGTCGCGGCGCTGTAGCTGGTGCACTCGGCGAGTTCGGACAGGTCGAACCTGATCAGTGTGTAGATCTCGCCGAGAGTCCTGTCGCTGCCATCCGCCAACAGGCCGTCATCGTGGCCGTCGTAATTGCCGGAACTCTGCCGGGACGATATGAACACATCGTCGGTCGCCACCAGGGAGACCAGCTCACCCGAACCGCCACCGGAGCTGCTGCCCCCTGAACTGCTGCCGCCGGAGCTGCTGCCACCGGAGCTGCTGCCGATCACGCTGCGGCCCGCCGCGTTGCGGGTCAGGGTCATGGCCTCGCCGATACCATTCGCGGACCACCAGTTGACATTGGCGGGCAGCAGCAGCGGATCATTCTCGCGCTCTTCGCGGGACAGGGTGGCCGCAGAACTGTCGAACTGCGCCGTGCGCACTACCAATTCGTCGGCGCTGACCTGGATTACCTTGAACTGCTGGATGCTGGCCAGGTCGATGGTCCAGGATTTCGGGTCGTTGGCGGAGCGCGCCGGCGCGCCCCAGCTGCCCTCGCCCACATAGATGGTGCCGCCGGCGGTGGTTGCGGCAAAGTTATTGCCGCTCGGGAGCAGCGCCTCGGTGAGCTTGGTCAGGTGGGTGTCGGACTCCACCACCAGGTTCATCGAGTAGTCGTAAAACGGCTGTGCCCACCAGCCGAACAGGGTGGGGTTGTCGGACTTGCCGCTGTAGTGGGGAAACATCGGTTTGTGGTACTGGGCGAAGCGCCAGCTGGCGGCGCTGCCGGAAGCGGACAGGTCGCTCTCCAGCCAGTTGTTCATCGACGAGGCGTAGGCGGACCAGCCGCTGCTCTGGAACTGGCTGTTCAGTGTGTAGACGCGCAGCAGCGGCGATACCTGCACGGCACCATAGGTGTCGCTGGGGTTGCAGTTGCCATCGCCATTGAAATCCACACCGAAGACCTGGCACACGGTGGAATAGTTGTCGTCCTCGTGGTTGCCGTGGGTCGGAATCAGCGGGTAGATGCGCTGGTAGCTGAGGCCGTCTATCTGGTCGCTGGAGTAAGTCAGTGTCCAGTCGTCGAGAAACTCACGCATTTCCGAGGCGCTGTTGGCATTGGTGAAGTCACCGCCGTGCATCACTGCCAGCGGGCGCACCTTGGCCAGCAGCTGGTTGCCCTGGCGGCGGGTGGTGTGGCCGGTGCGGGTGTCGCCGCCGGCGATGACCACGAAGGGATCGTTGTTGGCCGGGGCAGTCCTGAACCAGAAGCGCTCACCGCAGCCGTCCTGGTCGCACACGCGGAAGTAAACCGCAGAGTCCGGACTCAGGTCTTCCAGGCGCACAAAATGGCTGCTGATGGAACCGTCGAAGGTCTCGGTGGCATCCACCTGTGCCGCAGTCCAGCTGCCCTCATCGGTGGAATAGCCGTAATTGACGTAGGGATTGTTGCTGCTGCCGTCCGGGGAAAAGCCGATCACGGCGCTGCTGGAGCCGTCGCTGTCCCAGGCCAGGCGGTAGTGTTTGGTGGCCGCGGTGGCGTCGGCCGCGATCAGTACCGCGGGTAATAGGAGTGCACTGCCTAGATATCGTCTCATTGTGGAGACTCCTTGCGGAAAGGTGAATTTATTGTTGTGCGAATTTGGGCTCGCCGGAGGTGGTCACCCCTCACTTCCGTTGTGCCAGAGAGGAAATCGCGCGGGAATTATTGACGGGCCTTGTGACAGGCATTTGAATTATCGGCAACCAGGCGCACAAATGCAGCATTGCGATAGGGAATTGTGACGGCGTCGCCGTTTATAAAGTTAATCGCGCGGCTGCCGCGCTTCAAGTATTGGTAAACTCCCTGTAACGGCTGGTTGCCATCGCTGGTCCAGTAGTCCCCGCGTTTTGTTCTGGGGAAATAGTCGGTATCCACGGCCGGGTGGCCCGGAATCGGGTCGGCAATCACCAGAGACTGCAGTTCGTCTGTCGTCGGCAGGCGCCAGTTTTCCGCTCCGCACAACTTCTGCCGGTTGGTGTGGCGGATCAGGTCTTCAGTATCACAGCGCGCCTTTTCGAAATAGCAGTCGCCACTGTTGGCAACTCCCTGTTCATACTGGTACCAGGAATAGGTCCAGTAGCCATCGTGAATGCCCTCGTCATCGGTCTTCACCTCCCACAGCAACTGGGTGCGGTCATCGCACACGCAGGACCAGGGGCCGGACCAGGCGCTCAGCGCTTTTCCACTTCCGTCTATTTTTGTCAGGTGATGGGGCTGCGGTACCTGTTGCGGGGCTGAGTAGAGGGCAGCCGCGACAAGGATCACAGCGGGCAGCACAAATACCAACAGTGCGCGGAATTTCATTTGGTTGTCTCCAGCGCGAGACGGATAGCCCGGGTGTGGCGGGTGTGGGCCACCTGGGCGCGATCGAATGCGGAGACCCAGAGGCAGACGCCGCTGTCGATGGCAATATCCAGGGGTGAACCGGTATCCAGCCTGCGCACCATTTCCATCGACCAGTAGCCGTCCTGCCATTGCGCGCGGGCGCGCACATCCGCCCTGTCGCCCTCGAATCGATTGGAGCTGTAGATTACCGAGGGCATCAGGGTGCCGGGCGGGTAACTATCTTCTTCGACGGAATAGGGCTGGTAGTCGAACCAGGGAATCACCCAGTCGGCATCACTGCGGAGATTCCGATAGGGCGTCAGCATATCGGGGCTCCCGGGGATCCGCTTCGGCACAACAGCACCGGGTTTGTACCAGTGCCAGTTCATCACATAGGAGCCCGATTCTTTGCCGTCCTGCAGGTAACCGGCGGTATAGCGGCGACTGCCCGGGCGCACTCTGTAGGGCGCGCCGATATGGTTGTCGTCGGCGAGGTACATATCGTTGGTGCGCACCGCCTTCCAGTGCCACAGGTCGTGAACCTGCCCAGTATCGCTGTAATGATATCCCTTGCCGTGCCAGTTGGCCGGTTTGCCCTCGAGCGGTTTGCGCCCCAGGTGGGCCGTACCGGCGGCGCCGAATGTGCAGGAATCTGACAGCAGCAGGGCAAACTTGTCCTCGTAGTAGCGGGTCTCGTCGAAATGGTGGAAACCCTGCTGCTGTACCTGCCAGCCGGATGCGGTTTTTTTCAGGGGCAGGTGTACCAGGCTCTCGGTCGGGTCCTGCCAGGTGATATGGAAATAGATCTCTTCGCCGTTGTGCAGGGCGCGCAGCGATACCCGGGTCTGGCCGTCGATAAAGTTTGCACCGCCGTCGGTATTGACGGCCAGTGCTGTGCTTTCGGTCCAGGCCTTTTCGTCGGCGATACCGTCGATATGGATGGGCGTCGCCAGCGGCATGGCGGCGACCAGCAATTGGTAGGGGGATCTCGCGGTGAGCGCCTGCCAGCCGAACAGGATGATGGTGGAGAGGAGGGCGACGACAAAAAATGATCGCGCCAGCGGGCTCGCGGCCGGGAGCAGAATACGTGTCAGGGCGCGGCGGCCGGACCGTACGAAATAGACACCGCCGTGCAGAAAAATATAGGCACCCAGCGCCAGAGCGCAGGTGAAATGCCAGGTGCGCAGCTGGGCGCTCTGTCCCCATCCGGAAAACAGCAGCCAGCCGCTGCCCAGGGAAATCAGCAGCACCAGGCTGCCGAGCCAGATAATGGCTTTCTGGTAATGCATGCGGGTGAAATCCGGCAAGCGGCCACACAGCAGTTGCCCCGCGTGGCGGGAACAATAGAGGATGGCGACCAGGGTCAGGATGGCTGCACTGAAAAAATGTGCGCTGTGCACCTGTCCCTGGGGCAGGAGTTCCTCAATGGCTGCGACAGGGGCGCTGCTCAGGGTGGCGATGCGCAGCCCGGTAAGCAGGCTCAGGGTGGCGGTCGCGATGGCTGCGCCGTGCAGTAGTATCCAGCTAAAGCTTTTATTTTTGGCCACGGGTGCGCCTCAAATAGTCCGCAGGCTAGCGGGTGCATATGGCAATCACATGAAATTCCGCTAGAGCAGATCTGCAGTGCCATTTGCAGAATGCCCGCCGGGTTATTCGTGCAGCCCCGTGGCGCTGAAGCTGTCGCGGGACTCCAGCGATTCTGCCAGCGCCGTCAAGCGCGGATGCCCGTTGCGCCAGTCGATGTCCGGGTGGCGGAAATCCAGGTAGGCGAGGGCGCAGGCGAGGTTGATATGCACCAGGTTCAGGGATTCCGGGAACTGATCGGCGCGCGCCTCCAGGTAGTCCAGGGTGCGCCCAATCGCGCCAGTGTAGCGCTGCCACCAGAAATCCGAGCGCAGCCCCTCCTGTTCGCGCCCCTTTTCTACCCGCAGCAGCACCAGGATGTCGATCAGGCCGGAGCAGACGCTGTACAGCGTCTTCAATGACCAGTCGGCGTCCAGCGGCCGGCCCAGGCGGCCGTCGCCCAGCTCCCGGTCCAGGTAGGCGCAGATCACCTCGCTGTCCATGATCGCCTCACCATTCGGCAGGATCAGGGCGGGAACCTTGCCCAGCGGGTTGGCTTTGACAAAATCCTCGGCGTTGTTGAACGGGTGGGATGCCACCTCGCCGAGCAGTGTTTCGAGACGCTGTTCGCGCACCACGATGCGGGCGCTGCGGGCGTAGGGAGAGGCGTGGGTAAAGAAGAGTTTCATGGCGCCCTGGCACTCCTTGTGAAAGAAGCAGTGTGCGAAATGGCGCCCGGGCTGTCCAGGGTCTGTTCACACTAAATTAGATAGCCGCGTTCTGGGGCGCAACCCGAAGGGGCGGGGCCGTTTTTTCCGCAATGTGGCGTTGCAGCTCGCTTATATGGCGGGCCACACGGCATTCGCTGCGCGAAAAAGCGGCCTCCGTCGCGGCCACCGAATTTAGCTAGTGCGGCAGCTCGCTATTCGTTATGCGGTTGTACAGGTGTTGTTTGAGATAGGCGCGCTGTTTCTTCAGGTGGGAGTAGTGCTCGTCGTCGGTGGCTATGCCGCTTTCCTGTAACCCTCGGATCTGTTTGTCCAGCTTGTGGTAGGTGTCACTTTCGACTTTGAACTCGAGGTCTTCGTTCTGTAGTCGTTTGATGGTGTCTGCGTATTCGGGAAAATCCAACTCCAGGTCGTGAGGGGCTATGGGCATAGGGGGAGCCTCCGGATTGTTTGAATGGGATGCCACCCCTAAGTGTAGTTGTTGCGGGCCAGAGTCATTGCAGGTTTAAATCTAAATGATAATCTGTTGCATTTGACTGGGGGTGGGCTTATGATGGCGACAAGTTAATCGGGAGAAGTTGACTATGAGCAGCGGCAAGCGTATTCCGGCGCAGCCCACTCTGCTGGCGATGGGCCCGTGCCTGACGCAGGCGGTCACATGGGTGGAAAGCAGCTGAAAGTCGCTGGAGGCCTCAACCGGCAGGACGGCGTCCAGCGCACACACAGCGCCGGACCCCTGATCGATCAGGAGGCCTATGCGACGCTGTCGTTATTTGCCGGCTACCGGGTGAACGAGCAGTTGAGTTTCTCCGTCAATGGCAAGAACTTCACCGATTAGAAATACATCAATAGTCTCTACTGGGATCAGGGCTTCTATGCCGCACTGCGCAACTTCAGTGCTTCGGTGAACAGGCGCTACTGATTCGCGAGCTAATGCGCACCTTTTGGATGGCGGGATTGATAGGTCCCGCCATCCTTTTTTGCGTTTAAGATAAGGCCAATTTCCCATTGGCAAAGCTTGGATTGTATGAATAAAACCCTGTTCAAACTGCACAGCTGGATGGCGCTGGCCGCCTTTGTGCCGCTACTGGTGATCTGTGTCACCGGCAGTATCCTGGTGTTCAAGCACGAAATTGACACACTGCTGATGGAAGACAAGGTGCGCGTGCAGGCCGAAGGGCGCCAGCGACAGTCGCTGGATGCGCTGCTCGCCGATGTGAACGGCAGTTTTCCCGATTACGAAGTGGTGGGCTGGCATCTGTTCCAGGATCCTGGTCGCGCAGATCAGGTCTATCTGATGCAGAGGGGCGGCAGCGACTGGTCCTATACCCTGTTGAACCAGTATTCCGGTGAAATGCTGGCGAGCCCCCAGGGCCTGACCCACTATCTCACCGACTGGCTGCTCGACCTGCACTATACCCTGTTGCTGGATGATCCGGGGCTGGCAATTACCAGTGTTTTTTCGGTGCTGCTGTGCCTGCTGGGTATCAGCGGCCTGGTTCTGTACCGCAGATTCTGGAAGAACTTTTTCACCCTGCGCTGGAAGGCGCGGCTGATCGTTTACTTCAGTGACCTGCACAAGATGACCGGGGTGATCGCCTCACCGGTGCTTTTGATCGTCGGCTTTACCGGTGCCTGGTGGAATATCTCCCACTTTGCTCACGAACTGGAAGAGCACGCGGACGGTGCCGAACACCATGTGATGCAGGAGCGCCTGTACGGCAGTGCACTTTCGCTGCAGGCACTGCACGACGACTCCGTGCGGAGATTAAACGGATTCGAGCCGACCTATATCTCCCTGCCCTGGGAGCCGGGTGTGAATATTACTTTCTGGGGCGACGTGCACAGCGGTAATCCTCTGCTCAGCCAGTACGCGAGCAATGTCAGCTACGATGCCGGCTCTGGAGACTATATCACCGCATTTGATATTCGCGAGGCCGGCGCGGGCGCCAAGATAGTAGACAGCTATCGGCGCCTGCACTTCGGGGATTTTGCCGGCCTGGCAAGCCGGATGCTCTGGTGTGTGGTGGGGTTGAGCCCGCTGCTGCTCTCGGTCACTGGGCTTTATATCTGGTACCGGCGTAGGGAGAAGCGCCGCAATGCGCGTATCAAGCGGCGCAACCTGCGATTCAGCCCGGGCGGTGCCTTATAACGGCATTAAAAGGGACTGGTTTCCGACTGGGTGCTGGGGCGGCGGCGCTCGAGCAGTTCGCCCAGATACATTTTCAGGTAGGCGGCTGCGGCACGCTTGCCTTCCGCGGCAATCTCCTCGGTGATACGGCCGAAGCGGGAGTAGGACTGGGACCAGAAGGCGTCGTTGATGGTGATGGCGAGCAGGAGCCGCTCCCGCCATTCCTGAGACGGCGGCAGCTCGAATTCGCGCGATAGATTTTTCAGCAGGGTGTCGGCGAGGCGCCAGTTGTTTTCCATCTGCAGGTGGCGCAGGGCCCAGCTGGACTGGGGACCGAAATGCACTTTCAGCGCTGCCACATTGATCTCATAGTAGGAGCGCCCCAGATCGCAGAGCTCGAACAGCAGATCCTGCCAGCCACCCTGGGGTGGAATATCCGGGAGGTGGAGCAGGGCTTCGCTAAAGCTCTTGTAGTGGCGCTCTGCCAGCGCGGTCAGGCTGGCATCCACACTGGGAAAGAAGTGGTACACAGATGCGGCGGGGACGCCGGCCACCTGGCTCAGGTTGGCAAGCGTGATCTCGCTGGAATCCTGCTCGATGATCAGGGCTTCCAGTGAATCGAGAAGCTTTTCGTACTTCTCGCGGCCATTTTTGCGTTGCGGCTTGCGCGGACTTGCACTGTCGCGCCGGCTGACGGTTCGTCGATCGACTTGATTCAAATTACCACCCTGACTAACGCGAGCGGCAATGCCGACTACGCGTTTTACTTCCGTGTAAAAACGTTGTCTTTTGGTGACGGCAATTATTAACGGAGTGCCATTGTGGGGCAAGGATATATTGCCGGAATTGTGGCTTAGTTCCGCGTTACTGGGCAAAAAAAATCGAACAGTGATCTGGTCGAAAAAATGAATAAAAATTCGGAATGGAGTCCCGGTGCCGGGAGGTCCCGGCACCTTGGAGTCTGTGTATCTGGACTGGATGCCTGGCCAGCGCTCGCGCTAATGATAGTGCAGCTCGGTCGCCTTGCCGTGAAACACCCTGTAGGAGAAAGCGGTGTAAGCCAGTATCACCGGAACCACGATAATCGCTCCGACCAGGATAAAGCGCAGGGATTCGGGGGCGCTGGCCGCCTGCCAGATGGTCAGTTTGCCCGGCACTATATCCGGATAAAAACTGAATGCCAGGCCGGTAAAGCAGAGAATAAACACCAGCAGCACATTGACGAAGGGAATCCAGCAGTGGCGGTCGTCCACTTTCGGCAGGCGCCGCAGCAAAACCTCATTGGCGGCGAAGGCGAAGAAGCACAGCATCGGAATCAGTAGTACAAACATTACCAGCGGAAAGGTGAACCAGCGATCGAATACGCCCGGGTTGACCAGCGGGTTGACGGCGGAAACTGCCACCACGCCGATGAAGGCCGCTCGTCCGGCGCGGCGCGTCCAGCGGATGGCGCGGCTCTGCAAGCTGCCCTCGGTCTTCATGATCAGCCAGGCCGCGCCGATATAGCTGTAGGCCGCAGTCACGCCAATGGCGCTCAGACCGGAAAAGAGTTGTGCCTCCCAGCCGGCGTCAAAGCCCATCACATACTGGCCGAGCATATACCCCTGGGTCAGGCTGGTGAGCAGAGAGCCGGCCTTGAAAGTCCTGTCCCAGGCCAGCTTGTGCGCCACTGCCGCCTTGGCGCGGAAGTCGAAGGCGACCCCGCGCATGATCAGGCCGACCAGCATGATGGCGGTGGGAATATACAGGTTCATCAGTACCAGGCTGTGAGCCGATGGAAAGGCGATCAGAAGCAACCCGATCGCCAGCACCAGCCAGGTTTCATTGGCATCCCAGAAGGGGCCGATGGACGCGATCATGGTGTCCCGCTGCCGTTCGTCCTGTTTGCTCATCGGCAACAGTATGCCGACGCCCAGGTCGTAGCCATCGAGCACCGCATAGGCGAGTACCGCCAGGCCCATCAGGCCGATGAAAATCACCGGCAGCCAGTCTGTTGCCATTATTGCGTTGTCGATCATGGGTTACCTCCGTGGGCGGACTGCGGGGCCGAGTGAGATTGGGGCAGGTTGGTGAGGCTGCCGTCGGCGGCGGGTTCGGCGGTTTCGAACTCCTCCACTTCTACCGACTTCAGTGCCATGACTTTCAGTGTGTGGATATAGGCCCACAACAGGATGGTGTAGACCACCAGGTAGAGCACCAGGGAAAATCCAACATTGGCGCTGGCTACCGGAGTGACTGCCTCTGCGGTCTTCAGTACGCCGGTCACCAGCCACGGCTGGCGTCCCACCTCGGTCACATACCAGCCCGCCAGCGTCGCCACCCAGCCGGAAAAGGTCATGGCCACCGTTATCTTCAGCAGCCAGTCGGGTAATTCTCCATGCCGGTACAGCTGGTAGCAGCCGGTCCAGGCCACCAGCAGCATCAGCATGCCGACGCCGACCATAATGCGAAAACCGAAGAAGAGCGGCTTAACCGGCGGGTGATTGTTTTCGAATTCGTTCAGCCCCTTTATTTCGCCGTCGAGTTCGTGAGTCAGTATCAGACTGGCCATTTTCGGCAGGGCGATTTCCAGGTGATTGGTGCGCGCCTTTTCATCGGGAACTGCAAACAGCAGCAGTGGCGCGCCCTTTTCCGTTTCCCAGATCCCCTCCATGGCGGCGATTTTCTGCGGCTGGTGCTCGAAGGTGTTGAGGCCGTGCAGGTCGCCGACAAATATCTGCACCGGGATCAGTATCGCGGCCAGCACCAGACCGGTTTTCAATGCCAGGCGCGGCGCCTGCTTCTTGTCGCCTCTCAGGATTCGATAGGCGGACAGGCCGGCGACAAAGAAGGCTGCGGTCAGGCCCGAGGCCAGCAGCATATGGGTGAGCCGGTAGGGAAAAGACGGGTTGAAAATCACCTCCATCCAGTCGGTGGCGTGGACCACACCATCGCGTATTTCATAGCCCGTGGGTGTCTGCATCCAGGAGTTGAGCGCAAGGATCCAGAAGGCGGAGAGGGTGGTGCCTATAGCCACCATCAGCGCCGAGAAGGTGTGCACCCTGCTCGGCACCCGCTTGATGCCAAACAGCATAATGCCGAGAAAAGTCGCCTCGAGGAAAAACGCGGTCAGTACTTCATAGCCCAGCAGGGGGCCGGCAATATTGCCGACTTTTTCCATGAAGCCGGGCCAGTTGGTGCCAAACTGGAACGACATGGTGATACCGCTGACCACGCCCAGGGCGAAGGTCAGTGCGAATACCTTGACCCAGAAACGATAGGCGCGCATCCACACCGGGTTACTGGTCTGGTCATAGCGCAACTTGAAGAAAAACAGAATCCATCCGAGGGCGATGGTAATGGTGGGAAAGAGGATGTGAAAACTGATGTTGGCAGCAAACTGCATCCTCGACAGGACCAGGGTATCTAGCATGGGGACCTCTGCAGATAAAGAGTAAAGTCTGTCCTTGCGGTGTATCCGGTGCGCGCGGCGCACCCTCACGGTTTATGTGGGTTTGGTACTGCCTCCCTTCGCCCTGGCCTTGAGTTCCAGTAATTTGCTGATCCCGGAGCCCAGTTTCATCAGCTTGAGCAGGTCTTTCTGCTCCAGCCTGCTCAGGGTATTGGCGAACTGGTCCAGCAGCTCCAGCAGGTCGTAGACTTCCTGCATCTTCTGCTGCGCCAGGGTTTCCTGCTCATCCTGGGGCTCGTTCAATAGTAGTTGGCGCAGCAGGGTCAGGGTCGGATCCAGCTCGCGTTTGCGCCGCTCCTCGAACACGGTGCGCGCTAGGTCCCAGATGGAACCGGCGGCGGTGAAGTAATCCTTGCGGTCGCCGGGCAGGTGATGCAGTTCCACCAGGCGCCAGGCCTGCAATTCCTTCAGTCCCATGCTGACGTTGCCGCGGCTGATCTTCAGCGCCTGTGCCAGCTGGTCCGCATTCAGTGGCTCGGACTGGATCGTCAGCAGCGCAAACATCTGCCCCACGGTGCGGTTGAATCCCCAGCGGCTGCCCATCTCGCCGAAGTGCAGCACGAATGCCTGGGCCTGACTGGATAGTTTCATTGCGTATTGTATTTTCAGAAATTTCTGAAAATTGTAAATATAATTCGCTCCATGTCAATCGGAGATTCTGTTTTCGGGAGGATGTCCGGGGCAGGCTCCAAATGGGCGTTCTGTCGCAGCCCTATACCGTTGCAGCCAGCGCCGACTCGTACCAGTCCCCCGGCACTATAAAGCCGCGGCTTACTTCCCTGTCGTCGTCCAGGGCGGCGACGCAGACCGGATTGTGTATTCCCTCGTCGATAATCTTCCCTGCCAACGACGCACAGCTGTCTCTGTGTGGCGCCTTGTAACCGCTGTCCGCCAGCCAGGTGCGCTTCGGCAGCTGCACCCAGCGCCAGGGCTTCCCGGCAAAGCGGTGCTGGAACTCGTCCGGCGGCGCCCACCAGAAATTGCAGCAGGCGGGGTTGAGGTCCCTGTGCAGCGGCGACACTTCGCCGCCGAGGGGGCGGAAGAGTCGCCCTGGCACCAGTGCCCACTGGCGGTGGATATGGATATCGAGTCGCTGCAGCAATTCCCGTGCGGCGGGCTGGTGGACCAGCGGCAGCTGGTGTTCGCGCATTCGCGCCAGCTTGATATCGAGCCGGTCGTGCAGGCCCGGCCCCACCCAGAATTCACCCGCCACCTGCAGGTAGAACTTGACCGCGATTTCCCAGTGCTCGGTGGCACCGCTCGGCTGATGCCGCACGACGAAATCCAGCTCGCCCAGGGTGCGCCCTGCGCTGCGCAGTGGCAGGTTGCGGTGCAGCAGCTGGTAGTGGGGATGCTGTGCGAAGGCGAAGGCCCAGAGATTTTCGAAGTAGACGCCGAGTCTCGCGGTTCTTTTCTGCTCGTCGATCCGCTGCAGCTCTGAATCCAGTTGCGGGGCCAGTCTCTCGCGGACCTGCGGCAGGGTAAAGTGATCGAGCAGTTCGGTTCGGCGTGAGGATGGCAGCCACGGCAGGCCGCCGCCGCGAAGGATATTTTCCGCTCCCAGAGCCCAGAGCAGGTTGGCCCAGTGATCCGGTTCAGGTATGGATTCGCGCATTGGTTGATTCGCTGTCTCGGTACAGGGTAACGGCTCAAAAGTGGCGGCGAGCGTCGAAGACCTGTGCTAGGGTTCGTCGGGTCACGGCTTCATAATAATTAAAGGTGATCCCTATGGAATCAGGTCCAATGATCTCGATCGGCCTGCCGATCTCCCTGTTCATCATCATGATTGGTATTGGGATGACCCTGACCGCGCGGGATTTCCAGCGGGTCACGGTGAAACCCGCCGGCCTGATTATCGGCACCATAGCGCAGATCCTGGTCATGCCGCTGGTCGCCCTGGCACTCTGCTGGGCACTGGGGCTGCCGCCGGCGATCGCGGTCGGCCTGGTGATTATCGCCGCCTGCCCCGGCGGCACCACCTCCAACCTTTTTACCCTGCTGGCGCGCGGCAATGTGGCGCTGTCGATAGTGCTGACGGTGTTTGCGAGCCTGATCACCATCATGTCCCTGCCGCTTTTCACCAACTATGCACTGCAGACCTATTTCGGTACCCAGCAGGAAATCGTGCTGCCTTTCGGCAAGACGGTGGCCATGCTGTCGGCAATCGTACTCTTGCCGGTGGTGATCGGCATGGCGGTGCGGGCCTGGCGACCGCAACTGGCCAGCCGCGCGGAGGGCGTGGTGAGTATTTTTGGCGGCCTGGTGCTGGCGGTGCTGGTGATCAGCCTGGTGTGGGGGATTCGCGATCGCATCGGTGAGCTGATGGTGCAGGCGGGTCCCTCGGCGCTGTTGCTCAACCTGCTGGGCGTAGCGCTGGGCCTGTTGGTCAGCCGCGCGACCGGCCTGCCCCAACGCGAAGCGCTGGCGGTGGCCATGGAACTGGGCATCAAGAACGGCACCCTCGGCCTGATGGTGACGCTGACACTGCTGCATTCCAGCGAGATGTCGATTCCGTCGGCCATCTACGGTGTATTGATGTTCCCGCTCGGCTTCCTGCTGGCCGCCTACGGCCGCCGCGTGATCCCGGTCGGAAAGGGCGAGGGCGCGGACAGTCCGATAGAGGCCACAGAAGCCGGTTGAACGCCCCGGGCACCGTGCGGATTCGCGCGGTGCCTTATTCCAGCCCCTCGATATAAGCCTGCAGGCGCGCCGTATCGGGAATGGTCACTCGACCGTAGGAAAATTCGATCAGGCCCTGCGCCTCGATACTCTTCAGCACCCGGTGCAGGCCCTGCCGGGTCATGCCCATCATATTGGCGAGCTGTTCGCGAGTCAGGTGAAAACTGGCAGCACTGCCGCCGTCGCCGGTCGGATTGTGCATCTGCACCAGGAACAGCAGTCGCCGGCCGATGCGTGCTTCGGTGCCTCTCAGCACATCGTCCTGAATAATCGACATCGCCGCCCACAGCCGGCGGCTCACCAGGTCCAGGGCTACCGGATAGGCCTCGGGATACTGGCTCATCAGTTTGCGCAGTGCCTCGCCGGGCACGTCGACAACCAGGCCGTCGTCCAGCGCGGAAGCCCCGAAAACCCGCGGCATATCCGGGGAGAAAACCGTATCGCCGAACCAGGCGCCGGTGTCCAGGATCGCCAGTGTGGCCTCGCGGCCCGCAGCATTGGTGGAGCAGATACGCACGCGACCCGCGGCCACGATGGACAGCCGGCTCTGCATGGAGCCGGGCAAATAGATCACTTCGCCGGCCGAGTAGCGCTGGGGGCGCGCCAGTTGTGCCAGCTCGACGATGGCCTGCTCCGGCAGCCCGCGCAACAGCGGGCAGGTATTGAGAATGGAGGCTGAATCGCTCATCCGCCAAGTGTAAACAAGTTGACAGTCTCGCGGGCAGACCTGTTTCTAGAATGTGGCCGTTGCATAACCACAAGAGAGAAGAGCGATGCAAGCGCAACTGGATTCAATGCCGTCCCTCAGGGGCAGCGTCAGCGACGCGGAGTGGCAGCTGCGTGTCGACCTGGCGGCCGCCTACCGTCTGATCGCCCACTACGGCTGGGACGATATTATTTTCACCCATCTGTCGGTGCGCGTCCCCGGACCCGAGCACCACTTCCTGATCAACCCCTTCGGTGCGCTGTTCGAGGAAATCACCGCGTCCAGCCTGGTGAAAATAGATCTGCACGGCGAGAAGGTGGGTGACAGCCCCTTCCCGGTAAACCCGGCCGGTTTCACGATCCACGGCGCGATTCACCAGGCCCGCGAGGATGCCCAGTGCGTGATGCACACGCACACGGTCGAGGGCGTCGCGGTGTCGGCCCACAGCGAGGGGCTGCTGCCGATCTCGCAGCAGTCGCTCTTCCCGCTGTCGGGTCTCGCCTACCACGACTATGAGGGAATCGCCGTGCGCGAGGACGAGAAGGCCCGCCTGGTGGCCGATCTCGGCTCGGCCAATTACATGATCCTGCGCAATCACGGCCTGCTCACCTGCGCACCGACTGTGGCCGACGCCTTTCTGGCCATGTACATACTGCAGCGTTCCTGCGAGATACAGGTGGCCGCGCTGGCCGGCGATCGCCCGCTGACGCCGGTACCGCAGCCGATTCTCGACAAGATCTGCGGCGAGGGCGACAGGGTCACCAGCAGCCAGGGTGGCCTGCTCGCCTGGCCCGGCCTGCTGCGCAAGCTCGACCGCCTGGATCCGAGCTATCGCGACTGAGGAGCACAGCAATGGAAGACATCATCGAGAATCAGGCCAGGTTCACACACATGGCGCAGGGCACTCCGGAGGACTGGCAGATTATCGCCGGGGCCTTCGGCCCCTTCGCACAACAGTTGCCGGACCGCATCCTCGCCCACCTGCAACTGCTGCAGGGCGATTGCGGCGGCTTCCCAGTGGACCGCCTGACGCACTGCCTGCAGACCGCCACCCTGGCCTACCGCGACGGCAAAGACGAGGAGTACGTGGTCTGCGCCCTGTTGCACGACATCGGCGATACCCTGGGCAGCTACAATCACGCCGATGTAGCGGCGGTGCTGCTGGAGCCCTTCGTCAGCGAGGAAAACCACTGGATGGTCAAGCACCACGCCATCTTCCAGGGCTACTACTTCTTCCAGTACCTGGGCATGGATCGCAATCTGCGCGAGCAGTTTCGCGATCATCCCTGCTACGGGCGCACACTCGAATTCGTTGAGAGGTACGATGCGCCGGCGTTCGATGCCGGGGGCGAGGTGCTGCCGCTGGCTTTCTTCGAGCCGATGCTGCGGCGGGTCTTTGCGCAGCCGCGCAAGTCGCTGTACCAGCAGGCGGTCGATCCTTAGACGGGCCCGCGTGTCGGGGCTGTCGCTGCGCAGAACGCGGCGGTGGCCCTGCTTTGGGCCCGGATTCGGCCTTCCTTGCCCCTCCCACAAGCCCGCCTCATCACTGTCAGAGATAGAAATCGTTCACCAGCCCCTAGCCGAAAGGGGGTAACTACAGGCACTATAGCGCTGGCTCAGCAGCTGGCTGCGCCCGCATACCCCCACCGTTGACGCGGCTGGCCCCATGGGCCTCCTGGCGGGGATTGGGTTGCTGGCATCAAGGCAGCCGTACAATTAGAAATAAAATTCTTTAGAACGTTGTTACACGACACGGTATGTTCCACTACTTCCTGAAAAAGCGCCTGCGCAAGCACGATGCCAATAACAATCTGAAGCTCGAATCCATGGTGCGCGGGCAGATGCTGATACAGCAGGCACTGGGGAGTAGCGAGCCGGGCGTCGGCAACGACAAGGAAGACCATATAGTCGTCTCCCTGACGTCATTCGACCAGCGCATCGACGACGTCTACCTGTGTATCGAAAGCCTGTTCCAGCAGTCCGTCAAAGCCGATGCGATAGTGCTGTGGCTGTCGACGGAGAATTTCCCCAACCGGGAGCTGCCAGAGTTCCTGAGAAAGCAGCAGCAGCGGGGCCTTGAAGTTGTCTTCGTGGAAGAGGACCTGGGCCCCTACAAGAAGTATGTCTATGCGTTCGAACGCTTCCCGGAAAGCCTGATCATCACCGTCGACGACGACATCCTCTACCCCCCGGATATGATCGATATGCTGTACCGGGCGCACCGGCGCGACCCGGCGCATATCTACTGCCACCGCGGACACCGGATGCGACTGGACGAGCAGGGTGCACTGCGGCCGTACGACGAGTGGCAATCCGGCGTCTTCGACAGCGCGGCCTCGCCGCTGGTGTTTCCCACCGGTATGGGCGGGGTGCTCTACTTCCCCGGTTCCCTGCACCAGGACGCCTTCGACAAGGACAAGTTTATGGCGCTCTGCCCCAATGCGGACGACGTGTGGCTGAAGGCCATGAGTCTGAAGCAGGGTACCCTGTGCGCGCGGATAGACGATTCGCGCCACTGGAAAACCCGCTTTCTCGGCGTCGGCGGGTCCCAGTCGCACTCGCTGAAGCGGGAGAACTGGGACAGGCGCTGCGGCAACGACAGCAAGATCCAGGCCGTGTTTTCCGAGTACGGGCTTTTTGACTTATTGCGTTGATTCGTCGGTGCGGGCGTTCAGCGCCGAGCCCGGCACCCGCGACAATATCAGCCCCCCGCCCACAAACAGCAGTATCAGCGCCAGCATCGAATAGCGCACATCCCCGAACCAGCTGCCGAAGAGCCCGAATAGCGGCGGGCCTATCAGGGCGGCGAACTTTCCCATCAGGTTGTAGAAACCGAAGAACTCGCCGCTCCTGGCGGCGGGAATCAGGCGCGCATAGCAGGAGCGGCTCAGGGCCTGTACGCCCCCCTGTACCAGCCCGATCAGCACCGCGATGGCGAAGAATTCCCAGGGCGAGCGGATAAAAGCGCCCCAGATACACACGACTATGTAGACCGCGAGCCCCAGGTAGATACCCCGCTGGGGCCCTATGCGCTCGCCCAGGTGGGCAAAGGCTATCGCCGCTGGGAAACCGACGAACTGCACCAGCAGCAGGGCGAGAATCAGGTGCGAGCGCTCGAATCCCAGGGCGCGGCCGTAGGCCACCGCCATGCGGATCACGGTGCCGACGCCATCGATATAGAGCCAGTAGGCGAGCAGGAACAGCGCCGCAGTGCGATAGCGGTACAGGTGACCGATGGTGCTGCGCAGTTGCCGGAAGGTCCTGCCAACCAGGGCGCCACTGCCACTGGCTGCCGCGGCTGGCGGCTCGCGCACCCACAGGATCAGTGGCAGCGAGAAGAGGGCCCACCAGAGCCCGGTCAGCACAAAGGCCGCCAGCGCGGCCCCGGTGCTGTCGGCAAAGCCGAACGTGTCGGGATTGAGGGCGGCGAGGACACAGGCGAGGTACAGCAGGCCGCCGCCCAGGTAACCGAGACCAAAGCCGAGTCCGGATACCGCGTGCCAGCGCTCCGGCGGCGCGATACTGGTCAGCAGCGCGTCGTACAGCAGGTTGGCGCCGAGAAAGCCGATGGTGGCGCAGACAAACAGCAGCGCTGCGGACAGCCAGGCACCGCCGGGTACGGCGGCGAGCAGAGCGGTGGCCAGTATGCCGGCCGCGGCGAACAGCAACAGCAGGCGCTTGCGCACTGCGGCAGCATCGGCGAAGGCGCCGATCAGCGGCGCGGACAGGGCAATCAGCAGCGATGCGGCGGCGTTGGCCCAACCGAGGCGCAGGTTGGACGTTTCGGCGTTGACTCCGGCGTTCCAGAAATCCTGGAACAACAGCGGAAAGAATCCGGCCAGCACCACGGTGGCGAAGGCGGAGTTGGCCCAGTCGTAGAAGGCCCAGCCCCAGATGGCGCGCCGCCCGGACGCGCCCGGTGCCGGGGCGGAACTAGCGGGTGGTGTCGACACCACTCAGCCAGCCGCGCCGGATCCAGGTCTGCAGCAACTGTACCAGGGTGCCGGCGGCCAGGTCCGGGGAAATGATTTCCAGCAGGCGCTCGCACACTTCGCTGAAGTCTGCGCCGTCGAGCGCCGCGCGCACTGCAATCAGCTCGACGTCGGCGAGCGAGGTGAATTCGGTCAGCCGCTCGCGGTTGCGCCACAGCAGCCAGGGGTACTCACCTTCAGTCGCAGGCGGTGGCGCCTCTTCCGCGCGTAGCGCCTGCCATACCTGGACGCAGTTCCAGCCGCAGCGGAATAGCCTGACACTCGGGTGAAAGCTCAGGCGCATTGGCGGCCAGGCCTCGGCGGGCAGGTACTGCAATTCCTCCAGAGACAGCCTGTCGGCATCCGCCGCATCGAATACGCACATCAGCAGCCGCTCGAAAGCGGCCAGTTCGGCGATCAGCGGCTGCCTGGAAAAGGGTTCGCTTTGGCGCAGGAAATCCGGCAGTTGCTCGCCGAAATGGCGCAGGGACGGACGTTGCGAGGGATGGCGATCGATATAGCCCTGCGCCATCTGCTCGAGCAGTTCGTCGCCCAGGTAGAGCCCCAGCACCGGGTGGTCCGAATCCAGGGTTTCCTGCAGGCGCTTGCGATAGGCGTTGGCGTAGATGCCAAGGCGGGTGGATTTGCTCGCGGCGCCCCTGTCGTCAATGTATCCGGCGATGGACTCGTTCCCGTCCAGCAGAAAGGCCATCAACTGGCACTGGCGGTTGCGCAGCAGCTGGCTCACGGTGCGCAGTCCGTCTCCGCGGCGGACTCATCGGTATAGATGCGCCGCGCGAATTCCAGCTCGGTGACCATCTCCTCCAGCTCGGGAATATTGTCGTCCCGCTCGATCAGCGTGCTCACAGCGCCGAAGCGACGCAGCGCCCGGCGGTAGAGCTCCCACACCGGGTGCGGCACATCGTGGTCGTGGGTGTCGATCACATAATCGCCATAGTCCGAGTGGCCGGCGAGGTGGAACTGCTGCACCCGCCGCGGATCCAGGTGATCGATATAGTCGCGCGCTTCAAAGCCATGATTGCGCGCGCTGACATAGACGTTGTTGATATCCAGCAGCATCAGGCAGTCGGCGCGCGCGCAGACCTCGGAATAAAACTCCCACTCGGTCATCGACTGTCCGGAAAAGGTCAGGTAACTGGAGACATTTTCCAGCAGTATCTGCCGGTCGAGAAAGTCCTGCACGCGCCGCACCCGCCCGGCCACATGCTCCACCACTTCCTCGGCGTAGGGCAGGGGCAGCAGGTCGTGGCTGTTGCGACCGCCGACGCCGGTCCAGCACAGGTGGTCGGAGACCCAGGCCGGCTGCACGGCCTCGGCGAGCGTTTGCAGTTGCCGCAGGTAATCGAAGTCCAGCGGGTCAGTGCCGCCAATCGACAGGGAGACGCCGTGCATCACCAGCGGGTAGCGCTCGCCGATGGCGCGCAGGAAATACCGCGGCTTGCCGCCGGCGACCATAAAGTTTTCCGACACCACCTCGAACCAGTCCACCGGCAGCGACTGCTCCAGCACCTGCTGGAAGTGCGGGGTGCGCAGCCCCAGGCCGAAGCCGAGAAAGGGCCGCGCGGGCTGTGCTGCAGCAGTCTCCGGGTTGGGTGGCATGGGAGCGGCTATCAGTCCTTGACCTTGCCGCCGATATTGGTGCAGGACTTGGCTGGCATGGCGACCCAGCCGGTGCCCTTGCAGGAGGACTTGCCGGCGCAGTCGTGCTTGGCGGTATTGCAGTCGTTGTGTCCCTTGCAGACGTTGACGCCGTAGCAGTGGGCCAGATCGGCGGTCTTGACTGTGCCCTTCCAGTCGTCCTTCGTCTTGCCGCCCACATCGGTACAGGCCTTGGACGGCATGGCCACAAAGCCCTTGCCCTTGCAGGAGGACTTGCCGGCGCAGTCGTTGTCCGCGGTCTTGCAATCGTTGTGGCCGCCACAGGTATTGACACCGTAACAGTGCACCAGGTCGGTGGATTCGCCTTTGGCCGCCGGGTCGCCGTCGGCCAGGGTGGCACCGCTGGTGATCAGGCCGGCGGCAGCCAGGGCCAGGGAGGCGCCGGTCAGCAGTTTGCTGCGTTCGCGTTTCATGCTGGATACCTCGATTTTCGGGCTGGTGGCAGGTGAGGGCGACCGCGAGGTCCCCACAATCCTGCCTTCAGTCTAGACGGCTTACGATTTGTTGCCGGTTACCACTTGTAGCGGAAGCCGAACTCCAGACCACCGCCTTCGCTATCGCCAAAGTTGTCCAGGCTGCTGGAGAAATAGATTTCCCCGTAGATGGAGCAATTGTCGCCGCACTCGTCGTAGGTGGCGCCGATCACCAGTTCGCCGAGCCAATCGTCCGGCTGCTGGTGCAGTCGTGTGCCGGAAACGGTGACACTTGTCTCCTGGTCGCTGTTGTAGATGACGCTGGGGGTGACGTAGTAGCTGAATCGCTCGAGCGGAATTTCGCCGTACATATTGCGGCTGGACTTGCGCCGGCTGACGCGCTTTTCCAAGGTTGCGCCGAGTCGCACCAAGTAGCCATTGTTATTGATATCGGTGACCTCTACCCCGTAGGAATCGTGGAGGTCGTCCGCCTCCTCCTTCGAGTAGATCAGTTGTGCCTGCGGCGTGATGGAATAGAGATTGCGCAATTTGAAGCTGCGCCCCGCCTCGAGGGAGAAGGCGTAGCCGAAGGCGTCCTCCCCCTTTTGCAGGTCGCGAAGGTCGGAAGCGGTAATATCGGAATCGAACCAGTTCAACAGTAACTGCGCATCGAAGTAGGTGCCCTGGGTGCCGTACCAGGTCATAAAACCGCTTACGCCGTAGCCCTTAACATCGATATTGCCATCGCCATAAAAGGACTCCAGGTCATTTTCCGAATCGCCATAGTGCAGTGCGACGCTGGCGATCGGCTGGGTGCCTATCATGGTGAAATTGAGCGGCACATCGACACCCAGCTGCAGCCGGAAATAGTCCTGCTCCCAGTGTGTGCGGCTGGTCGATTCCATCGGGTCCACTTCTATCTTGCGGGCGCCGGCGCGTACCCAGGCACCGCCGCCATCAATGGCCCGCTCCACCGAAGTGGCGTAGTCGCAGTTGCTGACATCCTTGTAGCTGGAGCCCATCCAGAAGCGGTTGCCCACGCGGCTGCGCAGACTGGTGGGCTGGTTCAGGGAGCGCAGCAGCTGGGGATAGGTCTCGTACATCACCGCGCCCGGCTGCCAGCGGGCCACCTCTCCCTCCTCCGAGAACTCCGGGTGGACCGCCAGTGAGCGCAGGTACCAGTCACCGTCTTCCGTGTCCGATTTTCCGTTGTGATGCAATGTGTAGGCGTAGGCACCGCCGACGGCTGCCGGCTGCCCGTCCTTGGCGATGAAGTCGCCGTCCAGTACAAAGGCTCCCTCGGCGGAATTGCCGTCGACCTGCACCAGTTTGATGCCGTCGCCACTGGTGACGGCGCCGATACCATGGCGGTTGGTGACGCGGATAAACGTCTGCCCGGAGGTGCTGCCTTGAATTTTGAACAGGTCCGCGGGAGAGTCGTCGGCGTTCAGTCGCACATCTAGCCACAAGCGGCCGTCCTTACCGATGTAATCGCCGTAACGGCCGCTCGCGTCCTTGCTTAGCGTCAGGGTATCGAAGCGGCCGTTGAAACCCAGGTCCAGGGTGCCGGCATTGGCGATATTGCCGGTGACGACAAAGTGCCGCGGAATAAACTGCACCAGGCCGCCGAACAATATATCCAAACCAAGGTCGTTGCCGTCGGCATCCACGCCGCCGCCGACATCGAGACTCCCGGAAAACTCCATCTTGGAGCTGCCCCAGATAACGACGCGTTCCCAATTGCGCAGCAGGCTGGCATCCTGTTTGTAGTCGAGAATAAAAAACAGGGTATCGATATAGCCGTCACCGGCGTGGACATCGTCGCCGCCGTCCAGTATCGCTTCGCTCTCGTAGGAGAAGGCATCAATGCGGAGTTGGTCGGAGCCATTGCCGCCGCGCACTTCGTTGGCGATGCCCTCGTCCCAGTGGATGATGTCGTCGCCGTCGCCGCCGTCTATGTAGTTGAAGACAAAACCGCCGTCCAGGACGATATTGTCATTGCCGTCACCGCCCCAGACGTGGAAGGCCAGGCCATCCAGAAGCTCTATGGTGTCGTCGCCGCTGCCGCCGTCTATGCCGCCGCCGCCCAAAAAGGTCCCTACATCGGCCTGTCGGTTGTCCATGATAATGGTGTCGTTGCCCGCGCCGGCATCGATGCCGACTTCGATGATCACTTCGTTGAGTTCAAGTTCACCCGGATCGAAATCCTCCTCCTCCTCCTCCTCTGCTTCGTCGATTTCGTCCGGGTCTGGAGGCTCGGTTATATCGTCGTCGGCGCCACCGATATTGATGGTGTCGTCGCCGTCGCCAGTATTGACGGTGCCCATGGTCCCGCCATTCAGGTCCAGGGTGTCATCGCCGCCAAAGGTCTCCACATCGGCGCCTTCGGCGTCGTTGTCCTTGTCACAGAGGATCTGGTCGGCGCCGGCGGTGCCGGTATTACCCGGGCTGCACTCGGCCCAGGCGCGCTCGCCGACAGAGGTGAGTACAGCAACGGCGCAGAAACCCATGGAAAGCCAGGTTTTGATGGTGCCGGTATTTCTGTAAATCGTGCCCACGCTTATTCCTGCATTTATCCGTGGCAATTGCCGTTTGGATAGAGATCCAAACGAATCCGTCTAGCCATACAAATTAGCTGATTATTTTGATCCTGCCGCCACCTTTCCTGTCCGCGAATTTGGAGGCTGATATGGTCAGAACTTGAAGCCGACTCCCAGGTTGAAAACCCAGGGGTCGTAGTCGAATTGAGCGTATAAGCGGTTCTGTCCGAGTTCTGTGGGGAAGGTGACCCTGGCATCGGTATCCGCCAGGAAGTAGAGAACGGAGGCGTTGGCCAGCAGGGGAAAATGTCGGTTGAAACTGAAGTCGATGCCGGCCTGCACCGCCCAGTCCCAGGAGTGACCGATGTTGAAGTCCGCCCTGCCGGTGGCCAGGTCTGAATTGATCAGGAAATCGTTAAACTCGCGGCTGATATCCACATCATGGAAATCGGTGTAGTTGATCCCGACCCCGATATAGGGGCGCCCCAGGCAGGTGGAATCGAGGAGATACCAGTTGACGAAGGCGAGGGTGGAGGAGGCCTTGAAGTCGCCGAGCTCGATCAGTTCGTGGCCGGGAATGCCAGTGAAGTTGTCCAGGTCCACATCGTAATCGGCGCCGTTGATATGCATCAGCTCCACGCCCCAGTACTCCATCGGCCGCCAGACGCCGGAGATCTGCCAGGTCTTGGCGCTGTCTATCTCCCAGGTGGAGTTGTAGAGATCCCAATGTTGCAGAACGCGGAATTTCAGTGATGTGGATTCGTCATCCGGGTGAATATAGCTGCCGCCGATGCGAACGATGATGTCGCCCCAGTCGACCCGCCGCCAGTCCTGCTGTGCATTGGCAACCGGTGGCAATATTGTCAAAAGGCTTATAAAAAAGGCGGCAGAAAATCGCATCCATTTCATGACTAGCTCCATCTACAGGTTCGGTGTGCGAACAGCAACTTATCCATTTGCTTGTCGGCGATTTTGATCGTCGGTAGAGGCGACGGAATCGCTCTTGAAGTAACACTAAAAAGTAGCAGGCCGGGACGATTGTGTTGGATATTTGTTCTGGGCCGGATTGGAATGGCGCCAGGGGCGTGGGGGCAATATTGACGCTCGATAGTAATGCCAGAATTGTCCTCCATATAAAAGTAATTACGGTCCTGGGCGAGCTCCTCGTCAAGGAGCCGCCATTCGCGCCCGCTGGCGGGTTCCATTCTTCGAATCCGGACCACGAGAAATCGAAGCGTGTCTCGTTGTCCCATATTTCCTGACGCTTGATCGGCTCACCGCTTACCAGGCTGAACAGGAACTCGCCGCTGGGTGAGGTCAGGGTGATGGTCAAGAAGGCAGGAACCTTCATGTCCTGGTAGTCAGCGCCCCACCTCTCCAATTCGACGGCACGCTAAGTGCCTCAAAAGGGATGAGTTTGGGAGTTGCTCATGCTTTGGCTTTCTACAGGAGCCCGGCCTTCGCCAGCCGTCTTACCCAGGCGGCGCGCCGGCCGTGGCCGCGTAGTAATTTGGCTAGTCCCTTGCGGAAATCCTGTTCCCGCCCGGCCGCGGTCTGTGCCTCGTACAGTTCCTTTGCCTGCTGCAGGGCCTGGTCGTAGGCTGTACCCGAGCCGCGCTCCAGTATTTTGCCTATTGCCGCCCAGGTGCTTCCCGGTGTGCGGGCGATCTGGGCGAGGTGTTTCTCGCGTTCGGCGCGGCGCTTGGCCTCCAGCGCGGCGTGCTCCTCGTGCTCCCTTTCCAGACGCCGGGCGCGTACTTGCTCCTTGCCTTTTGCGATCTCCGCCACCGTCCGGCGAGGAGGCGTGTGATGTGTCGACGACCGAGCGCGTAGCCATACGAGGAAGTCCCCGCGCAGCGAGCGTTCCGCCTCCTGGCTTTTCCCCTCCAGCACCAGGCGCAACGCGCCGAGCAGCTTGCTTGCGGGCTGGGTTTCAAGCCAGGCATCCATATTCGCAGTGGCTGCGGGGTTTTCGATTGAAGGGCTGGCGGCGGCCGCGGCGGCGAGCCAGTCCGGGTCAATCATCAGGAAGTCCAGCAGCGCCGTCTGCGCGGCACTCAGGGTTTGCAGGCCCGGGGGCAGCGGCGGTTCTGGTTCGCCAGCGTCGATTTCGCCTGTGCAGACGCCCGCCAGCCAGCCCAGGTACAGCGGGCGAGTATCGCCGCGCAACAATTCTTCACGTAGCGGCAGCAGGCGCCCGAGCCAACCGGAGCCGATCATTTCGCTCCAGAAGTGCTCGTGCTCGTGTTCCTCATCCTGAAAATGCCAGCCCAGTATCCAGTGATCGGGGGTTGCGCAGGACTCGAAGGAGCTCCAGTAGCACAGCTGCTTCCCGGCGGGAGCGGTTTGGGTGAATTCAGTCAGGACAGATGTCTTCAGCGCCGGTCGCGGCAGGCGCAGCAGCAGACTGCAAGTTCCCCAGTCGGCGAAATACACGTGTGCGTCGAAATAGTCCCGCATCCAAGCCTGCGGATCGCCCTTCAGGTCGCCCCAGTGATATTCGTTGGCAAAGCCGGTGGCGGTGATGGTTGCGCGGGTGGAACAGGCGCGCAGTTCGGACTGTTGTTTGTTGGAGAGTGGCCGGTCGATGGCGGCAAATTCGTAGTATTGGTATTCACTCATGGTTTCTATCACTCGGAAAAAAGAGGGGCCGTCGGTTTGATCAGATAGCCCATAGCCCGGTAACCGCGCTGGCGTTTGTCCCACATGCGGGCGAGCTGGGGTTGGTCGGGCTCTGCGTAATCGTAGATACGCACGTCCTGTTTTTCGAAGTGCTCCCGGTGCAGGCGGCCGGCATATTGCTGCAATGTTCCTCTCCAAGAAATCGGCATGGCCAGGACCAGCGTATCCAGTGGCGGATGATCGAAGCCTTCGCCGATCAGGCGGCCGGTGGCGAGAAGGACGCGCGGAGCGGATTCGTCCAGAGAATCCAATTCGGACAATACCGCTGCCCTCTGCTTTTTGGATAGACGACCATGCAGGACATAGCAGTGTTCGACCTCGTCACCCAGAGCTCGCAGCAGCAGCGGCAAGTGGTCCGTGCGCTCGCTGAGTAGCAGTACCTTACGGCCCTCGCGATAGGCGGCCAGCACATCCTCGGCAATGCGCCTATTACGCACGGCATCACTGGCGAGAATACGGAATACATCCTGAATCGGCGACTCTGGTGGAATTTCCGGAGAGGAAAGATATTTGGGCCAGACCTCCAGCTGCGCCGGTGCGGCCTCCGGCCTGGCGGCACTGTGGCGGATGGGGCCGCACTGCATAAAGATGATCGGCTGGTGGCCGTCGCGCCGCACTGGTGTGGCGGTCAGCCCGAGTATAAATCGGACCTTGGCCCGCTTGAGGATCGACTCAAAGGAGAATGCCGACAGGTGGTGGCATTCGTCGATGATAATCTGCCCGTACTTGTCCAGCAGCGTTTCCAGGTCTTCTTCATCCTTGCGCGACAGCGACTGCATGATGGCGATGTCAATATCTTCCGAAGGTTTCTTCTTGCCGCCGCCGATAGTCCCGAGGCTTCCTTGGGAAATTTCAAGAAAACTGTTTAGCCGCTCCCGCCACTGATTTAGCAACTCGGTGCGGTGTACCAGAATAAGGGTGCTGACTTTACGCCGCGCGATCAGTGCCGCGGCGGTGACCGTCTTGCCAAAGGCAGTGGGGGCGCAGAGCACTCCGGATTCATGTCTGAGCATCTCCCTCACTGCTGCTTTCTGGTCCTTGCGTAGCTTACCGGTGAACTTGGCTTGCACCTTGTGTCCCGACTGGCGTTCATCCCGAATCTCGGGGCGGATGCAGTGTTCGTCCAATAAGTCAGACACGGCATCAAGGCAGCCTCTCGGCAGACCGATATGTTGGGGATAATTCTCGGCGCAGTCGATAATACGAGGTTTGTTCCAAACCGGCAGGCGCATGGCTTGAGCTTTGTAGAATTCCGGATTTTGGAAAGCCGCGAGTCGGATCAGGCGATTGGCCAACGGTTGGGGCAGGTCGGCCTTGGGGATGAAGATCTGGTTGGCCAGTACCAGTGGCAGGGATTCAGGCAACGGCTCGGAAGCCATTTCCAGAGCGGCTGCAAGACGCTGCCATGGTTTGTTGTCTTCGCCTTCCACAGCAAAGGCTACATCGAGCGGGTGCCGCCCGCCACTGGCACGCAGGGTAGTCTCCTCCAGCTCAGCTCTGGAGAGCGGCTGGACCGACGCGAGAAAGGCCCACTGATCCGGATAGGGTTCCAAGCCTTCATCGACGAATACACTACGCCCCAATTGGCGCGGCACTCTCTGCAGGGGAAGCGCGATCAGGTTGCCGAAACCGCCCTTGGGCAGTGTGTCCTGATTGGGGAAAAGGCGGTCGTAGCTTTCCAGAGACAGCTGCCGGGTGCGCTCGCAGGTGTGGCTGATCAGCGCGGCGCCCAGTTGCCGGGCCTGACGGGCGGGCACTGGCTCGGCAAAGAATATCCACACATGGGCGCCGTTGCCCGAGCGGGAGATCTCCAGTGCCGCCGGTATCGCCAGCTCTCGGCAGGACGTCATGAAAGCCCGGGCATCCTCGCGCCAGTCGGCCTTGTCGAAATCGGCCGCAAGGAAATAACAGCTTTCGTCGGCTGCGAGCGGATAGGCGCCGATGGTCTGTTTCCCAGCCAAGTGATCGTAGATCACCTGATCGGTCACTGGCAGCAGCAGGCGCTGGCGGCAGTCGCCGCATTTGACCTTGGGCTTGTGGCAGATGCCGGGTCGCCACTCGTTGCCGCAGGCCGGTGAATAGCCGGATTTGCCCTTGGCGGATTCCCAGCGCAGTGGGTAGACATCGGTGCGCCCCCGGAACAGGCGGCGGAACAGCGCAACTTTTTCGGCGGTGGTGAAATGGGAGTTGGCGGGTATAGGTTGCGACGGTATCGCTGCTTGCTCAGCAACAGGCGACTCCTCCCAGGTGATACCGTGGCGGTTCAGCAGTGCCTTGAGGCGGGTAATCTCTTTGCGTAGTTGTTGGAGTTCATCATTGTGCGTATATGGCCCAACCTTTTCAGGCTTGCTCTTGTCATGATCCATGTCAATATCGAGAGTCGTATTTATCCTACAAGCTTCAACAGCCGCGCATCGTTTCGGAGGATCAAGCACCAGCGCGCAACGGATGACAGCTCGGCAGTTGGGCTAATCAATTCTCGAATGCGGTTACGTATCTGAATTAGTCTCTCTTTGGCCGCCGGGTTATTACCGGAACCGCAACGCTGCTTGGCAAGCTGATAGTCTTCGATTAAGCGGTCCACCCTCTGCCACACTTTGCGGCGAGCCTCGGTCAAGGGGGCGTGTTCGTTGAGTTTCAACCGCTTGACGGTTTCAATGACGCGCTCTTGTTCCCACTCGGACGAATCGGGCATGGGAATTACCTTACCTTCTTCATCGAAAGCAATCAGCGATACATCGTCATCGTCGATGGGATCGAGCAGGTAGCGGGCTTCGGACTCTTCGCAGGGGGCGTCGTAGCTTGAACAGTGGGAATTGTCTTTCAGCGGAAACCAGCCACCTTTCTTGCGATTGCCGACATTACCGCAAGCTCGGAAGTTCATGTAATCGAAGGCCAGCCACCAGTAGCCGTCCCGCTGACTTCCGTCCAGCGCCTTGGCTTCCTTTTTGGGACGGAAGTGTTCCACATCGTAGTGCGAATAGAGCTCTCGCACTTCCGAAAACCAGCACTTTTTGGCGGAAAGCGCCAGCAGCCACTCCTTCAAGGCACCCCAGTGGGCGCTGTGTTGGTCGATCAGCACGTTGCGCTCTTCGCGCTTGCCTGCATTGTCTAGGGCGGCCAGCTCGGCTACCAGCTGCTCCGACTTGGCCTGCCATGCCTGCCACTGCTCTTGGGTCCACGGCTCCCAACCGGGAATGTCGGTGTCGGTAGGCAGCCTGTTTTCCAAATCGATCCAGATCACTGGTCGGCCTCCTCGCGCAGGATTTCGTCGATGATTTCGTCGGCAATGCGGTCCTGTTCGACCTGTTCTTCCGGCGTGAGTGTGGGTTTGCGGAAGCGGCGGTGCTCTGCCATCTTGCGTACGAACAGCGCGTAATCCGGGTCGCGGAAGTCGGCGGTGGAAAAGCCAAGATCGGCCAGTTCTGTACTCAGACGGCTGAGTTCTGCATCTTCCTCAGGCGTGCGAGGTGATTTGACAAACAGCTCGTTGCGACGGAACAGCCGCCGCTCGGTTTCCGCATCCAGCGTGGATGAAAGGCCAAAGAGTTCGCTCTTGAGCAGGCCGGTAACGCCCATGCCTTGCGGGTGTTCCTCCGGAATATCCACCACCGAGCGCTCATCGTCGCGGCGCAGGATGTGCACTTGGTCACGCTTGAGACTGCCCACCATTATTGGGTCGTGGGTGGTGATCAGGACCTGCGATTCGCCCTGTAGTGCAGCTTTATCAGTCCCAAGTACTCCCTCGATTTCATCGAAGTAGCGCAGCTTCCAGATGGGGTTCAGGTGGGTGTCTGGTTCGTCCAGCAGGAACAGGCAGTGGTCCTCGCGGGTGATGCGCATCAGGCCGAGCACGGTGAGCATTTGCAGTTCGCCTTCCGAAAGCTGGGTAAAACCCACATCGCCACCTTGCTTGTCGCTCTTCCTGACGGTGATGCGCACCTCCTCGATCAGGTCGCCGATATAGGCACCCTCGGCGTAGCGAAAGAAACTGTCGGTACTACCTGCCAGCTCACCCAGCTCCCTGAGTTTTTCGTGGCTGGGTACAAACAAATAGAGCTGTTTCTGTTTTTCGGTACGGCCTCGAAAGTCGATCTGCTTGCTGGCCTCCTGCTCGATGGGGGACCAGGCCACCTGCCACAGCTTGTCGAGGAATTCATTGACCACATTGCCGCGTGCGTACCAGAAGCGCGGGTCGCCCTCGCTCAACTCCTGTTCGTCGAACTTGCCATTCCTGCGCTTCTCTCGCAGGCGGTGCGGTTCTTTCAGTACGAACAGTGCGGACTCCAGCCTTTCTATATGCAGATTGGCCAGTACCTTCTGGAACACTGGGTCGTCCGACAGCAGGCAGGCCAGCAGTACCAACTGGCTGTGTCCCCCGCGACAGTAGAAGAGGCGGCGCAGGCGGTCGTCACCGGAGCGCCGCGCGCGGCTTTCGATATCCTCGCGCAGCCTGGCGGCGGCGTCCGCGTCGAATTCCCCTTGGTGGTACAGGCTGGCGAGCGCTTCTTCGCTGAGTTTTTCCTCGGCCGTAATCTCCTGGCGGCGGTTGAAGCGGCGCTGGTGTTCCTGAAACAGCGTCTCGATACGCTCGTTGCGGCCAGAGTAGTAGGCAAAGATATGCGAGGGCAGCAGCTCGCGGTTTTTGAGCAGATAGCCCTGGGATTCGGCCTCGCCGTCCACCCACACGAAGGGGCGCTTCTGCCTGGCAGAGTCCGCCTGGATGCGCACGATGCGGTCGCGAATGCTGTATTCCAGTGTATAGTCGAGGGTGGCGTCCCGGTCCAGGTCGATATCGCGGAAGATGGTGATCAGCGCCTCGATCAGGTTGGACTTGCCGGTGCCATTCTGGCCGATCAGCGCGTGGCTGCGGATGGTCTTGCGTGGCGCGTCGGTATGACCCGGCGTTGGCTCCAAGTGGGTGGCGAAATCCATCTGCAGTCCGCGCAGGTTGCGGAAAAGCGGAATTTCCAGGCGCAGCAGCTGCATCTTAAACCCCAGCCCCTTCGGCGAATACTTCGCGCATCTCGGCCGGCGCGGGTTCCTGAATCCAGCCGTGGTAGACCTCGGTTTTCAGTTGCGCATAGAAGGCGTCAATCTCGCCGCCGAAACGCTGCCACAGGTCTTTGGCCATCATCTCGCCGCTGTGTCGGGCGAGGAGGGTGGCCAGCGGCGCCCGGGACTTGATATCCGGTGTCTGTCCCAGGCGCAGAGGTGATATCAGTTCGGTTTGCGGGGCTTTCACGGGTTTTTCCTCTTCTTGTTCGGTACTGATGCCGGTGAGAGCTGCCACAGCTGTGCTAGCTAACCGGTCAGAAAGCTCCTTAGTTTGGTGGAGTTGGGATTCCAGCGCACCACAGATATGCATTAATTTCTCAACTCGATCCACAATACGATCTTGCTCCTCAAGCGGTGGAATTGGCAACTCAAGCTGCTTTAGCTTCGCCGCCTTGATGCCCTTTGCTGTCATTCCCGTCGAATTGTCTATAAGTAGCTTTTGAAAAGTGGGTGACAACATAAAATTCATCGCACAGCGCGTATTGAGATCAGCGAATGGCTGTAGATCAATAATGCGTTGTGCCAACGCGAATTTCGGGTCATTCTCGATCAGTGCAACATTTCCTAAGGGTGCCTCGGTAGTAAAAAGCAAATCTCCTATTCTGGGATATCCGCGAGTCATCCATACTCTATAAGATTCTTCTGAAATGTATTCCTTAGGATCTTTGTTCAATTGCCCTGAGCGCACGTTCTTAGCCGTGATAAGGGTAACTCCTGAGCTAGTTTTGGGCGGAGTTTTTCCTCGATAATCAATAAACTGAAAGAGTGCATCTAATGGGATACGTTGCCAGTGTTCGGGAAGGTTAATATCCAGCTGAGTAACGTCAGTTGCTTTGGCAGCTTTACGTTTCATCTTTCCTGCAGAAAGTCGATCAGATTTTCCGCTGATGCAGCGTTCTGTGAATAGCTCTACGGATTCATCATTGTCGTCTTTCTCGGAAAGTAAACCGTGAATTGAAAGGTCAAGCACAAGGTTTCGCAGTTCATCTACATCCTCCGGTGCACTAAATAGCTGCTCGAAATTTGCTTCCAGCCGTGCCCAGGAATCCTGAAGTTCGTGCGGACTTTCGGCACTGGAGACTGCTCGCAGGGTGGATTGGCGCAGGGCGTTTTGCAGCTTGCGGTGCTCTTGTTGCTGCGCTTCCAGCTTGTCGCATAGGGCCATCAGCTCATCGACCTTGGCGACGATACGCGTTTGCTCTTCGAGTGGTGGCAGTGGAAACGCCCGAGTAGCAAAATAGTCTGTGGGAAGTCGTTTCTGACCAGCGGTGCCTGTCATACTCTCCTTGCCTTCAGCAACAAAAAGTGGAGAGCGGAGAAAAAGGTAGACGTAAGTAGGCAGGACACCGTCGTGTATCGGGCGAAATACATGGAGTTCCGTAGATCCAGCTCCAATACCTAGATCACTTCGAAGATCTGTGATGACAGCTGATTTGCCATTCTCAAAACACGGAGTGATTTTAGCCAGCACTACGTCATGATTGGAAAAATGAGTATAGCCTTTCTTGATTTTGCTCCACTGTTTTATCTCGACAAAAAGCGCTCCGAGATGAGTTTGCGGGATGCCACTCATTGGTACAAACGCCACCAGGCTGTCATCCGGGGCGTCGTTCCTTGGGCTGATCTCTCCAACGTCCAGCAATCGAGTCCAGCGCCAGGATTCTGGAATTTTAAACTCGAGCGGAGGTTGGACAGGTTCATTTTCAAGCTTCTTTATTCGCTTGTATTTTTTCTCACGGATCAGACGTTGACGCACCTGTTCGATATCTGCCAGCAAAATTTCAACATCAGAATCCTGATCGCGTCTAGTTGAGAGAGAGCCCGTTACAGCAAGCTGGTAAATCATCTCCCTTAGCTGGGCTATGCCTCCCGGCGCGTTAACAATATGCCCAAATTCCGCCAAAAACTGCTGAGCGTCCATCAGGCGTCTTCCTCCCCAATATCTTGATTTCTTGCCAGTCGCGCCCGCGAGCGCTCTACGGCCTCGTGCAACTTGGCCTGCAGTACTTCCCTGGGTGGCAGTACGGTCAGGTACTCGGCCACGTGAATACCGCTGGCGTCCAGTTCCAGCAGTTCTATCTGCTCTTTCTTTTTGCCGCTGCACAGAATGATGCCCAGTGGCGGCTCCTCGCCCTGTTCCCGTTCGTGTCTGGCCAGCCAGCGCAGGTAGAGCTCCATCTGCCCCTTGTCGGCGGCCTTGAAGTCGCCGAGCTTGAGATCGATGGCCACTAGGCGCTTGAGGCGGCGGTTGTAGAACAGCAGGTCTATATAGAAGTCGTCGTTGTCGATCTGGATGCGCTTTTGCCGCGCCACGAAGGTGAAGCCGGCTCCCAGCTCCAGTAGAAAGAGTTCCAGCTCGCGCAGTATGGCGTCTTCCAGGTCTTTTTCCAGGTAGCGGTCGCGCAGGCCCAGGAAGTCCAGCACATAGGGATCTTTCAATACCAGCGCAGGGCTCAGGTCGCCATTGTCGCGCAGGGCGGCCAGTTCCCGGTTCAACAGTTGGTCCGGTTGTTGGGAGAGGGCGGTGCGCTCGAAGAGCATGGAGTCCAGGCGCTCCTGCAGGGTGCGGGTGCTCCAGCGCTCCTGCTGGCACATTTGCAGGTAGAAGTCGCGCTTGAGCGGGTCTTCGATATAGATCAGGGTCTTGATATGGGTCCAGCTCAATTGTCTCCGCACCGCGGAGACAATCTCCTCGGTGGGGAAGACTTCTGCAAAGCGCAGCATATGGCGCAGGTTCTTGACAGAGAAGCCGCGCCCGTACTCGGCCTGCAGCTGCCCCGCCAGGGCGGGGACTATCTGCTCGCCGTAGGCGGCGCGGTCGCCCTGCAGCACTTCGCGCCGGATGCGCTGGCCGATATGCCAGTAGAGCATGGTCAGCGCGCTGTTGACGGTGCGGGCGAGCTGGCGGCGGCTCTGTTCGATCAGCTGGCGGATATCGCCCAGTAGTCGTTGCTGGGCTGCCGCTGGGGCCGGTTTCTTTCCTGAGCTCATTCCGCGGTGGCCTCTGCAACAAAGTGATGCGCCAGTGCGGCTGCCAGTTCACTCTTCAGGCGGTTTTCGGTCTCCTCGATTTCTCCCAAGAGGGTCTTGTACTTCTCCAGCAGGATATCGGGGTCGTGGCTCTCCTCTGCTGGCGCATTAGGGTTTTTCTGATCGAGGTTGTAGATGGGCCAGTAGAGGCGATCGCCGGCAGCTTGGGCGTCGCGGGCCTGGAGGCGCAGGACGTCGGCCTTGTCGCGCAGTTCGGCTATCTCGTCTTCGACCGGCTTGCGCTTTTTCTTGGTGCTGACTCCCTTGATGGAGTCCCGCAGCTCGCGTATCTGCGTTTCCAGGAGCGAGGCCTCATTGTTCAATGCCTCTGCGCGATCCCAGTGTGGCCTGGCCGCGGACACGGCCGTTTCGCGCTTGGCCTTGAAGTCTAGCTTCCAGGCGAATTCATTTTCCACCCGGTCGGCGAAGTCGTTGTCCTCCGAGCCCCACCAATCCTGCTCGGGTTTGAATTCCTCGAAGCGGATGGGTTTGGTCTTGGAATAGCTCTTGTAGCCCGGCGGGTAGGGGTGTTCGTGAAACCAGATAGTGTCGGTGTGGAAGTGCTCGCTGCCGTCATCCACCGTGGCACCCTTGGTAAAGAACAGCAGGTTGGTTTTGATGGTGGTGTAGGGGGCGAAGACGCCCTTGGGCAGGCGCACTATGGTGTGCAGTCTGCACTCGCGCAGCAGCTGTTCTTTCAGGGTGGCCTTGATGCCCTCGCCGAACAGGAAGCCGTCCGGCAGCACTACGGCGGCGCGGCCGTTTTCTTTCAGCAGCTTCTTGACGATCAGCGCCATAAACATATCGGCGGTCTCGCGGGTGCGCAGATTTGCCGGGTAGTCGCTGCCGGCGCCATCGTCTTCGTAACCGCCAAAGGGCGGGTTGGTGATGACACAATCGACCTTGTCATCGCGGCCCCAGTCGTTCCAGGCTCTACCCAGAGTGTTTCTGTGTTCTACCTGGCTGGGGACGTCGATACCGTGCAGCAGCATATTGGTGGTGCACAGCAGGTGTGGCAGTTGTTTTTTTTCGATGCCGCGGATGGCCGCCTCAATCGCGCGTTGCTCCCTGACGCCAGACTTGGTTGTTCGTTGATTCCGCAAGTAGTCAATCGTGGCAGTTAAGAAGCCACCGGTGCCGCAGGCCGGGTCTAGCACCACCTCTTTCTTTTTCAGCCTTGGATTGACTCTGTCTACCATAAACTGGGTGATGGCGCGCGGCGTATAGAATTCGCCGGCATTGCCGGCGCCGCGCAAGTCATTGAGCAGCTGCTCGTACACATCCCCCAAGTTGGCGCGGGTCTTGAAGTCGTGGAAGTCGATGGCCTCTTCCAGTTTTTCGATCACGGCCAGCAACTGGGTGCCGGACTTCATGTAGTTGTTGGCGTCCTCGAAGACGCTGCGGATCACCTTGTGCTGCGGGCTCCGACTGGCATCCAGCTCCTTCAGTGTGGGAAACAGATCGTTATTGACGAAATTGATGATGGCCATTCCGGGCCTCTGCGGCATTTTCTTGCCGTCCACGCCTGGCACATAGGCGGCCCAGTTGCGCCAGCGGTATTCACTGGGGAGGGGGGAGCGGTATTTGGGATTGTCGTCTTCCCACTCCTCTTCGCGCTGATCGAACACCTTGAGGAAAAGCATCCAGGTAAGCTGACCCAGGCGCTGGGCGTCGCCGTCGACGCCGTCGTCCTTGCGCATAATGTCCTGGATGGATTTGATGGTACTGCTGAGATTCATCTCGTTGTTCTCGTATTCCTGAAATTACGCCGGCTCGGTCTGTTGCCGTTGCGGCGTGTTGTAGATTGCCTGTTCGAGTTCATGTAGGGCGTGGGTGTATTGTTCGACACCGCCAAAGATACCGCGCCGGATTTGTGTCTTGCTGCCAAATCCATCAAAGGGGGGCAGCTCCAGCACTTTTGCGTCTTCTATGTCCTGGACGCCGTGGTCTGCAAACTTGTCCAGCAAGGCTTCCAGTACTGCGCGGGCCTGTTCACCATACTTCCCGAACACGTCCCGCTTTTTGACGTTGTTGGCGCGCTCGCGCCGGGTGAGCGGTTCCTGATCGAAGGCGACATGGGCCACCAGGTCGAATGCGTCGAGCTCATCTCCATTGGGGATTGCCTGTTGCAACACAGCAAGGGGGACGCCGTGTTCGGCCAGTTCCTCGAGCACGGCCTGCTTGCGCTCGGCATTGTTCCACCGGCGCAGGAAGTCCTTGAGGCTGCCGAACTCAGCTTGCAGTGCTCTTCTGATGTCGCCCCTGAGCAGGACTCGGTAGTCTTCGGTGATCAGTTTGCCCTCGGCATCCAGGTATTGGGAGCGCTCCACGGCCAGGCGCACGTCCACGTCGTCGATAATGTACTTGGTGCGGCCTTCACCTGCGTTTCCATTTCTATCGCCGCCAGTTGGTATGGCGTTATCCATCGGGTCCGGGCTATAGGGAGGAACTTCCGGCTCATCGGTGCTCGGCCCATCCATAGAATCCGGAGGGATTACGGGGTCGTCTGCCTTGGGCTCGTAGATCACTGTGGGTTCGCCGTCGAAGTCTGGATCGGCGAACAGGCGTGTGGCGCCTTTGAAGTCTATGATGGTGAAGTAGAGCTTCTGATAGTCCTCGCGCAGGCGGGTGCCACGACCGATGATCTGTTTGAATTCCGTCATCGAGTTGATGTTCTGATCGAGCACGATCAACTTGCAGGTCTTGGCGTCGACGCCGGTGGTCAGCAGCTTGGAGGTGGTGGCGATGACCGGGTAGGGCTCGTCGTTGTCAATGAAGTAGGAGAGTTGGGCCTTGCCTTCCCTGTCGTCACCAGTGATGCGCATTACATAGCGACGGTTACTGGCGGCGGCCGGGATGATTTTTACCAGCGCTTGCCGCATGCGTTCTGCGTGGTCCTGGTTGTCGCAAAACACAATAGTCTTTGCCATCGGATCGGTGACCTTGAGATATTCCCAGACCTTAGTGGCAACTAGCTGTGTACGCTTTTCCAGTACCAGATTGCGGTCGAAGTCTTTGGTGTTGTACTGGCGCTGTTCCACGAGTTGGCCCAGCTTGTCGAACTTGCCTTTCTCGGGGGTATACCCCACCGCATCGACGTCGGTTGCGATGCGAATGACCTTATAGGGAGCCAGGAAGCCATCCTCGATGCCCTGTTTTAGCGAGTAGGTATAAATGGGGTTCCCGAAGTAGGTGGTGTTGCTGGCCTCTTTCGTCTCTCTGGGTGTGGCGGTCAGCCCCAGGTGCGTGGCGCTGCTGAAATAGTCGAGTACTTCGCGCCAGGCGGAATCGTCTGCGGCGCTGCCGCGATGGCATTCGTCGATGACGACCAGGTCAAAGAAGTCCGTGGGGAATTGCCGATAAATCTGCTTCCACTCTTCTTTCCCGGTAACGGCTTGGTAGAGCGCGAGGTAGATCTCGTAGTTCTTCTTTACCTTGCGGTTGGTGACCTTGTGCATGACCTCGCCGAAGGGGGCGAAATCCTGCTGTATGGTCTGGTCGACGAGGATGTTGCGGTCGGCCAAAAACAGGATGCGTTTCCGAGTCTTGGCTTTCCATAGTCGCCAGATGATCTGGAAGGCCGTATAAGTTTTGCCTGTACCGGTGGCCATGACCAGCAACACGCGCTCTTGGCCCTTAGCAATGGCTTCGATAGCGCGGTTAATGGCTACCCGCTGGTAGTAGCGAGGTTCCTTGCCGCTGCCGTCAGTGTGAAATGGCTGTTCTACAAGTTGTATGGCATCGGCTTCAGCGAGGTCCTTCCACTCCTGATACAGTTGCCATAGTTCATCCAGTGTAGGGAACTGGTCGAGTTTGAGCTCACGCTCGATGGGCTGGGTCAAAGCGGTGCGGTCGTGGAGCAGGAAGCCCTCGCCGTTGCTGCTGACGGCAAAGGGAGCATCCAGCATTTCAGCGTAGGTCAGCGCCTGCTGCATCCCGTGGCCGATTGAAAAGCGTGCCTGCTTGGCCTCGATTACTGCGATTGGCAGGTTGGAGCGCGCATAGAGCACGTAATCGGCGCGCTTTGGGCCACCTTTGACTTTGGGATTGAGGATGCGCGCCGCGAGCTTGCCGCGGACCATCACTCGACCATCGGTCAAATTCACTTCTTCTCGAAACTGGTGCTGCTGCCAGCCGGCTTGTTGGAGGGCCGGAGTGATAAACTTGGTGCAGATATCGCGTTCAGAGAGTTCTTTTTTATTCATTTTATCAGCTCTCCCTGCCTGTTATTTGTGCACAGTGTTGCTTAAACGATCTTTTGTTATTCCCGATAGGATTGGTAAGGATGCTATGCGATCCTTGCAGATCATTGTCGCGAGGAAAGGGCCTGTATCGCCTACAGAAACCCACAGAATATAACATCTGCAATGAAGCCGGCAAAACCGGAGCATGATTGGTACGGTAAGGTTGGAAGTGCTAATTGATTCCCAAGAGACATAAATAAAACGACCCACCGTCGCGAGACGCTGGGTCGTTGGTATTGGTGGGATGGCGGGAGTCGAAAAGCTGTCCTAAGCCTTTGATTTTCTGGGGATGCCTTTTGCTGTTTTTTCCCAACCCGTCACAAAACCCGTCCACGCGAGCGAAGTAACCCCCAGTTGAGGTGTTCGGAGCCGGCACCGCGGCACGCTCTGGCGCCAGGTAACGCACGGGTGCGGGGTTGTAGTCGAGCCAGCACAGGGGCGAAAGCAGTCAGTGAAGACAGCGCTGTCAGTGCGGGGCGGTTGTCCGCAGGGGCGCCGGTGTGCAAGGGGGCAGGCCACCCCCACGCGAATCAGAGTGGGGCAGGCCCCGGCCGCCAGCAGATACAGAGGGTGGCGAGGGATCGGCAGGCGGGGCTCCGGGGGTCATTGCGAGTCGTCGGTGAGGGTGTCGACGTGGCCCCACCTGAGGCGGTCCACATCGTCGAACACATCCATACGCACAGCCTGTGCGTATAGCAGGCGCTCCAGGTGGGAGAAAAAGCCCACATGGCACCCCTTGGCGGCGGTGCTGTCCCGATAATCGATATCGGCCAGGATCAGGCCCAGCAGGTTCTTGCCCACCCAGAACGGATTGTCTTTCAGATACTGGACGAAGTGGGCGGCGTATTCGCGCCCAAGGTCGCAGGCCTGGCCGTAATCGTCGACTGGCGGCAGCTTCCAGTTACTGCGCCTGGCTTTCTTGTTGCGCCGGCCCGGACGGTAGACGAAGGGCAGGTTTTCCAACGGGGCGGGCTCAGGTCTGTATCCGCGGCGAGGGGGCAGGGTGATATCCATGACTGGTTCCTTGTATGGGTGGCCACCCGGCGCGGTCTCAATCACGGCAGGGTGGCAGGCTGAACGCAGGTTGAGACTACCGCTACAAGGGAACGGCGGGCGCAATGCCCCCTACGCCAGCCCGCCATAACAGGGAGCTGTCGCGCACAAAAAAAGCCGCATACACGGGTAGGCGACTTCGACGCGCCTTGTAATTTCGGGGTCTCAATCCCGGCTGCCGATTTTGCGACAGCGGATCCAGAATAGGCCATTAGATTAACTGGGGTCAATAACTGCAGGGCTGCCCAGCGGGGGATTGTGGAGGCGGCGGCGCCAGAGGAGCTTATTGGCACCCTCCGCGCCGGACCAGAAACGGGCCCGATTAGGCCAATCTGAGTTGTGGGGTACCCACCGGCCTGGTGCCGGTTGATGGGCTGGCCTCCGCCAGGTTGAATACCAGTCCGTCCACCTCCTCAAGGGGGAGGCACAACTCTTCGGCTACCTGCTCTCTGGTGGTGCGTTCCTTCCAGAGTTCCCGGAATATCTTTTCCCAGACGATGGAGCGCTCCCTGGGCAGCCCATCGGGTTCAGACCGGCCAAACTGCTTGTTGATGAGCATGCAGAAGTTTCGATACTGCCAGTCGCTTAGTTTGCCGGCCTTGTGTAGCCGATAAGCCAGAGCAGCAACGGAAACCCCCCAGCGCTTCTTGGCCTGAACCAGCTGTTTCAGGGAGGTGACAAATGGAATGTTCGCAACCACATCCATAGAAGGCATCAGAAAATGGGAGGCGAAACTGTCCGCCTCGCTTTCCGCCTGGCGTCCCTGCGGCTTGCCGTGGCGGTGCAGAACCAAGTGGCCCAGCTCATGCATAGCGTCAAACCGACTGCGTTCTGAGGTCTTGAACGTGTTCAGGAAAATGTAGGGGACACCGTTTCGCCAGCAGGAGAAGGCGTCAACATTCTTGGTGTCTTCAGCCAGTGAAAAGACTCTGATCCCTTTGGACTCCAGTAGCTTTACTACATTGGATACCGGCCGCTCTCCGAGTCCCCAATAGGAACGCAGAGCTTTCGCAGCGGCCTCGGGGCTCATGCCATGCCGCGCATCAATCAAGTCCAGTTCTGGCAGATTGAAACGCTCAGACGCCCAGTCCGCCAGCAGATGCGCCAGGGACCCGGCTGATAGGGCTGCCTCACGCTCCTTGGCTGACATGGCCGATAGGCTGCGGAAGGCCGCCGTATCCTTTGTGGGTATGTCTATATCGTCGCCCGCAAAAAAGGCGACCGGATAATTCAAGGCTTTGGCGAGCGCTTTGATTGTCGCATCCTCGACATTGTCGACCTTGCCCTTTTCGATCCGCGATAAATGTTCAGGCGTGATACCCGCAAAGCCAGCTAACTCCCTGCCAGTAAGCCGCCTGCGCTTTCTGGCAATAGTCAACCTTGAAGGATTGAACATGACTACCTCTTTTTTGTAACCGTTATATCAAATTCTTCGCCCTGATAATCGGCGTCACTGTCATTGTCACTGTTACCCCCTGCCGGGTTCCAATCCTCATCCTGAATGATGAAAATGCGTTCTGCAAAGGTGCCGAAATTCCCATTTTCAACGGCTCTCGGACGCGACAACTCCGCTCTCACCTCATCTCCATTACAGGATACACAAAAGAACCATGTGTGCAGATTCTCGCATTGCCGAGCCTCTTCTGCCATGTAGTCCCAGAGGTAGCCAGAGGGATTGTCCACCAGAGCGGCCACACCTCTTCCCTTGCTACTTACGGGGTTCGGATCGTGCCGGCCGCAGGCAAAATCCACATTCTGAAACAGGATCAGCTTTTCCAGCCGCTTGTTCGCAACCGCCTCAACGCCGTTCGGCCGGGCTATTTCCCAGTCTCGCTTCTGAATAAAAAGTGCTCTCAATGCGGCGACTCCGGCCATATAAGAGTACATTCCGGGGGCGTTCTGGGGATGCAGCGCAGTGGCCTCATTGCGGGCCGAAATCGCCGCCAGCGCGACCTGCTGAAGTTCTGAAACAGAGACATCAAACTGGGAAAGCTCTCCCGGAATCTCATGGGACTCTCGATAGATTCGTGAAGGGTGCATAATGAAGCCTGGGTTAATTTTCTTGGCCTCGATTGTGGTGTCAAAAATTAACTTCGTCAAGTGTTTCCCCACTGCGTCCGGATAAACTCCCCCAGAATCTCGATGGCGCTTTTCCGCCGCCGGCGGAGGGCAACAGCAGAAACGGTCGCGTGGGTATGTCGCTCCGGGGTGTGGCCTCCCCTGAATATCCATTCAACCTGTATTTCCTTACAGAGCTGCGCTGTTGGTAACGCCGGGTGCGTTATCAGATCGTCACCCTCTCCCCTCTGGGGGTGTCCGCCGGCGGCTGCCAGGCTGCGCGGAATAGCCAACCCCGCCAAGGGGCTAGGTTGGTCATTACAGCGGCCCCACGACTGCGCAGCGGTGCGCTGTCGCACTTATAAAGCAGGGGTTTTCTGCGCGTCTCGCTGTATCCGGTGCGGCCAATGACCAACAACCAACCCCCTGAAAAAAAATCCCGTAAATAGCGGAACCTCGCGCTGCTGCGGACCCGTATGAGCGAAGGCGTGGGAAGGACCCGCGCCACCTCAGTGACTGAACCGGTCGCCTGGCAGAGTGGCGCCCCGATGACTGAATCAGCCCGCGCCCTCAAAGTCAGCCAGCCACTCCTCATTGGTTTGTTCTTGGGGGAGAGTGGGGGAGGGGAAGGGGGTGCCCGTATACCCGCGTTCCCTTATTACCGTATTACCGTGCTTTTCTCGCCCCGTACTTTCATCCGGCTCTATCCCCCGTGGTTGCTGGCTTTGCGCGGCTTCCTTGTCCGGCGCGCTTGTCCGGAAGTTGTCCGGCAGTTGTCCGGGAGTTGTCCGGCAATTGTCCGGGAGTTGTCCGGCGCCAAACTCTACCGGCAGGGTGTCCCCCCTTGTCACAGTGACCACCCCGGCTCCAGGTGCCGCCCCGGCATCTGGTACCGTATTCACCCCCAGCAGCCGCACCAGGTCGTTATGGCTCAGGGACAGCGGGCACAGGTCGCCCACCCGCTCGCCATCGGTGGCGGTACCGGTGAATACCAGGCCGGCCAGCTTGCCCATGTAATCGTGAAAGGCGCTCAGGCGCCGGGGCACAGGTAACCCGGTGGACAGCCAGAAGCCGTAGAACTTGAAGCGCTCGGTCACCCGGAACTGTCCTCGAGGTAGGGGGGCGCCCTTCTTGCCGTGCTGTGTGTTCCTGTCCCGGCGCGTCTCCGCGTTGAATACGGAATAGCGCTCGCTGCCGTCAACCAGGTTGCGGAATTGCAGCGACACGCCGCCGCGCTTGCTGGGGCCATAATTGCCGACCGAATAGCCCAGATACTCCAGGGCATCCACTCCAGCAGCGCGGGCGGCCTCTGTGGTTATCTGGTGCTGGTGCTCTCGCAGCCACTCAGGCGGCACAGGGAGGCCGCTGGCTGGCGTTATCGTCAGTACCCCGCGCACCACTTCCACAACATCGCCGCGGGCCAGCAGGGGCGGCAATAGCGGCTTGCTTGGATCCACTGTCACCCCCCCAGCTTTCGCACACTGCGAATGTGGGGCGCCTCTGCTATTGGGTCGCCCACGGCCTCGGGGGCGCCCTCAGTGCTGCGCTGCAGTAGCTGCGTTGCCACTGCCCGCGCTTCACGCTGAGAGCTGGCGTCTACCACCATGGGGATCGTGATTACCTGCTCTATTTCGACGACATATCTCACAGTACACCCCCAAGGCGCCGCCTCTCGCTTTCCGGCAGCCTGTAGACGCCGTGCCAGCCTTTCACCCCGTCACGGTCGGTGTGGCTCACGTGCTCGCACAGAATGGTAATTCCGCGTTTCCTAAGCCGTCCCACAAGGTCCGGGCTGTTGCTGGTGCCAGCTATCCGGTCCAAGTCTTCACGACTGCGGGGGCGATCCAGGAGGGCCACCAATGCCCGCCGCTGGCGAGGGCTGAGGCGAAGCCGCTTGGGGGTGATATCATTACCGGTGCTATCCGCTGTAACGGGGCCGCCCTGTGCCGGGGCGGTTCTGATTCCTTCCATGGCGCTCTCCTAACATTGTGCTTCCGCGATAAGTTCCCGCTTCAGCTCCAGCAGATAGGAGCCTTCCCATACGGTGGTTTTCGGGCCCAGCTTGATTCCGCGCTGGGCGCGTCCGGTCTTGGTCCAGTTCCACCAGGTGGAAAGGCCAATGCCAAACAGGCGCGCACATTCCGGCGCCCGATACATGGCCGCGGGGTTAACGGTTGGTGGTTGGGACAGGTCTTTTTGCATGGTCAGTTCTCCAGCCTTCAGGCATAAAAAAACCGGCTCGAGGCCGGTTTACAGGTACAAAAAAACCCGCACAGAGGCGGGTTTACGGATGAAATTTGGGGCACAAAAAAGCCCGCTATTTGCGGGCTTCAGATGATTCTGGTCGTGCGCCTACAGCTTTCGCGCAGCGTAGCAAAATTTACCCACTCAAAGGTCACAGGTCAACGCATTTAAGATAAGTGGGGAGGTTTGAGGATTAAAAAAGCCCGCGAGGTGCGGGCTTTCGGGTGTCTGGTTGATGCGCTTACAGCTCTTGCAAGCTATAGCAGAATTTACCCTCAACTCCGCCAACTGTCAACGCTGCCTGAGACGGCTTTAGCGGGCTTTAGCTTAATAATGGCTACCGCTCGCCAAACGCCGCGGTAATCACGTTGTCGGCGCCGGCCTGTACCTGCAGGTTGTCCAGGTAGTCCGCCCATTTCTGCATCATTGCGGCCCGCTGGGGCAGATGCTTGGTGCGGTTGTAAGCGCGCCCCAGAGTGTCCTTCACTCCGTGCGCCAGCTGGTGCTCGATGTAGTCCACCCGGAAGCCCAGAACCTCGTCCAGCAGTGTTCTCGCCATTGCGCGGAAGCCGTGGGCGGTCATGGTGTCGTTGTCATAGCCCAGGGAGCGTAGCGCAGTCCTGACGCCGTTATCGGACAGGGGGCGGCTCTGGCCCCGGGCAGATGGGAAAACATACTTGCCGCGGCCGGTGAGGGGCTCCAGCTCCCGCAGCAGCGCCAGCGCCTGCTCCGCCAGCGGGATAATATGCGGCTCACCCATTTTCATCTTCTCGGCCGGCAGCTCTATCTGGCAGGCCTCCCAGTTGATTTCCGACCACTCCAGCTTGCGCAGCTCCCCGGGGCGGCAGAACAGCAGCGGGGACAGCTTGAGGGCCGTTCTCACCACAGGGGTTCCCTGATACCCGTCTATGGAGGCCATCAGGCGGCCCGCCCCCACGGGGTCGGTAATCGCGGCCAGGTGCTTTTTCTTGGTGGGGGTGAGTGCGCCGCTCAGGTCGCTGGTGGGGTCGCGGTCGGCCTTGCCGGTGGCCACAGCGAAGCGGAATACCTGGCTGGCTACCCGCTTCACCCGGTGGGCGGTTTCCAGGGCGCCGCGGCTCTCGATCCGGCGCAGGCATCGCAGCACTTCCGGGGCGGTGATTTCGGCAATGGGGCGTTTGCCCAGGTAGGGCAGCAGGTCGCTGTGGAGGGCGCGCTGGGCGCGGTCTTTGGATGATTTGGACAGGTGCGCCATCCGGGCCGCGAACCACTCCCCACTGACGGCGGCGAAGCTGTTGCGGTTGGCCTCGAGAGCGGATTCCTTGCGGGCGCGCTTCACGTCGCGGGGGTCTATGCCGGCGGCCACGTGCTGGCGGGCCTCGTCGCGGAGTTCCCGCGCGCGCTTCAGGCTCACATCAGGGTAAAGCCCCAGGGCCATCTCGGGGCGTTTGCCGTGAAGGCGGAAGCGGAATACCCAGCGCTTTGCACCGGTGGGGGTGACCTCAACGGCCAGGCCTTTCTCGTCGACCTCGATGTACTTCCTGTCGCGGGGCTTGAGCGCCCGGATCTTGGTATCTGACAGGGGCATGGCTGCGCCTTCCTTGCTGGGGTTTGGACGGGTTGGACGGTGTCGGTGGGCTCAACCCGTCCAATAACCCGGCCAACTGGGGTTAGATTTGGACGGGTTGGATTAGATTAACTGGGATGGGTCTGATAAGCAAAAGCCCCGAGAGCACTAGGCTTCCGGGGCTTTTGTGGTCTGTCTGGGACAGGTAGTTGGTGGAGATGGCGGGAGTCGAACCCGCGTCCGTCAGCACTCTGCCAGAGGCTCTACATGCTTAGTTCCGTCTATTGATTTAGCCGCATACAGCCCGACGGGCAAGACGTAATTGGCGAGCCTGTGAAAGTTTTAGCGGATCCCCGACAGGCGCGGTTCACAGCGATCCAGTTCTGTATAACAGCCTGCAGCGCGGTACTGGAACCTTGCTGAAGGCCGCTAAGGGACGAACCCTTAGTTAGTGCTTCACAAGCTGCTTACGCAGCGAGTTGGGCACCGTAGTTGTCGTCGTTGGCAACTAATAAATTGCAGCTTTGGATTTACGTGATTGGCTGCCATCACGGCATGCACCCATGGTTTCGTTACCGGCGTCGAATCCAAGTCATCCCCGATAAGAAACACTCTTGTGTCACTAAATTATACCTGAAATGTCCCCTTAACAACACGTCTCAGGCGCCCCGGTGGAGATCTTCTGCTCACTTACATGACTGACTGGGCGAAGGCGGTCAGTATCAGTAGCGGGCAGACGATGCGCACATACCAGGGCCAGATCTTCCAGAATAGTGTCTGTTCTATGTTCTCGTGGCCCTTCTTGAGCTCCGCCAGCAGCTGGTCGCGACGCCAGATCCAGCCGGCGAAGACGCACAGGGCCACGCCCAGCAGCGGCTGGCCGTATTCGGTGCTGATGCTGACCACCAGGCCGAACAGTGTGTCGAAATTGACAATGATGGTGCTGCTGATGGCAAAGATGATCAGTCCCACCAATGGGGTCGCGAGGCGGCGCGGCACGCCCAGGTTCTCGATGGTGAAGGCCACCGGCACCTCCAGCATGGAGATTGAGGAGGTCAGGGAGGCGATCACCATCAGGGCGAAAAAGGCGATGGCCACGAACAGGCCGGCGGTGCCCATGGTGTCGAACAGGGCCGGCAGTACCTGCAGAATCAGGCCGGGGCCGGCGATCAGTTCACCGGATTCCGAGAAAATCTGCGTGCCGGCTTCCTGGGCCACATACATGGCCGGCAGAATCAGCAGGCCGGCGGTAAAGGCGATACCCACGTCGATCAGGGTCACCAGGGCGCCGAGGCGCGGCAGGCTCTCCTGCTGGCTCAGGTAAGAGCCGTAGATCAGCATGGTGCCGACCCCCAGTGACAGGGAGAAAAAGGCCTGGCCCATGGCCGCGATCAGCAGCTTGGGTGACAGGTGGCTGAAGTCCGGCATCAGGTAGACCTCGAGGCCGGTCACCGCGCCGGGCTGGGTCAGTACATAGGCGATCAGCAGCAGCAGCAGGATGATCAGCGACGGCATCAGCAGGGTGGACCAGCGCTCTATCCCCTTTTCCACGCCGGCGGCAATGATCAGCATGGTCAGGCCGCTGAATATCGCGGTAAAGGTGAGGTTGCGCGCGGTGCTGTTGCCGGTGAGCCACTCCACGGCGCCACTGGCACCGAACAGGCTGGCGAAGGGTTCCGCCAGGTGGGCGACCATCCAGCCGGCCACGATCGCATAAAAGCTCAGGATCAGGGAGGCCACCAATATGCCGCCGAAACCGGCGAGGCTGCCGAAGAAGCGGCTGATGGGGCCGATGGAAATCTCGCGCAGTGCCTGCACCATATTACGGCGCGCGTGGCGACCGATGGTCAGTTCGGCCATCAGTGCCGGGTAGGCGAGCAGGAAGGCCAGCAGTAGGTAGACCACCACAAAGGCGGCGCCGCCGTTGCTGGCAGCCTTGGTGGGGAAGCCCCAGATATTGCCCAGCCCAACGGCGGAGCCCGCCGCAGCCATCAGGAAGCCGATGTTGGAGCTGAATTGTCCTCGCGGTGCACTCATGGTAACTCTCTTCATTATTCTTCTGTCAGTGCGGGTGTAATCTGGTGCGCGCGGCGCACCCTACGTCCGTCGCTCTGTTGAAATTACTTGTGTTCGCTGCGCATCAGGCGCTGCTTCTCGCGGTTCCAGTCGCGCGACTTTTCGGTTTCGCGCTTGTCGTGCTTGGCCTTGCCCTTGCCCAGGGCTATCTCGCACTTGATCAGGTGTTTCTTCCAGTAGAGCGCCGTGGCCACTACTGCGTGACCCTTCTGCTCTACGGCAGCGATCAGTTTTGCCAGCTCGCGCTTGTTGAGCAGCAGGCGGCGGGTGCGGTCCGGCTCGGTAACGAAGTGGGTTGAGGCGCTGGGCAGCGGCTGGATACGCGCGCCCAGCAGCCAGGCCTCGCCATTCTTGAAAATGACGTAGCTGTCGGTGAGCTGGGCCTTGCCCTCGCGGCAGCTCTTCACCTCCCATCCCTGCATCTCCAGGCCCGCCTCGAACTTCTCCTCGATGAAGTAGTCGTGCTTGGCCTTTTTGTTCAGGGCTATGGTGTTGGAAGTCGGGGCCTTTTTCTTTTTCGCCATAAACTAGATAAAACTGTGTCCAAAAAACTTCAGGGCCACGGTGTTGATAAAGATCAACAGCAGGAGCAGTGGGATAAAGGTTCCCAGGGAGAAGTTGATGTATTTTTGTGAGACGGAGCCGGTGAAGGTGCTGTCGCCCTCCTGCAGCTCCTGGTCGAAGTTGGCCTTCTTCCACTTGTAGATCACGAACAGGCACACCAGCAGGCCGTTGAGCGGCAGTATGGTGTCGTAGAAGATGATCTCCACCAGGTCGAAGAAAGACTTGTCGGCGCCCGCAAGCTGCACGAACTGGGTGAAGAAGTTGACCATGCCAAAGGATACGGCGCAACCGATGGCCAGCACAAACTGTACCGCGGCAATGGTGTAAATGGCCTTCCTGCGGCTCATGCCGCGCTCGTCGCGCAGGGTGGCGATGGGCACCTCGATGATGGACACCAGGGAGGTGATCGCAGCTACCAGCACCAGGAAAAAGAACGCGGCGGCGAAGGCGCTGGCGCCGAAATAGCCGACGCTGTCCTGCAGGGAGAGGAAGATCTTGGGCAGGAACAGGAAGATCATGCCCGCGGAGGAGTCGCTCAGCTCGGACGGGTCAATTTGCGGGTCGAAGTGGAAAATGCTCGGCAGTATCAGCAGGCCGGCGGTAAAGGCCACCAGCGTATCGGTGATCGCCACGGCGCGGGAGGAGCCCGGAATCGAGTCCCGCTTCTTCATATAGGAGCCGTAGGTGATCATGATGCCCATGCCGAGGGACAGGGAGAAGAAGGCCTGGGCCATGGCCTTGCTGACCACGGCACTGTCGATCTTGCCGAAGTCCGGTATCAGGTAATACTTTACGCCGAGCATGGCATTCTCGCGGGTGAGGACGAAGAGCACCAACCCCAGCAGCATCACGAACAGCATCGGCATCAGGGTCTTGGCCGCGCGCTCGATACCGTCCTTGACCCCCATGGCGAGAATCCCGTTGATCGCCACCATCAGTACTACCAGGTAGAGAAAGACTACCGGCGAGTTGATAAACTGGCCGAAGTGGGCTTCAGTGGCGAGCAGGTCGAGGTTGCCGCGCAGGGTCTCAATCAGGTAGCCCAGTACCCAGACGGTGACCACCAGGTAGAAGACCGCGATCATAAACGGCGTGGCCAGGGCCATCCAACCGGGAATGCTCCACCCACGCGAGCCGCCGGAGAGCTGCCGGTAAGCGCCCACCGGGTCCTTGTCGGCGCGACGCCCCATCGCCAGTTCCGCCATCATCACCGGCAGGCAGATAAAAAAGACAAAGAGCGCGTACATCAGCAGGAAGGCGCCGCCCCCGCTCTTGGTGGCCGCCACCGGGAAGGCCACCAGGTTGCCGATCCCCACGGCAGAACCCGCAGCGGCCAGGATAAAGCCCAGCCGCGATCCAAAATGCTCTCTCACTGCGGACATAGTATTCTCGCTATTATTTTTCTCAGACTTTCTTGTCGTGTGATTTTGATCCGGCCCGACCGGCCAGTTAAAACCGCGATTGTTGCAGGAATTGCCTTGCTTGAGTAGCGCCGACTGGCAAAATCGCCCGCTCGACGCACAGGACAGGCAATTCTACCTACAGTATTGGAATTGACAGTAAGAATGACCGAAATAGAGCGCAGCGCGCTGGTGATGCACAGTGCGGAGCAGATGTTTGACCTGGTCAACGATGTGGCCAGCTATCCGCAATTCCTGCCCGGCTGTCGCGGTGCTGAAGTTTTGTACAGCGACGAACACACCCTGGAGGCGCGCCTCGATCTGGCGCGCGCCGGCATTCGCCAGAGCTTTGTTACGCGCAATCAACTTGTGCGGCCGCAGAGCATGACGCTGACACTGGTGGACGGTCCCTTCGAGTCCTTTTCAGGCCACTGGCAGTTTGTGCCGCTGGCGGAGGATGCCTGCAAGGTGACCTTCTCCCTGTCCTTCAGCCTCAAGAGCCGCCTGATCGCCGCCGCGGTGGGCAAGCTTTTCAGCGATCTCGCCAGCCAGATGGTGGGCGCCATGTGCGAGCGTGCCGAACAGGTGTATGGCGAACAGAATGGGAGGAACGCATGACAGATATAAAGACAATCGCGGTGGAAGTGGTCTATGCGCTACCCCATGAGCAGCGATTGATGCACCTGCTGGTGCAGCCGGGTACCACGGCGCTGGAGGCGCTGGTGCGCTCTGGTATTCCGGAGGAGTATCCGGAGGTGGACCCGGCCAGTGCCAAACTGGGCATATTCGGACAGGCACTGGGTACCAAGGGGCTGGCCCCGCCGGATCAGTATGTGCTGCAGCCGGGAGACAGGGTGGAAGTCTACCGGCCGCTGATTGCCGACCCGAAGGAGGCGCGCAAGCAGCGCGCAGAGAAGGCGAGGAAGCTCGCAGAGCGAAAACAGCAGTAGCAGGAGCCCTTATGAGCGGCCGCTTACGGCCAGCCCGCCGGCTGCCAGTCGCCGCTGGTGGCGATCAGCATGTCGCCATTGAAGTAGACGCTGAAGCGCTTCTGGCTGACTTCGCCCTTGGGGTCGCGCACGCGATTGAGGTAATCCCAGCGATTCGGGTTGAAGGTGTCCTCCAGCAGCGGGGTGCCCAGTACGAAGCGCACCTGGCGGCGGGTCATGCCGGGCTTCAACTGGTCGACCATTTCCTGGGTGATGATATTGCCCTGTTGCACCTCGATGCGGTGCACGCCGGGAAACTTGAACAGGCTGCAGGCGCCGAGCAGGGCACACAGGCCCGCAATGGCGAGGATTCTCAGGCTAGACGGCATTCATTGCTCCATTATCGATTGTCGGCCAGCGGTTGCCCGACCCGGGATCGCGGCCATGGTCGCCCCCGGTTGTTTGCGGTTAAAAGGAATAGGCGCTTTCCGGTGAGGAAAGTTCCCCCGGCCCGCAGGTGGAGGCGCCTCGAGAGTGACCCGGAAGAGTCTGGGGTTCCGCTGACTCCGCTGGGCATGGATAATACCCGAAGAGTTCGCGCGCTGACAGACGCCAATGGGGCGCCTGCTCCGGGGCCTGGCCCCTGTAGCGGATCAATGAACGTAACGAAAAACCAGAGAACCCGGCCGGGAAAAACCTATTCATGTCTAACGAAAATCAGGAACTGCGCAAGGCAGGCCTCAAAGTCACACTGCCCCGAGTCAAAATACTGCAGCTGCTGGAGAGCGCCAGCGAGCAGCATCTGAGTGCGGAAGATGTCTACAAAATGCTGCTCGAGGCGGGTGAGGATGTCGGCCTGGCCACCGTATACCGGGTGCTGACCCAGTTTGAGAGTGCAGGCCTGGTGATGCGCCACAATTTCGATGGCGGCCACTCGGTGTTCGAACTGGATCGCGGTGACCACCACGACCATATGGTGTGCACCGATACCGGCAAGGTGATCGAATTCCACAATGAGGAAATCGAGAAGCTGCAGCAGCAGATCGCCGAGGAACACGGCTACGAGCTGACCGGCCACAGCCTGGTGCTCTATGTGAAGAAAAAGTAGTGGTTGGTGGGTGGGATGGGCATGCTGCGCTTTGCCCATCCTGCGTCTAACCTCAGGCCGGCGGCGTATAGCGCTCCGGGAATTTGCCGATCTTGTCCGCGTAAAAGTCCCTGAATCTGGCCAGTTCCGCGGCCAGGTTTTCCCCCATTTCCAGTACCGGACCCAGCCCTACTTCCTTCCTGGGGAAATTGATGAAGCCGCACACCACCGGCACCTGGGCACCGCGGGCTATATAGTAGAAGCCGGTCTTCCAGCGCTCCTTACGTCCCCGGGTACCCTCCGGCGGCACCGCGACAATCAGCGATTTGCTCTCATTGAAATGATCGACGGTGGCCTGGACCAGGTTGTTGGCCTTGCTGCGATCCACCGCTATGCCCCCGAACCAGCGCATGGTGGCGCCGAGGGGGAACTTGAACAGCTTGTCCTTGCCCATCCACTGCGGTGTCAGCTTGAGCTTGAGGGCGGTGAGAATAAAGTAGTAGCCATCCCAATTGCTGGTGTGCGGGGCGCCCAGCAACACGTATTTCTTTAGCTTCAGCGCCTTCTGGTCGCAGACCACGCGCCAGCCGTGCAGTTTTAGCAGCAGCCTGGCGATCTGGCGCAGGATGGGGGTCACTATGGGAGTGTTGAAAATGGTTCTTTGCATCTCGAGAGTCACGGTTACTACAAAATGCGTTGCAGTATAGTGTGACTTGAGGCGTCAGTCCCGGTCATTTCCGGTCTGCGCCTGTAGGAACTGCGGGGCGGCCGTCCGCCCATGGCCGCGGTCGGCCTGTTCTGACACCACCATTGATCGCGGCCAACGGCCGCTCCTTCAGGGTAATCTTTCCGGTGCCGTAGGGTGCACCGTGCGCACCATTGGCCCGGCGGTGCGCACGGCGCAACCTACGAGAGTCCCGAGTCCCGAGTCCCGAGTCCCGACTCAAGCCCGGCTCAGCATCTCTTTCGCATGGGCCAGGGACTGGGCGGTGGTCTCACCGCCGAGCATACGCGCTATCTCCTCGCGGCGCTCGACATCCTTCAGTTCGCGCAGGGATACGAAAGCCCTCACACCTTTGCCTGCGGTGCCGTCGCTGTGCTTCTCCACCAGGTACTGCCGGTGGGCCCGCGCGGCAACCTGGGCCAGGTGGGTGACGCAGATGACCTGGCCGGCGCGGCCATTGCGGGTTTCGCCCAGCTGGCGCAGCAGGCGCCCGACTACATCGCCGGTGGCGCCGCCGATACCCACGTCCACTTCGTCGAATACCAGTGTGGGGGTGCGCGATGTCTGCGCGGTGACCACCTGGATCGCCAGGCTCACACGTGACAGTTCGCCGCCTGAGGCGATCTTGCCCAGGGGGCGCGGTGACTGGCCCGGGTTGGTGGCGATCAGTATCTCCACCTCCTCGAGGCCGCTGGCGGCGGGCTTCTCCTGCGGCTGCAGTGCCAGCTCCACCTGCGCGTGGGGCATGGCCAGTTCCGCCAGTTGGTGGTTGACTGCTGCCGCCAGTTCCGCGGCGGCTTTCCCGCGCAGTTTGCTCAGCTTGCCGGCGGCCCGGCGGTAGTGGGTCTCCAGCTTTTCGCACTCGGCGGCCAGTCTGTCGAGGGCGTCCGGCGTGCCTATTTCCTCCAGTTCCGCCTGCAGCTGTTGTTGCAGGCCCGGTAGCTGGTCCGGCTGCACCCGGTGCTTGCGCGCCGCCTGGTAGATGGCACTGAGGCGCTCTTCCACCTCGGCCAGGCGCTCAGGATCCATTTCGAAGCGGTCGATATGCCGCGACAGGGAGCCGGCGGCTTCGTCCACCTGTATGCGTGCGTTGTCCAGCATCTGCGCCACTTCCGCCAGCGCCGGTGATTGTTCCGGCATGGCCGACAGCAGCTGCAGCGCCCGGTGCAACTGCTCGGCGATATCCCCCTCGCCGCCGGACAGCAGTGCCGCCAGCTGGTAGCTGCCGCTCATTATCTGCCCGGCATTGGCGAGGGTGCGTTGCTCGCTCTCCAGTTCTTCTATCTCGCCCGGCTGCAGGTTCAGCTGGTCCAGTTCGTCGAGCTGGTACTGCAGCAGTTGGCGGCGGGCCTCTGTCTCCTCGGCGCTGTCCGCCAGGGCGCGGTAGCGGCGGTGCTGGTCCTGCCAGGTCTTGAAGTGGATGCGGGTCTCGGCGGCCAGCTCCTGGGCCGCGGCGAATTCGTCCAGCAGGCGGCGGTGGGTGTCCTTCTTCAGTAGCGACTGGTGCTCGTGCTGGCTGTGGATATCGATCAACTGTTCGCCCAGGGAGCGCAGCTGCAGCAGGGTCACTGGCTGGCCGTTGATGTAGGCGCGGGAGCGGCCGTCGGCGCCGATGGTGCGGCGCAGTATCACCTCGCGCCCGGCGTCCAGCTCCTGTTCCTCGAGCCAGGCGGTGGCGGAAGGGTGATCGCCGATATCGAAAGTGGCGCTGATATCGGCCCGGTTGGCGCCGGCGCGCACCAGTTCGGCATTGCCGCGATCGCCGAGGGCCAGCCCGAGGGCGTCGAGGGTGATGGACTTGCCGGCGCCGGTCTCGCCGGTCAGGGTGCTGGTGCCGGGTCCGAATTCCAGCTCCAGCTGGTCCACCAGGGTGAATTGACTGATAGACAGGTGCAGCAACATAGCTTTCGTGGCCGTTCTTATTGGTTGGCGCCGGGGCGCGAATTAGTGGTTATTTATACAGTAATTGATGCTGGTTAGCTATAGGGCTGGTGGCACATTACTTTACTGGGTCAATCCGCTCCGCAGGCCCACTTGAACTGCAAGGGCCCGACCCCATATAGGGCTGCATTGCCCGCAACCCGGGTTGATACCGTTAACTGACAATCGACGCGACGGAGAAAGCAGTGGCCAAAGAGCGCAGCGAAGAAGATCAGAAGCATGAAGAGGGGATGCAGCCGGAGGTTCTGACTGACGAGCACACCCCTGTCGAGGAGGCTCCTTCCATCGAGATAGAGGAGCCCACTGCGGAGGAGCAGCATCAGGCTGAGGAATCCCTGCACGCGGGGGCCGAAAGTGCCGACGCCCTGCACGAGGACATCATCAAGCTGCAGGAACAGCTGGCGCTGCAGAAGGACCTGGCCATGCGCGCCCAGGCCGAGGCCCAGAACGCCCGCCGCCGCGCCCAGCAGGATGTGGAGAAGGCGCACAAGTTCGCGGTAGAGAAGCTGCTGCAGGACCTGCTGCCGGTGGTGGACAACCTGGAGCGGGCCCTGGCCACCTCCAATCCCGACGACGAGGCGCAGAAGGCCATTGTGGAAGGTGTGGAGCTGACCCACAAATCCTTCGTCGACAGCCTGGCCAAGCACTCGGTGGAAGTGGTGGACCCGGCCGGCGAGCCCTTCGATCCGGAACTGCACCAGGCCATGACCCAGGTGCCCAGCGGCGATGTGGAGCCGAATACCGTGCTGGAAGTCTTCCAGAAGGGCTACCGCCTGAACGGCCGCCTGGTGCGCCCGGCCATGGTGGTCGTGAGCAAGGCGCCCTGAGGTCCCAGTCGGAGAATCGGGCAAGCGGGCAAGAAAGCCCCTTGAAATTGTAGGGCCGGCACCAATATAGCTGGCATCGAGAATACTAACGCGCGGCAGGACTCTCCCGCAGCCGCCGGCGCGAAACGCAAACGAGGAATCAATCAGATGGCAAAAATTATCGGCATCGACCTGGGTACCACCAACAGCTGTGTCGCGGTACTGGATGGTGACAAGGCGCGCGTGATCGAGAATGCCGAGGGCGATCGCACCACCCCCTCCATCGTCGCCTTTACCGACGACAATGAAGTGCTGGTGGGCCAGTCCGCCAAGCGCCAGGCGGTGACCAACCCGACCAACACCCTGTTCGCGGTCAAGCGCCTGATTGGCCGCCGCTTCAAGGACGACGTGGTGCAGAAGGACATCAAGATGGTGCCCTACAGCATCGTCGGGGCCGACAACGGCGACGCCTGGGTGGAAGTGAAGGGCGACAAGAAGGCCCCGCCGCAGATCTCCGCCGAAGTGCTGAAAAAAATGAAGAAGACCGCCGAGGACTTCCTCGGTGAGAAGGTCGAGGCCGCGGTCATCACCGTGCCGGCCTACTTCAACGACTCCCAGCGCCAGGCCACCAAGGACGCCGGTCGCATCGCCGGCCTGGACGTGAAGCGCATCATCAACGAGCCCACCGCCGCGGCCCTGGCCTACGGCCTGGACAAGAAGGGCGGCGACCGCACCGTGGCGGTCTACGACCTGGGTGGTGGTACCTTCGATATCTCCATTATTGAGATCGCCGACGTCGATGGCGAGATGCAGTTCGAGGTGCTGTCCACCAACGGCGACACCTTCCTCGGCGGTGAAGATTTCGACCTGCGCCTCATCAACTACCTGGCGGACGAGTTCAAGAAAGACCAGGGCATTGACCTGTCCGGCGACCCGCTGGCGATGCAACGCCTGAAGGAAGCGGCCGAGAAGGCCAAGATCGAGCTGTCTTCCAGCCAGCAGACCGAAGTGAACCTGCCCTATATCACCGCCGACGCCACTGGTCCGAAGCACCTGGTGGTGAAACTGACCCGCGCCAAGCTGGAGAGCCTGGTGGAAGAGCTGGTGGCGCGCACCATCGAGCCGGTGAAGATCGCCCTGCGCGACGCCGACCTGGCCGCTTCCGGCGTGGACGATGTGATCCTGGTCGGTGGCCAGACCCGCATGCCGCTGGTGCAGCAGAAGGTCACCGAGTTCTTCGGCAAGGAGCCGCGCAAGGACGTCAACCCGGATGAAGCGGTAGCCATGGGCGCAGCCATCCAGGGCGCGGTGCTGGGCGGCGACGTGAAAGACGTGCTGCTGCTGGACGTGACCCCGCTGACCCTGGGTATCGAGACCATGGGCGGCGTGGCCACTCCGCTGATCGACAAGAACACTACCATCCCGACCAAGAAGTCCCAGACCTTCTCCACTGCCGAGGACAACCAGACCGCGGTGACCATCCACGTGGTGCAGGGTGAGCGCAAGCAGGCGGCACAGAACAAGTCCCTGGGCCGCTTTGATCTGGCCGACATTCCGCCGGCGCCGCGCGGCATGCCGCAGATCGAGGTGACCTTCGATATCGATGCCAACGGCATTCTGCACGTTCACGCGAAGGACAAGGCCACCGGCAAGGAGCAGTCCATCGTGATCAAGGCCTCCTCCGGCCTGTCCGAGGAGGAGATCGACAAGATGGTGGCGGACGCCGAGGCCAACGCCGAGGCGGACAAGCAGTTCGAGGAGCTGGTGCAGACCCGCAACACCCTCGACGGCCTGATTTCCGCGACCAAGAAGACACTGGAAGAGGCCGGTGACAAGGCCACCGCCGACGAGAAGTCCGCCATCGAGGCAGCCATCTCCGAGGCCGAAGAGGCTGTCAAAGGTAACGACAAGGCGGCGATGGATGCCGCCACCACCAAGCTGACCGAGGCTTCCGGCCCGCTGGCGCAGAAGATGTACGCCGAGCAGGCCCAGGCGGCCCAGGGCGCGGAAGGTGCCGCCGAGCAGGGCGCGGAGCAGTCCGGTGGCGACGACGCAGTGGATGCCGAGTTCGAGGAAGTGAAGGAAGACAAGAAAGAGGACAAGTAAGCGCCAGCTTACCCCCTCTTTTGTAGGAGCGGCGGGGCGGCCGTCCGCCCATGGCCGCGATCTGACTTTCCGCATCCCCGGAAATTGATCGCGGCCATGGGCCGCTCCTACAGCGAATGTAGATAGAAAGGCGCGGTGGCCGGACAATGGCCGCCGCGCCTTACGCCGTTTAAAAAGAACACACGATTAATATGTCGAAACGCGATTACTACGAAGTCCTCGGCGTCTCCAAGGGGGCGGATGAAAAGGACCTGAAGAAGGCCTACCGCCGGGTGGCAATGAAATTCCACCCGGACCGCAACCCCGATGACAAGGAGGCGGAGAACAAGTTCAAGGAGGCCAATGAGGCCTACGAGGTGCTGTCCGACCCGCAGAAAAAGGCGGCCTACGACCAGTTCGGCCACGCCGGTGTGGAAGGTCAGATGGGCGGTGGCGCCGGCGGTTTCGGCGGTTTCTCCGATATTTTCGGCGACGTATTCGGCGATATTTTCGGCGGCGGCGGTGGCCGCCGCAGCGGGCCGGCGCGCGGTTCCGACCTGCGCTACGATCTGGAGCTGGACCTGGAAGACGCGGTGCGCGGCACCAACGTCAAGATCCGCGTGCCCACCCTGGCCTCCTGTAACAGCTGCCATGGTTCCGGCGCCAAGCCCGGCTCATCGCCGCAGACCTGTGGTACCTGTGGTGGCGTCGGCCAGGTGCGTATGCAGCAGGGTTTCTTCTCGGTACAGCAGACCTGTCCCAATTGCCGCGGGCGCGGCACCATCATCTCCGACCCCTGTGGCAGCTGTCACGGGCGCGGGCGTGTGGAGGAGACCAAGACGCTGTCGGTGAAGGTGCCGCCGGGCGTCGACACTGGCGACCGCATCCGCCTGTCCGGCGAGGGCGAGGCGGGTCCGGACGGCGGTCCCGCCGGTGATCTCTATGTGCAGGTGGTGGTGAAGGAGCACGAGCTGTTCCAGCGCGACGGCAAGAACCTCTACTGCGAGGTGCCGATCAGTTTCGCTGCCGCGGCACTGGGCGGCGAGCTGGAAGTGCCGACACTGGACGGCAAGGTCAAGCTGAAGATCCCCGCCGAGAGCCAGACCGGCAAGCTGTTCCGCCTGCGCGGCAAGGGCGTCACCCCGGTACGCGGCGGCGCTCCCGGTGACCTGCTGTGCCGGGTAGTGGTGGAGACGCCGGTGAACCTGTCCGGCAAGCAGAAGGAGCTGCTGGAGGAATTCGCCAACACCCTGAGCGAGAAGAAAAACTCCCCGCGCCAGACCGGCTGGTTCGAGGGGGTAAAGAACTTCTTCGGTGATATGAAGCTCTGATTCCGGGACTCGTACTATAGGGGTGAGCAGAAGGTTTGCCCCAATAGCGTATTTTCGTCATTCCGGCGCAGGCCGGACCGCGCAGGCATGGATGCCGCAGCGAGCATTCGCGAAGCGAATGGCCCGAAGGGCCTGGGCGCAGGAGCGCCAGCTAATCCAAGTGCCACCACACTGGATACCGGCCTGCGCCGGTATGACGAGAGCGACGCAGCGCATTGCGCAGGTCCTACTCCTCCGCCAGCCGCTTGCGGAACTCCTCGTGGAATTCCTCCTGTACTTTTTTCAGCTCCTTCAGCTGGTCCGCGTTTAACAGGGGCACCAGCTTCGCACGGGTCTCGGCGCGAATCGCGATCATCTTCGCGTCCAGCTCCTCCCGCTGTTTGACCGACAGCTTCGGTTTTTCCTTCTCCTTTCCGACCTCGATGCCATATTCCTTCAGCAGCGCCAACTGGTCGTCGAAGGTTTTGTCCAGGATCGGTAGTGCCTTGTCCTCTTGCTCAGGGGTCAGTTTAAGGCGCAGGGTCAGCCAGTCGGCAATGTCGTCATACTTCTCCCAGAAATCTGTACCGAGCTCCTTGTCGTCGGCCTGCGCCATTCCTCCGCAGATCAACAGGGCGGCAGTCAACAGCAGTGTGGTCAGTCGGCAGTTTGTGAGTGCTTGCATACTTGGCGCTCCTTTCATTCAGCTCCTAGAAGACTAGCAGTTGTGGTTTTTGGCGGCCGGTGGTCTGTTAATTCTCTTCGCTATCAGCTGGGAAATTCTTATTTCCACTGAGCGGGGTGCGCGAAACTGACTTTTCCACAGGCCCAATCGGTTACGGCTATTCTGTGTCCTGCCTCCGGGGTAGAATCCGCGGCTTTATCCGGGGTGCGGAAAAAGGAGGGAGCATTGTGGCGGTAAAAATAGCGATAAGCGGATTTGGCGGGCGTATGGGGCGGGCCCTGGCGCAGGCGGTGACCCAGGCGCAGGGCGTGGAGCTGTCCGCGGCTGTTGTGCGGCCCGGATCCAGCCTTGTCGGCGCCGATGCGGGCGAAGTCGCCGGGCTGGGGCGTAGTGGAATCGCCATAGTGGACAGCCTGGCAGAGGCCGATTTCGACGTATTGATCGACTTTACCGCGCCCGCGGCGACCCTGGACAACGCCGCCCACTGCGCCAAACAGGGGCGCCCGATCGTGATAGGCACCACCGGTTTCGACGCGGAACAGAAAGAAAAACTGCTGTCCCACGCCGGGACCATTCCCCTGTGCCTGGCGAGCAACTTCTCCACCGGCGTCAACCTGTGCTTCAGCCTGCTGGAGACGGCGGCGCGGGTGCTGGGCGAAGAATCGGATATCGAAATCGTCGAGGCCCATCACCGCCATAAGGTGGACGCGCCCTCGGGTACCGCACTCAGCATGGGTGAAGTCGTGGCCAGCACTCTCGGCCGCGATCTGGACAGGGTGGCCGTCTACGGCCGCGAGGGCCAGACGGGTGCGCGCGAGCGCGACACCATCGGCTTCGCCACGGTGCGCGGCGGCGATGTGGTCGGCGATCACACGGTGATGTTTATGGCCGACGGCGAGCGGGTGGAAATCACCCACAAGGCCAGCAGCCGCCTGTCCTTTGCCCGCGGCGCCGTGCGCGCGGCACTCTGGCTGAAGGGGCGGGGATTGAAGGGCGAAGAACTGGATGGTGACCGCGCAGCCGGTCACTACGATATGCGCGATGTGCTGGGTTTGAATTAATTTAGTGATACTTCGGTAGCCTGAATGGCAGCGCAGAGGCTCCATCCAGGTCGCTCTTGTAGGGTGCGCCGTGCGCACCACGATTGAAAATGGTGCGCACGGCGCACCCTTCGTGAGGAGTAACGTGGGTTGGAAAAGAAGTTAATCGTCGGCAGTGAGGAGTGGTGCGGTTTTCCCTCCCTGGGTATCCCCGCCATCAAGGCGCGGGTGGACTCCGGGGCCAAGACGTCCTGTCTGCACGCCTACAATATCCAGACGTTCAAGCGCGACGGTGAGCCCTGGGTCAGCTTCGAGGCCCATCCGCTGCAGCACCTGCGCCGGCCGTCGGTGCGCTGCGAGGCGCGCCTGCTGGACAAGCGTATGGTGCGCAGCTCTTCGGGGGAGAGCGAGAAGCGCCCGGTAATCCGCACGGCTCTTTCCATCGGTGGCAGTGTCTGGGATATAGAGCTGACCCTGACCAACCGCGACTCCATGGGTTACCGCATGCTGCTCGGACGCGAGGCGATGCTCGGGCGCATGCTGGTGGATCCTTCGGAGAGCTTCTGTCTCGGCGATATGCCCCAGAGCCAGCTGGAGGAATACTACCGCGACGAGCACCATATGGCCGGTACCGGCCTGCGCATCGGCCTGCTGGCATCCAACCCGGATCTCTACAGCAACCAGCGCATCATGGAGGCTGGTGCCGAGCGCGGTCACCGCATGACTTTCCTGGATATCCGCCAGTGCTATATGAAGCTGGATCCGCAAGAGCCGGAAGTTCACTACCGCGACGGGCGGATACTCAACAACCTGGATGCGGTGATTCCGCGCATTCGCCCCAGCCAGACTTTCTACGGCTGTGCGCTTACGCGCCACTTCGAGAGCATCAGCGTCTTTGCGCTGAACGGCTCGGCGCCGATCAGCCAGTCGCGGGACAAGCTGTTCTCCCTGCAGCTGCTGCAGCAGAACGGCCTGAATATCCCCACCTCCGGTTTCGCCAACTCGCCGGTGGATACCGGTGAGCTGATCGAGATGGTCGGTGGCGCGCCGCTGATCGTGAAGCTACTCGAGGGCACCCAGGGCCGGGGCGTGGTGCTGGCGGAGACCCGCAAGGCGAGCGAGTCGGTGATCAATGCCTTCAAGTCATTGAAGGCCAACCTGCTGGTGCAGGAATTCATTCGCGAGGCCCAGGGCAAGGACCTGCGCCTGTTCGTGATCGACAACAAGGTGGTCGCGGCGATACAGCGCGAGGCGGCGCCGGGGGAATTCCGTGCCAATATCCACCAGGGCGGCACTGCCTCGGTGGTCAAGGTGACCGCCGAGGAGAAGCGCCTGGCAGTGAAGGCGGCCAAGGTGCTGGGACTCAAGGTGGCCGGTGTGGACATCATTCGCTCGAAGAAGGGGCCGCTGCTGTTGGAAGTGAACTCCTCACCGGGCCTGGAGGGTATCGAGAGTGCCACACGCAAGGATGTGGCCGGCGCCATGATCGTTTCGATCGAGAAGGCGCTCAAGTGGCGACCCGCCATTGCACCGGAAAGCGACAGCTCGCTGGCGACCGGGGAATAGCCGCTCCCCAACGCCTCCTGCAGCCAAAAGGACTTGGCCGCAGGGTTTTCCCCCTTTCTTTTCGGGCCGCTGTGCCGGAAGTCCCAGCTTGGCGCGCAACCCTTTGCGTCGTTTGGCGAAGCCTTATCTCCGAGACTAACCTTCTATAGATGCCGGACTGTATATCTGGCGCAGAATGTAACTCTATCCCTGGCTGCTAAGGATGGTGGGTCGGTGGAGCGCGACAGCGCGTTTCTGCTCTCGGTAGCCAGATGGTGCACACCATAAGGCTTGAAGCTGCATGAATAATCGCCAATTCCACTACTTCCTGAATAACCTTGCTCTGCTGATCTCGCACCTGGCGGTCCTGCTGGTCGTGGTGATGGCCACCAGCGCCCAGGCATCGGCCCAGCTGTCCGGCTCGGAAACCGGGCGCCGGGTGATGGTGGACTACATAGTGCACTTCGCCTACCACCTGCAGTGGCCCATCCAGGCCTTTACCGGAGCGGATGCGCCTTTTCGTATCTGTGTCATGGGTGGCGACAGCCTGAGCGTGCCGCTGGCAGAGCGCTTGAAACACCAGCGCATCAACGGCCGCCCTGTGGCGCTGGAAAGTGTCAGCCAGGGTGAGCCGATGCGCGCCCGCAGCTGCCAGATCGTCGTCCTCGGGGAAATGGAGCGCTCCAACCTGCTGAAAGCGGTGGGGGCCCTGGAGTTCTTTCCTGTGTTGACGGTCAGCGACGCCGAGCGCTTCGCGGTCACCGGCGGCATGATCGAGTTTACCGGCAAGGGGGACAGCGTATCCCTGCAGCTGAACAAGACCATGCTCGACCGGGCGGAGCTGAAGGTGGGCAACAGTCTCTTCCGCCTGAGCCGGGAGGTGGATTGAGTGGGATGATAAACCTCTGGCGCTAGTCGATCTTTTCGCGTAGAATCTGCGCCCGTTTGGACTGGCTCCGCGCCCATCGCCGACAGGTGTGGGAGTCGCGGCAGTAAGCCCATCAATGTCGGCGGCAAGCGCCGGCCACAGTGTGCAAAGTGCGAGAGCCACGCGTGAATAAATTCAAAAAAGCGAGATGAAGCCGCGGAGTTTCATCTCGCTTTTTTATAGGCGCACAACAGGCTTGAAGTCCTGCGCCGGCTCCGCACAAACCCCCGCCCGGAAACAGTTCTGAAGACTGGAGATCGAATTGACTAAAGCTGTCCCCACGCCGGAGGCCTCCATGCCCCACAACTTTATGCAGAGTATTCGTACAACCCCGGCCCTGTTGGTACTCGCGGATGGCAGCGTTTTTGAAGGGCGCGCGATAGGCGCCCACGGCAGCGCAGTCGGCGAGGTGGTTTTCAATACCTCCATGACCGGTTACCAGGAAATCCTGACCGATCCCTCCTATGCCCGCCAGATAGTCACCCTGACTTATCCCCATATCGGCAATACCGGCACCAACTCGGAAGATGAGGAGTGCGGTGAGATCTGGGCCGCGGGTCTGGTGATCCGCGACCTGCCGCTGCTGGCCAGCAGCTTCCGCAAGGAGCAGTCGCTGGAGGACTATCTCAAGGCGCGCAATATCGTCGGTATCGCCGATATCGACACCCGCCGCCTGACCCGCCTGCTGCGGGACAAGGGCGCCCAGAGCGGCTGCATTATCGCCGGCGACTCGGTGAACACAGAGTCCGACCGGGAAGCCGCGCTGGCCAAGGCGAAAGCCTTTGCCGGCCTCAAGGGCATGGACCTGGCCAGGGTGGTCTCCACCAAGCAGAAGTACCCGTTTAACGAGGGCACCTGGGAGTTGGGCCTGGGCCACAAGCCGGCGCCGGAACAGCCGTTCAAGGTTGTGGCCTATGACTTCGGCGTCAAACGCAACATCCTGCGCATGCTGGTGGACCGCGGCTGCGACATCACCGTGGTGCCGGCGGAGACCCCGGCCTCCGAGGCGCTGGCCCTCAATCCCGACGGTATCTTCCTGTCCAACGGCCCCGGCGACCCGGAGCCCTGCGACTACGCCATCACCGCAATCAGGGAATTCCTCGAGGTGGGTATTCCCACCTACGGCATCTGCCTCGGTCACCAGCTGCTGGGTCTGGCCGTGGGCGGCCGCTCGGCGAAGATGAAGTTCGGCCACCACGGCGGCAACCACCCGGTACAGGACCTGGACAGCGGCAAGGTCATGATTACAGCCCAGAACCACGGTTTCGAGGTGGACGCCGACTCGCTGCCGGCCAATGTGGAAGTGACCCACAAATCCCTGTTCGACGGCACCCTGCAGGGTATGCGCCTGAAGGACAAGCCTGCCTTCAGCTTCCAGGGCCACCCGGAAGCCAGTCCGGGCCCGCACGATGTGGCGCCGCTGTTCGACCAGTTTATCGAGCTGATGCAGGAGCGCCGTTAGGCGCAGCCCGCTTGGATCCTTTGTAGGAGCGGCGGGGCGGAAGGCCGCCCCTACAGCAAGACCGAAATTAAGCGCTGCCGGCAACAGCCGGCGCAAGAACGGAAGAAAGATGCCAAAACGCACAGACCTCAAAAGTATTCTGATTATCGGCGCCGGCCCCATCGTCATCGGCCAGGCGTGCGAGTTCGACTATTCCGGCGCCCAGGCCTGTAAGGCACTGCGGGAGGAGGGCTACCGGGTCATCCTGGTGAACTCCAACCCGGCCACCATCATGACCGACCCGGCCATGGCCGACGCCACCTATATCGAGCCGGTTGAATGGCGTACTGTGGCCAAGATTATCGAGAAGGAGCGCCCCGACGCGATCCTGCCCACCATGGGTGGCCAGACGGCCCTCAACTGTGCCCTGGACCTGGACAAAAACGGCATTCTGAACAAGTTCGACGTGGAGCTGATCGGCGCCGACAAGAATGCCATCGAGAAGGCCGAGGACCGCGACCTGTTCGACAAGGCCATGAAGGCCATCGGCCTGGAGACACCGCGGGCGAGAATCGTCCACTCGATGGAGGAGGCGAAGAAGGTCCCGGAGGAGTTCGGCTTCCCGGTCATCATCCGTCCGTCCTTCACCATGGGCGGCTCCGGCGGCGGCGTGGCCTACAACTGGCCCGAGTTCGAGGAAATCTGCAAGCGCGGCCTCGACCTGTCGCCCACCAACGAGCTGCTGATCGACGAGTCACTGCTCGGCTGGAAAGAGTACGAGATGGAGGTGGTTCGCGACAGGAACGACAACTGTATCATCGTCTGCTCCATCGAGAACTTTGATCCGATGGGGGTGCACACCGGTGACTCCATCACCGTGGCCCCGGCGCAGACCCTGACCGACAAGGAATACCAGCTGATGCGCAACGCCTCCATCGCGGTGTTGCGCGAGATCGGCGTGGAGACCGGCGGCTCCAACGTACAGTTCGGCGTCTGCCCCGAGACCGGTCGCATGGTGATCATCGAGATGAACCCGCGGGTGTCCCGCTCCTCGGCGCTGGCTTCCAAGGCCACCGGTTTCCCCATCGCCAAGGTGGCGGCCAAGCTGGCAGTCGGCTACACCCTGGACGAGTTGCAGAACGACATCACCGGTGGTGCCACCCCGGCCTCTTTCGAGCCGACCATCGATTACGTGGTCACCAAGATACCGCGCTTCACCTTCGAGAAGTTCGGCGAGGCGGATGCGCGCCTGACCACCCAGATGAAGTCGGTGGGTGAAGTAATGGCCATCGGCCGCACCTTTCAGGAGTCCATGCAGAAGGCCCTGCGTGGCCTGGAAGTGGGCTCCTTCGGCTTCGAGAGCAAGATTGACCCGAATGAAGACGGCGCCCAGGAGCGCCTGCGCCGCGAGTTGTCGGTGCCCGGTGCCGAGCGCATCTGGTATGTCGGCGACGCCTTCCGCATGGGTATGAGTGTCGGGGAAGTCTACGAGTTGTCCGGCATAGATCCATGGTTCCTGGTGCAGATAGAGGAGCTGGTCAGGATCGAGGAGCCGCTCAAGTCGCTGCCCACTTCGGCATTGACCGCCGAGCACATGCGCTTCCTGAAGCGCAAGGGCTTCTCCGACCGGCGCCTGGCGGACCTACTTGGCGTCAGCCAGAAAACCGTGCGCGAGTTCCGCCACAAGCTGGGCGTCTTCCCGGCCTACAAGCGTGTCGATACCTGCGCGGCGGAGTTCGCCACCAGCACAGCCTATATGTACTCCACCTATGACGAGGAGTGTGAGGCCAACCCGTCCGACAAGCAGAAGATCATGGTGCTCGGCGGTGGCCCCAACCGCATCGGCCAAGGTATCGAGTTCGACTATTGCTGCGTGCACGCCGCGCTGGCGATGCGCGATGACGGTTACGAGACCATCATGGTCAACTGCAACCCGGAAACCGTCTCCACCGATTACGACACCTCCGACCGCCTCTACTTCGAGCCGGTGACTTTGGAGGATGTGCTGGAAATCGTGCGCAAGGAAAAGCCCGCCGGTGTCATCGTGCAGTTTGGCGGCCAGACGCCGCTGAACCTGGCCCGCTACCTGGCCGCCGAGGGTGTGCCGATCATCGGTACTACCCCGGAGCAGATCGACCGCGCCGAGGACCGCGAGCGCTTCCAGCAGATGATCATGCGCCTGGGGCTGAAGCAGCCACAGAACGCCATTGTGCGCTCCGAACTGGAAGCGATTCAGCGCGCCAAGGATGTCGGCTACCCGCTGGTGGTGCGCCCCTCCTATGTACTGGGCGGCCGCGCCATGGAGATCGTCTACAAGGAAGACGAGCTCAAAACCTATATGAAAGAGGCGGTGCAGGTGTCCGACGAGGCGCCGGTACTGCTGGACCACTTCCTCAATGCCGCCATAGAGGTGGATATCGACGCGGTATCCGACGGCCAGGACGTGGTGATCGGCGCCATCATGCAGCATATCGAGCAGTGCGGTGTGCACTCCGGCGACTCCGCCTGCTCCCTGCCGCCCTACAGCCTGCCGTCCGATGTGCAGGACCGGATGCGCGAGGAGGTCAAGGCCATGGCGCGGGAACTGGGCGTCGTGGGCCTGATGAACACCCAGCTGGCATACCAGGACGGCGAGATCTACGTGATCGAGGTGAACCCGCGGGCGTCGCGCACCGTGCCCTTCGTGTCAAAGTGTATCGGCACCTCGTTGGCCAAGGTGGCGGCGCGCTGCCAGGCGGGCATCAGCCTGAAAGAGCAGGGTTTTACCGAGGAAATCGTGCCCGACTACTTCTCGGTCAAGGAGTCGGTGTTCCCGTTCAACAAGTTCCCGAAAGTGGACCCGATCCTGGGCCCGGAGATGAAGTCCACCGGCGAGGTGATGGGCGTGGGCGCGACCTTCGCCGAGGCCTTCGACAAGGGGCTGCTCGCCGCCGGCGACACACTGCCGGAATCCGGCCGGGTATTCATCTCGGTGCGCGACTTCGACAAGCCCGAGGTGCTGCCGGTTGCGCGCGACCTGGTTGCGCTCGGTTTCGAGCTGGTGGCCACCCGCGGCACCGCCAGGGTCTTGCAAGAAAGCGATATTCCCGTTACAACCGTCAACAAGATGAGCGAGGGCCGGCCCCATATCGTCGATATGATCAAAAACGACGAGATAGCCCTGGTGGTCAACACGACCGAGGGGCGCCAGGCCATTCGCGATTCCGCCGATATCCGCCGCAGCGCGGAGAATCACCAGGTGTGCTACACCACCACGCTGGCCGCGGCCAAGGCCATGGCCCTGGCCATGCAGCAGGGCGAAAACCTCGAGGTTCGCCGCCTGCAGGACCTGCACCAGCGGGTGGTCAAGCTGCCTGAATAAGGCTGGCGCCTTTGTAGGAGCGGCGGGCTGCCCCGCCGCTCCTACAAAGGCAAAATCAAACTCTGAGATACCGGCCAGGCTTTGCCGATAGGTGAAGCCTGGCTTTCTAGTTATAAAAATTGGAGGTCCCACTTTGAACCGGGTACCAATGACTGTCGAGGGCGCAGAGGCACTGCGCGCCGAACTGGAAAATCTGAAAAAGGTCGAACGTCCTGCAGTTGTCCAGGCCATCGCCGAAGCGCGAGAACACGGCGACCTGAAAGAGAACGCCGAGTACCACGCCGCGCGCGAGAAACAGGGTTTTATCGAGGGTCGCATCCAGGAGATTGAGGGCAAGCTGTCCCTCGCCCAGGTGATCGATGTAAAGGCCATAGAGCCCAGTGACAAGGTGATCTTCGGCACTACCGTGACCATCATCCATATGGATAACGATCAGGAAGTAACTTACAAGATTGTTGGTGACGATGAGGCCGATGTGAAAAAACAGAAAATTTCTGTCAATTCACCCATTGCCCGCGCGCTGATCGGCAAGGAAGTCGGCGATGTTGCCGTGGTGCAGACGCCTTCTGGTGCGGTGGAATACGAGATCGATGAGGTTCAGCATATCTGATCCGAAAAAGGTTCACTTTTCCCACTCGTAAAGGGCGGCCGCAGTGGCCGCCCTTTTTTTGGCTGCGCCCTTATACTGGATGATCACCCCACTGTTGCCGGACCTTTTCAAAGGGACGGCAAGGGCGCTTCAGAAAAGCAGTTGGGTAGTGATTGCGAGCCCGCGGATTGCGAGAAGCCCGGCTTCTCACAACAATCCGCGGGTCACAAAGCAAGAAATTTTTATCCGGTTATACGGCTACTGCACAACGATCGCAGTATTGCCATTTCCCGTCTGGCTCACGATGGCGGTTTCGGAATGTCCGCTCTGGATAACCGTGGCTTCGTTGAGGCTGCCGGACTGGCTGACGATGGCCATATGCCCGCCGCCCATACCGAAGGCGCCGGACTGCGTCACGTTGGCGCTGTTGCCGAAGCCATCCTGGCTGATCCTGGCACTGCTACCCCAGTCAACCTGAACCACATAGGCCTGGTTGCCAAAGCCGCTCTGCAGGATTTCGGCCTCGTGGTACATGCCGCTCTGGTCCGTGTAGGCGCGGTTGAAGCCACCCTGCTGGTTGATGGTGGAGAAATGCCCGTTGCCGCTCTGGGCTATCTGCGCCTCATTGCCGGTGCCCTCCTGGTAGATGAGTGCATCGGAATCAAAGCTGGTATTCTGGCCTATGTAGGCGCCGTGCAGCTGGCCGTGCTGCTCTATCCGCGCCACATTGCCCGCGCCCAGTATCTGAGCGATTTCCGCCTGGTTGCCGAAGCCGGACTGGAGTATCCACGCCTCACTGTCCTGGCTGCCCATCTGGTAGATAGCTGCGTCGTTGAGCGCGCCTCCCTGGTGGATATGGGCGCTGTTGTAGTTGCCGCCCTGCTGTAGCGTGTAGGCGCTGTTCAAGTCGCCTTCCTGCACCTGGTAGATGCTGGATCCCACCTCGGCCTGCTGCCGGGCTTGGGCGTTATGAAAGTTACCGGTTTGCTGTTGCGAAATGAAATTGTCGGTGGCGCCGGGGTCCGTCTGGTCGGCGTAAGCGGTATTGCCGGTGCCGTTCTGGTTGAGTTCGGCGGTGTTGGTCGCCGCCAGCACTATGCCGCTTGTGGCCAGCAACAGTGCCGCGGCTATGGGGGTTATGGGTTTCACAAATGGCTCCTCTACTGCCTCACCTACAGGATCCCTGTGGTGTCCGGGTACTCCGTTTCCCGCGCCTGTGCCTTGTGGGCCAGCCGGCGGGTTCCCTGCCAATTGTTAAAACGGGCGGCCACAAGGGCCGCCCGGAGTTTGGTTTCACGCAATGCGCTTACTGGATGATAACACCGACGTTGTTGTCGCCGGTCTGGGCTGCGACTGCGGTTTCGTTGAAGCCCTGCTGATGGGTAAAGTGGAAGTTGCCATTGCCGTTCTGGACGGTGAGGGAGAAGTGGCCCACGTCCTCCTGGTGGGTATGGGCTTCGTTAAGAACGCCATTCTGGAATTCCGCGGCGAAGTGGCCGAAGCCTGATTGCATGATGTGTCCGGAGTTAAGAATACCGACCTGTACCTTCAATGCCGAGCTGCCAACAGCGAAGATCTGGTCGATCTCGCCTTCGTTCAGTACGCCGCCCTGTATGATGGTGGCGTCGTTAGCGAGGGCAAAAACCTGGTTGATTTCGGCCTCGTTCAGTACGCCGCCCTGAATGATAAGGGCGTCGTTAGCGGCGGCAAAAACCTGGTTGACGTCGGCATCGTTCAGTACACCACCCTGAATAACAGTGGCATCGTTAAAGGCGGCGAAAACCTGGTTGATTTCGGCATCGTTCAGTACACCACCCTGGATGACAGTGGCATCGTTGGCTAACGCGAATGTCTGGTTGGTGACCGCCGAGTTGAGCAAACCGCCCTGAATGACAAGGGCATCGTTGAAGGCGCCGCCGAACTGAACGGAGACACCCAGGTTGAGGAGGCCGAACTGGATCTGGATGATGTCGCTGTCATTCTCGCCACCTTGTTGCACGGCGACTTGCGTGTTCAAGTCTCCGTTCTGATCCTGCACAATCAGGTTGTCATTATTGCCGGGACCGACCTGAACGGCTACCTGGGTGTTCATGTCACCGTTCTGGTTCTGGATGGCGGTGTTGCCGGCCGCGAGTACGCTGCCGCTGGCGGCGAAAAGTACTGCTGCGGCGATGGGGGTAAACGTCTTCATGAGTTGCTCCTTACTTAAGTCCGACGTTGGAAGAATCAGTACTGCTCATACTGATTTACGTTGGTGCTGGTTTCAGCGCCAAGTTGGGTTACAGCTGGGTGCAGGTCACGTCCGTCCTGGGCCTTGCCTGCGCTGTAGATACTGCGGGTCTGTCGTTCCGGCTCGGGGCGCCAGTTTTCGAACTCGATGGCGTTCAAATCCCTGAAGCGTCCGGGCTGCGCATTCGCCAGCTCGCGACTGGCGTCTGTCGTGTGGAACTCTGGCTCACTGCCACTGGCGGGCTCCAGGCCGCCTGTCCGCTCTCCGGCGACTGCCTTGGAGAAGACGTGGGCGGAGGGAGAAAGTCGTGGTAGTGAATTCATAAACCCCTGGTCAAATTTGAAACACTTTGTGTGAAAAGCGATCGAATGCTGAGTTGAGTCTTGTCGTTCAGCAGGGAGGTCGCTATAGGAGGGAAGTGTCGAAACTCTAGGAAAAAAGTTCGATTTTTGAGCAGTTGTTTTTTAAGGCGCTAGGAAAGAAAGGGAATCGCGCCAGTGGAGGTGGTTCGTGACGCCAAAAGGCGAATTGCCGCCTTGACGGGGGGGACAAAGTTGGCAGGAAATGTGCGGGACGTCGGCGGGCTAGTGGGCCATGCGGGAAGTTCGGTAACAAAGGAGCACAGCCAAAGCGTTCAGATCAAGGCGAGAAAGCGCAGGAATAGCCGCGTTATTTCAAGCTTTCTCAACGCAGAGCTGGGCGCTTTGGCGACGCGAACTGTTACACAATTTTCCGCATGGCCCACTAGTGCACCAGAGATACAGAATTGCCGTTACCTGATTGGGTAACTATCGCCGTCGATGAAAATCCGCCCTGAATAATTGTCGCTTGGTTCAGCCCGCCGGACTGGCTGATCACGGTCAGGTGGCTGCCGCCCATGCCGAAGGCGCCTGACTGCATGACAGTGGCGCCGTTGAAAAATCCATCCTGGGTGACGACGGCGCGATTGTACCAGTCTTCCTGAATCACCGCGGCTTCGTTGGCAAAGCCGCTTTGGGCGATATCGGATTCCTGGGCGTAATTCTCCTGGTCTGTGCTTGCCCTGTTGAAGGAACCGCGCTGGGCTGTACTTGAAAAGTGGCCTATGCCGGTATGGGCGGTTCTGGCGTCATTATCGGACCCTTCCTGGTCGACAATGGCTTCGGCGTGAAAGCTGCCTGTCTGCCCGACAGTGGCGCTGTGGGCCAGGCCGCGCTGTTCGATTACCGCAGTATTGCCCATACCGACAATCTGGTTGATTTCCGCCGAATTGTTGAAGCCCCGCTGCCCGACATTCGCCCGGGTACCTTTGGTGGCCGCCTGCAGGCTCACGGCTTCGTTGAGTGCGCCGGCCTGGTGGACCTCACTGCTGTTGCCCGATCCGCCGAACTGCAGGGCACTGGCCCTGTTCAGCGCGCCCTTCTGGACCTGTTTTATGCTGCTGTCCGACTCGTCCCGCTGGCTGGCGTCGGCAGCGTTGTAGATGCCATCCTGTTCCTGGCGGAGACTGTTGCCGGTAGCGCCCGGCATGAACTGTTCGGCGTAGGTGGTATTGCCAGATCCGCCCTGTTTCTGTTCTGCGCTGTTGTCTGTCGCGCCAGCAAAGGCGCTGGCCAGGAGTGCCGCTACCGCGGCTGTGACAGGAAATATCTTCACGATGGAGAACCCGCATTGTGACAATAACCGCCAGGGTCAGTTGTACTGGTTGACGGTAGTGGTGATTGCTGTGCCCTTCTGGGTGACTGCGGTGTGCAGGCCGTTGCCGCTCTGGTAGATATTCACGTTGTGGTAGACGCCCAACTGGTTCACCAGCACGGAATTCTGTATGCCAAATTGGGATATGCCCGCCTCGTTCGCGAAACCGATCTGATTGAGGCGAATCTGGTTCTCGTATCCCGCCTGGAGCAGGGCGGCGATATTGTCCTCGCCCTTCTGGCGTGAAATTACCGCGTTTTCGTTACCCGCCTGGGTGACAGACAGCCTGTTCTTCTGCCCGTCCTGCAACGCGGACAGGTAATTCAGCAGCCCGTACTGCCTGGCATTCACATCATTGAGGTTGCCCTCCTGATGGGCGACTGCCAGGTTGGCGACTGAAATGACGCTGTTGAAGTCCAGCTCGCTGCCACCGGCCAGTTCCGACCCGGAATCCAGATCTCCTCCCCAGGCGCTGCTGAGCGCAACCAGGGGCAGGGCCAGGGCCAGTGTGAAGCTGTGGACGGCGCTTCGGGTTGTGGCTTTCATCTTACATCTTCCGCAAATTCCCCGGAAAGGCGAATGGCTGGATCCGGGTGTGGTCGTATTCAACTGCCCGACAGAAGGTCGGACAGCGTAAGGATAGCTACATGATGTGAATGCTTTCATTCAGATAGTATTGCAACACAGGGTTGTTGATGTCGTCGGGGTTTTTCAGCGCCCAGGAATTGTTGACGATACCTTCGCCGATCAGGTGGATGACCGCGGCTTCCATGGCCGAGAGCATCGCCAGCTGCGCGGGCTCATTAGTTGTGGTTCCGGCCTCCATTTCGAGCAGGCGGCGGAATTTGACGAAGCGATAGACGTCCGCGCTGATGGCTTTCGAATAGACGGTTTTCGATGTCAGCACCGAGTGCAGCACCCTCCCAGAGCGAATGTCGATGACCCTCAGGTTCACAGTGACCTGGTCGACGCGATACTGGTCGTCGATACCGATGCCGAAGTACCGGGCACCCGCTCCGCCAGTGCGGATGTTAGTGTCGTAAGCGACAATCCCGCCCTCCAGAAGAACGTTGGCTGCGACCAGGGAGGGCAGTGCCATACTGTTGTTGCTTGGGGTGTCCGGCTTGGCCTGGGCGGCGCGGATGATCTTGCGCTCCGTCAGCAGGTTCTGCAGGCCTTCCCGCTCCAATGGAACAAACCAGCCGGATTCGTTCAGCACATCCATCAACATGGAGGCGCCCCCCTGGGTGACGGCGGTGGAAAAACTGCTGTTCGGGGCTGGCTTGTACTGCCCAGTCTGGTCACGAAAGCCGTACACCGCAGCCAGAATCTTCCCATTTGGGGCGGGAAGGTTGAGGAGGTCTCTGTAGGTGCTGTTTCTCGGTGTGAGCTGTGCGTCAGACCTGCCCGGTCCAAACAGGGCATCGCCGGTGCTCTTCACGGCCGTGCAGCCACTCAAGGTGGTCATCGCAGCCAGGATGGGCAAAGCAAACCTTTTTATTGCAATACGCATTGCCGTTATCTCCTACTTTTATATATGGCGTAAAGCGGTTGAGTTTCTAATTGGTCGGGTTCAGCCCGCTTACGATGATTTCACTTTTATCACCGGTGTTTCGATCGGTTATCAAGACCGTCAGTACACCGTCGTTATCGACGATCTGGACGACGAAGTCGTCCGTAACCAGTTCCCCGCTGTTGCCGTTGCCAACATCTGTCAACAGCTGGTTCAGGAGTCGAGTTTCCAGAGAATCTGTAAACCGGTCCAGGGCGCTCGGCTGTTCGTAGACCAAGTCCTCTTGATCCGGATCCTTGTGCTTGTCTTGCGCCTGGGCGTTATTCAGTAGATAGGTTCCGTTGAGCGGATTGCCGCCAAAATTTGGGTTCACCGGTTCATAGATCAGCTCGGTTGCGGATGCCAACCCGGAGGCGAATGGGAGGAGGGGGGCAAGAATAAGGCCTGCCAGTCTTGCGGATTTCATCAGAATTCATCCTTACCTATGTCAAAGTGATCGGTGAGGGCGCTACGTATTTTTTCCTGCAGCACCGTTTCGTGAATATGCTTGGATACTTCTTCCGCCAAGCGGCGAATATTGTTCGTGCTCGGGCTGATAAACTGCCGAAAGACGGTTTTTTCGTTGTAGGTGACCCAAATCAAGTTCCCCCACCTCGCGGAGGGGCGCTCAAAAATCGTCAGGTTGTAGTCGCTGTCCGGGTAGTGCAGGTTGCGATATTCGCTCATATAACGGGCGAAATCGTGGCCTGTCCGCGTAATGGTCCGGTCGATATTGAAGCCGCTAATTTCGTCTTCAATACGGCCGCTGCTCTCCTCCAGGGCACCGTCGTTAACATCTGTTCCTTCGTCCGCTTCTTGAGCTGACGCCAGGGCGGGAAGTAGTATGAGTAAGAGCGCCAGCCGTTTCATATTCGTTCAGCCTGGAGATGCAGCTTGGCCCAGTTGCTGGCCTGGAGTCGGTTTCTGACGCCGATCTTGCGGAATATGTTGTACATATGGTTCTTCACCGTATGCTCGCTAAGGTGCAGTCTGGTAGCGATGACGCTGTTAGGCTCGCCGGAAGTTAGCTGATGCAATATTTCCTGTTCACGCTTGGTGAGCAGCAGTCCGTTTTTCAAATCTTCGATGAGGGCACTGTCTGCGCTCTGGATGGCAGCGCCGAGCTTTTTTATCAGGTTCTCCTGATTAGTTGTGGCATCGCATAGCAGGTGGAAATTTTTCCGTTTCAGCTTTTCTGCCATATGGCTGGAAATGTCCGATGGGAAATTGATAAGTAGGGTTTTGGGATGGTTGAGATTTTTTAAATAGGAAAAAAACTGGTTTGACTCAGAGTTCATCGCAATCTGCCAGCAATCAATGACGATTGCCTGGTAGTGCTGTAGACAGTGTCTCTGCTTGCCTATTTCCGATTTTTCCCAGTTTGATGGGAGTGAATTTGATATCAGTGAAAACAACAACTCTCCGTGCAGGCCAGAGTTGCTGAAAAAAAGAACCGGCATATACCTCTTACCTCTCCTTGGCTAGATCAATAACAAAATTTCTGGATCTAGATATTTTCTGCGACTCCGTGTCGCGAGAATTTCTCCGACTGTCCCGCCTGGATATCTATCTGGGGTAGTTCAGTTTCCGTCGTCAGGAGTAGTCAAAATGGGTTAAATAACTCAGTGAATGAGAAGTTAGTTTGGAGTGTAGACCCTGCTGGCGTATTTTCTAGACAAAATAAGTGTCATATTTTCAGGGTACTTCAGTCGATTAATTTGATTTTCTCAGCGTCTGGTTTCTGTTGGTTGTGATGCCTTGGATATTACTGCTAAGGACTTGAGTGGCGGTTAGGCAGGTTGTTGGAGCGCCAGTATAGACTCTCCTGTTGGGGGCCTGCGATGCATCGGGTTGTGAAGTGATGGATGTGTGTTCGCTATGCTATAGGATGATTGCCGCGGCACAGTGCAGTTTACAATCAGAGGCAGTGCATACTGGCGGCTCAGGGTGTCGGGGATTTAAGTGCAACGAATTGATCCACTGCCCAGGAAATTTCCACTGTGGCGATATCCGGCTGCCACCGGTCGTCGGGGCTATCTTTACCCGCTACTACTGCTGGCATTGTTGGGCGCCTGCCAACCGAAGCCCGATCGCGCGCTGGGAACCCTGGAGTGGGACCGTATAGCGTTGCCAGCGCCGGCAGCGGAAAAAATAGTCGAAATCCACGTGCGCGAAGGCGAGCGCGTCGGCTACGGCCAGGTGCTGTTGCAACTGGATGCCAGTCGCAGCAGGGCACAGCTCGCCGCGGCGCGGGATGAGGTGGCGCGACGCAAGGCCGTACTGGATGAACTGGAGGTGGGCCCGCGCATCGAGGAAATCCAGCGCGCAGAGGCGAGCCTGGCCGCGGCGATCGCAGAGGAGAAAGACGCCCGGCAAAACTACCAGCGCCTGCGCAAATTGGGTGGAGAGGACTATATCTCCCAGTCGGATATCGATCGCGCCGAGGCCGCAGCCGACAGTGCCGCGGCGCAGGTGGACTCCAGCCGGGCTGCGTTGCTGGAGTTGCAGCGCGGAACCCGCAGCGAAGACATAGCCCAGGGGCAGGCTGCACTGGCGCAGGCCAGTGCCGAGGCGGAAGCCCAGTTGGTTCTGTTACAGAAGCTTACAGTGCAGGCTCCACGCAGCGGGCTGGTGGACGACCTGCCGTTCAAGCTCGGGGATGAGGCGCCGATTGGCGGTCCCCTGGCGGTGATGCTGGTCGGCGAAACGCCCTATGCCCGCGTCTATATTCCGCAACTGTTGCGGCCCGGTATTCAGGTGGGAGATGAAGCAAGGGTCTATATCCAGGGAATGGAAACATCCTTTGCCGGACGAGTGCGCATGATCCGCAGTGAGCCCAGCTTTACGCCCTACTATGCGCTGACCGGTGAGGATGTGGCGCGGCTCAGTTACCTGGCGGAAATCCAGCTGGGTGAGGACGCGGCGGAACTGCCCGCTGGCCTGCCGCTGTCGGCGGAGTTTGACCGCATCCGCGAAAGTGCGCCGCAAAATACTCCGGAAAGCACCGATGGAAACTGACATCGCCATCCGCGCCCGCGACCTCAGCAAGAAATTTGGCGCGCTGCGCGCGGTGGACAACCTGAATCTGACCGTTAATCACCGCCAGGTGTATGGATTCCTGGGCCCCAACGGTTCGGGGAAATCCACCAGCATCCGCATGTTGTGCGGCCTGCTGACACCCAGTGCCGGCGAAATCGAAGTGCTCGGCCTGCGCATACCCGAACAGGCCGAGGAACTGCGCCGGCATATCGGCTATATGACACAGCAATTCTCCCTGTTCACTGACCTGACCCTGCGTGAAAACCTGGACTTTCTCGCCGCGGTACAGAACCTGCCATCGGCGCAGGCGCGGCAGCGGGTGGAGGAGCTGCTGCAGGAATACGGCTTCGCCGGACGTGCGGAGCAGATGGCGGCTACCCTGAGCGGCGGGCAGAAACAGCGCCTGGCGCTAGCCGGCAGCGTAATCCACAAGCCGGAACTGCTGTTTCTGGACGAGCCCACCAGTGCGGTGGACCCGGAATCGCGGCGGGACTTCTGGGAAAAGCTGTTCGAGCTGGCGGATGCCGGCACCACTATCCTGGTTTCCTCCCACTATATGGACGAGGCAGAGCGTTGCCACCGGCTGGCGATCCTCGATCATGGCCGCCTGGTAGCGGACGGCAGCCCCGCGGCGCTGACCGGTGCGCTGGAAGGGCGCACCCTGGAAGTGCGCGCCGAGCGACCGCGCCATGCAAAACAGGTGTTGCTGCAGGTGCCGGGCGTGATCAGCGCGGCGCAGATCGGTAACAGCCTGCGAGTGTTGTGCGAGGAGACCGATGACTGCGCGGCGCGTATCGAGCGCGCCTTCGGCGAGCGGCAGGTGCGTGCCGAGGTGCGCCCGACGGTGCCCAGCCTGGAGGACGTTTTTGTCGCCGCGACCAGTCAGGCACCCGAAGAGCCTGTCGGGGAGGGCTCGTGAACTGGCGTCGTCTCTGGGCGGTGGTGATCAAGGAGCTGCGCCAACTGCGCCGGGATCGCATCACCCTGGGGATGATCGTCGGCGTGCCGATAGTGCAGCTGATGCTATTCGGCTATGCCATCAACCTCAACCCGCGCCACCTGCCCGCCGCCATCGCCGACCAGGCGCAGACCAGCGGCTCGCGCCAGCTGGTCATGGACTTATTGGCCACCGGGGTGATAGAGCCGGTGGCGAACGCCAGGAGTCCACAGCAGCTGATGATCATGCTGCGCCGCGGCGAGATCAGCGTCGGCGTGGTGATTCCGCGGGATTTCGAGCGCCGCAGGACCCAGGGCGAAGAGGCGGTACAGGTGCTAGTGGACGGCAGCGATACGGTGGTGCAGAACGCCGCCATACAATTGGCGCAGATGCCGCTCACCTACGTGCCGGCCCAGCCCAGGGGGGCGGCGGGGAGGGGGGCCTCCGTGCCGCTGCCGCAGCTGCCGATCAGCGTGGTGGCCTTTTACAACCCGCAGCGGGTGTCGGCAATCAATATCGTGCCGGGGCTGATCGGCATCATCCTGACGATGACCATGGTGATGTTTACGGCCATCTCCATAGTGCGCGAGCGGGAGCGGGGCAATATGGAGCTCCTGATCGCGACGCCGGTCAGCAGCGCCGAGCTGATGCTGGGCAAAGTGCTGCCCTACGGCGTCATCGGCCTTATCCAGACCAGCCTGGTGCTGCTGGCGGGGGTGCTGTTGTTCCAGGTGCCCATTCGCGGCAGCCTGCTGGATGTCTACTGGTCGGCGATACTGCTGATTCTCGCCAACCTGAGTCTGGGCCTGCTGATCTCCACCCGCGCCCAGTCCCAGTTCCAGGCCATGCAGATGACCTTCTTCGTCTTCGTGCCGTCGATACTGCTGTCCGGCTTTATGTTTCCCTTCGAGGGTATGCCGAAGCCGGCGCAGTGGATAGCGGAGTTCCTGCCCCTGACCCATTTCCTGCGCCTGATCCGCGGCGTCATGCTGCGCGGTGCCGATCTCTCGGAGCTGTGGCCGGACTGGTTGGCGCTAGTGGTGTTTATTGTGCTGATGATGACTCTGGCTATAGCGCGCTTTCGTAAGAGGCTGGATTAAGTCCCGTTCGTTCATTGGGCTGACTATTTAGTAAACGATCAATTACACGCTATTACAAATTAAGGTTAAAAGTTGCTCTGTCAAAAATCGTTTGGCGTATAAATCAACTTACTGTTTCCGCAGTCTTAGCAATCCTCACGCATTTGTGATTCTATTCATCGCTCTTGAATATACCGAAATTCGGCATATTGATATTTGGCCTGGCGATTTGTCGGGCGTTTGCCTTTTGGGGCTTTCTTGGGGGAAACATGCAGCGCTTCTATTCAGCGGCTATTCGACCGGCTTTCTATCTTTTTCATTTCCTATTAATGAAACTTCTCTTTTGCCGAAAAAAGACCGCGTTGTTTCCATCCCTCTTGGCTTCGTTCTTACTACTGTGTTCGGCAGTGCTGAGTTCTCCTGCCTCGGCCACCGAGTACAGCATTTACGGTCCCGAGCCTTTCGTGCGCACCTCACTGCTCGTACCGTTGAACGAAAGCCGTCAAATTCCCGCGGCACCTGGCGGCGGCTACCTACTGCGGGTGCAAAACGGTTTTTGCGATGGGGAGTCGAACATACTCAATCAGCTCTTGAGTTTACTGGGACTGAGCGGCGATTGCGTGGGGCCAGTGGGGCTGCTCAGCCAGGTAACCCTCAATGGCGAGGTAGCTGTTTCCGGCCTCGAACTACTGCTATCCGGTGCAGTGATAGAGAAAAGCGTTACTCTGGCTGCGGACAACACGCTGCGTGTAGAGATCGGCGATCTCGTAAACCACGGTCTGGTCGTCGAAATACTGGGCTACGATAACGCGGCACCGCAGATCGAAGCCAACGCGACCCCCCAGCCCAACGCTCACGGTTGGCATAACAGCGATGTGACCGTCACCTTCACTTGTAGCGATTCCGGGGCCGGTGTCCAAAGTTGCAGTGAGCCGGTACTGGTCGATGAAGAGGCTGCTAGTCAACTGATAATTGGCACTGGCGTAGACAATGCTGGCAACACGGCCAGCGTGGAAGTCACCATCAATTTGGACAAGACCCCGCCCTCTGTCGCCATAGTAGAACCTGCCGCTGGTACCGTATTGCTGAACCGACGCGCGGATATCGGCCTCTCGATTTCCGACAATCTGGCCCTGGATGGAGCCTCCCTCTCACTGACCGCCAACGGTGTCGCCCTGGCTGCCGAGTGCACGGTGGACAGCGGCGCAGCAGTCTGTACTCCGCAGAGCGATCTCCCCCTTGGCCAGCTCAACCTGGCAGCCGTCGTTTCCGACCTCGCCGGCAACAGTGCCAGCAGCGAAATCACCCTGACGATTGCTGCCGACAGCGATGGCGATGGCGTTATCGACGAACAGGACCAATGTCCCGGCACCCCCGCGGGCACGCAAGTAGACGATACAGGCTGCGAACCCGGTGGCCAGCTGCCCCCGGACCCGATCGATGTGGCCACACCGATAGACACCACTGGCACCTCCAGCCTCAAGAGCACAACCGAATTTCTCTACACCGGCAGCAACCCGATACAGACCGGCGTGGACCCGGAAACCATAGAGGAACGCCGCGCTTCGGTGATCCGCGGCACAGTGCGGGATAAGGAAAACAACCCGCTGCCCAGCGTCACCATCACCATCAAGGACCACCCGGAATTCGGCCGCACCCTGAGCCGCGAGAGCGGCGGCTTCGATATGGCCGTCAACGGCGGTGGCTACCTGGTGATCAGCTATGAGAAAGAGGGTTTTCTTCCTGCCCAGCGTCGGGTCAAGGCTCCCTGGAATGATTTCGCCCTGGCCGAAGACGTGGTGCTGATCCCGCTGGACAGCCAGGTCACCGCCATCGACCTCACCGACAGCAGCCAGCCCTTCCAGGTGCATCAGGGCAGCCTGCAGGCCGACGAGGACGGCAGTCGCCAGGCCACTATTCTATTCCCGGCCGGTACCACGGCCACAATGACTTTGCCGGGCGGCAGTGTGACGTCCATCGACCAGCTGAGCGTGCGCGCCACCGAATACACCGTCGGCGAAAACGGCCCGGAAACCATGCCCGGCCCGCTGCCGCCCACCAGCGGCTACACCTATGCTGTCGAGCTCAGCGTGGACCAGGCCATCGCCGCCGGCGCCACCCGCGTGGACTTCAGCCAGCCGCTGCCGGTGTACGTGGACAACTTCCTCGAATTCCCCGCCGGCACCATAGTGCCCGCCGGCTGGTACGACCGGGAGAAGGCTGCGTGGATACCCTCGGACAACGGTGTGGTGGTCGAGATCATTGGCGTTGTCGATGGGATCGCCGAGTTGGATGTGGATGGCAGCGGGGTTGCTGCCGATGCGGCTGCTCTGGACGAACTGGGAATTGCCGATGCCGAGCGGCGGCAGCTGGCGCAGCTCTATGAAGTGGGTAAGAGCCTCTGGCGCACGCCCATAACTCACTTTACACCTTGGGATTGCAACTGGCCCTATGGCCCGCCGGAAGACGCGGAGAGGCCAGATGAACCGGAACCCGAAACCGATGAACCGGAATCCGAACCGGATTGCGAAGATGGATCCATTATCGAATGCCAGGGACAGATATTACGTGAGCGGATACCTGTTGCTGGTACATCTTTTACTCTGAACTACCGCAGTGACCGGGTACGGGGGCGGAAGGCTTATGCGGATGTTCAGCTTACAGGGGAGACGATCCCCGCCTCGCTGCAAAGCGTTGTATTGGGAGTATCCATAGCTGGTCGTACTTTTAGTTATGGATTCAATCCACAAGCCAATCTCAGCTATCGCTATGTATGGGATGGGAAGGATTCTTACGGTCGACAACTAACAGGCAACCATAAGGCAACTATCCGTATCGGTTATGTATATGAGGCTGTGTATTATGAGCCGGATGAATTTGAGCGTGCATTTGGGAGGGTTGGCAACGGACCAATTACCCGCTCTGCTGGGGGTGATTCTCTCTCAGCACGTCAGCCAATCATTTTATGGCAATCAAATCAGAGGTTTCTTAAGGCGGCCGATTCTGGAATAAAGGAATTTAGTGGGTGGCAGATCTCTCCTGTGCATCGTTACGATTTGGATAGCCATAACCTTTTGCTTGGAACAGGAAGCTATTTCTCCGCAATAAGACAGCCAGTGTTTGACGGAGTCCTTGGTACTACAGCTGGTAACGGTGATAGAAACTTTAGCGGCGATGGGGGGCAGGCGACAGATGCCAGTTTTGCTTGGCCGCATGGTTTGGATTTTGGCCCTGATGGTAGTTTGTATATTGCGGATTACAGTAATCATAGAATTCGCCGGGTTGATCCTACAGGCGTTGTAACCACTATCGCTGGTTCAGGTGATGGAGGAGCCGATCGTGGATATGGTGGCGATGGTGGGGTTGCGACCGAGGCCCGGCTAAGTGACCCAGAATCTGTAGTCTATGGACCTGATGGTAACGTATATTTTACGGACACCCTGAACAACAGAGTTCGTCGAATTGATTTAAATGGGATTATTACTACTGTTGCGGGCAATGGTATCGGGGGGTTCAGTGGTGATGGCGGACTGGCTATCGAAGCTTCCTTGAATCGTCCCTCAGGTATTGCTTACGGGGATGACGGCAGTCTGTATATTGCAGACAGCTCAAACTATCGTGTCCGCCGTGTTAGCCCTGAGGGCATTATCAGCACAATCGCCGGAATCGGTGAGAGAGGCTTTAGCGGCGATGGAGGACCAGCCACCCAGGCAATGCTGAGTTCTATATCTGGAATTGAACTTGGCGTAAACGGTGATATCTACATTGTAGACCGTGGCAATGACCGCATTCGTCGAATTGGGTCTGATGGCATTATTAGTACAATAGCTGGGAATGGTGCCAATTTGTGGAGGGGGTATGGAGAAGGTCGTTTGGCGCCAGATGCCCAGCTTGTTTCCCCAACAGATATCGCTTTTGGTCCAGATGGTAACCTGTATATTGCCGATATGTGGAATTGGACGATTCGGCGAGTTGGTCTGGATGGAGCTATGGAGACAGTGGTGGGAACACCGCTTACGGACGGCTACAGTGAAGACGGCGTGCTGGCCGCAGAAGCATTCCTTGAAAACCCTTTCGGACTCGCCTTTGCGCCTGATGGTACGCTCTATATTGCGGACCACACGAATAATCGTATTCGCAATGTTAAAATAACAGAATCAGTAGCAGCGGGTAGCCTACTGGTGCCGTCACAAAATGGCTCGGAACAGTACCTTTTTGACATTTCCGGCCGTCACCTGGAAACCCGTAATACCACAACCGGTGCCTTGAGATACCGTTTCCGCTACGATATCAACAACTTGCTAATTCGCATCGAAGACGCCGACGGCAACAACACCATTATCGAGCGCGATCCCGACGGAACTCCACGCGCCATAGTCGCCCCCGACGGCCAGCGCACAACCCTGGCGCTGGACCCCAATGGTTACCTCGCCAGCGTCACCAATCCGGCTGGCGAAAGCTACACCATGGCCTATACCGAAGACGGCCTGCTTACCCGCTTCACCGATCCCAACCAGCACAGCTCCACCATGACCTACGACGAGCTGGGCTACCTGCTTACGGATATCAATGCAGCAGGTGGCGGCTGGACCCTGGAAAAGGAAAGCCTCTCCCCCGGCCAGGAATACCGTATGACCTCCGCCGAGGGCCGCACCACCCGCTACCAGGTAGTGCCACAGAGCATCGGCGGCCGCCTGCGCACTAATATCCACCCGGACGGCACCGAGACAACAACCCTGTTCGGCACGGGCGGCGATGTGATTACGATTGCGCCCGACGGCACCGAGAGCTACCGAAAGCGCGGCCCCGATCCCCGTTTCGGCATGGGCGCTCCGGTCCCGGAAAATGTCACCGTCACCACGCCCGCCGGCCTGGAGCAGGTGACCACTACCAGCCGAAGCGCGGAGCTTGCAGACGAGGCAGACCCGCTGAGCCACACCGCGCTGGGTCAGACGGTCACTATTAACGGGCGCACCACAACGGCTGAGTACGACACCGCAAGCCGCACTTGGCTGAGCGCCACACCCGAAGGGCGCCAGAGCACGACGGTGCTCAATGAAAAGGGCCGCCCGGTATCCCAGCAGTCTGGTGGTTTGGCGCCCCTCGGCTTCGGCTACGATACTCGCGGAAGACTGGTCGCCTCTACTGCAGGCACAGGTGCGGAGCAGCGCAGTGTGGACTACAGCTACGGCTCCGACGGTTTCCTGGAGAGCATCACCGACACACTGCAGCGCACCACCAGCTTCGACTACGACCTCGCCGGCCGTGTCACCCGCCAGACATATCACGACGGTCGCAGCGTCGGCTACCAGTACGACCCCGCCGGCAACCTGACCGCGATCACTCCGCCGGGGCGCGAGGCGCATATATTCAATTACACAGACGTCAACTTGGAGGAGGACTACACCCCGCCGGACCTGGACGGCGCGGAAACCGTAACCAGCTACCAGTACAACAAGGACAAACAGCTGACCTTGGTCCAGCGCCCGGACGGCCGCAGCATCGCCTACGGCTATGACAGCGGCGGCCGCCTCGCCAACCGCACCATCGCCCGCGGCAGCTACGGCTACGCCTACGGAGCTAACACTGGCCAGCTGAGCACTATCACCGCCCCCGGCGGCGGCACCCTGAGCTACACCTACGACGGCTTCCTGCCCTTGTCCGAAACCTGGGGCGGCAGCATCACCGGCAGCGTCTCCTGGAGCTACGACAACAACTTCTGGCTCACCGAGCAGTGTGTCAACACCGACAACTGCGTTAGCTTTGGATACGACCAGGACGGCCTGCTCACCCAGGCCGGCGCTTTTAGCCAGACCCGTCACGCCCAGAGTGGGTTGCTGACGAATGCGGAACTGGGCAACACCACCTCCGAATACGGCTATAACGACTTCGGCGAATTGCTGACAGCGGATAGCGAGGTTTCGGGCAGTGTCCTGGCCAGCTTCGGCTACCAGCGCGACAGTCTCGGCCGTATCGGCAGCAAAGCCGAAACGCTGAACGGCGGCACGGTAATTGAGAGCTACGAATATGATACCGTGGGTCGTCTGAAGTCCGTAACCCGCGATGGCGTGACCACCAGTTGGCAATACGACAGCAACGGCAACCGCACCCACGAAAACGGCCAACAGATCGCCGCCTATGACGAACAGGATCGCCTGCTCATCTACAAAGAGGCCAGTTACAGCTACACCGCCAACGGGGAGCTAAAGAGTAAAGCCGAAAGCGGTGCAGTTACCAGTTACGGCTACGATGAGTTCGGCAACCTGATCAGCGCCAGCTTGCCTGGCGATTTACAGATTGAATACCTGATTGATGGACGCGATCGTCGAATTGGTAAGAAGGTCAGCGGCCAACTGGTTCAGGGATTCCTCTATGGCGACCAGCTCAACCCAGTTGCCGAGCTAGATGGCAGCGGTAATGTAACGGCTCGCTTCGTTTACGGCGAAAAAGCCAACGTGCCTGTCTACATGATCAAAGGCGGTGCTACTTATCGCATTATTAGCGACCACCTCGGCAGCCCTCGGCTGGTTGTCAACGCCAGCACGGGAGAGGTTGCCCAGCGCATGAGTTACGATGCATGGGGCAACATAATCACGGACACAAACCCCGGCTTTCAGCCGTTTGGTTTCGCTGGCGGTATCTACGACCAGCATACCCAGCTGACGCGATTTGGTGCTCGGGATTACGATGCGGAAACCGGGCGATGGACGACTAAGGATCCAATTCGGTTTTTTGGCGGAATAAATCTATTTGCATACTCTTTTTCCGACTCGGTTAACTTTATTGATGTTGACGGATTAGAGGGGGAGACAATAAATAGATCTGGACCGACTGATCAATCTGGACGTTCTGGCCGAACAGGAGGGGCGATATCTGAGCCTCCTGGAGGGAGCAGCGCGCCTCGAACTACAGGGGAGCAAGCTGCAAACAGGGCAGCGAGTAAGATTGTCGAAAAAGTTTCAGGTAAGCTCGCAAAAATCGACCCAAAAACCGGACGAGTGGTTCCAAATCCTGTTGGGTTTGTAATATGGGGGCTTACTTACTCTCCTAAGGTCGGGTGTGCTGAGTTGGACTGTGATGGGGATGGAGTTCCAGATCAAGTTTGGGATGATTCTTTAATGTGCCCGGCGAACTAACCTTCGCTGAGATGGGATGGGTATGTGCTTAAGTTTTAGAGGAAACGGATGAGAGTTAATTATTCAAATAACTTTATCGTAGCGTTTTCAATGCTTCCATCGTATTTTTGCATTGCGTTGCTTGTTTCTAGATTTAATCTTGTTCTATCATTTATCATATATATATCGATTGTTTATTTTTCTGATCTCATTTACAACAAGATGGTTTTGCAAAGGATTAGTGGTGGGGGGGGGAAGGCGTTCTCCTACTGGACATTTACATTACTTCAGTGGCTGATTTTTACTCTTCTGGCATACGTTATTTACAGATTTGGTCAGAATGACACTGATTTAAGCGCAAGAGTTTGAAAATATGAAGAGTAAAGGGGATAAGAATAAAGGCAAATAAGGGGGCGGATCTATTTATGGCGCATATTCTTCTTTGCAATAACGCGGCGGGCTCGTTTTCAGGAAATCTGATGCGATTCTTCATGGTAATGGCTATATCAACGATACTAGCGATGGCTATGTTTTCGCCGGCAAGCCATGCGTCTTCAACATTTGAAGACGCATACTTCCGTCTTGAAGCCAATGTATTTGACAGGAACCTGCTGGGGGAGGTTGTCGAGGAGCTTAATTTGTCCACTGATGGGCTCGATAAGGATCCCTGGATTTACCTGTGCGCATCAATGGCTACACTGGTATCCGGCTACCGGATTGGAGACTGGTATTCCGAAAAAACCTTCGCTCCGGGGGCGGCTGAACGAGCCCTCGATCTTGCTGAAAAGGCGAAGTCTGTTGCCCCGGACCTGAGCCAGGCCCACGCACATTATGCCAGGATATTGATTATCCAGCGTAAGTACAAAATGGCCTGGGAGTCCCTGGGAAAGGCGCACGAGCTGGACCCGAATAGCTTCTACTCCTGGTACTTTAGGGGCATTATTGCCGAGAAAATGCGCGATGCAGGCAGGGCTTCCGGCTATTTTGATGAGGCCGAGCAGCGGGTTGCCTTCGACCACCAGAGGAATCTTATCAATATCCATCGCCAGAAGGTAGCGAGGTTCACAAAAGACTACGCAGAGCAGGAAAAGCTGCTCAAGCAAAATATCGAGAATAGCCCCAATAAATCCACTTATTATGGAAACTATGCGCAGTTTTTGATGGCTCACAAACGCTATGAAGAAGCGGTGGAGTATTGGGAGAAGGCAATGAAAATAGGCCCTTATCCGCATGCAGCCCAAAAGCTCTCAGAGGCCAGGCAGTTGCTTGAATCGGAGTCTTCTTCTGCTAAATGATAGCTGAGTGGCCTGGATGCTCTAGTCGTCGGCTATGAGAGCTTGGCCGATCTAACAAAAATCGAGCCGGGAAGGGCCGTTAGTGGATACCGGCCATTCGGAAAGCTGCCCGGAGGTTGCCGTTGCCCAGGTTTTCGTGAAATGAGGGTTTGGTGGCCGGACGGGGGCTGATCCGGTCCATAGGGGGCTGCCGGCGGTATGGCTTTTTCACACCGGCAGAGGCGTATCGCCTTGAAGTACCGACGCGAATTGGTCCGAGTCGATATTACCGCCGGTAAGAATCACTCCCACTGTCTTGCCGCTCAATGTCTGCGATTCCTGCAGGGCCGCCGCCAGTGACGCGGCCCCGGCGCCCTCCGCGAGGTTGTGGGTACAGGCGTAATAGAGTCGCATGGCCTCGGCCACTTCCCGGTCGCTGACTGCGAGAATCCGGCTCGCGCTTTTCGAGTAGAGTTCAAAGGCCTCTTCGACGGGCGAGCGGACCGCCATGCCGTCGGCGAAAGTACGGGCAGTCGCGGTTTCAAGGATGCGGCCCGCTTCGAATGACTGCTTGGCGGCATCGGCTTCGGTGGAGACGACACCGACGATCTCGGTCTTGAGTTTCAGCGCATCGCGGGCCCGGATCACCCCGCAAATCCCCGAGCCGCAACCGATGGGCACATAGACGACATCCAGCTCCGGCGCCGCGGTGAAGAGTTCCAGCGCGTAGGAGGCCACTCCCGACACGATGCGGGAATGATAGGGCGGCACGATAAACAGGCCTTCGGCATCGGCCAGTCTCGCTGCCTCCGAGCGGGCCTCGTCAAAGTCCTGCCCGAATTCGATGACCTTGGCCCCGAAGGCGCGCATGGCGGTGTTCTTTTCCCTGGAATTGCCGTGGGGCACGACGATTGTGGCCTTTAAACCCATGGCCCCGGCCGCCCTGGCCTGACTCTGGCCGTGGTTGCCCCGCGTTGCCGTGACGATGCCGTTGGCCCCCGGATGCGCTTTCGACAGCCAATCCAGGAAAGTGATGCCTCCCCGTATCTTGAAGGCTCCCGTTGCCGTATGGTTTTCATGCTTGACCCACAGTGTCGCTCCCAGTTTTTCGCACAGCTGGGGCCATACGTATTGAGGCGTAGGTGACATCTGCTGGTAGACGAGCCGGCTGGCCTGTTCGAGCGCCTCCAGTGAATATTCTGACATGATGGCTCCAGGAAAACTGTGGGACGCACAGAATAGTGGATCGCCAATCTGTCTCGCTTTCAAAAATCTGATCTTTAAGTTTTCAGTGAGACAGGTTAAAAAGTACGGGAGCAATCCGTTACGGTTTTCAGGTAGCCATGAGTATTCATCAGGAGCCTCTTCGTACGCTTCACTGTGAGCTGGCCGATATACAGCTGTTGCCGGGGCAGGGATATGCGGCCCGGTTTATCCAGGACAGGCCGAGTATCGGCTTTGCCTTTGAACCCCAGTCCGGGGAGCACGCCGTTGCCACCAGCGCTGTGAGGGCCTTTGCCGCCAGGGCAAACAGTATGGCTTTCCTGCCGGCGGGTTGTGATGTCTACTCGCAATCGGAACAGGGCGGCGAGTATTTGAAAATCACCTTTTTTGAACAGCCAGAAACTGTTCCGGTGGTCGCGCGGGACTTTAACAACCTGATGGATTGCCGTTCAATCAGGGCCGCTCATGCATTGAGACGGATGCTGCTCGGGAGCGACAGGCCGGATGCGTTTGCTCTTGAATACCATATTTTTCAGTTGCTCGGTGTTGCACAGGAAGTATTGCAGTCCGCGCCTTCGGCTACGGTCGTGGAAAAGGGCCTCTCGATTGAGCGGTTGCAGTCGATTCAAACCGTTATTGAACAGCAGCTCGATCGGCCCCTGACGGTTTCCATGTTGGCGAATCACTGCCGGCTTTCCACGGCGCATTTCGCGCGGGCCTTCAGAAAGGCGCTGGGACAGTCACCGCATGATTATGTGATGGACCGACGCATCGCCCGTGCCAGGCGTTGCCTGGGGGTATCTGATAGGAAACTGGTCGATATCGCCATTGAATGCGGCTTTTCTTCCCATGCCCATATGACGGCGGTGTTTCGGGCCCGTTTGGGCGTTGCGCCGAGTGCACTCAGGTGTGAAGCAGCGGGATCGCATTAACCCTGGTGAATAAACCCGCAACCGCCCCATGGCTGCCCTGGCTACCAGCTGTTGCAGCAGGGATGGCTACGCCATCCCGGTCCGCGCAAATCCGCCCTTATCCGTCCAGAAATGATACGATGGCGCCATATCTATCTCGTGTATAAAGTGTGAACTTCTGGACGATTGTGTTGCCTTCTGCTGTTAGGATGGAGACCAACCGGCCCTTCTCGAGGAGGCAAAACCGTGACTCAACTTCTGGATAGCCTGCCGCTCTGGCTGTGGTTTCTGCTGGCGCTGGTGGCATTGTTTGTCGCACGCAAACCGGTGCACCAGGGGGTCTTCGCCCTGGCGCGCTTCTTTCACCAGTCCCTGCGCCTGGGCGCCAATGCGGTGGCGAACGCGGAACAGCGGCTGCAGGATCGCAACCGCGAGGTGCTGCTGGCCGCCGGCCGCGAGGCGGCAGAGCGTCATGTGGAGCGGGAGTTCGACCGCATAGAAGCCACGATGAAGAAGGAGCTGGCACAGTATCCGGCCCTGCACCGCAAGCTGTGTGAACAGCTGACCGCCATCGACGAGGACTATGTGCGCAGCGCCGAGGTGCCGCCGGAGCCCACCAACTGGGCCAAGGCCATCAAGGCAGTGGCGGAAATTCCCGCCAAGAGCGACCCTGTGGTGGGGGATGTATTGGAGACCATCCACCACTCGATGCGCAAGGCGGAGGCCAAGGCCCTGGAGGCCTACCGGGAGTCCGCCCGCGAGCGCCACCAGCTGCTGAAGCGCATGATGCCCAATTGGCGCTCCATGTTGTCCACCCTGGGGCGGGTCAACAAGAGTGTCGACTCGGTGATCCACCGCGCCAAGGTGCTGGACGGCCATATGGAGCGCTACGAGGAAATTGTACAGGGCAGCGACCGCGCCCTGCGCATGCTGTCCTCCTCCTCCCTGGTCCAATTCTTTATTGCTTCCTTTGTGCTTGCCATTGCCGTCGGCGGTGCCCTGATCAACTTTCACCTGATAGCGCGGCCGATGACCGAGATGGTCGGCGGCACCAGCTACATCGGCAGCTTCAAGGTAGCGGATATCTCCGCGCTGGTGATTATCCTGGTGGAAATCACCATGGGCCTGTTTGTGATGGAGTGCCTGCGTATCACGCGCCTCTTCCCGGTGATCAGTGCGCTGAGCGACAAGCTGCGTATGCGTATGATGTGGGCGGCTTTCGTATTGCTGTTTTTCCTCGCCTCGGTGGAGGCCGGCCTGGCCTTTATGCGCGAGATACTGATGCAGGAGGACCTGGCGGTCAGTGCGCAGTTGCGCGGCGGTGAGGTGGAGGCGGCCACCAGCGGCGTCTACTGGATCACCACGGCGGCGCAGATGGGTATGGGCTTTATACTGCCGTTTGCGCTCACCTTTGTCGCCATTCCGCTGGAGAACTTTATTGCCTCGGCGCGCACGGTGATCGGCCTGCTGACCACCTTCTTCCTGCGCATCCTGTCGGTGGTGTTGCGCCTGACCGGTACCGCCGCTCTGCGCACCGGCTCCCTGCTGGTGCGACTGTACGATATTGTGATTTTCCTGCCGCTGTGGCTGGAGAACCTGTATTTCAACTGGCGTGCCGGTTCGGCCAGCGAGGCAACGGCGGAGGAGGCCTGATGAAAAGACTGATAACAATCGCGAGCCTATTGCTGCTGGCCGCCTGCGGCGAGCCGGTGGCGCGCAACCAGGGTGTTTATATGCTGATCGACACCTCCGGCACCTATACCCAGGAGCTGGACAAAGCGCAGCAGGTGATCAATTACACCCTGGCCAGGATGAATCCCGGCGACACCTTTGCGGTGGCCAGTATCAACACCGGCAGTTTCAGCGAGAAAAATATCAAGGCCAAGGTCACCTTCGACGACAGGCCCAGCGTGACCAACAAGCAGAAGCAGGCATTCCAGCAGTCCATACAGCAGTTTGTCGATGAGACTAAGCCCGCCGCCTATACGGATATCACCGGCGGCCTGCTGCAGGCAGTGGAATACCTGAATGAGAAGGAGCCCGGGCGCAAGACCATCCTGATCTTTTCCGACCTGAAAGAAGAGATCAAGGAGGGCTACAACCGCGACGTACCGTTGCAGCTGGATGGCTTCAGCCTGGTCGCCCTGAATGTGACCAAGCTGCGCAGCGACAATATGGACCCCAACGAATACCTGGGGCGCCTGCAGGCGTGGCAGGGCAAGGTGGAGCAGGGCGGCGGCAGCTGGCGGGTGGTCAACGACCTGGAGCGCCTGGAAAAAATTCTTCCCTAGCAGATTATTAGACTATTCACTGTAGGAGCGGCCCATGGCCGCGATCGAATTCCAGAAGAATCTGATAGATCGATCGCGGCCATGGGCCGCTCCTACTATGGGTTTTCTGCAAAACCATATTGGTGATCGATGTTCTGGTTATTCCTTTTCTGTGTAATTCTGCTGGTACTCTGGCTCCACGCCAGATCGCGCCCCGCCCCTCCCTCGCTGCTCAACCTGCCGCAAAAAGACAGTCCACTGGTCATCGCCCACGGCGACGAGGCCGGCAACGGCCTCTACCCGGGCAATACGCTGCTGTACCTGCAGAAAATGGTCGAGCTGGGGGTGGATGCGCTGGAGATAGATGTCAATCTCACCGCCGACGGCCACCTGGTGCTGATACACGATGCGGAGCTGGAGCGCACCACAGATGGTGAAGGTGCCGTCGGGGACAAGACACTGGCGCAGCTGCGCCAGCTGAATATGGGGCACCATTGGACGCAGGACGGCGAGACCTATCCCTATCGCGACCGGCCTCTGCAGATTGTCACCATCGACGAGGCTTTCGCGGCACTGCCGGAGACGCCGATGATCATCGAGTTGAAGAACAGCGAGAGGCGCGCGGCGGAGGTTATGTGCGAGAGCCTGCGCAGGTCGAACAAGCGCAGCCAGGTAATCGTCTCCTCTTTCCACCAGGGCGTGATCAATCACTTCCGTCGCCTGTGTCCTGAAGTCGCCACCGGTGCTGCGACACTGGATGCGATGCTGTTCTTTGCCGCCCAGCTGCTGCACGGGGAAAAACTGCTGCGACCCGCCTACCAGACAATGCAGTTGCCGATGCGCTACTACGGCATCCCGGTTTTTTCCAGGCGCTTTATGTACGCGGCGAGAAGGCTCAATCTGCATGTGTCCGCATGGACGGTTAACGAGGCGGAGGATATGCGGCGCTATATCGACCTGGGGTTGGACGGCCTGGTTACCGACCGCCCGGATAAATTCATGGCGCTTCTCAAAGGCGGCTGAGCATCAATGCGAGGGGCTTTGTTCGAGCCTGGCGCGCAGTACCAGGAGGCCGCCGAGAATAATAATGACAAAGCCGATACTGGCGTGTATTCCGGGCACCTGCCCCCAGATGGCCCAGTCGAGGAGTGCGGCCAGAATGACCGCGGTATAGCGAAAAGGCGAAACCCTGGCCACGCTGGCGTACTGCAGGCCGAGCGTCAGGAAGTAGCTCTGCAACATGGCCGCCGCGCCGAGGGCGACTACTGCGGCCAGTATCACACTGTCGACCAGCCAGGGGCGCAGCATTTCCCGCGGGCTGAACAGGTGCCCCTCCCAATTGCCGATATGGGTGCCGCTCAGTACCCAGACCAGCAGGCACGCCAACAGACCGACCAGCAGCGAATAAAAGGTGGTGCGTTGCTTGGGGTCTGATTCGTTCAGCTGGGCATTGAAGTATATCCGCAGCGCCAGCAGCAAGCCGCCGAGCAGTGCGATCGCTGCCATCGGGTTGAAGATGGCGGCGCCCGGCCGCAATACCACCAACACACCCAAAAACCCTATGGCGATACCCGCCCATACCATCGGCGGCTCTTTCTTGCCGCCCAGAGCGCGTGCGATCAGTGGTGCAAACAACGAGGCGGTATTGAGCAGCAGGGTGGCATCCATCATCGGGATATAGCGCAGCGACAGGTAGTAGCAGAATACCGCGCCTGTCCAGCAGAGGGCGGTGGCGATCTGCTTGGCCGGGTGTTGGGTTTTGAGACCAACTCGGTTGGTGGAAACCAGGTATATCAGCAGGAAGGCCGCGAGCCCCGAGCCCCAGCGCACCACCATCAACAGCTCAGTGGAAAAGCCGTGGGAGGCCCATTTGGCAATGGTGGCCATTATCACCACCATTGTCATGGATAGGGTGGTGTACCAGGCGCCCCGGAGCAATTGTGTTTCTGTCATATCCCGTCGGCTGCGAAGTGGGAGTGTTGACAGTATAGGGGGCGGGCTCGCACTTCCCCCTATCCGCCAATTTCCATCACCTCGCAGCCCGGCCTAGGCCTCTGTGGAGCGGGACAATCTGCGGCCCAGTGACTGCCAGGCGCCGAGCAGCAGCGCGCCCAATTGGGCGAGGGCGCGGGCCAGTTTGCCCGGCTGCCTTTCTTGCGCCATTTCCCCCTCGCGCACCCGGTACCAAGCTGCGTAGAGAGACGGCAGGAACAGCAGCGTCAGCACGGTGGCTACTATCAGTCCACCCATGATCGCCACCGCCATGGGGCCGAAAAAGTCACTGCGCGACAGCGGGATCATCGCCAGTACTGCGGTCAGCGCGGTCAGGGCGATGGGGCGGAAGCGGCGCACTGTGGATTCGACAATGGCATCCCAGGGCGTCAGCCCCTGGGCTATATCCTGCTGTATCTGGTCCACCAGGATGACCGAATTGCGCATGATCATGCCCGCCAGGGCGATGGTGCCCAGCATGGCCACAAAGCCGAACGGCTGGCCGAACAGCAGCAGGAACAGGGTGACGCCGATAATGCCCAGCGGCGCGGTCAGGAACACCATGGTGGACAGGGAGAAGCTGCGCAGCTGCAGCATCAGCAGCGAAAACACCACCAGTACAAACAGCGGCATACCGGCATTGACCGAGTCCTGGCCGCGGGCGGATTCCTCCACACTGCCGCCGACCTCCAGCAGGTAGCCGGGCGGCAATTGTGTGCGAATCTCATCGAGTTGCGGCCAGACCTGGTTGACCACCGTCGCCGGCAGCTGCTTGCCATAGATGTCCGCGCGCACCGTCACCGTCGGCAGCCGGTCGCGGTGCCAGATAACGCCCTCCTCGAAACCGTATTCCAGTGTGGCTATCTGGTTCAGCGGCACCCTCTGGCCGCTGTCGGTCTGCACCGCCAGGTTACCTATCTGGCCGAGGGCGTGGCGCTCGCGCTCATCGCCGCGCACCTGCACGTCGATCAGCTCGTTGTCCTCGCGATACTGGCTGACCGGGATACCGGTCAGGGAACTCTGCAGGGCGCGGGACAGGGAGGCCGAGTCGACCCCCATGGCGCGCGCGCGGGCCTGGTCGACATTCAGCTGTACCGACTTGCTCGGTTCCTCCCAGTCCAGGTGCACATTGGCCACGGCCGGGTTTTTGCGCACCTTTTCCGCCACGGCGCGGGCCAACTCGCGCACCTGCGGAATATGTTCGCCGGACACGCGGAATTGCACCGGGTAACCCACGGGTGGACCATTCTCCAGCCTTGATACCCGCGAGCGCAATGTGGGGAATTCCTCGCGCAGGGTGTCGATCAGCCAGCCGCGCACCGTCTCCCGCTCTTCCACACTGCGCGTCAGCACCACAAACTGGGCGAAGCTGGCCGCCGGCAACTGCTGGTCCAGGGGCAGGTAGAAGCGCGGTGAGCCGGTGCCCACATAGGCCACATAGTTTTCCACCATGTCATTCTGTGCCAGCAGGTTTTCCAGCCGCTCCGCCTGGTACTCGGTGGCCTTCAGCGAGGCGCCCTCGCCGAGTTTCAGGTCCACCATCAGTTCCAGGCGCGCGGAGGAGGGGAAGAACTGCTGTGGCACGAAGCGGAATAACATGATCGAGCCGACGAAAACCGCCAGGGTCAAGACGATTACCGTCTTGCGATGGTGCAGGCACCACTGAACCAGCTTGCGGAAACGGCGGTAGAAGGGTTTGGCGTAGGGGTCGTGTACCTGGCCGCTGCTGTCGCGCTTCGCCAGGTTCGGCAGCAGTTTGTCGCCCAGGTAGGGCACGAAGACCACCGCGGCTACCCAGGACGCCAGCAGTGACAGGGTGACCACCTGGAAGATCGAGCGGGTGTATTCCCCGGTGCCAGACTGGGCCGTGGCAATTGGCAGGAAGCCGGCGGCGGTGATCAGGGTGCCGGTCAGCATCGGGAAGGCGGTGCTGGTCCAGGCGAAGCCGGCGGCCTTGATGCGGCTGAGACCCTGTTCCATTTTGATGGCCATCATCTCCACCGCGATGATGGCATCGTCCACCATCAGCCCCAGTGCCAGCACCAGGGCTCCGAGGGAAATCTTGTGCAGGCCTATATCGAAATACTGCATCAGCGCGAAGGTCATCGCCAGCACCAGCGGAATCGACAGAGCCACCACCAGGCCGGTGCGTGCGCCGAGGGAAAAGAAGCTCACCAGCAGTACTATCGCCAGCGCCTCCGCCAGCACCTGCAGGAATTCGCCCACACCGCGCTCCACTGCCGCCGGTTGGTCCGATACCTTGCGCAGCTCCAGTCCCAGTGGCAGGTCCTGCTGCAGCTCGGCAAAGGTGGCGTCGAGATTCTGACCCAGTTCGAGAATATCGCCGCCGGTCTTCATGGATACGGCGATGCCAATGGCGTCCTCGCCCATATAGCGCATGCGCGGTTGCGGCGGATCGCTGAAACCCCGTTTGATTTCCGCGATATCGCCGAGCTTCTGGGTGCGCCCGTTGGCGGTGATCGGGAAGCGGCGGATTTCATCCACAGAGCGGAACTGGCCACTCACGGTAATGCGCACCCGGTCGCTGACCGTGTCCAGGAATCCGGCATCGGCCACACCGTTCTGCGACTGCAGTGCAGCCTGGACCGTGGACAGCGGAATGCCGAGTGAAGCGAGCTTGGTGTTGGAAATTTCCACCCAGATTTTTTCGTCCTGCAGGCCAAGTAACTCCACCTTGCCCACATCCTTTACCCGCTGCAGCGCCAGCTGCAGTCGCTCGGCGTAGTCCTTTTTCAGTGCGTAGTCGAATCCGGGCCCGGTCAGCGCGTAGATGTTGCCGAAGGTGGTGCCGAACTCGTCGTTGAAGAAGGGGCCGCGGATATCCGGTGGCAGGGTGTGGCGGATATCGCCGACTTTCTTGCGCACCTGGTACCAGAGGTCGGGGATTTCGTCGGAGTGCAAATCGTCGCGGGCAACGAACAGTACCTGGGACTGGCCGGGGCGGGAGAAGGAGGTGATGCGCTGGTAGTCGCCGGTTTCCATCAGTTTCTTTTCGACGCGCTCGGTAATCTGCCGCGATACCTCTTCGGCACTGGCGCCGGGCCACACGGTGTTGACCACCATCACCTTGAAGGTAAACGGCGGATCCTCGCTCTGCCCCAGTTGGGTATAGGAGATGGCACCCAGCAGGCCGAGCAGCAGCATGGCGTAGAGCACCAGCGGGCGGTTTTTCAGAGCCCATTCGGAAAGGTTAAAACGCATGGTGGTTCTTCCTGGCAGTATCGCGCGATTTTTCGGAGTTCAGCGCGGGGCCGGATGGGGAATCACTTTCCGGGACACGCGGTGAAGACATCCCTGTACGCTCTAATCGGCATCCATGCCTCATAAGGTCCCGGAAAGCGATCCCCCATCCGGCCTGGATAGCTCAGTGGTGTAGCAGGAGTTTTTACTGCTGCTGTGCAAAGGATCGGTCGAGATCAATAGGCCGGTTCATGCGGTCCACCGGCCGCACTCGCTGGCCCTCCTGCAGCAGGTGAGTGCCGGCGGCCACTACCCAGTCGTCGGGTTTCAGGCCCGCCAGTACCGGCACCTGTTCCTGGCCGTAGGGGCCGACGGTGACTTCTGTCCTGTGCAGTGTCTGAGCCAGCGGGTCCAGTACCCACACATAGGGCTGGCCGCCGTCGGCGGTAACGGCGGACATGGGTACTTCCAGGGTGTTGCCGTTGCTGCTGGTGTCCACAAATACCCGCGCGCTCTGGCCGAGCTCTGCACCTACGGCGGCATTGTCGAAGGTGACCCGCGCCTCGAAGGTGCGCGATGTCGGGTCGGCGGCCGGGGAGAGTTCGCGAATATGCGCGGGAAAGGGCTGGCCCGGCTGTGACCAGAGTTCCACCGCCAACACCTGGCCCACTTCGAAACGGGCTATATCCTGTTCCGGCAGGTCGATGCGCACCTCGCGCTCGCCGTCCGCAGCCAGTGCGAATATTGCCTGGCCCGCCGCCACCACCTGGCCCGCCTCGGCCTGGCGCCCGGCAATCACACCGTCCCGCGGGGCCTTGAGAACGGCGTAGCCGGCCTGGTTGCGGGCAACGTCGAGTTGTGCCCGCGCCTGTTTGAGCTGCGCGGCGCTGGCGTCGAAGCGGCTCTCGACCGTATCGAACTGGGAGTCGCTGACCAGCTTGCGCTGCAGCAGTTTTCTGTAGCGCTCAAGCTCGCTGCCGGCGAGGCGGTGATCCGCCTCTGCCGACGTCAGTCGCGCGCGCGCGGTGTCCAGCTGCAGGCGCAGGTCTTCGGCATCCAGTTCCGCCAGCGACTGGCCCTGCTTGACCCGGTCGCCGACATCCACCAGGCGCCGATTGATCTTGCCGCCGATACGAAAGGCCAGGTCCGGCTCGTAGCGGGCATGGATCTCGCCCGGATAGACGTCTTTTTGCGCGCCGGCAATTTTCGGCAGCACCATGACAGCCGGGCGCGGCTTCTCCTCTCCGTCCCTGGATTCCGCCGGTGCGCAGGCGGCCAGTGCCAGACAGAGCGGCAGAGCTGCGAGCAGTAGCGATCGGTACATATGCGGGTCCCTTCCCTATATGGGTGAATACAGGCGCCGGCCGTGGCCGGCAATGCTATACTGGTCAGTATAGTAAATATATTAAACTCGTGAGTCCAGTATTTGGAGACCTATGTCTGAGCAGACTTCAGCGACCGCATCCCGCGGCCGCCCCAAGGACCCGGCCAAGCGCCAGGCCATTCTCGACGCGGCCAAGGGCCTATTCCTGACCCAGGGCTTTGCCGGCACCAGCATGGACGCGGTGGCCGCAGAGGCAGGCGTGTCAAAGCTCACCGTGTACAGTCATTTCTCTGACAAGGAGACGCTGTTTACCGCGGCGATCGAGGCCAAGTGCGAGAACCAGATGCCGCTGCCGATCTTTGCGTTGGAGGCGGGGGATTCCATCGGGGAGGTACTGAAGCGGGTTGGTGTGGCTTTCCTGGCGATGATCGACGGCGTGGAGGCCATCAACCTGATGCGGGTCCTGTGTGCGGTGGCAAGCCGCGAGCCGGAGATGGCGCAGTTGTTTTTCGAGGCGGGCCCCCGGCGGACCCTGGGAGAGATGGAGCGGCTGCTGCGCCGGGCTGTGGAGTTGGAGATGCTGCGGATGGAAGACCCCGCAGCTGCCGCGGAGCAGTTCTTCGGCATGCTGATGGGATGCCGGCATATGCAGGTTCTGATCGGCTGCTGCGAGCCGCCCACCGAGAGCGAAATCCGCGAGCGCGTGGATAAGATAGTGCAGCTTTTCCTGCGCGCCTACCGTACCTGAACCGCACCTTGTAGGAGCGGTGGGGCGGCCACCCGCCGTTGGCCGCGATTGATCTTGGCCGAAAAATCTGGGGTTTAATCGAGCTTTCGGGCGGCCCTGCTACCGGTGGCTTCTTGCGGGACACGGGCTGGGCGCCCCCCTAAATACATCCCTGGACCCAAAGCACGCGGGGCCGGCCCTAGGCTCTCATCGGCATCCATGCCTCAGAAGGTCCCGCAAGAAGCCACCGGTATCAGGGCCTGCGCATCACGGTCATTCCCATTGAACGACGGTGTGATCAGGTCTTGATCCGATACCCAGTCCGGAAAATCCACCAGATCCCGGTCATACACAACAGCAGGAACAGCAGCGTCATCCCCAGGCTGATACCCACATTCACATCCGCCACTCCGTAAAAGGCCCAGCGGAAGCCGCTGATCAGGTAGACCACCGGGTTGAACAGCGTGACCGTGCGCCAGGGTTCCGGCAGCATATCGATGGAATAGAAGGCGCCGCCGAGGAAAGTCAGCGGGGTGATCACCATCAGCGGGATCACCTGCAGCTTCTGGAAGTCGTCCGCCCAGACGCCGATGATAAAACCGAACATACTGAAAGTGAGCGCCGTCAGCACCAGGAAAGCCAGCATCCAGAAGGGGTGCACTATTTCATAGTCGACGAAGAATCGTGCGGTAATCAAAATCAGGCAGCCGAGAACCATCGACTTGGTGGCCGCGGCGCCCACATAACCGGCGACGATCTCGAAGGTCGATACCGGCGCCGACAGTACCTCGTAGATGGTGCCGGAAAACTTCGGAAAGAAGATTCCGAAAGAGGCATTGGAGATGCTCTCGGAGAGCAGTGACAGCATAATCAGGCCGGGAATAATAAAGGCCCCGTAGCTGATTCCATCTATGTCTCCCATGCGTGAGCCGATGGCAGCGCCAAAGACGATGAAGTAGAGAGATGTGGACAGCACCGGTGAGGCGATGCTCTGCATCAGGGTGCGCCAGGTGCGTGCCATTTCAAACTTGTAGATGGCGCGGATTCCGTACCAGTTCATTCCTGGGCCTCCTTGGTCAACTGCTCTTCACTTTCACTGCGTGCACCCCTTACCAGGCCGACGAAAATCTCCTCGAGGGAGCTTTCACGGGTGTGCAGGTCACGGAAATCGATGCTGGCCTCGTTCAGGCGGCGCAGCAATTCGGCGATGCCGGTATCGCTGCTCTTGATATCGAAGCGGTACACCAGCTGGCTGCCGTCGTCGCTCAGGGTCAGTGGCAGGTCTGCCAGCGTCTCCGGCACGCCCGGCAATGGTTCTGGCAGATGCAGGCTCAGCTCCTTCTCGCCCATTTTCTGCATCAGGGTGTTCTTGTCTTCCACCAGTACCAGTTCGCCGCGGTTGATCACGCCGACCCGGTCGGCCATCTCCTCAGCCTCCTCGATATAGTGGGTGGTGAGGATAATGGTCACCCCGGACTCGCGCAGGCCGCGTACCATTTCCCACATATCCTGGCGAAGCTCCACGTCCACGCCGGCGGTGGGTTCGTCCAGGAACAGGATGCTGGGCTCGTGGGACAAAGCCTTGGCAATCATGACCCGGCGCTTCATGCCGCCGGACAGGGCCATGATCTTGCTGTCCTTTTTCTCCCACAGGGACAACTGGCGCAGCAGCTTTTCGATATAGGCGGGGTTGGGCGCCTTGCCGAAAAGACCGCGGCTGAAATTCACCGTGGCCCAGACACTCTCGAAGGAGTCGGTCGCCAGCTCCTGGGGCACCAGGCCTATTTCGCTGCGGGCCTGGCGGAAATCGCGCAGGATATCGTGGCCGGCGGCGTGAATACTGCCGCCGCTGGGATTGACGATACCGCAGACAATGCTGATCAGGGTGGTCTTGCCGGCGCCGTTGGGGCCCAGTAGGGCGAAGATCTCGCCGCGCCGGATTTCCAGGTCCACATTTTTCAGGGCGGTAAAACCACCGGCGTAAGTTTTACCGAGCCCCTTGACGGAAATAATCGGTTCCACTGTGTCTCCTTAATAAAAATTATCACCTGTCGTTCTGGTCGTTTGATAGTGCGGCCGATCGACATGCCATTTCCAAATGTTTCTATCGACCGGTCAGGTCTCGATCTCGGTAAAGTTGCCGATTTCGGCTTCTATGCCGAGTCGGGCCAGAAAAACCTGCGGGTTGAAGCCCGTTTCCCTGTGCATGATTGCAACGGCCTCGCGCGCCAGTGCCACCGATTCAGGGCTCTGCCACTCGACCATTGTAACAAGTATGAATTTCCCCTCGGTAGCCGGTTTCTCCAGCAGCCTGTCCTGAACAAATCCCGATTGTCTCCTGAGCAGTTCGTGTGTCTGCCGGACCCTGGCAAGAAACTCTGCGCGGGCAGCCTGCGGTACCTGGAAACTGTCCAGGCGGAATATCTTTCTCGAACTCTTCGGTATTGCCATTGTTTTGGTGCCCATTGGTGAAGAAGTTGGGTAATTGGATTCCGCATATCCCCGCCGAATGGTGGGGATATTGATGCTTCTATTGAACGCTCGGTCGTGCATAGCTGATGGTCAGCATCTCCCATTGGTGGCCGTCCGGCTCGCTCCAGTAAACGATACTACCGTCGTAACTGGTGTTGACCTTCATATCCAGGCGTCCGGGCTCGCTGCCGTATTTGATCCCCTCTGCCCGGATTCGGGCGAGTGTCTTGTCAAATTCTTCCTGCGTCACCCTGAAACAGAGATGCAGGGGAGAGAAGGGCTCCCGCGCCTTCACGAATTCCAGGGTCAGCCCTTCATTGATGTGAACTGCCACGAAGCCGCCGCTCTCCTCGTGGGGAACGTCGAGGACCTTTGCCAAAAGAATTGCGCTCTGCCGAATATTCTTTGACGGTACAAATGCATGGTCGAGTTGGATTTTCATGGAGTGTCTCACTTTGGTTGCTGGGTTAATAATGGTAATACTGCTGTCAGGTTGCATAGATGCGACCGTAGCTGGCCGGTAGTCGAATCCTTATCTTCGCGCCAACTGCGGCAGCGGCACTCAGCGCGAGCAATAGGATGCCCATGTGCAGGAAAACCGTGGGCAGGCCGAAATGCTGGCTCCAGGGTTGACTCAGCAGGGGCGATAGGAACTGGCCGAAGAAAATGCTGGCGCTAAGCCCACCTGCGATACGTCCGCGCATCCGCTCCGGCGCCAGGTGGATGGCGGTGGAAAACAGGTGCGGCATCATCGCCCCCATACCGATTCCGTAAATTCCTGTCGCGAACATGACCGCGGTAAAGGAGTCCGCTCTGGATATCAACAGCAGGCCGGCGGCCATAAAGGCGAAGCCAAAAGCGAATATCTCCAGGGACTTGAAACGTGTGCGAAGGTGGCGGTAGAGGTAGAGCGACGACAATGCCCCTACCAGGTTGCTACCGGCGATCGCCAGTCCGGTGTCGCTTGGTAATGAAATGCCGATCTCCCGCAGAAAAAAGGGCAGCTGGGTCGGAATCAGGTAAAAAGCCACGCTATTGAGCAGTGCCGCGACAAAGAGTGCCGCCAGCAGCAGGTAGGGCACACTGTCCGCGCTGCTGGAACTAGTGGCGGAACCGCTTTTGCGTGGCGCTTCGCTGAGAAATGCCATTGCGGCGGGCAGCACAAGCAGGGCAATGCCGTAGACCGCAAAGGGCGCGCGCCAGTGCTGGTCCGCCAGCCAGCCGCCGCCGATCAGGAACACCACGCCGCCAAAACTGACAAAGGCGCCCTGCTGGCTCATATAGCTTTCCCGCTCGGAGCCGGTGAAGTAGTCCCCGACCAGTGCGGTCACAGATGTCATGGTGCCCGCCACCGCTACACCCAGGAGGGCGCGGCCGACCAGTATCGCCGCCAGGCTGTCGGCCACAAGCCCGGATAGCCCCGCCAGGCTGTACAGGCAGATGGAAAACAGCAGCAGGCGCAGGCGGCCGAAACGATCGGCAATGGCGCCGGCGATGGGGGCGCAGAGGGCGATGGCCAGCGCCGGCAGCGTCAGCACCAACCGGCTCAGCAGCTCGCTGTCCGGATGGCCGGCAAAGTGACTCTGCAGTGCCGGCAGCGACGGCGCCATGGTCGCACCGGACATGATCGTCAGCGCGGCCAGGCACAGCAATGTGGCGCGGCGCAGCGGGGAGACTGCCGCTCCGCTGGCGGCGATGTGGGGCGGTGCATTCATGCGGCTATCTCCCTATAGGGTGATTTGCCGCGGGCCTCGCGCAGCGCAGTCGCCCACCAGCGCAGGTGGGCCAGCATACGTGCCAGGGTTCGCTCCGCGCGTGACGGCTCGCGCAGGTTGCCGCTACTGTCGAACTGCTCCCAGGCGTTGATAAAGCCGACGCTGTCGCGCAGGGTGACCGAGTGCAGTTCGGCAAATACCTGGCGCAGTTGCTCCACCGCGCGGGAGCCGCCGGAAATGCCGCCGTAACTGACAAAGGCCACCGGCTTGGCTTGCCACTCCGCCTTGGCGGAATCGATCAGCGCCTTGAGCGGCGCCGGGTAACCGTGGTTGTACTCGGGGGTGACGACAATAAAGGCGTCGGCCGCATCCAGGCGACCGCGGGCATCGGTAATCCTGTCGACCGGATCGATAAAGCTCAGTTGAGTGAGGCCGCTGTGTTCCAGTTGCGCGGCCAGCCAATCGACGACGGTATCGCAGAAACGGCCCTCGCGGTCGCTGCCGTAGATGATGGCCAGGCGAATGTCCTTGTTCATGGTGATCTCTCCCGGTGGTTGCAATCGAACGCTGCGCAGTGTAAAAGCTCAACTTAACTTGAGGTCAATGGTCGCCGGCGATATTTTTTATGAGTAGTCGCTATGGCACTGATTGGAGTTGGCTATGGGCAAATGTGCGAACAAGGGTGACACGGGGCCGCGTCGGGAGCTGTCAGTAGGGGAGGTGGCGGAGCGCAGTGGATTGGCGGTTTCCACGCTGCACTTCTATGAGAGCAAGGGCCTGATAAAGAGCTGGCGTACCGGCGGCAACCAGCGGCGTTATTCGCGGGACGTATTGCGGCGGGTGGGCATTATCAAGGTGGCGCAGAGCACCGGTATACCGCTGGCGGAGATACGCGCGGCGCTGGACACATTGCCGGACGGGCGCACACCCAATGCGAAAGACTGGGCGCGGCTGTCGGCGCGCTGGCGCGAGGACCTGGATCAGCGCATAGCGCAGCTAACCCTGCTGCGCGACCGGCTGGAGGGCTGTATTGGCTGCGGTTGCCTGTCGATGGAAAGCTGCCCGCTGCGCAATCCGGGAGATGTGGCGGCGGAGAGGGGCAGTGGGCCCCATTACCTGGATGTCGGCCGGTGATCGCCTGACCCAGGGCGAGCACCAGCTTCGCCCCTACAGGGCCAATCTCAGTGGTTCCAGGGGGCGCCCTTCAATTCCACCACATTGTTTTCCGGATCGGAGATATAGATGGACGGCCCCTCGCCCTCGGCGCCGTAGCGGGATTCCACTTCGCTCGGCGCCACGCCCTTGCTGCGCAGGAAGGTGAGGACTTCCTCGGCCTCGAAAGGCTCTATGCGCAGGCACAGGTGATCCAGGTTGCGCCCCTCCCTGCCCGGTGCGGCGCCGCCGGCCCGGCCCAGCTTCTGGTTGACCGGCACCAGGTCGATCAGGCTGCTGCCGGCGCGCAGCTGGTAGAGGCCTATTTCCCTCTGCTCGCGCTCCATGGTGCAGCCGAGAATGTTCATGTAGAAATCCAACATCGGCTGCAGCGCTTTGACGCGCAGCACGATATGGTCGATCTGCCTGATTGTAAACATTGTTTTAGGGCCCTAGGTCAAAGGCTTCTGGAAAGGCTCAATGGTAACCCAGTCACCGGTTTCGCAGTTGCCGCTCTCCCGTGACAGAACGACAAAACAGTTCGCCTCGGCGAAACCGGAAAGGATATGGCTGCCCTGGATACCGGTACTTCTTACGACCTGCAGGCCATCGCTGTCGCGATAGGTGTAGCCGCGCTGGTAATCGGTGCGCCCGGGCGCCTTGCGGATCGGGTTCAGCAGTCGCGCGCGGCCCTGGAAGAATGTCCCGCGATTCTCCGCGGCGATGCCCTTCAGTTTTTCCAGTGCTGGCAGTACCAGTTGATAGAGGGTAACCAGTGCCGAAACCGGGTTGCCGGGCAGGCCGAAAAAGAGTGTCTCACCTTTGTCCCTTGGCAACCGGCCGAAGGCAAAGGGCTTACCCGGTTTGATCGCCAGGCGCCACAGGTCCAGCTGGCCCAACTCCTCCAGCACGCGTCGGGTAAAGTCCGCCTCTCCCACAGAAACGCCGCCGCTGGTGACGACAATATCCGCCCTGTCCCGCGCCTGTACCAGGGCATCGCGAATCGCCGCCGGTTCGTCCGGCAGGCAGCCGAGATCGATCACCTCCAGATCCAGCTGCGCCAGTGCGGCTTTCAGGGCAATGCGATTGCTGTCGTAGATGTCGCCATCACCCAGTTCGGAGGGCGGGGTTTCCAGCGGTCTCAGTTCGTCGCCGACGGACAGCAGGGCGGCGCGCACCCGGCGCAGCACCGTCACTTCTCTGACACCGGCCGCGGCCAGCAGCGCTATCTCCGGCACCTTGAGCGCGCGACCGCTGTCGATCAGCACCTGGCCCGCGCGCACATCCTCACCGCAGCGGCGAATATGGTCACCGGCTTTTGTCTCGGCCTGCGGGATCAGCGTGTTTTCCCGCAACTCCGCCTGCTCCTGCATTACCACCCGGTCGGCGCCCGCGGGCAGGACCGCGCCGGTGGTAATACGCACACACTCGCCCGCTTTCAGGCTGCCGCTGAACGGGTGCCCCGCCAGGCTTTTGCCCAGCAGCCGGTAGGGTTCGCCGCTTTCACCACAGAGGGCGTAGCCATCCATGGCGGAATTGTCGCTGGGGGGCAGGTCCAGCCGCGCTTTGACGGGGGCCGACAGCACGCGGCCACAGGCCTGCTCGAGAGGCAGGGTTTCCGTTTCCCGAAGCGGGGGTATGGCTTGCATCAGTTGATCGCGGGCCTGTTCAACGGAAATCAGGCCGGGCAGGAGACAGCTATCGGTGGTCATGGCGGTTTTTCTTTGTTGTCGGCGATGGGTCGACATTAGCGTGCTGGAAGGGAATTGCAATACTGATCGGGGCTCGGGACTCCAGACTTGTGGAACTGTGCTGTAGGAGCGGCCGGTGGCCGCGAATGATGGCGGCCTGAGGATCTGATCGCGGCCAACGGCGGCCGCCCGCCCCACGTTCCTACAGGGTGCAGTCGTCATTCCGGCGAAGGCCGGAATCCAGGTGCCACCGAACTGGATACCGGCC
>NZ_JACZFR010000059.1 GCF_014904815.1 Microbulbifer taiwanensis
TGTAATCACACTGTGTGCGTTTTGAACGGGGTGGTGAAGGGGTATCCATCAATAGGTCCTCAATGTATCAACCTATTTCAGGACGGGACAGGGGCCCAAAAAAAAGCCCGGCAGAAAGCCGGGCGCAAAGTACAGGGATGGAAATCTAAAAAAACTGGAAACTACTGGTTGGCGACCAGCGGCGTGACGCGGTCGTCCTCTGCCTGCTGCTCCTTCATCTCTTCTTCCTCGGTCAGCAGGACTTCCGGCTTGCCCTTGCAGGCCTTGGCCAGGTCTTCGCGGCGCTTGGCCAGCAGCAGGCCGATTTCTTCGCCGGCCTGTTCAGAGATGCCGTCAATATGGCGCTCGATCAGCGAGGTGATATTGGCGGCCAGTTCCAGCATCTTGTCGTGTTCTTCTGCGTCTTTTTTGTTGTCGAACATTGCTCCGTCTCTATCGCATTTCCAAACGGCTACTACAGCCATATTGTGCCTCCGGTTATTTTTTCGGCGTTTGATGATTATGTATGAATTTACAGTAACTGTATAAATAGTCAGTGTCAACTGCGGGTGAGATGAAAATCGATGCGACTTTGAGATGGGATTGCGATAAGTGGAGTCGGCGGTGCGGTGGTTGGCCTGCGCTGAGTGGCAGGGGGTGCCATAATACTTGTGGCAGTTGACTGTCTCCCTACCCCCCCCAATGGACAGTTAGCTCCGACCCCGCAGTAAGACGTTTAAAGCCCGCTCAGCGGGCTTTTTTTTGCGCAGTGGAAATTCGACTGGCTGGAGAATCAAAGCGTGAGCAGCAGTCTCGCCGCCAGCCCGATCAGCAGTACGCCAAACAGCTGTTGCATCCGGTGACCGACAGATTTGCTTACCCATTGACGATTTCGACCGGCATAGACGACCAGGGCTATCAGGCAGTACCAGCCGGCATCGATGCCCGCGGCCAGGGCGGCCATACCCAGTTTGGTGGAGAGGGCCTGCTGCTCGGCCACAAACTGGCTGAACAGGGCAGTGAAGAAAACGGCAATCTTCGGGTTGAAGAAGGCGATGCCGAACCCCTGTACCGCCGAGCGCCCGACTGACTGTTGCGGTGCCGGGACCTCCGCCGCACCGGCGTTGGGTGCCGGTGCGCGCAATGCCTTCCAGCCCAGGTACACCAGCATCGCCGCCCCGGCCCACTGCAATACGCCGAACAACACGGGCGAGCGGGTGATCAGTACTGCCAGGCCGAAGGCGGTGATGCCGGCGTAGATGGCCACACCGGCGCCGTGCGCCAGCGCGCTGGCCAGACCCTGGCGCAAGCCGGAGGCGGCGCTGCGCAGGACTATCAGCAGGCTGGGGCCCGGGGACATGGCGCCCAGGGCGCAGATGCCGGCCAGGGACAGCCAGTTCAGCAGATCCATCAGAAACCGCCTCCCTGTTCCAGCCACTTCTGCTCTGCCGACGTGGACTCGCGCCCCAGGGCCTGGTTGCGGTGCGGGTAGCGGCCGAACTTGTCGATCACCTCCCGGTGCGCCAGTGCATACTGGTAAAAACTCTCGGCCTGGGCCGCGCCGTCGGCGCCGTTCAGGTAGTCCAGGCGCAGCCGGTTGAAGTAGTCCACCGATCTCTGCTGCATCTCCGGCAGCTCGCTGTGCTCCAGCGGCATGCCTAGGAAGGCGCGCTGGTAGAGCCCCATTTGGCGATCGTCGCCCCTCTCGATGATCGCCAGGGCAGTCTCGAGCGCCAGCGGGTCGCCGGCAAAGGCGCGGCTGGTGCCGCGGTAGATATTGCGGGTGAACTGGTCGCAGGCCAATACCAGGGCCACTTCCCCCTCCAGAGTCTGGCGCCACGACGCCAGCTCGCCGTCCAGGGCCGCCTCCACCGTATCGCTGAAGTAATCGTCGATCCTGTGGTCGAACTCCTCGCCGCCGGCGAACCAGCGCTGCCGGTGCAGGTCGTCCGGTACGGCGTCCAGCTGCGGCCGGCCGAACCAGAAAGTCAGTATCTCTTTGGGTTCTGGCATCTTCTGATATTCCCTCTCCAGGTGAGCGGATTATTGCGACTTTCCGGCTCACAGGTCCAGTTTGGCCCCGTCAATCCACTATTGGCGGCGCAGGCGCGCTCACATTGGAACAAATTTTTCTGCAGCGCTGCATCCAAATACCGCACTGGCGATGTCTTTAGGGTGTACAAGGAAATTCACCCTGGAGGAAACCATGGTAACCGCAGGAACACTGAAAAAGGTACAATTCTATACCGCCCTGGCACTGGTGCTGGGCGCAATGCAGGCCGGCGCGACGGAGCTGAATCTCCCCCTTGCGGAGGTGCAGCAACAGCTGACGGAGAAGACCGACGAGGCCTTTTCGCGCAAGCTGGAGGAGTGTCGGGACAGGGCCGCAGAGGAATACATAGGTCCCAGCTACCCGGTGCGCATTGCGGAGGATAAGCCGGCGCGCGGAGGAGCCGCGAACCCCTTTGCCGCGGCGCGCCTGACGGTGATGTAAGTTTTTCCCGTAGATCCGGGATCTTTGGAACAAAGCACTAATCGAGAGCAAAAAATGAGAGCGAGAGACATTCAACCAATGCGGGCCGGCGCCCGCTGGCTGCTGGCCCTGGTGGCGACACTCTGTGTCGCCGGCAGCTGGGCCCAGGAAACGCCCACCGAGGATCGGGTGATGCCGGATCCCCCGCAGCCGCCGGCCGCCGCGGAGGCGCCTGAGGCGGAGCAGGTAGAGAAGCAGGTGCGGATCACCCGCGACGCCAACGGCAATCTGCGTATCAGGACCCGGGATGAGAACGGCGAGCGCAGCGAGGTTCAGGTGGACCTGGGCGAGGAGTTCGGCGGTGCCCTGAGCCGGCGTATCATCGAGAAGCTCGAGAGCAAGGGGATTCTCGACGAGAAGGGCCTGATCGTCGAAGAGGCGATGGACAGCGTGCCGAAGAACATCAGTATCGGCATGTCGGCCGATATCGATCACCACCGCGGCCACAGTCGCCACCACGACCACGATGATTTCCCCTTCAAGGGCGATGCGGCGGTGTTGATCCCGATCATCTCGATCCTGGCCGTGTTCGGCACCCCGATACTGATCGTGTGGCTGGTGACCCGCAACAGCTACCGCAAGAAGCAGCTGCTGATGGACAACATCAATCGCATGGTGGCCGAGGGCCGCGATATCCCGCCGGAGCTGCTGGATGCAATGGAGGGCGAATCACCGAGCAATATGAAGGATCGCGGATTCACCCTCATTGCGGTCGGCCTGGCCATATTCATCTGGCTCACCGCCGCCGCTGGTCCCGGGGTCGGCAGTCTCGGCCTGATACCGCTCTTCATCGGTGTCGCCCGCTTTGTCAACTGGAAACTGGATAGCAAACAGGCCCAGTCATAAGGGGATAGGGGACAGCGGTTTATGGACCTCAATGACGAGGATTTAATCCGGCGCGTCGTCGAAGACGGGGACCAGCGGGCTTATGCCCAGCTGGTTCGGCGCTATCAGTCACAGCTGCGTTTCTCGCTCCGCCAGCTGTGCGATGGCGACCAGGCCCTGGCCGACGACATGGCCCAGGAGGCCTTTATCAAGGCCTACAAGGCGCTGCCGGCATTCCGGGGCGATGCGCGTTTCAGCACCTGGCTGTACCGCATCGCCTACAATCTCGTCATGAGCCACAAGCGCAAGAATGCACCGGAAGTCGACCAGGAAGCGGTGGACAGGGCCCAGGCCCAGGAGAGTGTGGAAGAATCCCAGCAGCTGGGCATGGCGCGGGACCTGAACGCCGCCATGGGAGAGCTCAGCGAGGCCCAGCGCCAGGCGGTGCACCTGTGCATGCAGCGGGGCTTCTCCCACGAGGAGGCGGCCAGCATTATGAAGTTGCCGCTGGGTACGGTAAAATCCCACGTCAATCGCGCGCGGGCCAAATTGCAGACACTGCTGCAGGCGTGGCGCGAGGAGGTAGTCAATGGATAAGTTTGAACAGTGGCAGGGTGGGGCCAATACCTTGAACGATTCAACGCTGCAGGGCAAAGATCCGGACTTTGACGCCTGGCTCGGCCAGCAGCTGCAGTTTAACGAGCCCTACCTGGACAACGACGGCTTCTGCGAGCGCGTCATGGCGCAACTGCCGGCGCCGTCCAGGCGCGCCGAGCGCCGCGCCACCCGGGTCCAGTACGCCGCGGTGCTGGCGGCCTCGGCCATCGTCGCCTGGCAGTTCCCTTTCGGGGAGGTGCTGAGCGAAGCGGTACAGCAGTCCATCAGCCTCTACAGCCTGGTGGGTGTGGGCATTCTCTCCTCACTGGCGGCAATGACCGGCGGTATCCTCGCCGCGCGGCGCTAGTGGGCCGTGCGGAAAGTTGTGTAACAGTTCGCGTCGCCAAAGCGCCCAGCTCTGCGTTGAGAAAGCTTGATCTAAACGCTTTGGCTGTGCTCTTTTGTTGCCGAACTTCCCGCACGGCCCCCTGGGGCCGAAGGCGCCGCGAGAGCGGCCGGACCGGGCGAAGCGCAGCGTGCCCATCATCCCGGCTCTTGATGGGCACGTCGCTGCGCTCCTTTACCCATCCTACCTATTCAACCGCACCTCTCCACTCCTGCGTACCCTGATCGAAGGTAATATCGACCTGCGTAGCCCCAGCTTCGCTTCCAGCTCATAGGGCACCGTCTCCCGGCGGCTGCCGATCAGTTCCGCCGCGGCAAAAATAGAACCCACCAGGCTCGCGGTCGCATCCACCACTATATCTTCCTGCCCGTAGGGGGCGATCGGCGGCAGGTTGCTGGATGTGCCGGTAATCACCTTGTGGCCCGCCAGGCTCAGTGTGTAGTAGAGGCCGGACAGTGCCAGCTCGCTGTCGTTGGGGTTGAAGACCCGCAGGTGGATGCGAAAGCGCAGGTCGTTGCCGGGACCCGGGGGCATCGGCTCCAGCGCGGTCACTTCTACTTGCGGTTCCTGAAAGTCGGGGGAGAGGGCCGCGCAGCCGCTGACCAGTAGGGCCAGTATCAGCAACAGGGAAAGGCGGTAGAGTCTTGTCACAAATAGTCCTTGTTGTTATCCCGTTCGGGTATTGTGTTCAATTTTCCGGCGTTGATAATTCTTGGCCGACAATAATAACTTGCGGTGATTGGCGATGAAGAAACTGTTCGCGACTTTGACAACTCTGGTATTGGTATTGTTCGCCGGCTGGAAATGGCTGCTGCTCCCCGGCGTCGAGCGCAGTATGAACAGGCACAGCGGCCCCGAATATCCGCCGCTGTCCGCTGAGGCCGCCGCGCTGCACCAGTCCCTGCTTGTGGGCGACCTGCATGCGGACAGTTTCCTCTGGGCCCGCGACCTGCAGAATGAGGCCGACTACGGCCATGTGGACCTTCCCCGCGCGCGCCGCGGCAACCTGGCCATGCAGGTATTCACCGCGGTGACCAAGTCCCCCCGCGGCCAGAACTACCAGCAGAATTCCAGCGAGGCCGGTGACAATATCACCCTGCTGGCGGTGGCCCAGGCCTGGCCGCCGCGCACCTGGAACAGCCTGCTCGAGCGGGCCCTCTACCATGCCGAACGGGTAGAGAAGTTGCAGAGGGCCGCCCCGCAACAGATAGGGATAGTGCGGACCTCTGGCGACCTGCGCCAAATACTGCAGGCGCGGCAGGGGGGCGGGGAGACGCTGGCGGCCATCCTCGGCATCGAGGGTGCCCATCCCCTGGAGGGACAGTTGGAGAATATCGATCGCCTCTACGACGCCGGCTATCGGGTGATGGGCCTGCAGCACTTCTTCGACAATGCGCTCGGCGGCTCCCTGCACGGCGAAAGCGGCGCCGGGCTGAGCGATTTTGGTCGCGCGGCGGTGCAGGAGATGGCGCGCCGCTCGATCGTCATCGATGTGGCGCATTCCTCGGAGCAGGTGGTGCGGGATGTGTTGGCACTGGTCGAGCGCCCCGTCATTGTCTCCCACACGGGTGTCAAGGCCGCCTGTGACTCGCCGCGTAATATCAGCGATGCTCTGATGCAGCAGATCGCCGCCGCGGGCGGCCTGATTGGTATCGGCTACTGGGACGGTGCCGTCTGCGACAATAGCCCGCAGAATATCGTCAGGACAATGCGCTATGCGATTGACCTGTTGGGAGTCGATCATGTGGCACTGGGCTCCGACTTCGACGGCAGCGTGGAAGTTGCGTTTGATGCCGGAGGCTTGGGTCAGTTGACCGGGGAAATGCTGAAGCAGGGCTTCAGCGAAGCCGAAATCCGCAAGGTGATGGGGGAGAACCTGCGCGACTTCTTCCTCGCCCAGCTGCCGCAGTCCTGAACCCGGCCGTCCGCCCGGGACTATACTGACGGCTGGGTTTCTGTGTGAGCAGGCCCGAGGGAGAAAGTGTCCGACTGCCTGGGCCGGGGAGGGCATCCAAATGGAATTTGAGCAGCTGGAACCGGATCTGCAGGAGTGGATTCGCGACGCAGTGCGGCGGGGATTGCAGGCGCAAGCCATAGTGGACACTCTGCTCAGTGCGGGCTATCCCCAGAGGGTTTCCGACGCCGTGGATCAGTATTTCCTGGGGCGGCAGGGCGAATCCCGCGCGGCACCTCCCTTGAGGTGCAGCCTGTCAAGGTGGCAAGCCAGCACCCTGTCCACTTCGGACCGCGAAGTGCAAATCCTGTTGCAACTGAGAAAGCCGCGTGTTGCGCTATTTGGCAATTTGCTGTCCGAGCGGGAATGCGACGAGTTGATAGCATTGAGCCGGCCGCGCATAAAGCCTTCCAGGGTCGTCAACAGGGACAGTGGCAGTCGCGATATCCATCCGCAGCGTACCAGTTCCGGTGCCTATTTCCGTTGTGGTGCCACCAGCCTGATTCAGCGCATCGAACGGCGCATAAGCGACCTGCTTTCGGTACCGGTCAGCCGGGGCGAGGGACTGCAGGTATTGAACTATCTCCCGGGCGCCGAGTACAAGCCGCACTACGACTATTTTGATCCCGATTCTCCCGGCTTTGAAAAAGTGCTGAAAAAGGGCGGACAGCGGTTCGCCACACTGATTATCTACCTGAACGATGTTCAAGCGGGCGGGTCCACTACTTTTCCGGAAGTTGGCCTGGATATTCTGCCGCGCAAGGGGCACGGTTTGTTTTTCTCCTATTGTGACGCAGCGGGCAACCTGGATGAGTTGACGCTGCACGGTGGCAGCCCGGTTGTGGCGGGTGAAAAATGGATTGCCACCAAGTGGCTGCGACTCGGCGACTACACGGGTTGAGCCGGGCGTGAGCGAAAGCCGGCTACGGCCGAGAAGGGATTGTGAGTGACATCCGATTGCCAATCATAGAGTACCTGTTGACTGTCGCTTTGCCGTTGGTCCGGCAGGAGGGCGAGGAGAAATCTGCCCTGGAGGAAATCACACCTGAGCCCGTCGAAACTGCGGCGCAGACGGTGATGGAGTCCCTGGAACGGATCTGGGACAATTTCCTCGGGCATGTTCCCTACGTTATTGCCAGTATTATGGTCCTGGCAGTGACCTGCCTGGTGGTGGCGCTGTTGCGGCGTTTCGGCAGTAAGCTGTTCCGGCGCACCACCTCGCGCAAATCCCTTCAGGACCTGCTGGTGCGTCTGCTCACCATTGTCGTGTGGCTGCTCGGCCTGCTGTTCGCGGCCATGGTGCTCTTCCCCGGCCTGACCCCGGCCAGGGCGCTGGGTGCGGTGGGACTCCTGTCCGTGGCCATAGGCCTGGCATTCAAGGATATTTTCGAAAATTTCTTTGCCGGTATCCTGATTTTGTGGCGCTTTCCTTTTGAAGAGGGGGATGTGATCGAGTGCGAGGGCATCGTCGGCAGGGTGGAGGCGGTGGAGGTGCGCAACACCAATATCCGCAGGATGACCGGCGAGCTGGTGGTGGTGCCCAACCTTTTCCTGTTCAAGAACCCCTGTGAAATCCTCACCAATCGCAACAAACGCAGGGTAAGTATTACCGCCGGCGTGGCCTATGGCGAGGATGTCGCCGAGGCGGTGGGGGTGATCGAAAAAGCGCTGGCCTCCTGCAGGACAGTGCGCGATGACGAGCCGATTCAGGTGTTTCCACAGGCGTTTGGTGACAGCAGTATCGATATTGAAGTCACCTGGTGGACCGGCTCTACCCCCTTTGCAGTACGCGAGTCGACAGGAGAAGTAATCACAGCAGTGAAGAAAGCGCTGGATGAGGCGGGAATCGAGATTCCATTCCCCTATCGCACACTTACCTTCAAAGAGCCGCTCCAGTTGCAAGAGAGTAGCAAGTGAAACCTTCGCTCAAGGTTCGAAGGGCTGCTGGCGATTCAGGTCGTCAGTAACACCATCTCTTGTGAAGAGAATGTCTGCGTTGAGCTATAGCATCGACGGATGACATGGGCGCCGAATCGACTAGGCTTCTTTAAGGTAAAGCTGGTCGGTAGAGGTACAGTGATGCGTATCCAGAGGAATCGGTCAATTCTGGTGGGCCTGCTCGCCGGTACTTTAGCCGTCGTAGTCCCGTCATCAGTGGCTATTGCGGCAGCCGACGATATCCAGCCTTCCACCCCCCAGACCTTTTCCGAGCTCTCCCAGCCCTCTCCAGACGTCAAGATGACCCCGGATTACGCACAGGCCATAGGCCGAATGGCATATATCTGGGGCTGGCCGCTGGTGAATATGCAGAATCGCCGGGCGACCATTACCCAGGCCCCGCAGCCCTCTCTGATGCACGGTGTCATACCCGTGGCCCCGATGAATCGCCTGGCCATGCTGACCGGCTATATCAAGCCGACGGAAACCTTTATTGCCTGCCCGAACCAGGATGTCGCTTACGGCCTGGGCTATTTTGCTTTGAAAGGGAACCCGGCGGTCATTCAGGTGCCGGACTTTGGCGATCGATTCTGGGTCTACGCGATGTACGACGGGCGCACCGACCAGTTCGGGACGGTGGGCAAGCCCTATGGCACCAAGCCGGGATTCTATCTCCTGGTGGGCCCCGGCTGGCAAGGTACCGCGCCAAAGGGTATTAGCGGCGTTATCCGCTCGAATACCGAATTCGCAAATGTGGTGCCGAGGGTCTTTATGGATGATACCGATGAAGACCGTGCGGCCATCCAGCCCCTGATCAGTCAGATAGTGGCCTATCCACTGTCCGAATTTGACGGCAAGATGAAAACTGTCGACTACAGCAAGCTGCCTTCCCTGGGAGATGCTGCAGATACCAGTGGAGGCGAAACCCAATGGGTGGTCCCTGAGAAATTCTTCGACCAGCTCGGCGATGTGCTGGACAGGATCCCGCCACTGCCGGGAGAGGAGGCGCTGTACGCGCAGTTCCGCCAGCTGCTGGCCATCGCCGACAAGGATCCCGCGATCAAGAAAGCACTGGTGCAGGCAGCAATCGATACCGACAAGTCTGTGATCAGGCCGTTCCTGCAGTGGGAGCACAATGGCGTGCCCGCCGGCAATGGCTGGAACCGCTCCAAGAACAATGCCCAGTGGGGCGTAGATTATTTCGACAGGACCGGCACAGCCCGCTCCAACCTGCTCGACAATCGCCCGGCGGAGACACAGTACTTCTATACCGATTTCGATTCCGGAGGCAACAAACTCAAGGGCGACAGTCTTTACGCGGTGACCTTTCCCAAGGGACAGCTGCCACCGGTCAGGGGATTCTGGTCTCTGACGCTATACAACGACAAACACCTGTTCCACCAGAATGATCTGGAGCGCTTTTCCCTGGGCACCAAGAACAAGATGCTGAAATACAATCCGGATGGCTCCCTGACACTCTACGCGGGTGCAAAGTCACCCGGCAAGGACAGGGAACCCAACTGGCTGCCCGCGCCAGATGGAGACTTTTCACTCTATATTCGCGCCTATTGGGGAAAGGCAGGAATTCTGGATGGGTCATGGCAGCCACCTAAAGTCGAGAAGATCGAGTAGGGGCTAGTGGTTCATGCGGCAATTAAAGCACACAGCCACAGGCTTCAGCGTTGCCCTGGAGCTTGTGGCGAAGTGACCGGTTACAGAATTTGCCGCATGAATCACTAGCTTTGAACCAGCTGAACCGAAAGTGCCCCCCCGAGTGGAGAATGCCATGTCACTGAAGTCGAGATTCCTTGCAGTCGCTCTAAGCCTGATGGTTTCCCTGTCGGTAGTTCTTGCTGTCCCCGCCCTTGCGGATTCCAAGGCGGCGCAATGGTTGGTGAGCGAACAAATTGAGGCGGGCTGTGGTCCGGGTGTGAAAGGGCGCTTTGGTCCTGGGTTCGTGATCGAAAGAGACTTGACCGGGGATGGTCGCAAGGACCTGATTATTTCTCACGAGGGCCTGACTTGCGCCGACAATCGCTCGCGCAGCCAGTTGTGCGGAGCTGCGATGTGCAGTTGGAACATTTATGTTCGCGAAGGGGATCTGCTTGTGGAGAAGAAACAGATGCTGGGCAGCGGTGTTTCAGTTGGCGGAGGCGCAACTCCCAGCATCGTTTTCTCGGGGAAGTCCAGTCGTCACAGCCTGAAGTGGAACGGCAGTAATTTCCAGTAGTGGTGGCATGCTGCGAGCGACAGGAAGCTGCCGCTCTACAGTGCTATGGATCACCATGGCAGCCTGGGCATAGGTCAAAGCGTACTGTCCGGTTGCTTCTCCGGCCGCGCATCGACAAATGCCGCTATTTCATTGCAGGCGGTCATTATCCGGTGAATCGCCGGATAGTCGGCGATATCCATACCGAAACGCTCCGCGTTGTAAATCTGCGGTATCAGGCAGCACTCGAAGAGCCCGGGGGTGTCTCCGGCGGCAAAGGGCGCCGGATCCAGCTGCTGTTCCAGCGCGCTGAAGCCCTCATGAATCCACTTGCGTATCCAGCCGAGTTTCTGCTCGTCGCTGACGCCGAGATCCGACTGCAAGTATTTGAGTATTCGCAGGTTCTGCAGGGGCTGGATATCACAGGCGACGTTGTAGGCCAGGGCGCGGACTTTTGCCCGCCCCAGACGATCGCCCGGCAATAGCGCAGGTTCCGGGTGCTTCTCGTCCAGCCATTCCAGGATCGCCAGGGACTGGGTGAGGACTGCGTTGCCATCCACGAGTACCGGTACCAGCCCCTGGGGTTGGAGTTTGCGGTATTCGCTTTCGCGCTGTTCGCCCTTCAGCAGGTTGACCGGCTTGTAGTCGTACTGCAGGCCTTTGAGGTTGAGGCCGATACGCACGCGGTAGCTGGCAGAGGAGCGGAAGTAGCCGTGTAGTTCCATCGTTTTTCCTTGTGTACTGTTTTCCGTAGGGGCGGATGGCCGCCCCGCCGTTCCCACGAGATGTTTCCCGGATCAGTTGGGGTTTACGTATTCAATCACCTGCTGATTGATGGTGCCGAATATATTCGCATCATTTTCGTCGTACATCGCAATTTCTATGCGGTCGCCGAATTGCAGAAAGGGAGTACTCGGCCTGCCGTCGGCGATGATTTCCAGCATGCGCACTTCCGCCAGGCAACAGGAGCCCTGGGCGCGATCCACATTGGACACGGTGCCGGAACCGATAATGGTGCCGGCGCCCAGGGGGCGGCTCCTGGCGGCGTGGGCGATCAGCTGCGGGAAGTTGAAGGTCATATCCACACCGGCGTTGGGCGAGCCGACTTTCTCTCCGTTCAATACGGCGTGCAGCGACAGGTGCACCTTGCCATCGCGCCAGTGGTGGCCCAGCTCGTCCGGTGTTACTGCCACCGGGGAGAAGGCGCTGGAGGGCTTGGACTGATAGAAGCCGAACCCCTTGGCCAGCTCGCCCGGGATCAGGTTGCGCAGGGAGACGTCATTGACCAGCATCAGCAGTCGGATGCTGTCCTCCGCTTTTTCCGCGCTGCTGCCCATGGGCACATCGCCGGTGATCACCGCCACTTCAGCCTCGAAGTCGATACCCCAATCGGTGCTGGCCATGGCGATATCCTGGCTGGGGGGCAGGAAGGTGTCGGAGCCGCCCTGGTACATCAGCGGGTCCGTCCAGAAGGAGTCCGGCATCTCGGCACCGCGGGCCTTGCGCACCAGTTCCACATGATTTACATAGGCGCTGCCGTCGGCCCAGTGATAGGCGCGGGGCAGGGGACTGTGACAGGCGCCGGCGTCGAAGGGGAAGCTGGTCACTTCGCTGCCCTGCAGGGCATCGAATCGGGCCTGCAGTATTGGGGCAATGGTCTCCCAGTCGTCCAGTGCCGCCTGCAGGGTCGGCGCTATATCCGCAGCGCCGCAGTAGCGGCTCAAGTCGCGGGAGACGACGATCAGCTCACCGTCACGGCCGCTGTTCAGTGAGGCTAGTTTCATTTTTCTGCGTTCCTTCTGTCGAATCTTTTCTTGTAGGAGCGGCCCATGGCCGCGATCGATTAATCAGGTTACCTCTGAGTCCGATCGCGGCCATGGGCGGATGGCCGCCCCGCCGCTCCTACAGGAGGTATCTATTTCGCTTTCCAGCTGTCCACATACTCCGGCAACTCCACCGCGATGGCATCCGGCAGTATGTCCCAGGGGGTGCGGCTGTCGAGCATCACCGCCACCTCGTCGGTTTCCTTCTTGGCGTGTTGGGCGCCAGCGGCAAAGGCCTTGGGATGGGGGCCGTGGGTGAAGCCCATCGGGTGCAGGGTCAGCATGCCGGGATGGATATTGTCGCGGCTGAAGAAGTCGCCGCGGTGGTAGAAGATCAGCTCGTCGAAATCGTCGTTGTTGTGGAAGAAGGGCACCTTGAGGGCGCCGGGGTCGCTCTCGATCGGGCGAGGGGTAAAAGTACAGACCACGAAGCCCCTTGCCACGAAAGTGGTGTGCGCCGATGGCGGCAGGTGGTAGCGATGGCTCATCAACGGGCGTATGTCCCGCCAGTTGATACGCACCGCCAGGTTGTCGCCCTTCCAGCCGACCGCATCCAGCGGATTGAACGGGAAGGTGATGGTGGAGACCTGCTGGCGCACCTTGACCTTCACCTGCCACTCGTCCTCGCTCTGCTGGGTGCGGAATTGGTCGTCGATAGTGGGCACGTCCAGCATGGCCTGGTCGAAGATGGCGTGGGGGCCGACTATGCCCTTGTCGGGTAGCTGGAAGTGGCCGCCGGTGGCCTCCACCATCAGCAGTTCCAGCGGTTCACTGTCGAAGGGCTCGAGCCGCCACATGGTGCCGCGGGGCAGCACTATATAGTCGCCGTCGCGGATGTGCAGGTGGCCGAAATCGCAGTAGAGGTCGCCACTGCCGTTGTGTACGAACAGCAGCTGGTCACCGTCCGCATTGCGCACCAGGTGGTCCATGGCCACATTGCAGGTCCACAGGGCCACCAGGCTGTCGCTGTTCTGCAGTATCGGTTTGCATTCCCAGGGGCTGTTGCCGCTGTGGACCATCCTGGTGCTGTCGAAGGCGTGGGGCCGCAACGGGCCCTCGAAATCGGTCCAGCCGGTGGGCGGGTGGCGGTGGTAGAAGTGGGTGGCGGGGCCGAAGAAGCCTTCCTTGCCCATCTCCCGCTCGAAAGTGTTCGCGGGGAAATTCGCGTGGGCCTGGCGGCTGGTCTCCCCTTCAACCCGGGGGAAGTTGATCCAGTTTTTCATCGGGCTATCTCGCATCTGGAGGAGGCGGCGATATTCGTCGGGCAGTTTGTCACCCGCAGTTGCCGATTACGCGCGCAAATATTTTGCGCGGCCACGGGTTTTTGATACCAAAAATGGCGCGCAAAGCCGTATAATGCGCGACCGATTTTGTCCGACGACCTGCGCCCCTTCTGGGAAAATTTGCGGCATAAGTGGTTACAATTGAAACCAATGTTAGTTACATTTGTAATCCGGTACAACCCAGAGTCCCATTTCCGGAAAACAGCAACCGGAGTACAACAGGTGTGTAAACAGCCATGACAAACGATAACAACGCGTCCCCTTTCAGCGGGGAGAGAGGCGACGCGGATAGAGCGGCCTTGGCGCACGACGACTTGCGCCTGGAAAAATTTTTGCCCTACCGCCTGTCGGTATTGTCCAACCGGGTGAGCAATGCCATCGCCCAAGCTTATGGTGCGCGCTTTCACCTGACCATTCCCGCCTGGCGGGTAATGGCGATCCTGGGCCGCTTTCCCGACCTGTCCGCCGCGGAGCTGGTGGAACAGACGGCGATGGACAAGGTGGCCATCAGTCGCGCCGTGTCGTCACTGCTGAAGAATGACTACATTACCCGCAGCGAGGATCCGGCAGACCGCCGCCGCCAGGTGCTGAACCTGTCGGAGCTGGGGCGCGACGTCTACGAGCGCATTGTGCCGCTGGCGCAGCAGTATGAGAACGACCTGATGGCATCCCTCTCCAGCGAGGAGCGTCAGCAACTGGACAGCATCATCGAAAAGCTGATGGATCGCGCCCAGGCCTGGGCTGAGCGCGGCCTGATCGATTAAAGAGCTTCTGGAGAACGACTTTCCGAAGTTCCTGAACGAGCAACTGAATTTTGCAGAAGGAGTTAGCCGATGTTTGAGCATCTGAGCAGCCTGCCGCCGGACCCCATCCTGGGCCTGCTGGCCAGCTACCGCGCCGATGAGAATCCCAACAAGATCGACCTGGGTGTCGGTGTCTATAAAGATGAGGCCGGTCACACCGCAGTGCTGCAGGCGGTCAAGGAGGCGGAGACCCGCCTGTTGCAGAGCGAGGAAACCAAGGCCTATATCGGCCCGGCCGGCACCCCCGGTTTCAACACCGCCATGCAGGAGCTGATCCTGGGGGCGGATCACCCGGCACTGAAGGCTGGTCGCGTTCGCTCGGCACAGACGCCGGGCGGCTGCGGCGCGCTGCGCGTACTGGCGGAATTCGCCAACCGCGCCAAGGCCGGCGCCACCATCTGGGTCAGCGATCCGACCTGGGCCAACCACGTGCCGCTGCTGGGCAATGCCGGCCTGCAGATCAGAAGCTATCCCTACTACGATCGCGCGACCAGCAGCCTGCAGTTCGAGCAGATGGTGGAAACCCTGAAGAATGTGGGAGAGGGCGACCTGGTGCTCTTCCACGCCTGTTGCCACAACCCCTGCGGCGCCGACCTGAGCCGCGAACAGTGGAAAGTGCTGGCGGAAATGGCGCAGAAGCAGGGCTTCACACCGTTTATCGATATGGCCTACCAGGGCTTCGGCGACAGCCTGGACGACGATGCCTGGGGCCTGCGCCTGATGGCGGCGTCGGTTCCGGAGATGCTGGTAGCGGCCTCCTGCTCGAAGAACTTCGGCCTCTATCGCGAGCGCGTCGGCCTGGCAATGGTGATTTACAACGGCGGTGATGAAGCGGACAAGGGCCAGACCCAGATGCTCAGCGCGATTCGCGGCAACTATTCGATGCCGCCATCCCACGGCGCTGCCATCGTTGAGTCCATCCTCACCGACGCCGGCCTGCGGGCCAATTGGGAGGCGGAGCTGACCGAGATGCGCGAGCGTATCAACGGCCTGCGTTCCGGTGTGGTGGAGAGTCTTGCCGTCGCCGGTGCCGCTGGCGACTTCAGCTTTATCCAGCGCCAGAAGGGTATGTTCTCCTTCCTCGGCATTACCCCCGAGCAGGTACAGCGCCTGCAGAGCGAGTATTCCATCTATATGGTCGATTCCAGCCGCATCAGTATTGCCGGCCTGAGCCAGAACAATATGGAATACTTCTGCAAAGCCGTGGCCAGCATCCTGTAGAATTCCCAAAGCCCGTTCCGGTGGGGGCGAACACAAGGTTCGCCCCCACAGAATTATTCCCGAAGTAAGAACCGAAAATGGAAGTTGAGGTAGATAGCCCCGTGTCAGAATCTCCCGCGCCCGGTACCACCTCTCAATCCTGGACCCCACAGAGCTGGCGCAACTTCGAGGCGAAACAGCAACCCTCCTATCAGGTGCCCGAACGCGTAGCGGATATAACCAAGGAGTTGTCCGGCTATCCGCCGCTGGTATTTGCCGCCGAGGCCCGCGAGTTGCGCCGCCAGCTGGCGCAGGTGGCCGAGGGCAGGGCATTCCTGCTGCAGGGGGGCGACTGCGCCGAGTCCTTTGCCGACTTCAATGCCAACCGTATCCGCGACACTTTCAAGGTACTGCTGCAGATGGCGGTGGTGCTGACCTTTGCCGGAAACCTGCCGGTGGTAAAAGTGGCGCGCATGGCCGGCCAGTACGCCAAGCCGCGCTCGGCGGATACCGAGACCATCGGCGGTGTCGAGCTGCCCAGCTATCGCGGCGATATCATCAACGGTATCGATTTCACCGCGGAGGCGCGGGTGCCGGATCCCCGGCGCATGCTGACCGCCTACAACCAGTCGGCGGCCACCCTGAATCTGCTGCGCGCCTTTGCCCAGGGCGGCCTCGCCGACCTGCACCAGGTGCACGGCTGGAACCTCAGCTACCTGGAAAACAATCCGCAGCGTGAGAAGTACGCGCAACTGGCGGAGCGCTTGCAGGAGGCGCTCGAGTTTATGGCCGTGTGCGGTGTGACTTCGGACAACACGCCGGCGATTCGCGAGACGGTACTCTACACATCCCACGAAGCACTGCTGCTCGGCTACGAGCAGGCCCTGACCCGCACCGACAGCCTGACCGGCAAGTGGTATGACTGTTCGGCGCATATGCTGTGGATTGGCGAGCGCACCCGCCAGCTGGACGGCGCCCATGTGGAATTCCTGTCCGGTGTCTGGAACCCGATCGGTGTCAAAGTCGGACCCAATATGCAGCCGGACGAGCTGCTGCGCTTGATCGACAAGCTGAACCCCAACAACGAGGCAGGCCGCCTGACACTGATCACGCGCATGGGCGCCGACACCCTGGGCGAGAAGCTGCCGGCGCTGGTACAGGCGGTGCAGAGTGAAGGACGCTCGGTGGTCTGGAGTACCGACCCGATGCACGGTAACACCGTCAAGGCCAGCAGCGGCTACAAGACCCGCGACTTCGACAAGATACTGCGCGAGATCCGCGATTTCTTCGCCGTGCACCGCGCCGAGGGCAGCCATCCCGGCGGTATCCACCTGGAAATGACCGGCCAGCATGTCACCGAGTGCACCGGCGGTGCCTGGAAAATATCCGAGGCCGACCTGGCCAGCTGCTACCGCACCCAGTGCGACCCGCGCCTGAATGCGGACCAGGTGCTGGAGCTGGCCTTCAACCTGGCCGAATGGCTGCGCGACGGGCGTTCGGGTTGAGCAAAGCCGTCTAACTGCAGATTTGGGAGGTCGTATGGATCGTGACCCGAGCTTCTATACCGAGCGTACAATCGCGTCCTGGGACGAGGCGGCGCCGATCCACCGCCAGATCAATAGCGACCTGGTTGCGAAGGTCGCCTCGCCGGCATTCAACGCGCTGGAACCGGATTTCGATACCCTGGTCAGCGAATTTGATCTGCAGGGCAAGTCCGTCGTGCAGGTCTGCTGCAACAACGGCAAGGATCTTCTTTCAATCGGGAAAAAGGGCGCGGGGCGCTGCCTCGGCATCGACGGGTCTCGCCTGTTTATCGAGCAGGCGAGGGAGCTGGCCAGTGCTGCCGGGCATCCACAAATGGAATTCGCCTGCTGCGATATCTACCAGCTGCCGGAGCGGTATCGGGGTTCCTTCGACTTCGCGGTGATTACCGTGGGGGTGCTGAACTGGATGCCGGATCTGTGCCGATTTATACAGATCTGTGCCTCGCTGCTGAAGCCTGGCGGCCGGCTGCTGATGGAAGAGATTCACCCGGTACTGAACATGTACGAGGAGGGGGAACCCTCCCATATTGCCCAATCCTATTTTGACCGGCGCCCCTATCGCGATGACGGCGGGCTTGATTACTTTACCGGCAGGAAATATCAGGCCCGGGAAAATTATTACTTCCAGCACACCCTCTCCGATATTCTGACGGCGGCCATCTCCACCGATCTGGCGCTGTGCAGTTTCAGGGAGTTGGGTAAAAACGTCGGCAACTACTGTGCGGATCTCGAGAGAACCGAGTGTGTTCCACCCATGGCATTCGTGGCCAGCTGGCAGAAATCCTCCTGACTGTCGCGATTATTGAGCCCTGGAAATATTCCCTTTCGACTAACCCCTAATCAAGGATGGTGATCATGTACGAGCTGTTTATCGCCAACAAAAACTACTCCTCCTGGTCCCTGCGCCCCTGGGTGCTGATGCGCCAGTTGGAGATCTCTTTCGAGGAGCAGCTGGTGACCTTCGAGGAAGGCGGCAGCTGGGAGAAATTCCGCAGCTTTTCTCCCAACGGACAGGTACCCTGCCTGATCGATGGCGATACCACCGTGTGGGATTCCCTGGCCATCGCCGAGTATCTGGCGGAGCGCTTTCCGCAAGTGTGGCCGGAGAACAGGGAGGCCCGCGCCTGGGCCCGTTGTGCCGCGGCAGAGATGCATTCCGGCTTTTCCGCGCTGCGCAATATCTGCACCATGAACTGCGGCGTAAAGGTGGAGTTGGCCAAGATACCGCGCAACCTGCAGAGAGAGATCGACCGCATCGACGAACTCTGGTGCCTCGGTCTGCAGCGCTTCGGCGGCCCCTTCCTGGCCGGCGGCGAATTCACGGCCGTGGACGCCTTCTTTGCGCCGGTGGCCATTCGGGCCAAAAACTACGGCTTGCCGCTGAGCGAATCCGCGCGCGCCTACGTCGAGCAGCTGCTCGAGCTGTCGCCGATGCAGGAATGGATTGCCGATGCCCTGAGGGAGCCCTGGCGCGAACCCGGGCACGAAGAAGAGCTGAAGAGCGCCGGCGCCATCGTCGAAGACCTGCGCCAGTAACTCATATCACCGGATACCGGGGCTGCTGCAGACACACCGGCCCCGGCAATGCTTAGCTACTGCAACTCGCCTGCAACTCGCCTGCAACTCGCCTGCAACTCGCCTGCCAGTCGTCGTCTCCTGCCTGAATCCCTGTCGCGATAGCCCCAATCCCCAATCTGAGCGCGTGGCAGCTCCGGTTCTGGCATAGAGGCACATCATTAAAAGAATGCACTTAAAAAGTCGTTATCAAATGAATCAATCACAGCCGATAACCAGATTCACTGCCAATCCAAGGGTTGATCAGGGCAGGGCGTTTGTCGCGAAAATCCCTCTATCCGTCGCCGTTGAAGGCGGGCTGCGAAGGTGGGGATTGGCGGCGGCGGGGTGACTGGGGGTACACTCTGGCGTTTAAAGGTTTCATAAGAAAGTAATTACACAGGAGAGAGTCAATGCGTCAGACACTGATCGCGCTGTCCGTCGCCGCAGTCCTGGCGGCCGCGGCCGGATGCAGCAAAGAGACGGAGCAGGCCCAGGCCGCGAAGAGAGTCACCGAAGCTCATCCGGTGGCCGAGGCAGCGAGCGAGACGCTCGCCAGCAATAGCCTGCTGGCGGAGTGGACAGGTCCCTACGGCGGTGTACCGGCATTCGACAAGATGCGCGTCGAAGATGTAAAGCCTGCCATGGTGGCTGCGATGGGCATGAACCTGGCTGAGATTGACGCAATCGCCAGCAACCCGGCAGCCCCGACTTTTGCCAACACTATTGAAGAACTGGAGCGCAGTGGCGCCGAGCTGGATCGTCTCCTGGCCTACTACGGCATCTGGAGTGCGAATATGTCCTCGCCGGAGTTCCGCGCCATCCAGCAGGAAATAGCGCCCAAATACGCTGACTTCGAGTCCAAGATTATCCAGAACGACAAGCTGTTCCAGCGCGTCAAGGCGGTCTATGAACAGCGCAACGATGCCGACCTGAATGCCGAGCAGGTGCGTTTGGTTGAGCTGACCTACGACCAGTTCGCGATCAACGGCGCAACTCTGCAGGGTGAGGCCAAGGCGCGTTACGCGGCCATCAACCAGCGCCTGGCGGAACTCTACACCCAGTTCTCCAACAATGTGCTGGCTGACGAAGAGGGCTACGATCTGTTCCTGAGCAAGGACCAGCTGGCCGGTCTGCCGGAGTCCTTCGTCGCAGCGGCGGCGGCGTTGGCGGAAGAGAAGGGCCACAAGGGTAAATACGCGATTACCAATACCCGCTCTTCGATGGATCCCTTCCTGACCTATTCCGACAACCGCGTACTACGGGAAAAAGTCTGGACCAATTACTACAGTCGCGGCGACAACGGCGACGAGCACGACAACAACGCGCTGATTGCCGAAATCCTCAAGCTGCGCGACGAGCGCGTCGGCCTGCTCGGCTTCGACAACTACGCCGAGTGGCGCCTGCAGGACCGCATGGCCAAGACCCCGGAAAATGCCACCGCACTGATGGAGGCCGTATGGCCCGCGGCTATCGCGCGCGTGAAGGAAGAAGTTGCGGATATGCAGGCGGTGGCCGATGCCGAGGGTGCCGACATTACCATTGAGCCCTGGGACTACCGCTACTACGCGGAAAAGGTTCGCAAGGCCAAGTACGACCTGAACTCCGACGAGGTGAAGCAGTACCTGCAGCTGGACAAGCTGCGCGAGGCCATGTTCTTCGTCGCCGGTGAACTGTTCAATTTCACTTTCACACCGGTCAAGGCGGGCAGTGTGCCGGTCTTCCACGAAGACGTGAAGGTCTGGGAAGTGAAGGACAAGACCAGCGGCGCGCATATCGGTCTCTGGTACCTGGATCCCTTCGCCCGTGCCGGCAAGCGCTCCGGTGCCTGGGCCACCATGTACCGGGACCACACCACCTTCGACGGCAAGAAGACAGTACTGTCCTCCAACAATTCCAACTTTATCAAGGGTGCCCCGGGTGAACCGGTACTGGTGAGCTGGGATGATGCGGAGACCTTCTTCCATGAGTTCGGCCACGCGCTGCACTTCCTGGCCTCCAATGTGTCCTATCCGACCCTGAACGACGGCGTGCGCGACTACACCGAGTTCCAGTCCCAGCTGCTGGAGCACTGGCTGTCCACCGATGCGGTGATTGACAACTACCTGGTGCACTACAAGACTGGCGAGCCGATTCCGGCGGCGCTGGTGGCCAAGATCAAGAAGGCCGCTTCCTTCAACCAGGGTTTCGCCACCACCGAGTACCTGGCCTCCGCACTGATCGACATGAAGCTGCATACCACCGACCCGGAAGGTATCGACCCGGATGCCTTCGAGCGCGACACCCTGAACGGTCTTGGCATGCCGAAAGAACTTGTGATGCGCCACCGCACCCCGCACTTCGGCCATGTCTTCTCCGGTGAGGGTTACGCCACCGCCTATTACGGCTACCTGTGGGCGGATGTGCTGACCTCCGATGCGGCAGAGGCCTTTGCCGAATCTGAGGGCGGTTTCTACGACGAGGAAGTGGCCGGTAAGCTGGTGAAACACCTCTTTGCGCCGCGCAACGCCGTGGATCCGGCCGATGCCTACCGTGCCTTCCGCGGCCGCGATGCCAAGATCGATGCGCTGATGCGCGATCGCGGTTTCCCGGTGCCGGAGAAGAAGGTCACTAAGGTTGCCGTGAAGGACTAAATTTCTTCCGGCGCAGTAAAAAAGCCGCACCACGCAGGTGGTGCTGTTTTTTTTCTCCCCTGTAGGAGCGGCCGGTTGCCGCGATCAGTCTAGGGAATACTCTCAACATCGATCGCGGCCATGGGCCGCTCCTACAATCGTTTCTTATCGGACGTAAACTTTTTCGCCCTCCACCCAGGTCTCCATCACCTGGACCTTCCAGATCTCCTGCGAATCCATCGCAAAAATATCCCTATCCAGCAGAATGAAATCGGCAAATTTCCCCGGCTCCAGGCTGCCGATCACTTTTTCCTGGTGACTGGCATAGGCTGCGTCGAGGGTGAAGGCGCGCAGCGCCTGCTCCAGCGTCATGGCCTCGTCGACGCGCCAGCCCTTGCTAGGTACTCCCGCGCGGTCGCGGCGGGTCACCGCCGCGTGAATCCCGAACAGCGGATTGGCGGGTTCCACCGGGAAATCCGAGCCGCCGGCGATGCGCGTGCCCTGTTGCAGGAAAGTCCGCCAGGCGTAGGCGCCGGCCAGGCGCTTTTCACCCAGTCGATCGCCGGCCATATTCTTGTCGCTGGTGGCGTGGGTGGGTTGCATCGATGCGATCAGGTCCAGCTCGACGAAGCGCGGAATATCTTTCGGCGTCAGTACCTGTGCGTGCTCCACCCGGTGGCGCAAGGGTTTCTGGTCGTTTTTCTCCTGCAGGCTTTGCAGGTGATCCAGCACTATATGGTTGGCCCTGTCTCCGATCGCGTGCACATTCACCTGGAAGTCATTCTCAATGGCGAGCTTCAGCAGCGACAGGATTTTGCTTTCCGGGTAGAGCAGCAGGCCTTTTTCACCGGGGGCGTCGTGATAGGGTTCCAGCAGTGCGGCGCCGCGGCTGCCGAGGGCACCGTCGGCGGACAGCTTGATACTGCGCACATAGAGGCGCTCCGCGGGGGAACCGATATGGCCGGCCCCGAGTGTTTCCGCGAGATTGTCGTTGTCGACCGAGACCATCGGGTAGGCGCGCAGTGGTATGGCCTTCTCATCGGCCAGCTGCCGGTAGGCGCGCAGTGTCTGCGCGTCTATGCCGGCGTCGTGGACGCCGGTGAGCCCGAGGGATAGCGCCAGGTTGAACGCCGTACGCAGGGATTCCTTGTCCTGTTGCAGGTTCGGCGCGGGAATGGCCTGTTCCAGTAGTGCCATGGCGTTGTCGATCAGTACGCCGGTGGGCTCGCCGTTTTTCCCGCGCAGTATCTCGCCGCCGTCAGGGGACTTTGTATTCCTGTCGATACCGGCGCGCTTCAGTGCAGCGGAGTTGGCCCAGCCGGCGTGGCCGTCGATGCGGCGCAGCCAGATGGGAGCGTCGATTTGCAGCGCATCCAGCTGGATGCGGGTCGGGAACTGCTTGCCGGGCCAGAGCACCTGGTTCCAGCCGCGCCCCAGCAGCCACTGGTCCGGATCCAGGTTCTCTGAAAAGCGCTCTATGGCCTGCAGTGTCTGGGTAAGATCCAGGTCGCGTAGCTCCAGTTGCTGTTGCAGTCTGCCGAGCCCGAGTACATGGCCGTGGGCATCGATGAGCCCCGGCAGCAATGTCCTGCCGCCGGCGTCGATCTTCTCCGCCTGCGGATAGCGTTGCAGCAGGTCGGCATAGTCGCCGCTGGCGAGCACTTTGCCGCGCTCGAATACCAGGGCGTTGAATTTCTCCAGGCTTTCCTCGGTGGCCTGGTAACCGTCGAAGTTGTGAACCAGTGTCGCTGCCTGGGCGCACAGGGTGGCGAGTGAAAAGAGTAGCAAGGCGAGAGTTCGAATCGGCTGCATGATTGTTGACCTTATTTTGACCAGCTGATATCGATGGTATCAGCGGGTGGAATTGGCTGGCAAACAGGGCAGGGCCATCCGCCTCAACCTACAATCGGTGGAGACTTCTGGAGAAGGGGTGGCATAGACGATGTCGAAATGGTTGATGGTCGCCGGCTGTGTGCTGGTCGCGGTGGGGTTGCTATTGCACTTTTTCCCCGGGGCATTGAGCTGGTTCGGGAGACTGCCGGGAGATATCCGCATCGAGTCCGAGCGCAGTCGCTTCTATTTCCCGATTGCTTCTATGGTGATACTGAGCATTGTACTCAGCGTGATTATCCATCTGTTCCGGCGATAGAAGGCCGCGCGCCCTTTTTACAAATACTGCCTGTAGGCACTCTGTTTCAAATCAATCTGTCACTGGCTCGTCATACCGGCGCAGAGCCTGTGCCGGACTTGATCCGGTACCGGTATCCAGCTCGGTGGCACCTGGACTCCGGTCTGCGCCGGAATGACGAAAGTATTCTATAGGAGCCTGCAGGCAGGCTCCTACATTCGTTAGTCGGACTCCGTCAGAACTCGTATTTTACCGAGGCGGAGAAGGTGCGTCCCGCCGCCGAGCTCACCGACAGGTCGCTGCCCGCATCGCGTCCGGCCACATTCACATAGGGCACATATTCCTTGTCCAGCAGGTTGTTGACCGCCAGGTTGAAGGACAGTTGCTCCAGTGCCTGGTAGCCGAGTACCCAGTCCACGGCACCGAATCCGGCCACTTCTGTCTCGCCTTCGTTGACTCTATCCATGCGGTCGGCCCAGCGCAGCATCAGCTGGGTGGACAGCTGCTCACCGCTGTAGGCTGCGCCGACTACGCCGGACAGGGGGCTGACCGAGCGCAGGTATTCGCCGCTGGTATCGTTTTCACCGCGCTGGTAGCTGGCGTTGGTGAAGAGCTCGAAGCTCGGGTTCAGGTACCAGTTGGCACTGATCTCCATGCCCTTGATGGTGACCGATTCGATGTTCTGGTACTGGTACTTCTCGTACACGTGGGAGAAGCTGCCGTCGGTGTTGAAGAAGACTTCGCTGTCGATCAGCTGGGTCTCGAGAAAGTCGTCGTAACTGGTGTGGAAGATCGCAGTGCTGAAGGCGAAGTCGCCTACATGGCCGCGCAGGCCCAGCTCGAAGGTGTCGCTGGTTTCCGGCGACAGGTCATCGGCCGGCACCACCTCGTAGGCGTAGGCGGAAGTCGGCTGCAGGTAGTGCTCCAGGTAGGCCAGGTCGTAGGCCGGCACCTTGAAACCCTGGCCGTACTGGGCAAAGGCGGTCAGGCGCTGGTTGATCCGGTAGAGGGTGCCCAGGTTGAAAGAGACATTGCTCTCCTCAATGCTGGCGAAGGCGGTGCCGTCGGACTTGAGTGCTCCATTCGGGTCCATCTCATACCAGTCGTAGCGCAGGCCCGGGGTTACGGTCAGGTCGCCGCCGGCAAAGGTCATCTCGTCATTGACGAAAACGCCGGTGCGCGTTACATCATTTTGCGGGAACTTTTCCGTGGACTCATCCAGGATCACATCGGTGTTCGCTGAGCCGGTCTGGACCCTTTCGCGGTACTGGCGCACTGAGCGGCTGCTCTCGGTGGTTTCCAGATCGAATCCGTAGCCGAGGGTGTGGGTGTCGTTCAGTGTCTTGAAGGCATTGGACAGCAGGCCCTGGGTCTTCTGGCTGTAGACGCCGGTCTCCCACATGTCGCGCAGTTCCATTACACCGAACATGGGCGCGTTGATATCCAGCTGGCCGTACTGCTCGTCGGTCTGTTCCGTCTTGTTCTGGTACAGGCTGACATTCAGCTGGTCGTAGAGGGGAGTCGCTGTTTCGCTGTGGTAGCGCAGCTGATAGGCGCGGGTCTGTTTTTCCGACGTGGAGTTTTCGTCGACGATGTTGTAGCCGAAGTCCGCCAGGCCGCGGAAGTAATACAGCAGGCCGTCGGCCGCGTTGCCGAGGCTATCCTGGTTCCAGTGGTCGGCGCTGAAGCTGATAAAGTCCTCGCCACCCAGGTTGTACTTGGCCTTGTACAGCAGGCTGTCGGATTCAATATCGAAGGGATCCTGGCTCTCCTCAAAATTCTGCTCCTCCTCGCCGTCGCGATAGCTCAGGTGCAGCAGCTGCTCGAAACTGCCGGCGCGGAAGGCCAGGGTGGGGGATAGGTGCGCCTGGCTGGTAATGCCGTCATAGCCGGACTTGATGGCGCCGCCGAACTGCTCTCCGTCGGCCAGGAAGTCGCTGGCATCCTTGGTGGTAAATACGATGATACCGGCGAGGGCGTCGGAACCGTAGAGGGAGGAGGCGGCGCCCTTAGCCACTTCCACCTGTTTCAGGGTGTCGGTCTCGATCATGCCGCGGCCGACCACATCGTTGAGGCCGTTGGCGCCATAACCCTCGTTCATGCGCATGCCGTCTTTGACGATCAGCACCCGGTCGCCGCCCATGCCGCGTACCAGGATGTTCTGGGCGCCACCGGCCCGGCCGGTAACCTCTACGCCCGGCTGGTACCGGAACAGCTGGTTCATATCGTTGATCTGCAGCTTCTCGATCTCATCGCCGGTGACTACCGATACGCTGCCGGCCACGTCCTTCAGTGGCTTCTCGGCGCGGCCGCTGACGACGATCAACTCCAGGTCATCGGCGGCTTTGGTGGTGCCGTCTTCGGCGTAGAGATTGGGAGCGGACAACAGGCCCAGCAGGGCCGCGGCAAGGGGGTGACGTTTCATGGTCATGTCCTTTGAGTCTTATCGGCTTGTTTTGGCGTCAGAATCGATTGGCAGCGGAGGCGAACTGTGGCCCCGATAGCGGCGAATTATAGGGGTGCTTATCCGAAAGTAAAGCGAAATGAGAACAATTATCAAAAAGATTTAAATTGACCAGGCCCGAGCTTTTGGTTAATTTGCGCATCCGTACAACAAACACCAACGAATACGAATAAGCCGGCAGAAGGGGTGCGCCTTGACTATCTCCACGATTGAAAACCTGATGGCCAGTGTGGCCGACCTGTTTATGGCCCCGGTACTGCTGGCCATCCTGGTGCTGTTTACCTACGCCCTCTACGCCTGCGGTCGCTTCCTGTCCCTGTGGCTGCTGCGGCGCAGGAATGCCACTGCCTACCAGCGCGCCCTGAGCCAGAAGGAGGCCCAGTGGCTGCCCGGCTACCAGGTGCACAACTACTATGTGCGCAATCCCGAGGCCTGTGACGACGAGCTGGAAGTTTTCGCGCTGAAGAAGCTGGAACTGCTGCGCATGACCACCCGCATAGCGCCGATGCTGGGCCTGATCGCCACCATGATTCCCATGGGGCCGGCCCTGCGCGCCCTGGCGGACGGCAATATCCAGGGTATCAGCGAAAACCTGATCATCGCCTTCGCCGCGGTGATCTGGGGCCTGGCCATCTCCACCCTGACTTTCTGGCCGGCGTCAGTGAAAAAGCGCTGGTTTGCGGCTGAGTTGATCAATATCCGCAAGCTGAAGGGAGCGGCCTGATGCGCTTTCTCGACGAGGATGAAGAGCTCAACCCGATACTGAGCGCGGTCAACCTGATCGACGTCTTCCTGGTGATCATTGCCGCGCTGCTGATCGCCATTGCTCAGAACCCGCTCAACGTCTTTGCCAGTGAGAAGGTCACGGTGATCAAGAATGCCGGCGAGCCGAATATGGAAGTCATCGTGAAAGAGGGCAAGGAAATCAAGCAGTACAAATCCACCGGCGAAATAGGTTCCGGTGAGGGCACCCGGGCCGGCGTCGCCTACCAGATGGCCGACGGCAGCATGGTGTATGTGCCGGAAAACAAGGGTGCAGAGGGCAAAGACAAAACTACAGTGGCCGAGGGAAGCGCGACTCAGGGCGCCGGGGGCAAATAACGATGAAAAGAAACTTACTCCGCTCTGTGGGGCTGATGTGCGGCCTGTTGTTGTCCGCCTTTGCGCAGGCCGCAGAAGCGCCCAAAGTACTGCTGATGATGTCCAGCCACACGGCCGCGGCCAAGGGTGACCTGCTGACCGAACTGGCTGCCGACCAGCCGTTTGCGCTGGAAGTATTCAACAGCAAGGGCAAGAGCGAAGAGCAGATAGAACAGGCCTGGGCCTCCGCCGGGCTGATCATGCTGGACGGTATCAACCCGGCCCTGTCCCAGTTTATGTTCGCCAAGTACCAGCCGCTGCTGGCGAAGTACCCGCAGGTGCCGGTGATTGCACTGGGTGACCTGGACAACGCATCCATGAATCAGGGCCTGGGCGAGGCGCAGCACCAGGCCGTCGGCAGCTACTTCAATAACGCCGGGCGCAAAAACTACCGCAACTTGATGCGCTACCTGACTTCGCAGGTGTTCGGTCTGGCAGAAGCATCCGTCGATGCACCAATCCGGGTGCCGGAAGTGGGCCTCTACCACCCGAATTACGCTGAGCTGGTCACCGACCGGGAAGACGAGTTTTTCGATTGGCTAAAGGCCGCGGAAGAACAGCCGGTCATTGCCGTGGCTATTCACCGTTCTGTGGTCGATTACGAGCAGCAGCAGGTGGTGGATACCCTGATCGAGGGGCTGGAAGGCAAGGGGGCCAAGGCCTTCGGCTTTTTCTTCGAGGGTGAGGATCTGCCGCTCAGCTATCCGGAACTGCTGCAGGACAGCGCCGGGCAGACCCGCGTAGACCTGATCGTCAATTACCGCTCGCTGCACTATGTGAGCAAGCGCCGCGCCGAGTTTGAACAGCTGGGCGTGCCGGTGATTCACGCACTCAACTATACCGAGGGCGACGAAGACGCCTATATGGTTGACAACAGCGGCGTGTCGCCGTCCCTGACCCCCTTCTTCCTGGTCATGCCCGAGGACACCGGCAGCATCGATCCGGTGCTGATCGCCGCCAGCGACAAGGGCGTCAAGCGGGTGATGCCGGCACAGATGAATGCGCTGGTGGAGCGCGCCTGGAACCACGCCCGCCTGGCCTACCAGCCGAAAACGGAGAAAAAGGTCGCCACCTTTATCTGGAATTATCCGCCGGGGGAGAAAAATATCGGTGCGGCATTCCTCGATGTGCCGTCCTCGATCGAATCCATCGCCAGGGAGATGAAGGCGCGCGGTTACCAGATTGCGCTGCAGGACTCGGAAACCCTGATCGACTGGGCCGGCCAGCTGCTGCGCCCCTATTACCGCCGCGAGGATGCCTCCAGGCTGATCGACAAGGGCCTCGCGGACTGGATGCCGCTGTCCACCTACCAGCAGTGGTTCGAATCGCTGCCGGCTTCGGTGCGCGATCCCATCGTCGAGCGCTGGGGTGCACCCGAAGACAACGCCATGCTGGCGGACCACGACGGCGAGCCGGCCTTCGTGATTCCGCGCATGGCGCTCGGCAACCTGATAGTGCTGCCTCAGGGCGTGCGTGCGGACAACGCCAAGGAGCACGCGTCCCTGTACCACGATATGAAAACCCCGGTGAATCACGCTTACCTGGCGGTTTATCTCTACGCCCGTGAAACCTTCGGCGCAGATGCTTATATCCACCTGGGCACCCACGGCTCCCAGGAATGGCTGACCGGCAAGGAGCGCGGCCTGTCGGTATACGATGCGCCCAACCTCGCCATTGGCAATATTCCGGTTTTCTACCCCTATATCATCGACAATGTCGGCGAGGCCATGCAGGCCAAGCGCCGCGGCCGCGCCACCATGATCAGCCACCTGACCCCGGGCTTTGCCAAGGCCGGCCTCTACGCGGGTGTTGCAGAGCTGTCAGAACTGATGGGCAACTATCTGCTGCTGGAAGAGGGGCAGACGAAGCAGAATACCCGCGATCGTATCGCCGCCATGTCAGAAGAGCTGAATATGCTCAAGGACCTGGAGTTGACGAAGGAATTTCTGATTGCGGACTTCGACAATCAGCTGAGTAAGCTGCAGGATTACCTGACCCAGCTGGCGGATATGAGCCAGCCGCTCGGCATTCACCGTTTCGGCGAGTTGCCCAAATCCGAGCACCTGACCAGCACCATGCTGCAGATGCTGGGCGAGGGCTATATGACGGCCGCCGGCGATTACGAGCGGGAAAACGGTCTCAGCCTGCCCGAGGAACAGATCCGCGATGAACGCAATGTGGTGGCTCTGGAAGCCCAACCGGGTTACCAGCTGCTGGACGGCTACCTGTCCGGAAAGCTGGCCGCCGACAAGCTGCCGCAAGGTCTGCAACGGCAGCTGCAGACCGGGCGCGAATACTCGGACAACTTTGCCAATATCGCCGAACTGCAGAACCTGATGCTGGCCCTGGACGGCGGCTATATCCCGGTCAGCCACGGCGGCGATCCGATCCGCAATCCGCAGGCGGTGCCCACCGGCCGCAACCTGATCGGTTTCAACCCGGCCAAGGTGCCGTCCAAAGAGGCCTATGAGGCCGGTGTGCAGCTGATGGACCAAACCATCGCCGACTACCACGCCAAGCACGGCCGCTTCCCGGACAAGCTGGCCTTCTCCCTCTGGTCCCTGGAAACCATGCGTCACCAGGGTGCGCTGGAGGCACAGATACTGCACGCCCTGGGCCTGAAGCCGAAGTGGAATCAGCAGGGCAATGTGATCGGCACCGAAGTGATTCCCTACTCGGAGTTGAAGCGCCCGCGCGTCGATGTGGTGATTTCCGCAACCGGTCTCTACCGGGATGCCTTCCCCAACGTCATGCTGTGGCTGGCCGAGGCCATCGACAAGGTGGCGCAGATGAAGGAGGACAACAACTTCGTCTACCGCCACGCGCAGGCCCTGAAGCAGGGGTTGTTGCAGGAAGGCAAGAGCGAGGAGGAGGCCCAGTATCTGTCCTCGGTGCGCATCTTCTCCAACGAAACCGGCAACTACGGCACCGGCCTGAACGGCGCCAGCCTGGCCTCCGACAGCTGGGAGACCGACGACAAGCTGGCAGACCTGTATATGCGCCGCATGGGCTTCGCCTACGGCAAGGACGAGTCGCGCTGGAGCGAAGACCAGCGAGAGTCCGGACTCTATGGCAAAGTCCTGTCCGGTACCGACGGCGTTATCTTCTCGCGCTCCACCAACCTCTATGCGCTGATGACCAACGACGATCCCTTCCAGTATTTCGGCGGAATCGGCCTGGCAGTGCGCAACCTGGACGGCGCGACGCCGGAGATGTACGTATCCAACCTGCGCCGCAAGGACAATATCAAGGCCCAAACCCTGGACGAGTTCGTCAATCAGGAGATGCGCAGCCGCTACTTCCACCCGCGCTGGATCCAGGCGATGCAGGAATCCGGCTATGCCGGTGCCACCGCGATTCTCGACCGGGTCAACAATATGTGGGGCTGGGAAGTGATGACCCCGGAGGCGATTCGCGACGACCAGTGGCAGGAAATGTTCGAAGTCTACGTGGACGATAAATACCAGATGGCCATGCGCGAGTTCTTCGAGGAGCACAATGCCGAGGCGCTGGCGCAGATGCTGGAGCGCATGCTCGAGGCGGTGCGCAAGGGCTACTGGGAAGCGGACGCAGAAACCCTGAAGAAGATGGTGGAGACTTACGCAGAACTGGCGCAGGAATTCGACGTGGCCACCGACAACGAGAAGTTCAAGGATTTCGTCAGCGAGCAGGCGCTGGGCTTCGGTCTTGCCCCCCTGGTCAGTGGCCAGGTGCCGGACAATGTTTCTGCAGCAGCGGCGCCGACGCAGCAGGTCAGCGGCCAGAAACTGGAGCAGGTGGAAAAGCCACCCCGCGATGACAACTCGCAGATTTATCTGTGGCTGCTGTTGCTGGGGATAGTACTGGCCGGCTTTGCCAGCAACTGGGCCGAGCGGCGGCCGGTTGCTGCGTGATTTCGCTATAGGAGCGGTGGGGCGGCCGTCCGCCCGTGGCCGGGATCAATGTCCGGGATGCCCCCAATATTGATCGCGGCCATGGGCCGCTCCCGGCCGGACCGCTCCTACAATGGTCTACTGGGCTGCGATACTCGTTGGCCCAGCGCCTTTCAACGCCTCAATCCGACGCTCGATAGCCTCGCGCTCCTCTGCAGGTTTTGCCAACCACCAGTTGCGCACCTCCGTGTTGTCCACCGGCATTACCCAGCCCCGGTACTCTTCTAATTGCTTCTGCGGAAATCCGTTATCCAGGCCACGCAGATGCCGGTCGAAGAAGCCGCGTACAAAATCGTTCTGGCTGCCGATAAGAATTTCCGCTGGTGCCGTGCCCGTTAGCAGCTCGCGAATCGGCGAGCCCATAAACAGGCTGAAATCCGTAATGCCCATATGGGTCGACCCCCGCAGCTGCAGGCGGTAAATATCGTCACGGCTACCGGCATCGTCAAAGCTTTCATAGGACAGCGCGTTGTAACTGCGCAGCTGCCGTGGATCGGCGACGCCCACCTGGCGGTAGAAGTTTTCCAGGTCTGAGTGGAACATTATGAAGGGCACAGGCACTGTGGTATTGAAGGCGGACTGGTGATAGTCGGCACCGTCCAGATTGATACCGGCGGCACAGCGGCTGTCTATGGTACAGAGGGCGCCGGTAGTCGAACCGCCAAAGGACATTCCCATCTGCCCGGTGCGAGTGAAATTGCTGGCGGCCGCAATTTCGGCGACTGATTCCGGGGTTTGGCCCGCCTGCAACCGGTCGAGCACGAAGCGGCGGTCCTGCAGCCAGATGCCGGCACTGACGCTGGCAAGCCGGTCGCCGCTTGCCAGCATTTGCCTGCGATTTTCTATCTGCCCCTGGAGCTGTTCGTCGAGGGTCGCTCCCGCCAGTGCCGCCACCGCGGCTTCGGAGAGCGACATCCCGGCCATAAAAGTGACCAGCTCCGGATCCATCGGCAGTATATCGCCGTTCGGGAAAACTGTCGGGGAGGAATCATAGCTGTGCTGGATGGCGTAGACCGCATAGCCGTGGCTGGCGAGTTCCTCCATCAGTGCCGAGTTCTGCCCGGCAAAGGTGGTATAGCCGTGACTGTAGAAAATGGGCGGTAATCTGCCGCTGCCGGGTTCGGAAAAATCCCGATGCAACGGGGCGTCCTTGTAGGCGTTGGTGCCCACGTGGCGCAGGTAGGTGAGAAAGGGCGGGAAGCCCGCCAGGCTGCCGACGCCGGTCGCCGTTGTGGCCGCTTCCCCGGCACTGAAATAGGAAACTGGCACCGCCTCCTCGGACGGTGAGGCCGGATACCATATGCGAACCAGCAGGCGCCGCGGTTCGCCGTCGCCGGCCGACAGTAGTCCCGGGCGATCGTGATCCCGCAATTCAAACTCCCGTACACCCACCGCATAGTCGCCGCTGGGTGCGGGCAGATTCCCAACCGGAAACAGGAATAGAGCGGTGATGGCAATTGCGGCCAGCAGCGCAAACAGGCTACCGGAAATAAAGGGTATTGGCCGACCGCCGTCGATGCTCTTGCGGGATGCGATTTGCGCAATAAGAAAAATCACGGCAATGGCCGCACCGACAGCTGCCTGCCAGCGATCTGTCCAGACACCGTATAGACCGGCGGCCAGTGCGGTTGCGGCCATACCCAGCAGAATCGCGGCGCGGCGGGGCAGGGCCGGCAGCCACCAGGCCATCACAAACAGGAGCAGTGCCGCAATCAGGATAAAGTCGTTCAATAGCATCGGGTTTCTCCCGTTTCCAGAACCTGAAACGCTGGTCGTTCATGCAGAATATTTTCAGGTGCCGCTCAATCGATAATTGCCCCGGCGGTCGCGAACAATATGGAACAGCCCCAGGGTAAGCAGCGGCAGTATCACTACGGCGATATAGCCGTAGGACAGGTACCCGTATCCTTTGGCGATCAGCTCGACGATGCCGAACTGCTCGGCCAGGTACACGGCCCCACCCAGGGAGACGATCGCGATACCCAGCCTGAGCCGATTCGGGAAGGGCAGTTTCCGCTCGGCAAACACACCGGCCACCCGCTCGTTGATAGCGTGAATGATGCCGGCGCCCGTCTCGATGAAGGAACCGAACAGCACCACCTGAAAAATCAGCAGGAACCAGACGGCGTTCAGTCCCTGCAACAGGGAGGTAATGGGTACCGGCATATCGATAATCTGCGGGTACTGGGCCAGCATGGCAATAAACACAAAGATCCCGGGTACTATGCCAATAACACCGGCCAGCGCGCCGGCGCCCACCGCCTCGCGGCGAGTCTGCAAATGGGGGATAACGAAGAGTACCGCCGCCAGTACGTTGAGGTTGTAGGCGGCGTAGCGCAGGCCGTCCAGGTGCCAGTTCCCGATGACTTCCCGACTCTGCAGCGCGCCGGTGATCTGCTCGCCAAACTTTGACAGCACCCACACCAGGAACATTGCGTAGACCCCGTAGAGCAGTAGGGACCAGAAAGCCAGCGCTCGTTCTATGACCCTGCTGCCGAAATAGGCCAGTGCGCCCACCGCTGCGAGCAGGGCCAGGGTCCCAAGTATACCGGGTACCTCGAGTGCGCTGGAAACCATCTCCGCGGCCGCCGATCCCAGTACCGCAAGCACCAGCAGTGCGATCAGCAGGTAGAGAATCTCAAACAGGGGCCAGGCGGGCCCGAGCAGATTCCGGAAAAAAGTCCGATAGTCGTAGCTGCGTGTCAATCTCGCAAATTCGAAAGCCATCGCCAGGACAATCGACCAGCCCGCGCACGCCAGCAACATACCGAGCAGACCACCTAGCGGGCCGTGTACCAGGAAGAACTCGGCGATTTCCCGTCCGGTGCCATAACCACCGCCAATAATGACGGACTGAAATACCAGGCCGGGCAGCAGGTAACTGCGAAAAATTCCCGCGAACCTGGAATTATTATTTCCCATCTTGAACAAAATACGACTCCTTACCGTTCAATTGCAGTCCGTTGCGGGTGAGTATACCCGCCGGTGACAGCATTCACTGAGTCTGCGCTTCTTCGGCATTGCACCGGTCAGTTGCCCAGGCGCTTGAGAATTTCGTCCACGATCGGGTCACAGCCGTCCAGGACAGGATCGACACAGGGCAGGTTCACTTCTGCGGACAGCGTCTGCAGGTATTCCTGTCGTTCAGATACGGGTAAACCCGAAGTATTGACACAGACACCGACACAGACGGCGTCCGGATTGGTGATGCGGGCACAGCGCAGATTCAGTTCCATACATACCCCAATAGAGGGCGGCCTGTAATCGGGGCAGGTGCTGACGCGGCTTCTCAAAGGATCGTGACAGATGACAAGTGCATCCGGCTGCGAGCCGTGCAGGAGTCCGAGGCTGACACCGGAGAAGGAGGGGTTGAACAGGGAGCCCTGGCCTTCGATGATGTCCCAGTGTTGCGGGTGATTCTCAGGGGAAATCATTTCCGCCGCGCCGGAGACAAAGTCGGATACGACGGAATCCACCGGAATACCGCCGCCCGCGATCATGATGCCGGTCTGGCCCGTGGCCCGGAAGGTCGCATTCACGCCTCTTGCGTTCATCGCCGCCGTCAGCGCCAGCGCCGAGTACTTCTTGCCGACAGCGCAGTCGGTGCCCACGGTAAGCAGGCGGCGCCCGCGACGTTTGCTGCCGGTCGCAACGGGAATATTGGCAGGTGCCCGGCGCACATTGATCAGGGCGGCACCGGATTTCCTCGCGTTCTCGGTGAGGCCCGGTATATCAGCCAGGTCCGAGTGCAGTCCGCTGACGATATCCAGCCCCATGGCCGCCGCCTGATTCAGAAGCGGAACCCAGGTATCCCCACTGGAGCCGCCGGCGGGAGCCACACCGATTACGAGACTTCGCGCACCGGCTTCTATTGCCTGGGCGATGTCCATATCGGGCAGTCCCAGATCGAGTTTGCACCCCTCCATACGCAATTGTCCCACCACCGTCTCCGGACACCACTCCGCGATACCGGCGCCGGTCTTGGCATAGATCATTTCGGTAACATCGCCCAGAAAAATCAAGTAGGGCGATTTCAACTGGAAGCTTATGGTTTGATTCATGACTGACTTCTCTACACGGCAAAGGGTGGCCTCATCCCTGGCCTGATAAGTTTTATTTTCAAGTTTGAAGTTGTATTGCCGGAGCCCCAGGGCTCCGGCAACTGGCTATTCGAATGAATAGGTGGCGGAAAGGCCGATGGTTCTGGGCTTCACCGGGACGCCGGTGATGTTCAGGATATCGGTACCCGGAATGTCCTGGGCAAAATAGGCGGAGTAGGCCCTCTCGTTGAACAGGTTGTTTACATAGAGGTTGAATACTGTATCCCGCCACTCGATGCCGGCGCTGACGTCAACCAGAAAGTGGGCGTCGCTCTCCATATTGGTTGCGGGATTGAGCGGGTCGCCGTTTTCAAATGCTGACGGAGCGCTGTCGACATAGCGGAAACCGCCAGTCAGCCAGCCGTACATCTCCGAAGAGAGGTCGTAGTCGTAGCGGGCCATTGAGGAAAAGGTCCACTCGGGCACGCGCGGAATCGGGTCGCCGGCGCTGCCGAAGATACCCGGTTCGTCTCCGGACAGGGTGCTGTTGGTGTAGGCAATCGCGGTGACGACATTGAAATCCGCCGTCGGTTGCACCGTGAACGAGCCTTCGAAGCCGTAGGCCTCGACGCCGTCGTTGGCATTGTCCTGTGAGTTGGCACCGAAGTAGGTGACGGTGGTCTGGAAATTTTTCCAGTCCAGGTACCAGAGTGCCGTGTCGTAACTGAACAGGCCGTCCGCCGATTCACCCTTGGCACCAAATTCGTAGCTCCACAGGTCATCCTGGTCGATCTTCGTCTCCGTCAGTTGTTCGCCCGTCAGTGGGTGCATCAGCGGAATGGAAGCCGTGGCCGGTCGGTAGCCGCTGGCGACACGGGTGTACAGGGAGGTGTTTTCGCCGGGGCGGTAGCGGGCGGTAAACAGGTAGGTCTGGATATTGGCCTCGGCCGGCTCGTATTCCGTGAAACCGGGCAGGGCCAGGACACCGTCAATGGAAGTGGTCAGCCCCAGTTCGGTCTGGGCGTAGCGCATACCGGCGGTCAGGTCGAAATCCGGTGTGATGTAGTAGGTCAGGTTGCCGAAGGCCGCCAGCTCTTTATATTCACTCGGAAAATCCGCGTAGAGACCCAGGTATTCGCCCGGTCGGCCGACCAGGTGCTGGAAATTGTCCGTGGATTCATCCGCGTGATAGAGCCCGGTAATCCACTCGATTTTCCCCTCTCCGGTCGAGGTCAGGCGCATTTCGTGCACATTCTTCTCGGAGGACTTGGCCGTGGTAAAGGTGGCCTCGGTCAGTGTGCCGGGCGCCAGTCCGTACACCAGTTCCATGGCGGATGCATACTGCAGGTAGTCCTGCACCAGCGAGAGATCGTACTCCACACGGCTGCTGGTGATGTTCAAGGTGGCGCCGTCGAATTCGTAGTTGAGGCTGCCGGAAAGCACCTGGTGGCCGGCTTCGTTTTCGCCGAAGGCAGCGTTGGAGGTCAGCTCGCCGTAGGTTTCACGACCCTTCAGCGAAGCGATATTGACGGCCGAACCCATGCCGAAGGAAGTTTCCTGCTTCAGGCCTTTGAGACGCAGGTTCAACCGGTCGGAGGGCTCGAAATACAGATCCGCCGAATAGCCGTAGTCATCGCCGTCGTTGGCGTTTTCCTGTATGACCTCGCCACTGGCGGCGTCTACCTGATCCACGTAGCCGCCGTCCTTGGCGGAGAAGCCGGAAACCGTGAGCCCGAGCTTGTCCTCCACCAGCGGCACACTATAGAAGCCCCGGTACATTTCGTTGAGCTCACCATCGGCGGTCGTGGACAGGTCCGCCGTGAGGCTGGCGCGCTGGCTGTGCAGGGTCGGCTCGCGGCTGATATAGCGCACCGCGCCGCTGATGGCGGTGGCGCCGAACAGGGTGCCCTGCGGGCCCTTGATCATCTCGACCCTTTCGATATCACCCAGCAGCCCGTCGAAGAAGAGTGCGCCGCCGTCGGAAAAGCCGCTGTTACTGGTCATGGGCACGTCGTCCACATAGACGGCGGTCACGGCGGTACTGCCCTGCTGGGCCACGCCGCGGGCGCCAATGGAACCACGCCCGCGCTGGCCGGCACCGGCGCCGCCGGTACTGCCGCTGGTGGCAAAGTAGCCCGGGGTATAACTGAGTAGGTCGTTGATCGAGGTCAGGCCGCTTTTGGTGAAAGTTTCCGGATCCACCGCGGCGACCGCGGCCGGTACGTCCTGGATATTCTGGGATCGCCGCGATGCAGTTACGGTGATCTCTTCCATGGCCGGATATTCCTCGATTATGCCGCTGTCTGCCTCTTCGCTGGCCTGGGCCATAGCGGCGAGTGAACAGCTGGATGCCGAAACGGCTGCCAGCAGCAGATAGCCGCGCAAATCACGCTTGTCCTTCGTCATGGTCTTCTCCGTCAGATTATTTTTATTGGTCGGTGCGCTGCCCTTGAGGGGCACCTCTACAGCCGGCAGTGCCGCCCGCTCGAATCCAGTTTACCCGCACAAAATTTCATTTGTACAGCTGTTTATGAAAATAAGGCTGAATTAATTTTATGTTTGGCGGTTTTTGAGATGGGAGGGACGCCTGGGGTGGGTTCATCGGTGCCGGGAGGGAAAATTTGATCGGGCCGCCGGAAAAGTGCCTGCAGCTCTTGAGATCAGGATGGGAGTATTCAACAGAATGGATGCGCGCCGCGGCCAGCGGCGCTTACTTGAGGGAAGGAGCGGGTTAAACCGCAATGCGGCACAGACGTTGTAAATGCCGCTCGTCGATCTCGGCGCCATGACCCGGCGTATCTGGCAGGTGCATCAGGCCGCCGATCGTGTCGTCATAGCGGACTCCGCCGCCGACGGGATCCACGGCAAACTGATAGGCGGTATCCAGGTCCAGGAAACGGATATTGGGCCTGGCCATGGCCAGGTGTGCAGCGGCGGACATGCCGAGGCGGCTCTCGGCGAAGCAGCCGATCATACAGCTGGCGCCGGCGGCCTCGGCGATGGCATTAATCCTGAGCCCCATGTGAATACCGCCGGCCTTGCCGAGCTTGATATTCAGGTAGTCCGCGGCACCCGCTACGAGCAACTTCAACGCATCGCAGTGGGTGAACAGGCTCTCGTCGGCGCAAATGGGCAGATTCACCCTGTCCCTGAGACGCGCCAGCCCCCCAATATCCCAGGCCGCCAGCGGCTGTTCCGAGTACTCGACGCCCAGGTCCTGCATGGCCCTGAGGTTGGCCACAGCGGTGGGGAAATCCCAGCCCTGGTTGCTGTCGATCTTGATGGCAACATCGGGTCCGGCGAGCTCGCGCACTGCGGCCACATGATCGACATCGACGAGTCCGGGGCGACCTACCTTGAGCTTGATGGCATTGAAGCCCGCTGCCAGGGTTTTATCGGCCAATGCCAGGGTGTCCTCGACCCGCGACTGTATGCCAATGGTCAGGTCGGTGCGAATTTCCCGGCGCTCACCGCCCAGGAAACGGTATAGCGGCAGACCGGCCGCCTTGGCGGCGATATCGTACAGGGCCATATCGAATGCCGAGCGGACAGAGGGCTCACCGGTGGTAAAGGCGTTGATCTCGGCCATTCTCACCTCGATCGCCAGTGGGTCCCGGCCCAGCAGCAGCCTGGCCAGCTGCTGGGCGGCGATATGGTTGCTCTCCTGGCTGTCGCCGGTGATGGGGGCAAAGGGGCTGGCTTCCCCCCAGCCGAAAATCCCGCTGTCGGTGATGATTTTTACAACGACATTGCGGGCCGCATCGAGTGCCCCCAGTGGCGTAGAGATAGGGTGCTTTAGGGCAACATTGAGGTTGGCGATTTCAATGCTGGTAATTTGCAAAACAGTTTCCCGGGTTGATTAAAAAAAGGGGGGCCCATTGGGCGCCCCCTGGCTAATGCCCAATCGCAGGTGGGGTTCTGTCAGTGGTACTGGAAACCCAGCAGGTTCCAGTACCAGTAAAACCAGAGCATGAATAATCCACACAGGGTCACCAGGCTGTAGCGGACTCTCGCCCAGGTGCCGGAGAGGCATTTCTGTCGCCACAGCTGCACGGCGCAGTAAAGGTGATACAGTGCCGCCGCCGCTGCCAGCAGGGGAAACAGCAGGGATACTTTCATCAGTGTCGGCAATTCGTAGGCGAGTACCGTCGTGCTGCTGGCGATTGCCACGGTGAAAAGTATTACGAACAGGAAGTTGAAAGTCGCCAATGCAATGGAGGCGCTGAAGGCGTTTCTCTCGATTCCGTGCAGTGCCCGGAATGCAGACCACTGATAGCCCAGCCGCAAGAAAACACCGGCAAACAATAGCAGCGACAGTCCAGTCAGCGCGAAGGTAAAACCCGGCGATTCGTACAAGGGTGCCCGGTACATCTGGTTGACCCCCTTACCGTCGATGACAAAACCGCTGATCTCACCCTGTTCATTCTCCTGGAAGGCGATGCGGCCGTAGTCATTGACTTCACGGAACAGATTCTCACCCACTTCCACATAGCGTTTCTTTCCCACCAGCAGGGTGCCGTCGATTTGCGGTTCCACCTGGGTGACCGAGAGCAGGCGTGCGAGTGATTCGGCCTTGGTGAAATTGCCGCGCCAGGCCAGGTAATTGCCGGCGTAGCGCTGCGCCCGCTCGGAGAAATCCGCAGGGGGCGTCACGGCCGGCAAGTCGCGCGGAAAGAATTCATCATAGAAGGACTTTACGAAGGCCTCGTGTACCTGTCGCGCGCCGTTGACGCCGCTAAAGGAAGAAAAGAGCACCAGGTCTTGCGCCTTCGACAGGCCGAGATGGGACAGGAAGAGGGTGGTGGCCCCGTCGTGGCCGAAATTGTCGAAGCCGTCGGGGCCGAAGTGGCGCTTGAGCAGGCCGAGGCCAACGGCGCGCACCCGCTCGTCGTGGGTAAAACCTTCGTCCAGCATCTGTTGCAGGGTTTCCCCCTTCAGGATACTTCTGTCGCGATAGCTGCCGCCGTTCAGCAGGGCGCGACCGAACCTGGCCATGTCGTGTGCGGTGCTGGCGAGGGCGCCGGCGGGACCGAAGTTGGAGATGTACTCATAGCCCATGGCCTCGTAGCGATCCGGAACATAGTGGTAGCCCACGGCCATATTGGCTTGGAGCGCCGGCGGCAGCGGCTCTGCGAAAGTGGAGTGCTCCATTCCCAGTACATCGAAAATGTTCTGTTGTACATAGGTATTGAAATCTGTCCCCGACACATTGGCGACCACGAGCCCCGCCAGCGCCGTGGCCCAGTTGGAGTAGGCGGTGTGTCGACCCGGCGGATTGACTCTTTGCGGCTGATATCTGGCCAGGGATTCCGCCAGTGGCACCACGCGCGCCGGGTCATCGGCGATCAGGTAACCGTAGCCCCCGTCCTCGAAGCCGGCGGTGTGCGTCATGATGTGGCGCAGGGTCACCGGTTGTCCGGGCCAGGTGTCTTCGACCTGGAAAGTCTTCAGGTATCGATTGACATCGGCGTCCAGGTCCAGCTTGCCCTGTTCCACCAGTTGCATTACCGATACCCAGGTGAACAGCTTGGAAATGGAGCCGGGGCGGAAGAGGGTGGTTTCGGGGTCCACCGGAATGCGCTTTGCCAAATCCCGATAGCCGTATCCTTTGGCGAGGATGATATCGTCGCCCTTCATCACCAGTACGACGCCGGAGGGGCTGTGAGCTTTTGTCATCGTTGGTTTGACAACGCCATCGACAAAGGCCTCTACCACCTGTGGGTTGGTCACATCCGGAATTTCCGCCTGGCTTGAATTCGCAATTGTTGCGAACAGGGCGGCGGAAACCAGAACCAGTAATTTACCGATGGATTTATTATTATTGGTACTGCACATTTTCACTTTCCGCTGATTTCTATCGATCGCTTTCGCTGTGCCAGATTTCACCCAGCACGCGTTTGAAATTGCCGCCCAGGATCAGGCGGATATCGCCATCGCTGTAGCCGCGGCGCACCATTGCATCGGTCAGGTCGAAGATGCGTTTGGGGTGATCGAAGCCATCGGTGTCCAGCTTTTCGCGGAAGGCGTAGCTGTCCTTGTAGTTGGCCCTGATCGCCGACAGGTAGGGCTCGGGAATATCATCGTAGCCATCCATATCCATGTCGGAGCCTATGCCGGCATGCTCAACGCCCACCAGCTTCGCCACATAGTCGATATGGTCCACTATATGCTCTACGTTGGTGGGCTCCTTGTCGCTGACAAACTGGCGTACGCCGGTAATTCCCATCACGCTGCCGGACCTGGCCATGGCCTGGATGGCTTCGTCCGGTTTGCAGCGCACGTGGCCGCCGGCCAGCGCGCGGACATTGGAGTGGGTGATCAGCACCGGCTTTTGGGAAACCTCGAATGCGTCGAGTGTGGTTGTGTCGCCGCAGTGGGAGACGTCCACCGCCATCCCGACCCGATTCATGCGCTCCACCACCTGCACGCCGTAGTCGCTCAGGCCGCCGTCGCTGCGGTCGGTTGAACCGGTGCCGATCAGGTTGCGACTGTTGTAGGTCAGCTGGCTGATGCGCTGGCCCAAAGTGTAGAAGTGATTGATGTCGTCCAGCTCGGTGAAGTGATCGGAGTTCTGGGTGCCGACGATAAAGCCCACGCGCTCGCCTTTCTTCAACCTGGAAAGGTCCTCGATGGCATCGATGCGTTGCAGACTGTTCGGGTGCTCGGCGACAAGCGCATTCAGGCGCGCAACGAAAGCCAGGCCCTGTTCGGCCCGGACATCGATGGCTGGATGGAATACGTCGGTGCCGGAGGCGAGCAGAAATGACAGGTACTCCTCACTGATTTTGTGGCCATCCATCAGCTTGGGTTTATCGCTGACGCCGGCCGCGATCATGTTCCCCAGGGGGTTGATCAGGGAGAGCATGTCGAAGACCTGGGTGCCGTTGACCAGCTCGATCACCTTGCCGCTATAGCGCTTTTCACTGGCGGCAAAGACCTTAAAGGCCCCGAAGTTCAGCATCGGTGCCGCGATCGCGGCGGTCAGGCCCGAGCGCAGAAAGGAACGCCGGCTTATGTTCTTGTCTGTCTTATTGTTTGAATCCATGGATTGCTCCTGAGGTGACCATCAGCTGGGAGATCGGAATCCACCCGGACCAGTCGATCGCACTGGTCCCGGATCGCCCGACAATTGTCATACATTAACCGCAGATTGATCCATTTGTACAGTTCTAATATAAAATAAGGCTGTATTAAAGTAGGCAAGGATCAGTAACCTACTGAAAATGCTGAGAATTCGGTTGAGTGGGGAGGTTAATGCTGTATTGTTTGCCGCTAGTCAGTCTGAACGGGAAGGGGGGAAACAAGTCGATGAGCGGAGCCAAGATTGCCGACATGTCGGAGGCATACGGGATTCTGATGGATGCTATTGTGACCCAGCGTCTGCCGCCTGGTCAGAAGGTGTCTGAGAATATCCTCAGTGATATGTTCGGAATCAGCCGCACCATCGCGCGCAACCTGATCGAGAGACTGATCGCGCAGCAGTTCCTGGTATCCCTGTCCCCGCGCGTAACCCAGGTGGCGCCGCTCACGCTGCTGGAGATTCGGCAGAACTTTACCCTGCGTAAAATCCTGTTGCCGGAAGTGATCTCGCTGGCCGGGGTGAAAGTCGACTTTGAGCGCGTGGGTGAGCTCAATAAAAAAGTGCAGTCACTACTGTCGTTCGAGGGCGACGAAGCGGCGCTGGAGCTACTGAAAACCAATATGGAAATCAACCTGGCCCTCTGTTCGCCGGCCGGCTATCCGCTGATGAATGAATGGGTCACGCAACTGGAATACACGGCAATGCGGGTCTACTGGCTGTATATAAAGACCAAGAACGCATTCCCCTATTCGAACGAACAGCACAGCAATTTGCTGGAAATTATGCGCAGCGATGAACCCAGGAAGATCCATGCTCTGGTTTATGACCTCGTAGCGCAGACGGAAGAGCGTGTCCTCAATGCGATCTTCTCCGCCGAGCAGTTTTATACCCAGGATCTGCTGGTCTAACCGAATAGGCCGATAATGTAGGAGCGGTGGGGCGGCCGTCCGCCCGTGGCCGCGATCAATGTCCGGGGAAGCCTTGAGATCGATCGCGGCCATGGGCCGCTCTTACAGGGATTATTTTTCCAGCAGCTGATCCAGCGGCAGCTCGGTGCGATAGCGCACCTGCTTCAGCGAGAAGCTGCTCTTGATATGGTCGATGCCCGGCAGCTCGGTGAGTTTCTTGTCCAGGAACTCCTGGTAAGCCTGCAGGTTTGGCACCACGACCCGCAGCAGGTAGTCGAAGTCGCCGGTCATCAGGTAGCACTCCATCACCTCGGGCCACTGGCCGATCACCGACTCGAAATCCTGCAGCTCCTTCTTTACCTGGTGGTTGAGGGTCACCTGGATAAACACGCTCACCGGCAGGCCCACCATTTCCGGCTCCAGCAGTGTCACCGCGCGCTTGATAAAGCCCTGTTCGTGCAGGTTCTTCACCCGGCGGGAGCAGGGGGAGGGGGAGAGGCAGACCTTCTCCGCTAGTTCGATATTGGGAATGGTGGCGTCCTGCTGCAGTATCTCCAGGATCTTTTTATCGATGGCGTCTAGTATGTAGGCCATTGTTCTATTCCGTATCTCGTCTTTAGGTGATTGCACCGCACTTGCGGCTAACTATGGTTCCGGCAGTCTGGGCTGCTGGCGACTGGCCCGAACGGGGAAACTGCCGCCAGTCGCAGTTTGACTTGCATTCCCCAAAACGGTCTCAATTGAGTGATTCGTTGCCAGTACCAGCCAGTCTTTGGTGACTTGTGCCGGTATTATGCCTGATCAGCGCTTATTTTGGTATGACCTGCTTCACTGCCCGGTGTTAATTTTAGCGGCCAATAAGAAACCAAATAAACGATTCAGCTGGTGAGGTGGTACCGATGGCGATGGTCGAGAACGATCAGGAGTTGGGCTTTGATGGCTCCTACTCCCTCAAGGCCGCATTTACGCGCGATGCCGGCCAGGTGTTCCTGACGGGCATTGATGCGCTGGTGCGCCTGCCCATTATGCAGAAACGCACGGACGAGCGGGATGGCCACAATACCGCCGGCTTTATCTCCGGCTATCGTGGTTCACCCCTGGGCGGCTACGACCAGGCCCTGTGGCGGCACAAGAAGCTGCTGGCCGAGCGGGATATTCACTTCGAGCCGGGCGTCAACGAGGACCTGGGCGCGACCAATATCTGGGGCACCCAGCTGCTGGACCACTACCGGGCCCAGGCTACTAGGGAGGGCGTTTTCTCCATCTGGTACGGCAAGGGCCACGGTGTCGACCGCAGCGCCGATGTCTTCCGCCAGGCCAACGTGCAGGGCACCTCAAAACTGGGTGGCGTGCTGGCCCTGTGTGGCGATGACCACACCGCCGAATCCTCGATGTTCTCCCATAACACCGACCAGATCTTCGAGTCGGTGATGATGCCGCTGCTGTTCCCGGCCACTATCGACGAATACCTGACCCTGGGCCTGGCCGGTATCGCCCTGTCGCGCTTCTCCGGTCTCTGGGTCGGCTTCAAGACGATTACCGAGACCGTCGAGGCAGGGGCCTCCATTGTTGTACCGCAGCTGCCGCAGTTTGTCGTGCCGGCCGACTTCCCGATTCCGGCCCACGGCCTCAACTACGACCCGCACCTGAACTGGCCCGCCGAGCGCCTGGAGTACGAGCGCCGCATGCTGGAGGAGCGGCTGCCGGCGGCGCAGGCGTTTGCCTATGCCAACAAGCTGGACAGAACCATCGTCGAGGCGCCGAAGAAGCGCTTTGGCATAGTCACCGTGGGCAAGGCCCACGGCGATCTGCTCGAGGCACTGGAGCTGCTGGATCTCTCCGAGCGCGACCTGCAGGATGCCGGCATCTCCATCTACAAGGTGGCCATGAGTTGGCCGCTGGAACCGCGCGGCATGAGCGAATTCGCCGACGGCATGGAGCGACTGCTCGTCGTCGAGGAAAAGCGCCCGCTGGTGGAAGACCAGCTGAAAAGGCTGCTCTACGGCTGGAGCGACGGCGCTCGCCCGAAAGTCGTGGGCAAGAAAGATCTGAACGGAGACGACCTGCTGCCGGCCATCTGGGGCTTCGGCCCGGACCAGGTGGCCAAGGCGATTGCGCGCTGGCTGGCGGATACAGAGCTGGCCAAGAAACTGCTGCCGCTGGCGGAAGTGCTCGGTGGCAATGTACCGGTGAAGGCGAAGGGCTTGCTGGCGCGCGAGCCGATTTTCTGCGCGGGCTGCCCGCACAATACATCGACCAAACTGCCGGAGGGCAGCCTCGGCAGCGCCGGCATCGGCTGCCATATCATGGCGCTGGGCAAGGGGCTGCGCACCGACACCTATTCCCAAATGGGCGGCGAGGGTGCCCACTGGGTGGGCCTGCACCGTTTTTCCAGTGCCGGCCATATTTTCCAGAATATGGGCGACGGCACCTACAATCACTCGGGCCTGCTGGCGATTCGCCAGGCGGTGGCGAGCAAGGTCAACATCACCTACAAAATACTGCTCAACGACGCCGTGGCCATGACTGGCGGCCAGCCCGCCGACGGCGAGGTCACTGCGCCCAGCCTGGCCGCACAGCTGCTGGCCGAGGGCGTGCGCGAAGTTTTCCTGCTGAGCGAAAACCCGGATCACTGGCTGAAAAACCGCAGCCAATTGCCGGCCGCGGTGGAGATACTGCCGCGCTCGGAAATGGATTCGGTGCAGTGCCGCCTGCGCGAAACCGAAGGCGTGACCGCAATTATCTACGAGCAGGTGTGTGCGGCGGAGAAGCGCCGCCGGCGCAAGAAAAAGCAGATGGTGGATCCACCCAAACGGCTGCTGATCAATCACCGCGTCTGTGAGGGCTGTGGCGACTGCAGCGTGCAGTCCAGTTGTATCGCCGTGGAGCCGCTGGAAACACAGTTTGGACGCAAGCGCCAGGTCAACCAGTCCAGCTGCAACAAGGACATGCGTTGCGCCGACGGCTTCTGCCCCAGTTTCGTCAGCGTCGAGGGCGGCGAACTGAAAAAGCCACCGGTACAGTCGCTGGCGGATTCACTCGATGTCGCCATCGCCGGCTTGCCGGTCGCGCCCGTGGCGAAGCTGGACAAGCCGCTCAGCATTCTCGTCGGCGGTATCGGTGGCAGCGGTGTACTGACCGTGGCCGCGCTGCTGGGTATGGCCGCGCATCTGGAAGAGAAGGGCAGTACCACCTTGTACTTTACCGGCCTGTCGCAGAAGAACGGTGCCGTAGTGGCGCATGTGAAAGTCGGCGCGCGTCCCGAAAGCATCACCACTGCACGTATACGCGACGGCGCCGCGGAGCTGCTGCTGGGCTGCGACATGGTGACTGCGGCGAGCCAGAGACCCAAATTCGCCGAGGGCAAGATGCGCGCGCTGGTCAACACCGCCGAGGTGCCGGTGGCCGCATTTATCCGCGACAACGAACTGGCCTTCCCTGCCGATGCGACCCAGCAGAGCATCGAGTCCCTGTGCGCGGAGTATTTCGCTTTCGACGCGAACAAATACGCCCAGGCACTGTTCGGCGACACCGTCGCCAGCAACCTGATGATCATGGGTTACGCCTGCCAGAAGGGCCTGCTGCCGATCGGCGAGGCGGCGCTGGAGCGCGCCATTGAGCTGAACGGCGTCGCCGTGGAAAACAACCTGCGTGCGTTTCGCGCCGGCCGCCTGCTGGCAGTCAACCCGAAAGCGGTGGAACAGCTGGCAGTGCCGGCGCAGCCGGTGAAACTGGTCGAGCCGCAGGAGAGCGTCGAGCAGCTGGTCGCGCGTCTCGGCGCCGAGCTGACCGAGTATCAGAGCTCCGCCTATGCGCGTCACTTCACCCGCAGTATCGAGGGGCTGCAGGCCGCGGAAAAGGCCCTGCCGAATAGCGACGGCAGCCTGACCCGCGCCGCTGCCAACAGCCTCTACAAAGCCATGGCCTACAAGGACGAGTACGAGGTGGCGCGCCTCTACAGCGGCGAGGATTTCCAGCGCCAGCTGAAGGAAACCTTCACCGGTGACTACAAGCTGAAATTCCATATGGCGCCGCCGGTCATAGCGCGCCCGGATGCGAGTGGCCGCGTGAAGAAAATGCAGTTCGGCCCCTGGATGGGCAGGCTGATGCCGTTGCTGGCCAAAGGCAAGTTGCTGCGCGGTACCCTTCTCGATCTGTTCGGCTATACCCGCGAACGCCGCGCCGAGCGCGACTGGGCGCGGCAGGTGGACAGGGCGGTCAACGCCGTTGCCACACAGTTGAACGGCGACAACTATGCCGCCGCGCAGGAACTGCTGCAGCTGCCGCTGCAGCTGCGCGGATATGGCCACGTGCGCGAGCAGAAGTTCGCGCAGCTGCAGGGGCGCTGGCAGCAGTTGCTGAACGGCTTCGTCGATGCCGGCGGCGCGCCGCAACTGGCGGCAACCTCTTCCTGATTGTACTGACATCCTGTAGATACTCTGTTGCAAAACAAGCTTTTATTGTCTCGTCATACCGGCGAAGGCCGGTATCCAGTTCGGTGGCACCTGGATTCCGGCC
>NZ_JACZFR010000060.1 GCF_014904815.1 Microbulbifer taiwanensis
CAAATCGTCCACAGCTGCGTTGCCGCTCTTGGAAAGGGCCTGCCATTCCCTTCGAGCGGCGCCTTACTGTGAACGATTTGGGGGGCTCTGATAGGCACATTTAGTATGAGACCCCACACTAGGGGTGGAACAGTTTTGCGCAGGTTACACTGCGCCATAGGAAATTAACCGCTCAGGCGGTGGAGTGAGCATGAAATTTGTCGATGAGGCGCCTATTTACGTGCAGGCCGGCAAGGGTGGCAACGGCTGCCTGAGTTTCCGCCGCGAGAAGTTCGTGGAGAAGGGCGGCCCCGACGGTGGCGATGGCGGTGACGGTGGCTCCGTCTACCTGCAGGCCGACGATTCCCTGAATACCCTGGTGGACTACCGCTACCAGCCCCGCTACGCCGCCGAGAGCGGCCAGCCGGGTCGCGGGCGCAACTGCACCGGCGCCAAGGGTGAGGAGCTGGTGCTGAAGGTGCCGGTGGGTACCACCGTGATCGACGTCGATACCGGCGAGACTCTCGGCGATATGCTCGAGGCGGGAGAGCGCCTGCTGGTGGCCCAGGGCGGTTTCCACGGTCTCGGCAACACCCGTTTCAAATCCAGTACCAACCGCGCACCGCGCCAGACCACCAATGGCACCCCGGGTGAGGAGCGCAATCTCAAGCTGGAGCTCAAGATCCTCGCCGACGTGGGTATGCTGGGTCTGCCCAATGCCGGCAAGTCCACCTTTATCCGCGCCGTCTCCGCGGCCAAACCCAAGGTCGCCAACTACCCCTTTACCACCCTGGTACCCAACCTGGGTGTGGTGCAGGTACAGAAGCACCGCAGCTTCGTGATCGCCGATATTCCCGGCCTGATCGAGGGCGCCGCCGAGGGTGCCGGCCTGGGCATCCGCTTCCTCAAGCACCTGACCCGCTGCCGCGTGCTGCTGCATCTGGTGGACCTGGCGCCCTTCGACACCACCGACGCCGCGGAGAATGCGCTGGCGATCGAGCGCGAGCTGGCCGCTTTCAGTCCCACTCTGGCCGGTCGCGAGCGCTGGCTGGTGCTGAACAAAACCGACCTGGTGCCGGCGGCGGAGCTGGAGGAGCGCTGTGACGCCGTGGTCAGGGCGCTGGACTGGAAGGGGCCGGTATTCCGCGTCGCCGCCATCCGCGGCGAGGGTACCGATGTGTTGTCCGGTCGCCTGATGGACTACCTCGAAGAGCGCAGGGAAGAGGAGATCGCGAATCCGGACCTGGCCGAGGTCGAGCTGGAATCCCAGCGGCAGATGCAGCGCGAGGCGCGCGAGCGTATCGACGAGTTGCGCGAGGCCCAGCGGGCCCGGCGCCGCGCCGCCAAGGCCGATGAGGATGAAGATTGGGACGACGATGACCACGACGTCGATATAGAATACCGGCATTAACAGTCCGGCCGGGCAGTCGCCCGGTCTTATGCCCCTTTGCGGGGCGATTTCCAGGGGAGGGAATCGGTGCAAGCTCGGCAACAGCTCGCCGCCAGCCGGCGCTGGGTGATCAAGATCGGTAGCGCTCTGCTGACCGACAACGGCAGGGGCGTCAACCGCGCCGCGATTTTCAATTGGGTGGAGCAGATAGCCGCGCTGCGCGAGCGCGGTATGGAGGTGATCCTGGTCTCCTCCGGCGCCGTAGCTGCCGGTATGGATCGCCTCGGCTGGCGCCGCCGCCCGGAATCCATTCACCAGTTGCAGGCCGCCGCCGCGGTGGGCCAGAGTCACCTGGTGCAGGTCTACGAGCAGGCTTTCGGCCAGTTCGACTGCCGCACGGCGCAGATACTGCTGGATCACGACGACCTCTCCAATCGCACCCGCTACCTGAATGCACGCAGCACGCTGCGCACCCTGTTGTCCCTCGGTGCCCTGCCTATCGTCAACGAGAACGACACTGTGGTCACCGACGAGATTCGCTTCGGCGACAACGACACCCTGGCGGCCCTGGTGGCCAACCTGGTGGAGGCGGACGCGCTGCTGATACTCACCGATGCCGACGGTCTCTTCACCCAGGATCCCCGCGACAATCCAGCTGCCGAGCTGATCGGTGAGGCCTCGGCGGCGGACTCGAAGCTGCTGGCCATGGCCGGCGGCTCCCGCAGCGGCCTGGGGCGGGGCGGTATGACCACCAAGGTGCGGGCCGCGCAACTGGCCGCCCGCTCCGGCGCCTGTACGGTGATCGCCGGCGGTGCTGCGGACAATGTCATCGACCGGGTCAGCGCCGGCGAGCCCCTGGGCACGCTGCTGCTGCCGGAGGCGGACCCGCTCACTGCGCGCAAGCGCTGGCTGGCGGGCCAGCTGCAGGTGCGCGGTGCCCTGACTCTCGACGAAGGCGCCGAGGCCGCGCTGTGCACCGCAGGCAAGAGCCTGCTGGCGGTCGGGGTCACCGCTCTCGAGGGGCGCTTCCACCGCGGCGAACTGGTTTCCTGCCGCAATAGCGCCGGCGAGGAGATCGCCCGCGGCCTGGCCAACTACGACAGCAGCGAGACCACCAAGATACTTGGCCAGCCGACGGAGAAGTTCGTCGAACTGCTCGGCTACCGCGATGATGACGAGTTGATTCACCGCGACAACCTGATTCTCCTTTAACCCGGCGATGTCGGCCGATCCAGGGAGGGATTGATGATTTCCGCAACCGAATGGCTGCTATTTGCCGGCGCGGCGCTGCTGGTGGTGCTGACGCCGGGCCCGAATATGATTTACCTGGTGTCGCGCTCCGTCTGCCAGGGCAGGAGAGACGGGTTTATCTCCCTGTTGGGGGTGGTCGCCGGCTTCCTGGTGCATATGTTTGCCGCCGCCGCAGGTCTGACCGCGCTGTTGCTGGCGGTGCCCCTGGCCTACGAGCTGCTGAAGTGGGTCGGCGCCGCCTATCTGCTGTGGCTGGCCTGGCAGGCACTGCGCCCCGGCGCCCGCTCGCCATTCGATCCCCAGCCGCTGCCGCCGGATTCACCGACGCGACTGTTTGCGATGGGTTTCCTGACCAATCTGTTGAACCCGAAGATTGCGGTCTTCTACCTGTCCATATTTCCACAGTTTGTCGACCCGAATTCGGGGGCTGTTTTCGCGCAGAGCCTGTTGCTCGGTTTGACGCAGATCGCGGTCAGTTTTTCCGTAAACCTGCTGATAGTGCTGTCCGCGGCGGGGATATCCGGCTGGTTTGGCCGCAACCCCGCGTGGCTGGCGCTGCAGCGCTATGTGATGGGGTTTGTGCTGGCGGGCCTGGCGCTGCGGCTGGCTGCAGAGCAGCGGCGCGCGTGAGATGGCAAAGGTAGGAGCAATGAAGTTCAATCTGTTTCGAGGGGAGGGGCGCAGGCTGCTGGTGGACACCCTGGTGGTGTTGATCGGCGTGCTGGCGGCGCTGGTGCTGAACAATGTTCGCGAGGATATGCTCGCGGAGCGGGCTGCGCGGGATGCCACCGAGCGGTTGATACAGGAGGTGGCGAGTAATGCCGAAGAGTTGCGCAGCATCCGGGGGCGCGTCGAGCGGCGCATATCCGCGCTGCGCGAGCTGCAGGCCAATATTCCTCCCGGTAGGAGCCTGAAGGACCTGTTGGAGCAATTCCGCGGATACTCAATGGCGGAGTTGAATGCGTCGTCCTGGGAGTACCTCTCCCGCAGTGCCCTGGTGGACTCGGTTGATGCCGGGCTGCTGCAGGAGGCGTTTACCCTGTATAGCTTTAACAAGCACTTTGACCGTCTGAACGGTCAGATTCAGGATATTGCCTACTCTGAACTCTTTGTCTCTCCGGAAAAGGCTGCGGTCGCGATCGATATTTCCGAGACGATTATGTGGCAGCAGTTATTGTGGATAGAGGAGCTATTGCCGAAATACGAGCAGTTTCTCGATCGCTACTCAGTTGCGGAGCGACCGGAAGAGGTGGGAGTGGTGCGGAGGTAGCTTGCTGAGAGGCTCTTGTGGAAAACAGGTATAAAAAACCCCGCCAAAGGCGGGGTTTTTGATTCGCTTGTGCGCGGCAGGGATCAGGCAGCCAGTGCTTTGATCTGCGCGTTCAGGCGGCTCTTGTGACGGGCGGCCTTATTCTTGTGAATAATGCCCTTGTCTGCCATGCGGTCGATAACCGGCACGGCCGCTGTGTAGGCTTCTTTGGCTTTTTCCGCGTCACCTGCATCGATGGCCGCAACTACCTTCTTGATGTAGGTGCGCACCATGGAGCGCAGGCTGGCGTTGTGATTGCGGCGCTTGTCGTTCTGGCGCGCGCGCTTCTTCGCTTGAGGTGAGTTGGCCACCGGTTGCTCCTGTCTGGAATCTGTAAAAACTCTGAATCTTCCGGGCCCGGGGCCCGATCGGGACGCGACATTATCCCCACAGTTGGTTGTTTGTCAACCATGTTTGCGGCCGGGGTAGGGTGCGCGGTGCGCACCAGCGGTCAACGGTGCACGCGGCGCAGCCTACGGCTCTCTTGGCAGCTCCAGGGCAAAGGTCACCCCACTGCCGTCCTCCCGATTGGCCGCCGTCAGGCGGCCACGGTGGAAGTCGGCGATCAGCCGTGCGATATGCAATCCCAGGCCCAGGTGACCGGCCCTGCCGCCGTCGTCGCGCACCGAGACCAGTGAGTCGAACAGCTTGTGGGCATAGCCTTCGGGTAGCAGCGGACCGTCGTTTTCCACCGACAGGCAATAACTGTCTTTTTCCCTCCTCACCGACAGGCGTACCTCGCTGCCCTCCGGCGCGAAGCTGCAGGCGTTATCCACCAGCTTGTCCAGCAGCTGCGCCAGCAGCTCCGGCGCGCCGCGACACGGCAGTTCCCCCGGGGGCTTGTCCAGTGCCAGGCGGTGATGCGGCTGGGCGTCGCCGTAGCTCTGTACCAGCACCTCGAGCAGATCCGCCAGATCGAAATCCTCGACTTCGGCCTGCTGGATACTGGCCTCCAGGTTGCTGGCCGCGGACAGGCTGTTGAGGATGCCGGACAGGCGCGCGCCGCCGTCCATGGCGCGCTCGGCGTAGCGGCGGCTGTGCTCATCCAGGTCGCTGGCGGCCAGGTTGTCCAGGGATGAGCGCACTACCGCCAGCGGTGTGCGCAGCTCGTGGGAAAGCTTGCCGGACAGGGTGCGCAGGTACTGATGGTACTGGTCCAGCTCCGCCAGCAGGCTGGCAAAGGCCCGGTTGAGTGCTCCCAGCTCGTCGCCCATACGCGAGCGGGGGAAACCGCCGCGCAGCTTGCCACTGGCGTCCACCGCATTGCGCGCGGCGCGGTGCAGGCGGCGGATGCGCCAGGACAGCCAGCTGGCGTAGCCCAGCAGCAACAGCAGCGCCGTGCCGGCGGCGGCACAGCTGATCAGCCACAGCCGGTGCGCGGCGGATTCGGTCAGGGACTGCAACGCCTCGGCGGACTGCAGTGCGATCACGCGTCCCAGTAGCGGACGCTCGATGATAGCGTCGGCGCGGGTGATGACCGGTACACTGGCGGCGCCAATTCGGCTTTGCAGCGGGCCGCGGAACCACTGCTGGGCGACCCTGCGACTTTCGGTCAGGCCCGGCGGCAGGGCATTTTCGGGCATGGCCGGCAATGCCTCGCGGGCCAGCAGGCGCCGGTAGATCCAGCTGCGCAGCCAGGATTGCTGCCCGTCCTCGGTGCTTTCCATCCCTGTCTTTCCGCTGCTGGCGAGCAGAAAGCCCTCGCTGTCGACCACCGCCAGGCGCAGCTGGGGTCGCGCAAACTGATCCAGCTCCGCCTGCAATTCCTCCAGTGGCTGCACCAGCCTGCCCGGCAACCCGTCCGCGGGCAGGGTGCCGGCGCTGCGTTGCGGCGGGCCGCCGCCGCTGGAGGCACGGTCGATGACAGTGACAGAGAGCGCGCCGCCGGTCAGCGCGTAGGGCAGGACCAGTTCCAGCTGGTAGCCGCGCGCCGATGAGGTCCAGCGGCCGCGCAGGCGCAGTTCCCTTTCGTGATTGCTGCGGCGCAGGTTGTGCCACAGGGCGCGGGCGGAGCCCTGACTCGCCACCGGCAGTGTGTAATGGCGGTCGGCGGTGTGTATTTCGATCGCGTCGCCGCTGGCGAGGAGGCCGGTGCGCGGATCCTGGTAGGCGGGGGTGTGGTCGGCGACCGTCAGCAGCAGGTAGACGCTGTCGTTGAACTGTCCCAGGGTCACCTGGGCCAGGGCTTCGCCGCTCTCGTCGAGCAACTCTCTCGCCGGCAGTTGCAGGGGGCGCCAGTCGTCGCCGTAGCCGTCCAGCAGCGGCGCCTGGGGCAGGGGGTTCAGGTACAGCTGAGCGCCGGTTGGGCGGCCCAGGCGCTCAGAATCGGGCGCGATCAGCTGCGGCGCGCTGGCGAGTCGCGCGGCCACGGCGCTGGCGGTGGCCTCGAGGGCCTGCATCTGTCCCTGGGCCAGGGCATTGTCTACCTGGCGCAGGTACTGGCAGCCGGCCCAGGGCAGCGCCAGGGCGACCAGGCTGACGATCAGAAGTTGGCGGCGCAGTTTCATGGTTTCACTCGAGGGGCCGGATTCCGGTCTTCTTCTACACCTGCCACCGGTAGCCCATACCGTAGGCGGTACCAATTGCGTTGAAGTCGCTGTCCAGAACCTGGAACTTGCGCCGGATACGTTTCACGTGGGAAGTGATGGTGTTGTCGTCCAGCACCACACGCGCGGCCTCCATCAGCTGGCTGCGGGATTTTACGTGGCCGGGCCGCTTGGCCAGTGCGTGAACTATCCAGAACTCGGTCACGGTCAGGTCCACCGGCTCGCCGCCCCAGTGACAGTGCAGCCGCGAGATGTCCAGCTGCAACCTGCCCTGGGTCAGGGTTTCCGACTCCTCGCCCTGGTCGCGCAACACGCTGACCCGGCGCAACAGCGCGTTGATGCGCGCCTGCATATGGGGCAGGGAGATGTCCTTGGTCAGGTAGTCGTCGGCGCCGAGGCGCAGGCCGGAGATGATGTCCAGCTCCGAGTCGCGTGCGGTCAGGAACAGTATCGGCAGGGTCGGCGCCATGGCGCGCACTTCGCGACACAGTTCGAAGCCGCCCTCGACCTCCGCGCCCAGGCCGACATCGATGACCGCCAGATCCGGCAGCCGCTGGCGGAAGGCATCCAGGGCCTCGGGGCGGGAAGTGTACAGCTCGACCCTGTAGCCGCTGCGGCGCAGGGCGTCGCGGTAGTTTTCGGCGATGGCGCGCTCGTCTTCGACAATGGCGATGGTGGCAGTCATGGGCAATGCGGAATGATAAATGATGACAAATTTGTCGGGATCAAATTTGGACAGCCGCAGGCTGCCCGCGTAGCGGGTGAGGCACAGCGATGTGCTTCATCCAAGTGGAATGATGCCTTATCGACGCGGAATCAAAAAGGCGGGCGCCAGGCGCCCGCAAGTACAACAGGGTTAAACGCTGAGGGAGTTGGGGGGTGTCCTTGCCGGGCGCCGCGGCGGATTTGCGGTCCGCGTGTGGCGTCCCCGGGGATCAGAAGCGGCCGGCCATGGACTCCGGCAGGGCGAAGTGGATATCCACGCGGCGCTCCATCGCATAGGCATCCGCGTCGCCGCGGGGGGCCTTGGAGTAGGTGGCGCCGAGGGCGCGGCGGCTGATGCGGGAGCTGTCCACACCGTAGGCCTCCAGGGCCCGCTGCACGCTCAGGGCGCGCTGGTCGGACAGCACATTGTTGTAGCCGTCGCTGCCACGGGGGTCGGCGTGCCCCTCCAGGTGAATCTGCACCTGGGGGTGGCGCTTGAGGAAGTCTGCCAGGGCACTCAGCTGGCCCATCTGGCCATCCTGAAGCTGGTCGTCGCCGGTAGTGAACAACAGCTGGAATTGCAGTGAATCCAGGGCCAGTTCGTTGGCGTCGTTGGCCGACAGTCGGGCTGCATCCAGTTGATGGGCCAGGTTGCTCAATTCTGCGCGGCTCTCAGTCAGTTGTGTCGCCAGCATATCTGCCTCTTCTGCTTGTTTGATCTGCTCGCCCAGCCAGGCCCCGCCGAGGGCGCCGGCGATGAATCCGACCGGACCACCCACCGCGGCACCCGCGATGGCGGCGCCGGTAAATACGGTGGCCTGCTTGGCCGGGGTCAGTTTCGATCCCTCGAAGGTTTGTTTGTGCTCAGCGGCCTGAGTGCCGGTGGCGATCAGGGAGCCCAGAGTTACAGCCATCAATACTTTTTTCACGATCCTTCTCCTTGCGGTTTTTCATTGAGTCTGTCGTTTGGGCCCGCTGTGTTTCCGGCCCGGTCGAGACTTATTAAAAAACCGCAAGGCGGCACTGGCGTGGCGCCGGAGTGGCGAACTCGAGCGCAATTGTGGCGAAATATGGCGGCTTCGCCGCGCCGGCCTCTGCTGGCGTCCCTGGACGCTAGCGGTGGCGGCGGCGATAGCGCCGGTCGCGGGGTGCGTCAATTCGAACACGCACACGTTGTGGGCGGGGTCCGAGCACTACTGCGACATACAGCACAACTGCCAGCGCCAGAGCAATAATCAATGCGTTGATGGTCATCCATTTTCTCCTTACGCCTCCCTAGTCCCTTGAGGCGCGCCACTTGCTCACCCTGAGTATAGGCTCGCGCGCCAGCGGGAGTAGGGACTGATTGGCATTCCGGCGCTTCCGTGCGCCAGGTCGAATTGCGGTAGACTTGCCGGCCACCGAGCTAGTCCAGCCACCAACGAACTGCCAGGAGTCGCCGATTTGTCGCAGCCGCCAGCCAACCAGGAAAACCCGCGGGGGAAACCCAGCGTATCCGGACTGCTGCGCGGCAGCTCTGTCGTCGGCGCCGCGACCATGCTCTCGCGAGTGGCGGGGCTGGCCCGGGATATGGTTTTAGCCCGCTTTGCCGGTGCCGGCGATGCCGCAGACGCCTTTTTTGTGGCCTTCAAGATCCCCAACTTCTTCCGTCGCCTGTTTGCCGAGGGCGCCTTTGCCCAGGCGTTCGTGCCGGTGCTGGCCGAGTACCGCCAGAAGGGCGGCATCGCCGCGGCGCGGGAGCTGAATGACCGGGTCGCCGGCGCCCTGGGCGGCGCCCTGTTGCTGGTCACACTGTTCGGAGTGCTCTGCGCGCCGCTGGTGGCGGGAATTTTCGCGTTCGGCTGGTGGTGGGACGGCAGTGAGCGGGAGAAGTTCGATCTGGCCGCGAATATGCTGCGCATCACCTTTCCCTACCTGATGCTGATTTCCCTGACCGGCTTTGCTGGCGCGGTCCTGAACAGCTTCGACCGCTTTGCGGTACCGGCGCTGACGCCGGTGCTGTTGAACCTGGTGCTGATTGCCGCGGCCGTGCTGGCCGGCGACTGGTTCGAGCCGCAGATCATGGCGCTGGCCTGGGGCGTGTTTGCCGCCGGCGTGGTACAGCTGTTGTTCCAGCTGCCCTTCCTGATGCGCCAGGGGCTGCTGCCGCGGCCGCGCTGGGACTGGGATTACCCGGGCGTGCGCAAGATATTGCGGCTGATGGCGCCGGCCATCTTCGGCGTGTCGGTGACCCAGATCAGCCTGGTCCTTGATACGGTGCTGGCGTCATTCCTGCCCACCGGCAGCGTCTCCTGGTTGTATTTTTCCGACCGCCTGGTCGAGTTGCCGCTGGGAGTCTTCGGTGTGGCCGTGGCCACGGTGATACTGCCGAACCTGTCGCGCCAGCACGCCGATGGCGATCCGCGGCGCTTCCGCCATACACTGGACTGGGCGCTGCGCAGCGTCACCCTGATCTCGCTGCCGGCGGCGGTGGCGCTGGTGGTGCTGGCGGAGCCGCTGCTGACGACCCTGTTCCAGTACGGGCGTATGGAGCCGCGGGATATGCAGATGGCCGCCTGGTCGCTGCGGGCCTACTCTCTCGGCTTGCTGGCATTCATGCTGATCAAGGTGCTGGCGCCGGGCTACTTCGCCCGCCAGGATACCTATACCCCGGTGCGCTTTGGCCTGATCGCGATTGCGGCGAAGATGGTGCTGAGCCTGGCGTTCGTGATTCCCCTCAATTACTACTTCAAGCTCGGTCATATGGGGCTGGCCCTGGCCACCGCCTGCCAGGCGGCGATCAATGCCTGGCTGCTGTACAAGGGGCTGCGCCGCGACGATGTCTATCGGCCCGAAACCGGCTGGGGCGCCTACCTGCTGCGCCTGCTGGCGGCAAACCTGGCGATGGTGGCGGTGCTGCTGGTGGCGCTGCACTACTGGCAGGGCTGGAGTGATTGGGGCTGGCTGGATCGCGCCTGGCGTATGGGCGTGCTGGTCGCCGGTGGCGGCGCCACCTATCTGCTGGTGCTTCTGGCCTCCGGCCTGAGGCCGCGCCATTTTCGGGCCGCCTCATAGGGCGCACCCTACGCCGCCAACCACATATCAGCTATACTGCGCCGCTCGATTTTGTGAGGATGGGATGACCGCAGTGGCACCGGACCGCGAACAGAAACGCGAACTGATTCGCGGATTGCACAACCTGCGCCCCCGCCACAGAGGCTGTGTGGCCACCATCGGTTCGTTCGATGGCGTGCACCTTGGGCATCGGGCCATTATTGCGCAGCTGCAACAGCGTGCTCGCGAGCAGGGCCTGCCGTCGGTGGCGATCATCTTCGAGCCCCAGCCCCACGAGTTCTTTTCTGGAGAAAAGGCGCCGGCGCGGCTGATGCGCTTCAAGGAAAAGGTACTGGCGCTGTTCGAGGCCGGTGTCGACCGGGTGCTGTGCCTGCAGTTCAACGGAAGGCTGCGCAATCTCAGCGCAGAACAGTTTGTCCAGCGCATACTGGTGGATGGCCTGGGCATCAAACACCTGGTGGTCGGTGATGACTTCCGCTTCGGCTGCGATCGCAGCGGCGACTACCGGCTGTTGCAGGAGGCGGGCGCCAGAGCCGGCTTTACCGTCGAGGACACGGCCACAGTCGAGGTGCGCGGTGAGCGGGTCAGCAGCACACGTATCCGCGGGGCCCTCGAGGATGCGGATTTCGAGCTGGCGGAGACGCTACTTGGCAAGCCCTACCGTATCACCGGGCGCGTGGCGCCGGGGCGGGCGCTGGGGCGCCAGCTGGGTGCACCCACGGCCAATGTGCGCCTGCACCGCTACCGCTCGCCCTTGGTGGGCGTCTACACGGTGCGCGCGACCGCCACCGACGGTTCGGAACTGGCCACCGGCCGCAACGAGATAGACGGCGTGGCCAACGTCGGTTTCCGCCCCACGGTGGAAGGCGAGGGCGCGCAGCCGCTGCTGGAGGTGAACCTGTTCGATTTCAGCGGTGATCTCTACGGCCGCGAGCTGGCGGTGGAGTTCTGCCACAAGCTGCGCGACGAGGAAAAGTTCGCCTCCTTGGAAATCCTCAAAGAGTGGATAGCCCGGGATATCGAGAATGCCAAGGCCTGGTTCGCACAGAATCCCTGACAGGCCGACAACATGTAGGATGGGCAAAGCGCAGCGTGCCCATCAGAACCCGGAGATGGGCACGCTGCGCTTTGCCCACCCTACTGAGCTGAATTCAATTCAATGACCGATTACAAAGCGACTCTGAACCTGCCCGAGACCGATTTCCCCATGCGCGGCAACCTGCCGCAGCGGGAACCGGCGATTCTGCAAAAGTGGCAGCAGGGCAAGCTCTACGAAAAGGTCCGCGCGGCGCGGGCCGGTCGCGAGCAGTTTATCCTGCACGACGGCCCGCCCTACGCCAACGGCGATATCCATATCGGTCACTCGGTCAACAAGATCCTCAAGGACATCATCGTCAAGTCGAAGACCCTGAGCGGCTTCGACGCCCCCTATGTGCCCGGCTGGGACTGCCACGGCCTGCCGATCGAGCACCGGGTGGAGAAGAAAATCGGCAAGGCCGGTACCAAGGTGGATCACAAGACCTTCCGCCAGAAATGTCGCGATTACGCCGCCAGGCAGGTCGAGGGCCAGAAGAAAGACTTTATCCGTCTGGGCGTTTTCGGCGAGTGGGACAATCCCTACCGCACCATGGACTTCCAGTTCGAGGGCGACATAGTGCGCGCCCTGGGCCGCATCGTGCAAAACGGCCACCTGGCGCGCGGCTTCAAGCCGGTCTACTGGAGCGTGGTGGGCGGCTCGGCGCTGGCCGAGGCGGAAGTGGAATACCAGGACAAGACCTCCTTCTCCATCGACGTCTGCTATCCGGTCACCGAGGAAACCGCGCTGGCGATCGCCGACGCCGCCGGCGGTCACGCCGGTGACGGCCCCCTGTCCGTGGTGATCTGGACCACCACGCCCTGGACGCTGCCGTCTTCCCAGGCGGTGTCGGTCAACGCCGAGCTGGAATATGTGGTAGTACAGGCGGGCGACAAGCGACTGCTGCTGGCCGAGGAACTGAAGGACGCAGTGCTGGAGCGCGCCGGTCTCGAGGGCAATGTTGTCGGCCGTATCCGCGGTGCGGCACTGGAGCACCTGAAGGTCAGGCATCCCTTCTATGACAAGGAGCTGCCGCTGGTGCTCGGCGACCATGTCACCACCGACGCCGGTACCGGCTGCGTGCACACGGCACCGGACCACGGCCCGGACGACTTCCTGGTGGGCAAGCGCTATGGCATAGAAACTCTCAACTATGTGGACGACAACGGCGTCTACCGCGACAGCGTACCGTTGTTTGCCGGCGAGCATGTGTACAAGGTCGACGAAAAGATCGTCGATCTATTGCAGGAAAAAGGCGTGCTGCTGCACCAGGACAAGCTGCTGCACAGCTACCCGCACTGCTGGCGCACCAAGACGCCGCTGATCTACCGCGCGACGCCGCAGTGGTTTGTCAGCATGCAGCAGAACGACCTGCTGGATCACGCGCAGAAGGCCGCCGACCAGGTGCAGTGGATTCCCGGCTGGGGCAAGGCGCGCATCGATGCGATGTTGGACGCCAGCCCGGACTGGTGCATCTCCCGCCAGCGCACCTGGGGCGTGCCCATAGCGCTCTTCGTGCACAAGGAAACTCACGAGATTCATCCGGACACACCGTCGCTGATGGACAAGGTGGCCGAGCGCGTCGATGCCGGGGGCATGGATGTCTGGTTCGACCTGGACCCGGCGGAACTGCTCGGCGACGAGGCGGAGCAGTACCAGAAAGTTACCGACACTTTGGATGTGTGGTTCGATTCCGGCGTGACCCACTATGCCGTGCTGGAGCGCCGCCACGGCCTGCGCTTCCCGGCGGACCTGTACCTGGAAGGCTCCGACCAGCACCGCGGCTGGTTCCAGTCGTCCCTGAAAACCTCCATCGCGATCAACGACTGCGCCCCCTACCGGCAGGTGCTGACCCACGGCTTCACCGTGGACGCCCAGGGGCGCAAGATGTCCAAGTCCATCGGCAATACGGTCGCGCCTCAGGATGTGATCGGCAAGCTCGGCGCCGACGTACTGCGCCTGTGGGTGGCCGCCACCGACTTCAGCGGCGAGATGGCGGTGTCCGACGAGATCCTCAAGCGTACCGCGGACTCCTACCGCCGCCTGCGCAATACCGCGCGTTTCTTCCTCTCCAACCTGGCCGGCTTCGACCCGCAACAGGACCTGCTGCCGGAAGAGGAACTGCTGGCCCTGGACCGCTGGGCACTGGACAAGGCCGCGCGCCTGCAGGACGAGATAGTCTCCGCCTATGACAATTACCAGTTCCACCAGATCTACCAGAAGCTGCACAACTTCTGTGTGGTGGAAATGGGCGGTTTCTACCTGGATATCATCAAGGACCGCCAGTACACGACCAAAACTGACAGTGTTGCGCGCCGCTCGGCGCAGACGGCGCTCTACCATATCGTACAGGCGTTCGCGCGCTGGATAGCGCCCATTCTCAGCTTCACCGCCGAGGAACTGTGGCAGTTTATTCCCGGCGACTCTTCCCTTGGGCAGCAAGCCGAGAGCGTATTCCTTGCGGAGTGGTACCCGTTGCCCAAACTGCCGGAAGGCGCAGGCAAGGGCGCCGACTACTGGGCCGCCATTGCCCAGGTAAAAACCGCGGTCAACAAGGTGCTCGAGGAGCAGCGCGGCGCCGGCAATATCGGCGGCTCGCTACAGGCGGCGGTGACTCTCTACGCCGACGACGATCTGCGCGAGAAACTGACCGAACTGGAAGACGAGCTGCGCTTCGTGCTGATCTGCTCCTCCACCTCGGTACAGCGCCTCAGCGACGCCGCCGGCGCCCATGCCACCGAGCTGGCCGGACTGAAACTGGATGTGCGCAAGGTGGATCACCCGAAATGCGCGCGCTGCTGGCACTATCGCGCCGATGTCGGTGCTGACCCGGAACACCCGGAGATCTGCTCCCGCTGTGTCGACAATGTCGTTGGCGCGGGTGAGGAACGCCACTATGCCTAGTGGCGGGCATAAAGGTCTGAGCCTGTTCGGCCACCCGTGGCGCTGGTACTGGCTGGCGCTGTTGGTGATAGGCCTGGATATCGCCACCAAGGTGTGGGCCGTAGAGATGTTTATGCAGGGTCCGGCCATGCAGATAATCCCCGGCCTGCTGCAGTTCACCTATGCGGAGAATTACGGCGCGGCTTTCAGCTTTCTCGCCGATGCCGGCGGCTGGCAGCGCTGGTTTTTCGGCGCCATAGCGCTGGGCTTCAGTGTCATGGTCATCGCCTGGCTGTGGCGACTGCCGGCGGCAAAACGCTGGGAGCCCTTCGCCCTGGCGCTGATTCTCGGCGGTGCCATCGGCAATCTGTGGGATCGTATGCTGCTGGGGTACGTGCGGGACTTTATTTCCGTCTACTACGGCAGCTGGCATTTCCCGGTATTCAATGTGGCGGATATGGCGATCAGTGTCGGCGCCATCATGCTGGTGATCGAGTTGCTGTTTTTTTCCGACAAAGACGGCGCCGATACCAAGAAAAGCGCAGAAGTTTAGGATTTTATGAGTAATACCGTAATCGGCGAACACAGCCGGGTGACCCTGCATTTCAGCCTCAAGCTGGACGACGGCACCGAAGTGGATTCCACTTTCGAGGGCGATCCGGCCACATTCAGCGTCGGCGACGGCAGCCTGCTGCCGGGATTCGAGCAGGCACTGTTCGGCCTCAAGGCCGGGGACGAGGCGGAGATAGAGATTCCTCCGGAGCTGGGTTTTGGCCAGCGCAACCCGTCCAATATCCAGAAGGTACGCCGCGACAGCTTCTCCCCGGATATCGAGCTCGAGGAGGGCCTTGTGGTCTCGTTCGACAATGCCAGCGGCGAGCTACCCGGCGTGGTCCGTAAGATTGGCGAGGATGAAGTCACCGTCGACTTCAACCACCCTCTGGCCGGGCAGACGCTGAATTTCCATGTAAAAATCATCGAAGTGGACTCGATACAGTAGGGTGCCTCGCGCACCGGGCGAAACAAGAGTTTTGAACTGACTATGCAAATCCGACTGGCCAACCCCCGCGGCTTCTGCGCCGGCGTCGACCGCGCCATCGATATCGTCAATCGCGCCCTCGACGTCTTCGGCGCGCCCATTTATGTGCGCCACGAAGTGGTGCACAACAAGTTTGTGGTCGACAGCCTGCGCGAGCGCGGCGCTGTTTTCGTGGACGAGCTGTCGGAAGTACCGGACGATGTCATAGTCATCTTCAGCGCCCACGGTGTTTCCAAGGCGGTGCAGAGTGAAGCGGCCGAGCGCGGCCTGAAAGTCTTCGACGCCACCTGCCCACTGGTCACCAAGGTGCATATGGAGGTGAGCAAGTTCAGTACCGATGGCAGTGAATGCATACTCATCGGCCACCAGGGCCACCCGGAGGTGGAGGGCACCATGGGCCAGTACGACACCAGTACCGGCGGTGCCATCTACCTGGTGGAGGACGAGCAGGATGTGGCAAGGCTGCAGGTGAAGGATGAGGACAACCTCACTTTCGTCACCCAGACCACCCTGTCCATGGACGACACCGCCAAGGTCATTGACGCCCTGCGCGCCCGTTTTCCCAATATCCGCGGCCCGCGCAAGGACGATATCTGCTACGCAACCCAGAACCGCCAGGATGCCGTCAAGCAGCTGGCGCTGGAGAGTGACCTGGTGCTGGTGGTGGGCAGCCCCAACAGCTCTAACTCCAACCGCCTGCGCGAACTGGCGGAGCGCTGCGGCGCCTCCGCCCAGCTGATCGACGGCGCCGCCGATATAGATTCGGCCTGGCTGGCCGGCAAGAGCGCCATCGGTATCACCGCCGGCGCCTCGGCGCCGGAAGTGCTGGTGCAGGAAGTGATCGAGCGGCTGCAGCAGCTGGGCGCACAACTGCCGCAGGAGATGGCTGGGCGCGAGGAGAATATCCGTTTTTCCCTGCCGAAAGAGCTGCGCTGACCTTATTTCCCCCTCCGTATACGCGGGCCGCTGGCCCGCTTATCGCCCCCCTGTGACCGTCTGTCGGTCCCCTCAAGAATCGTCGACCGTTTCGCTTTTATTGCCATATCTAACTGGTATATATGCACCATTCGGGCCGGCCGCTGGGTGATGGCCGGCGATTCCGTGTATTCAGGGCAGAGCAATAATGAATAATTTCAGGCGCATGGCGGGGTTTACCCTCGTCGAGTTGATGGTGGTCCTTATGGTGCTCGGCATCATCACCGCCATGGGCGTTCCCTCCTTTAACACCATGATCAAGAACAACCGCATGGTAACCATGACCAACGACCTCAACGGCACCCTGCAGTACGCCCGCGCGGAGGCGGTGCGACGCGGTGGTGCAGTCCAGGTCAGTGCCATTGACGGCGATGTGAATAACGGCCTACGGGTCTGGGTAAATGAAAATGCGGATAAAGCCTATAACAGCGGCACAGATACGGAGTTGAGGGTATTGCGCATCGATCTTGCGCAGATCGAACTCGACGCCGACGTGGGCACTACCCCAATGGAAAATCTTGACTTCACCTTTAACGCCCGCGGCGAGAGCAGTCTGGGTGACATCCTGTCCCTGGGCCTGTGCGACGACCGCGATGGACTTTACGGTCGCCAGCTGCAAATGCTCGTCTCCGGCGCCGTGCGCCTGCAGAAAGATACCGCCTGTACCAAGTGAGGAATAGATTCATGCAGATGCAAAAGCAGCGCGGAGCCACCCTGATAGAGGTACTCATCTCGGTCCTGATACTCGCGGTGGGCCTGCTGGGTCTCGCGGCCACCCAGATGATGAGTATGAAAAACGGCAATGGCGCCCACCACCGCTATATGGCCGCCCTGGCCGCGCAGGAAATCATCGAGCGTATGCGCGCCAATCCCAGTGCCCTGGAGCAGGGCAGTTACGATGGCAAGGTCGATGGTTCAGAGACTTCCACTAACAACTGCAGTAGTAGCTGTTCAGTAAATGACCTAGCGGATCGCGACCTCTACGAGTGGGACCAGGTATTAAAGAGCAACCTGCCCTCTGCGACAGGCAATATCGCCCGCAACGGAGATGAAGTGACGGTGACCATCTCCTGGAAAGAGCAGCACACCGGTGAGAAGTACGGTGCCTCGGGCGGCGCGCCGGAAGATGCCACCTTTGAAATGATTGTGGAGCTTTGATTATGCAGCAAATTTCCCAACAGCGCGGCCTGTCCCTGATCGAGTTGATGATCGGCATACTGTTGAGTTCTGTACTACTTCTCGGTGTGCTGCAGATCTTCCAGAGCAACAGCGACACCATGCGCATGCAGACGGCCTTTTCCCGGGTGCAGGAGAGCGGCCGATTTGCCGTAGACCTGTTGAGCCGGGAAATCCGCTCGGCGGATTACTGGGGATGCGCACCGGATTTGGACAGTATTGAAAATCATCTGAGTGCGGGCAGTGGTTTTTTTGCCTCTGTCGGCGCCGACGGTGTGCAGGGCGTGAACGACGCTAAATCCAGTGAGAAAGTCGATAGTGTCGACGTTGTGGACGGCACCGATATCCTGATTCTGAGTGGTGCCGTGGACGCCTGTGGCGGCGCCGGGCGTATGGTCGACCCGACGGACTCGAGTGCCTATGACCTGGAGGTGAGTTCGAACTGTCCGGTGAAAAAAGGCCAGGTAGTGCTGGTTTCCAATTGCAAGGCGGGAGACGTAATGGTCATCAGCGCCGTGAACGGCGATCTCGGCAGTGGGAACAGGACCATAGAGCACGATACCGGAGCCATTAGTGGCTCCACAATGACAAATACCAGCTCCACGCTGGCGCAGGGTTACGGCGCCGATTCAAAGATACTGTTGCCTTACCAGCGCACTTACTTTATTGCCGAGAGTGCTACGGGCACCAACTCGCTGTTTGTGAGTGACGAGGACAGCAATACCCAGGAGCTGGTGCCGGGTATCGAGGACATGCAGGTGTCCTACGGGCGCGATACGACAGGCAATGGCGTAGTGAACACCTGGCTGGATGCGAGCAGCGATCTGGGTGTGATGGAAGACATTACCGCAATCAAACTGCAGCTGTTGGTGGCCAGCGAGGGCAATGCCAGCGTCGATAGCCAAAAAATCACCACACTGGATGGGACCGAAACCACCTACACCGACGGTCGCCTGCGGAAACTCTATGTGGCCACGGTGAAGGTGCGCAACCGGGGGGAACTGTAATGACAACGATGAGCCGACAACAGGGTGCCGTGCTGATGGTCAGCCTGATCATCCTGCTGGTGCTGACTCTTATTGGTATATCCGGCGCGCGCGGCGTACTGATGAGTGAGCGCATGACCTTCGCCTCCCGCGATGCCAAGATAGCCCTGGAAGTGGCCGAGACCATGGCGCGCAAGGGCGAAGCCGTAATCGATGGTCTTGCCAATACGGACGGCTTCGGTGATAGCGGCTGGCTGCGCACCGCCGGCGACGGTCCGGACGATCTGTTCGCGGACGATACCTGGTCGTCCACTAATTCCACCTCCGAAAAAGTGCCCATGAAAGGTGCGGATGGCAATACCAATCTGGAGGGGCGCATGTATATAGAAATGGCTGGTCTCGCCTCAGACGACTCCAATGCGGCAGACGTTGACCTGAGTGCCGGCTCCACCGGTCTCGACTTTCCCGATATCAAGGTGTTCAAGATAGTCACCCGCGGGGTGGGTATCGGCGGCACCGAGCGCATTGTAGTAACCCTCTACGGCAAGGCGCTGCCTTCTAGCGCAACGCCTTAACAGTATTATAAGAGAGCAGAAAAATGAAATTGAAAGACAAGATAAAACTGCGCTTTCCACTGCGTTGGCCCTGTGTGGCCTTTCTGCTGACCCTGGCCTCCAGCGCATCTGCGGCGCCGGGCACCTTATCCGATGTGCCCCTGTATACTCGCGGTTCGGCAGAGCCGAATATTATGTTTGTGCTGGACTCGTCCGGCTCCATGCAGGGGGAAATCTGGCCTCCGAGTGAATACGATGAAAATGCGACTTATGCCAGCTGCGCTAATCCATTGCCGAAAAGTCGTACTTATACTACAGAGAAATGTAACCGGTGGGGATGTCGAGATGTTGAGGAGACTGATTACTACGAGGTGGATTTTCGGGTTAATACCTCTGATGGCAGTGTCCAATTTAAAATGGATGACGGTAACAGAGACACAAATGATCCCTGGCGGACCTGGGACACCAATGGTGACTGTTTCGAAGATGGTGCCGACTATCGCGCCTGGTTCTATGCGCATGAGACTGACGGTAGCTATTACGAAACCGGAAGTCATGCCCAGTTTGGTGACTACAGGGATGAATCCGCCAGCGGTAAATTGTTGAACTGGTATTTCTCCGAACAGAACGGCGCTGGCAGCTATGTAGCGGCAAAGTTTGTGGATTCCGACGGCGAGGCGACCCGCTCAAAAGTCCCCGTTACCCGCACCGACGTTATGAAGACTTCCGCGGCCGAATTGGTGTCCGGCCTGGAAGATGTGCGCGTTGGCATCATGGAGTTTAATGATGACGACGATGGCAATAGACATAATGGGGTCGATGGTGCGCGAGCACTTGTGGGGTTGACCAGTGTTACAGATGACACCCGTGCCAGCCTTCTGGATGTAATCGATGGCATTGGTGCCAGCGGATCCACTCCGCTTTCGGAGAGTTTTACCGGTGTTGGCCGCTATTTTATTACCGGTTATGAGGACAATAACCTGTCCTATAAAGGTAGCGACGGCAGCACGGAAACTGCTGCAGGTAAGGATATTTTTGATGAGGCTCCGGATTGGAATGATGCTAACCCTGATGTTCCGCTGCCGGGAGGCGATGGAAGTGGTGTAGAAGACAGAGCCATCCAGTATTACTGCCAGAAGAGTTTTATGGTGGCGCTGACCGATGGCGAGCCGACCAGCGACGATGAGATCAGCGATCATTTGCGAGATTATGACTACAGCTGTTCCAGTAACACCGGGGGCTGTACCTCTAGTGAAATGGATGACGTGGTCAAGGCGCTCTACGATATAGACCTGCGCCCGGACCTGAAAAAGCCGGACGGCGAGCCGGTAACACACAATATCATCAGTTACATTATCGGGTTTGCCGAGGACGGCCTCTCGGATACCAATGTGATGAAGAATGCCGGTGCCCTCGGTGGCGGTGGCGTCTATGATGCCGCGAATGCATCGCAGTTGAAGGTCACTTTCAATCAGATTATAAACAAAGTGCACGAGATTACCGGCAGCTCCAGCTCCGTTGCTTTCAACTCGACATCTCTCGAGGCTGATTCCGCCCTGTTTGCGGCCAAGTTCAACAGTGGCGACTGGGATGGCGAGCTGTCTGCGCTGTCGATCGACGAAAACGGCGATATTTCGACGACGGCCTCCTGGGAGGCCAGTGACAAATTGAAGTCCGCGACGCCGAGCTCCCGGGTCATGCTGACTACCAGGGACGGGAAAGGTGTTCCCTTTACCGATGCGGCTCTGGAGATAGCCGACGACGCTACCGACGAGGACCTGAACTACAATACTTCCACTGGCGTCAGCGTGATCGATAACCGCTCCTCCGATCGCATCGATTATCTGCGCGGCGATCAAAGCAATGAGGGAACGGATACCGATAAGTTTCGTAAACGCGCCAGCCGTCTCGGCGATATCGTCAACTCGACCCCGGTCTTTGTGGGGGCGCCCAATGCGGCCTGGTCCAAGGCCGATTTCTCCGAGGCCAGCAGCTACAGCACGTTCAAGTCCGGCAAGAGCGGTCGCACACCCATGGTCTATGTGGGGGCCAACGACGGTTTCCTGCATGGCTTCAATGCCAATACCGCTGGCACGGGTGCCGGCAAGGAGCTGATCGCCTATTCGCCGGAAGTGTTGTTGAGCACCGAGCGGGATTACGGCCTGCACGCGCTCACCTCCCAATACTACAGCCACAAGTATTATGTGGACGGCACCCCGACTGCTTCCGATGCCTATGTCGGCGGCAACTGGAAGACAGTACTGGTCGGTGGCCTCGGCGGCGGTGGCAAGGGCTTTTACGCGCTGGATATCACCGATCCCTCACTTTTCACGGAAGACAATGCCGAATCGTTGGTGATGTGGGAATTTACCGATGCCGACGACGATAGCCTCGGTTACACCTTCAGTCGCCCACAGATAGGCCGTATGCAAAACGACAAGTGGGCGGCAATCTTCGGCAATGGCTATAACAGCACGGATGGGGATGCGGGCCTGTTCATCGTGTTTCTGGATGGCAGTGGATATAAATACATCTCCACCGGTACTGCAGACGCGGACGACAAAAACGGTATGTCCACTCCGGCCATCGTGGATTCGGACCTGAATGGTATCGTGGACCGGATTTACGCCGGCGACCTGAAGGGCAACATGTGGGTGTTCGATGTGACTTCGAATGTGGCCAGCGGCTGGTCCGTGATCAATGACGATGCCGGCAAGCCCCAGCCGCTGTTCACTGCCGTGGGTGAACCGATTACCGGTGCGCCACTGGTCGCCAGGAATACCGACAATCCAGACGGCAGTGATCCCAATCTGCTGGTCACATTTGGCACCGGTCAGTACATCACCGCGGCGGATACCGCGACTACTGGGGCCGGAGGTTTCTATGTAGTGGCGGACAATGGTACTTATGGACTGAAAAAGGGCAATCTCGTATCCAGGTCCATTGGTACCAGGAATGTGACGCAGCCGGATGGTAGTGTGAGAAGCTACCGTACTCTGGGGGGTGACGAGCTGAAATGGGCAGACCATGCCGGCTGGTATATACAGTTGAAATCCGGCATCAGCCCGGACGGCGGCGAGCGGGTGGTTACGCGCCCGGACCTGCTGCGCAATGTGCTCTTCTTCAACACGCTGATACCCACCGGCCAGGTCTGTTCTGCGGGCGGTTACGGCTGGTTGATGTCGGTGGATGTGCGCACCGGCCTGGCCCCGGTCAAGCACGCAGTGTTTGACGGTAACGGCGATGGCAAGATCAACAGCGGGGACCAGGGCCTCGTGGGGCAGATGGTGAGCGAGGGCATTCCGAATAAGCCCGGTTTCCTCAAGGGAAACAATGGCATCAGACAATATACACCGAACAGCGCCGGTACTATTCCGTACCGTCCCGTGGAAGTGGGCGACGGCGATCGCGTGGGGCGCCTGTCCTGGGAGGAGATCACACCCAACTGACTGCTTGCCGTTTCAGGATCAGTGACCCGGTACCGTATCGGGTCAAATGTGGAATTTATCGAGAGCGAAGATGAAAAGACAACAGGGTTTTACATTGATCGAACTGATGATCGTGGTGGCGATCGTGGGGGTGCTGGCGGGTATCGCCTGGCCGTCTTATCAGGAACATGTGCGCAGCGCCAACCGGGCCGATGCGCAGGGAGCGCTGATGGGGCTGGCGCAGGCGATGGAGCAGCACTTTACCCAGAACGGCACCTATGCGAATTCACATACCGGTAAGGTGCCGGATATTTTCCCGGATGAGGCGCCGCTGGATGGCGGCAACAAGACCTACGATCTGCGTATCGAAGAAGCGGACGGCGACTCCTATATCCTGCAGGCAATACCCAAGAACGGCCAGGCGGGAGATGGCACTGTCCAATTGAGCTCCAGCGGTGAACGAGGCTGGGATCGCGATAGCGACGGTTTTGATGCCAGCGATATGTGCTGGAGCAAAAGTTGCAGCTGATTAGCTGACTTTGTCGCCACAGCTCAGGTTTTCCCCGCTGCCGTTTTCGACTATGCCATCACCGTCGCCGTCCTTACCGAAGTAGGGACGGCCGATTACATTGAGCACGATAAACCAGCCGTATTTTTCTTCGCCTTTACCGGGACAGTATTCGAAGTTTCCACTTTGTGCCGGGGTTGTGCCATCTGGGCGAAATATGATGAATCCCCTGTTGTTGAAGGCGTTCCAGCTCAAGGTTGCTCCGTCTTGCAATTTCGGGAATCTTCGTTCGATTTGCTCCGCGTTATCCCTCTGGCCGTCAGCATCCGCATCTGCGAATAATATTGCACCCGATGTCCAGTCTTCGCCGCAGCTACTGCCATCGTCGCTGGGGCAGAGCGAATAGCTCACCCGCTCGTGATACGCTTTGGCGCGCATCAGTATCAGCAATTCAAACAGTTCGCGGCCCTTCACTTCACTGCGGTAGCGCTTGATAAAATCGATAAACGGCGGCGCGGCGACGGCCATGACTATGGCGAGAATGGTGACGGTGAGCATCAGCTCGACGAGGGTAAAACCCGAAGCGCTCTTCACGGTGCAAACTCCTCTTCCCTGAGTTTGCACCAGCATAACTGGGACACGGAAAAAGCCAATCACAGACCATTACAGTACGCACGTGTGTGCCGATTCTGAACTTAGTCCTCGAGTCCCAGCTTTTTCAGCCGGTAGCGCAGAGAGCGGAAACTGATTCCCAGTTTGTGCGCCGCCGCCGTCCTGTTCCAGCGGGTTTCGGTCAGTGCGCTCTCTATCGCTTCCTTTTCGATGGATTGCAGGAACTCGTCCAGGGAGGCGAAATGGCCGGGATCGAACTGACCGGAATAGGATTCCGAACGCCTGTTCTCGTCGGTGGCGTGTGGGGTTGTGAGCGGTTCCTCCACGCTGGCGGCCTGCGTCGTTTCCCGATCGAGCAGCAGGTCCTCGGCGCAAATGACCTGCTGGTCGCTGAGGGTAAAGGCGCGTTCCAGGGTGTTTTCCAGCTGGCGTACATTGCCGGGGAAGGGGTAGGCTTTCAGCGCCTCCAGTGCCTCGCCGGATAGTTCTGGGGCGCCCACAGCGGCGTTATCCGCGATGCGGCGCATGATGATATCCGCCAGCAGCGGTATGTCACCGGCGCGCTCGCGCAGTGGTGGCACGGCAATCTCTATCACGTTGATACGGTAGAAAAGGTCGCTGCGGAAACGTCCCTCGGCCACTTCCTTTGCCAGGTCCTTGTGGGTTGCGCTGAGAATGCGCACGTCGATGGGGACTTCCTGGCTGGCGCCGATCGGGCGCACGCGCTTTTCCTGGATCGCGCGCAACAGCTTAACCTGCATGTCCAGCGGCAGATCCGCCACTTCGTCCAGGAACAGGGTGCCGCCCTCCGCGCTCTGCAACAGGCCGGGTTTGTCTTTGTGGGCGCCGGTAAAGCTGCCTTTTTTATGGCCGAAGAATTCACTCTCCATCAGCTCTGCGGGAATGGCGCCGCAGTTGATGGGCACAAAGGGCTTGTCAGCGCGTGGGCCCTGGGCGTGAATGGAGCGGGCCGCCAGCTCCTTGCCGGAGCCGGATTCGCCGCTGATGTAAATGGGCGCATCGCTGCGCGCGACCTTGGCGATCTGGCGGCGCAGCAGGCGCATGTTCTCCGCCTCGCCCAGCAGCAGCTGGTCGGCGTCCCGAGTCTGGGCTTCGCCGCTGTTCCGGTTCAGGCGCAGGGCCAGCTGTACCAGGCCGCGCAGCCGCTCCAGGTCGACCGGCTTGCTGACGAAGTCGAAGGCGCCGAGCTTCAGCGCGCTGATGGCTGTGTCCATGTTGCCGTGTGCGGTGATTACCGCCACCGGCAGTTCACCGTCTCCCTGCTCCTGGATATGTTCCACCAGCTGCAGGCCATCGCCGTCGGGGAGGCGCATATCGGTGAGGCAGAAATCATAGCGGTTTTCGCCGAGCAGCCTGTGTGCTTCGCTCAGGTTGGCGGCGGTATGGCAGTGCACGTCCATGCGCCGCAGGGTGAGGGTCAGTAATTCGCAGATATCCGGTTCGTCGTCGACGACCAGGGCCAGTGGTTGCATTAATGTCCGTTCTTTTATTGTTGGTTTTCTGTGGGCTGAAATTCAGTGGCCGATTATGACAGAGATTCTTTGCAGTTTTACACAGGCATTTTTGGAAAACTATTCCTCTTGACGATTAAAAAATCCGGTTTGCGTGGGCAAATTCTATCCGGAAGCAACTTTTGTTGCTGTCGGTGCGGCAGTAGTAGAGATTGGCCTGGTTGGCCTCACAGAGTTCGCGCGCTATATAGAGGCCCAGGCCGCTACCGCCCTGCCCGGTGGTGAAAAAAGGTTCGAATATCTTGTCCCGGTGTTCCGGCAGCACGCCGCGGCCGCTGTCGGCCACGTCCAGAATGGCGCAGTCGCGCTCGCGGTGGCGGTAGACGGAGATCTCCAGTTCCCGCCGCCCCATGGCGACATGGGAATGGTGCAGGGCGTTGTTGCACAGGTTGGTAACCACCTGGGCCAGTTGCTCCGGGTCAAAGCGCGCGTCTACAGGCCAGTCGGGCAGATGCATGCGAATCTGCGCGTCGGCGGGCGCCCCAGCGCGGAAATCCTGCATAAAGAGTTCCAGCCAATCCCCCAGGTCGTGCAGCTGTGGCACCGCCGCGCGGCGGCGCGACAACTGCATCACATTCTCGACTATCTGGTTTACCCGCTGGCTGTGGCGGCAGATGATCTGGGTCAGGTGCCTGTCTTCTTCGCTCAGGTTCGCCGATTCCGATAGCAGCTGCGCCGCGTGGCTGATGGCGCCGAGCGGATTGCGCACTTCGTGGGCAATGGAGCCGGTCAGGTGGCCCAGGGAGGCGAGTTTGAGCTTCTGCGCCGCCTGGACCAACTTGCGATTGTCCTCGACAAACACCAGGGTACTGTGACCGTGATCGCGGCGCAGATTGGCGAAACTGAGTCGCAGTTCGCTGCCGTTCTCGGCCTGCATCAGGGCGCTGCTGCGGGAGACGTCGCGGCGCCACTCGCGCACTATGCGGCGCAGGTCACCCTGGCGCTCGCCATCCGGCTGCAGCTGTTCACCGAGTAGCTGGTGCGCGGCGCGGTTGATCAGCTCCGGCTTGTTGGCGGCGTCCATAACCAGCACGCCGGTGCGCATGCGCTCGATGATCTGCTGAGCCAGTCGCTGCAGGTGGGCGGCGTGGCGGCTCTGCTGGTCGGCGCGCAGAGTGGCGCTGCGGATGCGCGCAGACAGGTACTGCAGGGCACTCACGGTGGCAAACAGTAGCACGCCCAGCATACCGGCCGAGACGATATCCTGGGTCTCGGCATGGCCCGTCAGCAGGCCGTAAAGCTGCAGGCCGATCACGCCAATACTGGCAACGGCGGCGAAGAAGGCTCCCATACGCCGGTCCAACAGCATCGAACCCACCGAGCAGTTGATCAGCAGCAGGTAACCGAGGCCGGAGTTGAGACCACCGCTGGCCTGGATCAACAGCAGAAAAGTGAGGATATCGCAGCCGAGAATCAGTCCCACCTGGCCCGCACCCGTGTGGTAGGCGGAGTGACGCAGGTTCAGCAGCCAGCCGAAATTGAGCGCGGCGTAGGCGATGACGGTATTGAGGTAGAGTGCGGGCGCGCTGTTGCCCACGGCGCCCTTGCCGATACCGGAGGTGAAGATGCCCAGCAGCACCAGGGCTATGGCGACGCGGTAATAGGCATAGACCCGCAGCAATTCGTGGTGCTGCAGATAGGGGCCACTGGTGGAGATCGCTGTACTGCTCAAGGTGTGTTTCCCGGCATCTGTTTTCGTTGTTTTCGCCGGCCGCTGCTGTTGTCCCCCGGTCACTGTACAATAGCGGCCTGTCCGATCCGAGGTACAAAGATGTCTACTTTGCAGTTAGTGCTGGCACAAATCAATTCTCTGGTGGGGGATATTCCCGGCAATACGGCCCGGGTGATCGACATGACCCGGAAGGCGCACCGCGAGCAGGGCGCCGAGTTGGTGCTGTTTCCCGAACTGACCCTGAGTGGCTACCCGCCGGAAGACCTGCTGCTGCGCCCGAGTATGCAGCGGCGTATCGACGCCGCGCTGGCCCAGCTTGTGGCGGCGGAGCTACCCTGCGCGATACTGATCGGCTACCCGCGGGTGGTGGCCGGCAAGGTGTTCAATATGGCCGGGTTGATCGTCGAGGGTGAGCTGGTCGCGGAGTACGCCAAGCAGAAGCTGCCCAACTACCAGGTCTTCGACGAAATGCGCTACTTCGTCCCCGGCGACCAGCCCTGCGTAGTGGATATCAAGGGTATCCCGACGGCCATCACCATCTGCGAGGATATCTGGCACCCGGAACCGGTGGCCCAGGCGGCCGCCGCGGGCGCCAGGCTGATGCTGAACATCAACGCCTCGCCCTTCCATCGCGGCAAGGCCCAGCAGCGCCTCGAACTGCTGGCCAGCCAGGCCCGCGCCGGTAATATGCCAATCCTTTATGTGAACTGCCACGGCGGCCAGGATGAGCTGGTATTTGACGGTGGCTCCTTCGCCGTGGATGCCCAGGGCAAGCTGTGCGCGCGCGCGGCGGAATATGTCGAACAGCTGTTGCCTGTGACCGTGTCCCACGGGAACGGTAGGGTGACCCTGGAACCCGGCGAAATCACCCCGGCCCTCGAGGACCTGGCCTCCGTATACCAGGCGCTGGTGCTGGGCGTGCGCGACTATGTGAACAAGAACGGCTTCAACGGTGTGGTGCTGGGGCTTTCCGGGGGCATAGATTCGGCCCTGACCCTGGCCATCGCCGTGGACGCGCTGGGTGCGGAGCGGGTGGAAGCGGTGATGATGCCGTTTCGCTATACGTCGGACCTGAGCAAGAACGACGCCGCCGACCAGGCGCAGCGCCTGGGCATCCACTACCGGGTGATCAGTATCGAACCGATGTTCGACGCCTTTATGCAGGCGCTCGCGGACGAGTTTGCCGGCAGCGAGCGGGATACCACCGAGGAGAACCTGCAGGCGCGCTCCCGCGGTGTGGTGCTGATGGCAATCTCCAACAAGAAGGGTGCCATGGTGCTGACCACTGGCAACAAGAGTGAGCTGGCGGTGGGTTATGCCACCCTCTACGGCGATATGGTGGGTGGCTTCAACGCGCTCAAGGATGTGCCCAAGACCCTGGTGTTTGCGCTGGCCCGCTACCGCAACACCATTTCCGAGGTGATTCCGGATACAGTGATCAGCCGCCCGCCGAGTGCCGAGCTTGCCCCTGACCAGGTGGACGCCGACAGCCTGCCCTCCTACGAAATCCTGGACGAGATACTGGACCTGTATATCGGCAGGGACTGCAGTGCCGAGGAAATCATCCGTCGCGGCTTCGAGCGGGAGACGGTGGAGCGGGTGGTTCGCCTGGTTGACCGCAATGAGTACAAGCGCCGCCAGGCGGCGGTGGGGGTGCGGATCTCTGAGCGCGGCTTCGGTCGCGACCGGCGCTACCCGATCACCAATGGCTGGAAGGCGGGAGAATGAATGCGGAATGATGAAAGCGGAATGCGCGATCTGGCCTAGTGCCGTAGGAGCGGCCGGTGGCCGCGATCTGACTGTTTTGTCTGTCGAAAGTCAGATCGCGGCCAGCGAACAGGGCTTTGGCACAATATAGGTCGCGTATTCCGCATTCATCATTCTGCATTCACATAAGCTCCGGCGGCAGCGGCGCCTCTTCGCGGCGGTACTCGGCATTGTAAAGGTCGCGGCTGTCGGAGCCGCGCGGGTGTGGCTTCTCGCACAGGCCCAGGGTAACGCGGTGGATCAGGCTGCGGCCGCTGGCGCCCTTGTAATAGTTGTAATTGAAGCTGCCGTCGCTGCGGAAGGCCGGGTGGTTGGGGTAATTGGTGCGCAGTACGGCCAGCGCATTGCCCTCCAGCTCCGGCATCTCCACCAGGTGGTAGCCCTGCACCATGGCCGCCAGCGCATCCGGCACTGCCGGTGTCTGCTGGAAGTTCTCTACTACATAACGGCCGCGATTGGCGGCGGCCAGGTAGGCGCCGCGCTTGAAGTAGTAGTTGGCCACGTGTATCTCGTAACGTGCCAGCAGGTTGCGCAGGTGAATCATGCGCTTCTGCGCGTCCGGCGCGTAGCGACTCTCGGGGTAGCGGGCCATCAGCTGGGAGAAATAGGCGAAGGACTCGCGCGCGGATCCGGGGTCGCGGCTGGTCATATCGGTGGGCAGGAAGCGCTCGAACAGGCCGCTGCCCTCGGTGAAGGACGACAGCCCCTTCATGTAGTAGGCGTAATCCACGTTGCGGTGCTGCGGGTGCAGGCGGATAAAGCGGTCCGCGGAGGCGATGGCGGCGTCGTTCTCATAGTTGCGGTAGTAAGCGTAGATCAGCTCCAGCTGCGCCTGCTCGGCGTAGCTGCCGAAGGGGAAGTTGTCCTCGAGCGCGCGCAGGTTCTTGATGGCCAGGTCCCACTGGCTGGATCGCAGCTGGCGCTGGGCGGCCTCGTAGAAGGCCTGCTCGGTGCGACTGCCGGTCGGCAGTCCCTCTTCGGATTCATCGGTGCTGGCGCAGGCGACCAATATCGCGGATAACAATACCTTCACCAAGGCCAACCACAGCGTTTTCCAGGCCTGCATAGCCCCTCGCTCTATCATTATTACTCTCTACCTTTAAACTAGCGGCCAATTATAGGTAATCGGCGGCCCGCCATTTAACCACAGTCGTGCAGCTGCCCAAAGTATTTGAAGTTGAACCATGACCGAACTGCTCGAAGTGGATATCGAAGTGCCCGCCCGTCTGGCCGGCCACAGGTTGGACCAGGCAGCGGCGGAATTAATTCCCGATTATTCCCGTGCGCGCCTGCAATCCTGGATAAAAGGCGGTCAATTGACCGTCAATGGCACAGCGGCCAGGCCGAAGGACAAGCTGTTTGGCGGCGAGCGCCTGCAGCTGCGTGCCGCGTTGGAGGCCCAGGGGGAGTGGCTGCCGCAGGCGCTGGACCTGGATATCGTCTACGAGGACGACAGCCTGCTGGTGATCAATAAGCCGGCCGGCCTGGTGGTGCACCCGGCGGCGGGCAACCCCGATGGCACCCTGTTGAACGGCCTGCTGCACCACAATCCGGCCCAGGCACAGATACCGCGCGCCGGTATAGTGCACCGGCTGGATAAGGACACCAGCGGTCTGATGGTGGTGGCCAAGACGCTGCCGGCGCAGACAGACCTGGTGCGGCAGCTGAAGGAGCGCAGCGTCAGCCGCCAGTACGACGCACTGGTGCAGGGCAAGGTCACCGCCGGCGGCACCGTCGATGCACCCATGGGCCGCCACCGCCAGAATCGCTTGAAGATGGCGGTGCTGGACTTTGGTGGTAAGGAAGCGATCACTCACTACCGGGTCGGGGAGCGCTTTCGCGCCCACACATTGCTGCGCTGTGCGCTGGCGACCGGGCGCACCCACCAGATCCGCGTACATATGGCTCATATCCGCCACCCGCTGGTGGGTGACCCCCTCTACGGCGGCCGCGCCAAGCTGCCGCCGGAGGCCGTGGCGGGGCTGGTGGAAGCGCTGCAGCAGTTCCCGCGCCAGGCCCTGCACGCGGCCGAACTGGCTCTGCTGCACCCGAAGACCGGCGAGGAAATGCACTGGTGCGCGCCCATGCCCGCGGATATGCTGCAGCTGCTCGAGCTGCTGCGCGCGGATTCGTAGGGTGCGCCGTGCGCACCAATTGAGGCACCCGATCCCAAGGAAATTCAATGTCCGCTGACCACTACCTCTTCCCCGACTGGCCGGCCCCAACCAATGTGCGCGCGGCCACCAGCCTGCGCTTTGGCGGCCACAGCGATGGTCCCTACGAGTCCTTCAATCTCGGTGCCCATGTGGGCGATGACGAGCAGGCAGTGGCTGCCAATCGCAGCCAGCTGCTGCAGGAGCTGCAACTCCCGGCCAAACCCCAGTGGCTGGAGCAGATCCACAGCGACAGGGTCGTAGAGGCTAAGGCGGATGACCTGGTGCGCACCGGCGATGCCAGTTTTGCCACGGCGCCCGGTGCCGTGTGTGCGGTGCTCACCGCCGACTGCCTGCCGGTGCTTATCTGTGACAGGGCCGGCAACCGGGTGGCGGCCGCCCACGCCGGCTGGCGCGGCCTGGCGGCAGGCATACTGCGCAGCAGTGTGGGTGCGCTCGACTGCGACCCCAGTGATCTTTTGGTCTGGCTGGGCCCGGCGATAGGGCCGCGGGCCTTCGAGACCGGCGTCGATGTGCTGGAAGAGTTTTTTGAGAATGCACAGAGTGGCGATCACGCCGAAGCCATTGCCCAGTGCTTCCGCCCGCATGTGGAAAAGCCGCTGCATTTTCTCGCCGATATCTATGGGCTGGCACGTGCGGAACTACGACAGCTCGGCGTCAGCGAGATTTACGGCGGCGACCGCTGCACGGTGTCAGAAACGGAGTATTTCTTTTCCTACCGCCGCGACAAAACCACCGGCCGCATGGCCTCCCTGATCTGGTTGGAGTAGTTCTTCCGTAAGATGGGCAAAGGAGCGCAGCGACGTGCCCATCATTCTGCACCGGTGATGGGTACGCTTCGCCCAACCTGCGGCCCGGGCCTGGTAACAGATAGTGGCGCAAAACAGGCGCCAATTGACCCGGATCATTGAAAACCCCTCTCCCGCCCCTATTTTACCCCTCGACACTACACTGAATGTGTGGCGCCAAATCGGCGCCACTGTTTTGCCTTCCGAGGAGAGGTTTCGTCCATGCGAATCGACCGAATGACCAACCCGCTGCAGTCCGCGATTGCCGACGCGCAGTCCCTGGCCGTAGGGCGCGACCACAACCAGATTTACCCCGAGCATTTACTGCTGGCGCTGCTGAACCAGAACAATGGCAGTGTGCCGGCATTTCTCTCCCAGGCGGGATTCAACCTCAACGGCCTGCGCAACGACCTGGCGAAAAGACTCGACAACCTGCCCACCATCAGCGCGCCCACCGGCGATGTGGGTATGTCGCAGGAGCTGGCGCGCCTGTTTAATCTCGCCGACAAAAAGGCGCAGCAGAACGGCGACACTTTTATCTCCAGCGAGACGGTGCTGCTGGCGGCCTTCGATTCGGCCGCCGGCGAGATCGCCAAAATTCTGAACGCCAACGGCGACCTGAAGCAGCTGCAGGCGGCCATCGAGAAGGTGCGCGGCGACGAGAAGGTCGACGATCCCAACGCGGAGGAGGCGCGCCAGGCGCTGGACAAATACACTCTCGACCTGACCGAGCGCGCCGTGTCGGGCAAGCTGGACCCGGTGATTGGTCGAGATGACGAAATCCGCCGCACGATACAGGTGCTGCAGCGGCGCACCAAGAACAACCCGGTACTGATCGGCGAGCCCGGTGTCGGCAAGACCGCCATCGTAGAGGGCCTGGCGCAGCGCATCGTCAACGGCGAAGTGCCGGAGGGTTTGAAAGACAAGCGGCTGCTGTCGCTGGACCTGGGCGCACTGCTGGCCGGGGCCAAATTCCGCGGCGAATTCGAGGAGCGGTTGAAAGCGGTGCTCAACGAGCTGTCCAAGCAGGAGGGGCGCATCATCCTGTTTATCGATGAACTGCACACCATGGTCGGCGCCGGCAAGGCCGAGGGCGCCATGGACGCCGGCAATATGCTGAAGCCAGCGCTGGCGCGCGGCGAATTGCACTGCGTCGGCGCCACAACGCTGGACGAATACCGCCAGTACATAGAAAAGGACGCCGCGCTGGAACGCCGTTTCCAGAAAGTGCTGGTGGACGAGCCCACCGAAGAGGACACCATCGCAATTTTGCGCGGCCTGAAAGAGCGCTATGAGGTGCATCACGGTGTCGATATCACCGATTCGGCCATCATTGCCGCCACCAAACTGTCGCAGCGCTATATCACTGACCGCCAGCTGCCGGACAAGGCCATCGACCTGATCGACGAGGCGGCCAGCCGTATCCGCATGGAAATTGATTCCAAGCCGGAGTCCATGGACAAGCTGGAGCGGCGCCTGATCCAGTTGAAGATTGAGCGCGAGGCGGTAAAAAAAGACAAAGACGACGAGGCGGCCCAGAAGCGCCTGGGTAAACTCGAGGAGGAAATTCGGCAGCTGGAGCGGGAATACTCCGACCTGGAGGAAGTCTGGAAAGCGGAAAAGGCGCAGCTGGCCGGCAGCCACGACGTCAAGGAGAAGCTGGAGCAGGCCAAGCTGGACATGGAGGCCGCGCGCCGCGCCGGCGACCTGACCCGTATGTCTGAACTGCAATACGGTGTGATTCCGCAACTGGAGCAGCAGATCAAGTCCGCCGCCACTGCCGAGGCCAGCGAGGAGCCGCGCCTGCTGCGCAACCGCGTGACCGACGAGGAAGTGGCGGAAGTGGTGTCGCGCTGGACCGGCATTCCGGTTTCCAAAATGCTCGAGGGCGAGCGGGAAAAGCTGTTGCGCATGGAAGACGAGCTGCACCGGCGCGTCATCGGGCAGGGCGAGGCGGTCGACGCCGTGGCCAATGCGGTGCGCCGCTCGCGCGCCGGACTTTCCGACCCGAATCGCCCCAACGGCTCCTTCCTGTTCCTCGGCCCGACCGGGGTCGGCAAGACGGAGCTGTGCAAGGCGCTGGCGCAATTCCTGTTCGACACCGAAGACGCCATGGTGCGCATCGATATGTCGGAATTTATGGAGAAGCACTCGGTCGCGCGCCTGATAGGCGCGCCCCCCGGCTACGTGGGATACGAGGAGGGCGGCTACCTGACCGAAGCGGTGCGCCGCAAACCCTACTCGGTGATTCTGCTGGACGAGGTGGAGAAGGCCCACCCGGATGTCTTCAATATCCTGCTGCAGGTACTGGACGACGGCCGCCTGACCGACGGACAGGGCCGCACCGTGGATTTCCGCAATACGGTAGTGGTGATGACCTCCAACCTGGGCTCGGACCTGATCCAGAAGTACGCCGCCGCCCGCGATAGCGACGAGCTGGACACCGAAATTCACTACCGGCAGATGAAAGGTGCGGTGATGGAAGTGGTGGGCGAGCAGTTCCGCCCGGAGTTTATCAACCGCATCGACGAGGTGGTGGTCTTCCACCCGCTGAACCGAACCGAGGTGCGTTCCATCGCCGAAATCCAGCTGGGACAGCTGCGCCGGCGCCTGGCCGAGCGCGACCTGAAGCTGCACGTGGCCGAGCCACTGCTGGACAAGCTGGCGGATGTCGGCTTCGATCCGGTGTACGGCGCCCGCCCGCTGAAGCGCGCGATACAGATGTGGCTGGAGAATCCCCTGTCGCAGGATATTCTGGCGGGCAAGTTCCCGCCCGGCGCAACCATACACGCCGAACTCGAGGGCGACAGGGCAGTATTCCGCTAGCCGCCGGCGCCTCCATTCTCTTTTGCGGTGCCTCTATGAATCGCGCCCGTAGGGTGCACCGCATCCCCTGTAGGAGCGGCGGGGCGGCCATGGGCCGCTCCTACAAGTTCCTTCCTCACATCAGCCATATCAAAAAACTGCGCCAGGCCGAGTGCAATGCCGCGGCAGCGCGCGGGCACAGACAGCCATTTGTTCATAAACTGAATTTTGTTGTTCGGCGGAAGGGTTTGCTGGTGCCGAAATCGCAAATCAATGGAATGGCTCTGTGTCCCAGCTTTTGAACAAACGCATGCTGCTGATGCTGTTCGGCTGCCTGCTGCTGTTCGGCGGTATTTTTGCCTTCAAGTATTTCGGCCGGGTCATGATGAACCGGGCCTTTGATACCATGCCGCTGCCACCGGCCACAGTGACTTCCGCCGTTGCGGAGGTGCAGACCTGGCAGGAAAGTCTCATTGCGGTGGGTACCATGCGTGCGGTTAACGGCGTCGAGATCACCACCGAGGCCCAGGGTGTTGTCAGCGCCATTCACTTCAAGTCCGGCCAGACCGTCGACCGGGGCCAGCTCCTGGCCGAACTGGCCGCGGGACCGGAGAAGGCCCAGTTACAGGTGCTGCAGGCGGAGTTGCGGCTGGCGCGGCGCAATCACGATCGCATCAAGGCGTTACACGCCAGGGGGGTCACCACTGAGGCGGACCTGGACAATACACGCAGCGCGCTGGAACAGGTGCTGGCCAGTCTGGAAGTGCAGCGCGCGACCGTCGACAGGCGGCGCATCAGCGCGCCCTTCAGCGGCGTGCTGGGTATCCGTCGTATCGACCTGGGGCAGAACGTGAGTCCGGGCGAGGCGGTGGTGTCCCTGCAGCAGCTTGATCCCATCTATGTGGACTTCTCCCTGCCCGAGCGGCACTTCGCCAGCGTCGCACTCGACCTGCCCGTGACCCTGGTGACCGATGCCTTCCCCGACAACAAATATTCCGGGCGCATCACCGCCATAGATCCGCGGGTGGACAGCGCCAGCCGCAACTTCCTGGCGCAGGCGACGCTGAAAAACCCCAAGAAGGAATTGGGCCCGGGTATGTACGCGGATGTCGCGGTGCAGATCGATGCCCACCGCAAGGTGCTGGTGATTCCACGCACCGCGCTGCTCTTTGCCCCCTACGGCAACGCCGTATTCGTACTGCAGAAAGGTGAAGAGGGCGACGGCTTCATCGCCAGCAAGCGTTTCGTAAAAACCGGGGAGGAGCGCGGCGATCTGGTGGAAATACTGCAGGGGCTGCGTGCGGGGGAAGTGGTGGCGAGCAGCGGACTGCTCAAGCTGCGCAATGAGGGCGCGGTGATAATCAATAACGAGAACCAGCCCCCCGCGAGTGCCGACCCACACCCGGAAAACAATTAGCGGGGGCCGGCTGTGAATTTCACCGAGATCTTTATTCGCAAGCCGGTGCTGGCCTCGGTAGTCAGCCTGTTTATTTTCCTGCTCGGCCTGCGCGCAGCCACCGAGTTGAACGTGCGCCAGTACCCGGAACTGGAAAACGCGGTGATCACCGTCACTACCATCTATGTAGGCGCCGATTCGGATCTGGTGCAGGGGTTTATCACCACGCCGCTGGAGCAGGAGATAGCTACTGCCGACGGTATCGACTATATGGTGTCCACCAGTGTGCAGGGTGTCTCCACTATCCAGGCCTATGTGGATTTCGATTACGATCCCAACGAAGTGCTCACCCAGGTGGTGGCCAAGGTCAACCGGCTGCGCAGCGAACTGCCGGAGGAATCCGAGGACTCCAGTGTCGATATGGCTGTGGGGCAGACGACCGCCGCCATGTACCTGTCCTTTTCGTCAGAAATTCTCGACAACAACCAGATCACCGATTACCTGACCCGGGTGGTGCAGCCGAAACTCTCCACCATCGCCGGCGTACAGCGCGCCCGCCTGCTGGGCAACCGCACCTTCGCCATGCGCGTGTGGTTGAGGCCCGCGGAGATGGCGGCCCAGGAAGTGACGCCGGCCGATGTGAGCGACGCCCTGCGGCGTAACAATGTGCTGTCTGCGGTGGGCGCCACCAAGGGGTCGCGGGTGGCGATGGAGATCAGGGCCGATACCGATATCGCCTCGCCGGAGGCCTTCCGCCAGCTGGTGGTGCGGGCGGATGGCGATCGCCTGGTACGCCTCGGCGACCTGGCGGAAGTGGAGCTGGGCTCTGAGTCCTACGAAACCTCCGTCTCCTTCAACGGCCGCTCCGCCACCTTCTTCGCCATAGAGGTGGCGCCCGATGCCAACTCGCTGGATGTGGTCCGGGTAGTGCGGGAAAAGCTGGAGGGGGAAATTTTTCCGCAACTGCCCCAGGGCATGATCGGCGAGATCCCCTACGACAGCACCGAATATATCCAGGACTCCATCGAGGAGGTAGTGAAGACCATTGTCGAGGCGGTATTGATCGTAATACTGGTGATCTACCTGTTTCTCGGCTCCCTGCGCAGCGTCTTGATACCGGCCATAGCCGTGCCCCTGTCGCTCGTGGGGGCACTCTTCCTGATGTTGCTGATGGGGTTCTCGATCAACCTGCTGACACTGCTCAGTATGGTGCTGGCCATCGGCATAGTGGTGGACGATGCGATCATCGTGCTGGAAAACGTCCACCGGCATATTGAGGATGGTATGGCGCCGAAGGAGGCCGCCATTGTCGGCGCGCGCGAGCTGGCCTGGCCGGTGGTGGCGATGACCACAACGCTGATTGCCGTCTACCTGCCCATCGGTTTTCTCGGCGGCCTTACCGGTACCCTGTTTACCGAGTTTGCCTTCTCCCTCGCCGGCGCGGTACTGCTATCCGGTGTGGTGGCCCTGACCCTGTCACCGATGATGGCCTCGAAGATTCTGCTCGCCCACGACGGCGGCGGCACCCGTCTGGAAAACTGGCTCGAGCGCCAGTTCCAGCGCCTGCAGGAGAGCTATCGACGAAGGTTACACAACGCCCTGGACGATCGCCTGGTAATACTCGTTTTCGGCTGCATTGTGCTGGCCAGCTGTTATTTCCTGTTCGTGTCCTCTCCCAGCGAACTGGAACCCGCGGAGGATCGCGGTTTTATCCTGACGATTTCCTCTGCCGATGCCTATGCCACCCTGGATTACGTGGAACAGTACACGGAGCAGCTGAACACCATCGCCGAGCGCCACGTCGAGGTGGAGAATTTCTTCCTGCTCAATGGCGTGGGCGGCGCCGGCAATGCGACCAACAGTGCCATCGCGGGCTATGTACTGGGTCCCTGGAATCAGCGCGACAGGGATACGGCGCAGATGCAGGCCATCATCAGCGAGGAGGTGGCGCAGATAGCCGGGCTCAAGGTGGCGGTGGTGGTGCCGCCGAGTCTGCCCACCGCCGGTGGCCGCCTGCCGGTGGAGTTTGTGATCGGCGCCACCGAGCCGATGGAGAGTCTCGCCGGCGTCGCCGACGAAATCATGGGAAGGGCCCTCGCCAGCCGCAAGTTTATCTTTGTCGACTCGGACCTGAAAATCGACAAGCCCAAGATCGTCGTCGAAATAGATCGCGATAAGGCCGCCGCCATGGGCGTGAGCATGGAGAGTATCAGCCGCGAACTGGGTTCCATGCTCTCCGGTGCCTATACCAACCGCTTTTCCCTGGACAACCGCAGCTACAAGGTGATCCCCCAGGTGGTGCGTACCGAGCGGCTCACCGGCGAGCAGTTGAATCACTATTACATTCGCGCGGTAAACGGCGACCTGGTGCCCATTTCAACGCTGGTCAATCTGCGCGAGACCGTGGAGCCACAGCAGCTGAAGCGCTTCCAGCAACTGAATGCGGTCACCATTTCCGGGGTGCCGCGCCCGGGCATCACCCTGGGTGAGGCGCTCGATACCCTGGAAACGGCCGCCGCGGAAATACTGCCGCAGGGCTACTCGGTGGATTACTCCGGTCAGTCGCGCCAGTACAAGGCCGAGGGCTCAGAACTGGTGGTGACTTTCTTCTTCGCCCTGATTGTTATCTACCTGGTGCTCGCCGCCCAGTTCGAATCCTGGCGCGATCCGCTGATTATGCTGGTGACTGTACCGATGAGTGTGTGCGGGGCCATGATTTTCGTCAGCCTCGGTTTTACCACCCTGAATATCTATACCCAGGTGGGGCTGGTAACCCTGATCGGGGTGATTTCCAAGCACGGTATCTTGGTGGTGGAGTTCGCCAACAAACTGCAGGAGCAAGGGCTGTCCAAACGCGAGGCGATCGAGCAGGCGGCCAGTATCCGCCTGCGCCCGATACTGATGACCACCGCCTCGCTGGTGCTGGCGATGGTGCCGCTGTTGATCGCGGCCGGCCCCGGCGGCGGTGCGCGCTTCGCGATGGGGCTGGTGGTGGCCACCGGTATGACCATAGGCACACTGTTTACCCTTTTCGTGGTGCCGGCCATGTATCTGTACCTTGGGCGCGATTATCACGGTGAACAGGCGTCGAGCTAGATTGCCTCCGCACCCGTATTGCTGCGCCGGTACTCGCTGGGGCTCACGCCCTCGCGTTTCTTGAAAAACTTGGCAAATACCGAGCGCTCGGCATAGTGCAGTCGGGTGGCGATGCTTTCTACCGAGTCGCTGGTGGAGAGCAGTAGCTGTTTGGTCAGCGCCAGGGTGGCACCGTCCTTGATCTGCTGGAAGGTTACTCCCTGCGCGCGCAATCGCCGCTGCAGAGTGCGCTCGCCGATGCCGAAGTGGGCGGCGGCGCGGCCGATGGTGACCTCCTCATGCAGCAGGCGTCGCTCGAGCCAGTGGCGCAGGCTGGCGGCCAGGTTGCAGTTGGAGAGGGTGTCGTGCAGCACCGCCTTCAGGGTGTTGCGGCTCTGGCTGCGCAGCAGCCGGTGGTAGCGGGGAATGGGGGCGTCCAGGGTTTCCGGCCCCAGGACCAGGGCGTCGCCGGCACAGGAGAATTGCACCGGGCACTGGAAAACCCGCCGGTAAATGGCGCTGTCGTCCGGCGCCGTCCGGCGCAGTTGAACGCTGCGGATCTCGGCGCGCGCCGGCGTGAGGGTGCGCAACAGCTCCACGCAGCGGGTCATCAGCATCTCCGCGATAAAATCGTTGACCGCGGTACTGAACAACTGGCGCTGCCAGTCGAAGTCGAGTGCCTCGCCGCCGCTCTCGGGGCGGGTCTGCAGGCGCAGCAGGGGTGCCAGTGTCTGCGACAGCATCAGCTCCGCCGGGCGCAGCAGGTCCCGCGGCCGGGCCAGCAGCGGTTGCGCCTCGATAATGGTTTCCTCGACCCGTTCGATCATCGGGAAGCGGCTGAAGCTGAGCCCCGGCGAGGAAATGGGGGACAGGGCCAGCAGGGCCTCTATCAGGGCATTGAACTCCCCGTAGTAGAGGCGCTCGCACTCCCCAGGGCACCAGCTGAACTCGAACGGCAGCCGCTCGATCAGCGCATCGCTGGGGATGCCGAGTCGTGCGGCGGCCTCGACAAAATAGGGGGCAAAGATTTTCGGGATGCCGGCTGTGCCGGTCGATTTATTGTGGTGTCCCATGATTCTCCTGCCATTCGGGTGGCGGAATAATCACCATAGCAAAGGCCTCCCGGGGGCGGAAGCGCTTTTGCCCAATGCGACTGTATGGTCAGCTGCGCTGTCGCCCCGGCGCCTCCTCTGACGCCATGGCGCCTAGGTGAAGTCTGTGCCAGGCGGCTAAGGTATTGCCAACATCGCGGCTGCTAGGCTGTGACGGATAATAATAAAGACTCGTGAATCTCGAATTTGAGCCCGATAAAACTATAAAAAGGACACAGCGATGACACTATGTAAACACTTGGGTGCCAGCCTTTCCCTCCTGCTGGCCGGCCTTCTCACCACAGCCTCCGCCACAGCGGAAAACTGCTATATCCTCGTACACGGCCACGGGGTCGAAGGGCATATAAAGCAGCGGCCGGACAACCAGGGCCGGCTCCACCAGCCGGCCCTGGACTACTGGAGCGAGGCCTATTTCGACGAGTATCAGGGCGGCGACTTTATCGCCCAGCTGCGCGCCGACGGCGGTCACTACGGCGTGGTGGGCTACAACTCCACCGACGAAGCCGGGTTGCCCTACTGGCACGACAGCACCGCCGGCGAAATCGCCCGCCAGATACTGACCATCCGCAGCGGCGCCGGCGATGGCTACCAGCACGCCGACCAGTGTCGCGCCGACGATACCTTCTGGGTGGTGGCCCACAGCCAGGGGGCGACGCAGATGGTCTATATCGCCGGTAACGCGGTGCCCGGATCTCCCTACTACAACCGCGCCTACAGCCAGATGGACAGCAGTACCGAGACCCGCACCAGTGAGGCGTGCACCACTTCCTGGTGGGGTGGGAAGAACTGCGAGACGGTGACCGAAACGGTCAATGTGGCCGGCCTGGATGAGGGCAACGCGGTCACGGTGGATTTCGACGGCGCCATCGACGGTGTCGCCGCCATACTCACAACCGGTGGCGCCATCACCGGTACCGAGGGCGCCGACCGGGTCTGCAACGGCAACTGGTTCGACAATGCGATCAACGACGCCTTCCTCGGCAAGTCCTGCGCTGGCGTGCGCTACCTGCAGACCAATGACGTCTACGCGGTGCGCAACTATGTCGGCACCAACCTGGCCGCGCCGCTCTACACCATCGGTGGTTACGCGGCCTTCCCGGGTATGGAGGGCGCCTCCTCGGCGATGCTGAATGGCGAGGATGACGGCTATATCAACCTGGCCTCACAGATGAACTGTGCCGGTTCCGCCAAGCGCAACCTCTATTCCGACCTGCACGAGTACGAGACCTTCTGGGGGGTTGCTTATGGCAGCCCCATCTTCACCTGCGACAACGACCACAAGGGCACCGCCCGCTCCTACAACCTGGCCAGCCTGCACACGGACCACGATGCCCAGCGCAACGGCGGCCTGCTGGCGCCGGACTACACAGTTATTGCCGACGGCCTCGGCTGCGGCGCGGGCAAGAACTCGGCCGGGCGCATCGCCGCCTGCACCCAGTGACGAATACGGTGAGGTGTGCGGATGTCCCGAGGTGAGCGGCGCCGTTACTGGCGCCCGGCGCTGTTGCTGGTCGGTGTATTGCTGGTTGCCTTCGGCAGCTGGCAGCTGAGGGGCGGGGGTAAGGATGGCGCGGCGACGGCCGCGGCTGTTGAAGCCCCGTCTATTGAACCGAAAGCGTCTTTATCCCCAACCAGTACTGCCTCCGTGGCGGCAGCCGCCGTCCCGGTGGAGACCCCGCGGGTGTGGCAGCAGTTGCAGGCGCGGCCGGTGAAGACGGAGCTGCACCAATCGCTGCTGTCCGACCTGGCCAGGCACCACCGCTATCCGCCAGAAAACCGCGCCATCAAGAATCCCGCCCAGGACCCTATCAGCCAGACCCACGGCACCGACCGGCGCACAACCCGGGGCGAGGACGGCGCGGCACTGACGTTGTGGACGGATAGAAAATTCTATCTGCGCGGCGACGCAGTGCATGTTTACGCCTATCTGGCGCGGGCGGGCGAGGGGCGGGTGGCGGCGGATTTCAGGGCACTGCTGGTCTACGACGATCGGCGTATCGTCGCGGAGCTGGATCTGGAGGATGGGGACGGCGACCGCATCTACGAGGCGGAGCTGGAGGCCGGAGTGCACGGCGGTGAGTCACTGCCCGCGGGAATCTACAAGGTGGTGGTGGACACGGATATCGGCGGGTTGCGCGACGCCGTGGCCTTCACCCTGTCTGAGGATATTGGTCGCTACACCGGTGCGCTGCGGGACTTTGTCACTGCCGGTGGCAACCTGCTGGTCGAGGCCGAGGTGGAAGTGTCGCGGGCGGCGCGCTACTACTTTCGCGCTTCCCTGTACAACAACCCGGATACCCCGATCGGCAGCACCCAATATGCGGCCGAACTGGCGCCCGGCCGCCACTGGGTGCCGCTGGAATTTTACGGGTTGATGATTCGCGATCGGGGCCAGGACGGCCCCTATCTGGTAAAACAGCTGAGCCTGGCGCGGGTGGCGGTACCCATGGCCCGCGGCGGCGTCCTGGAGGCGGACTATTACACTGGGCGCTATCGGCTCGAGCAGTTTACCGATGCGCCCTATCGGGCTCTGGCCGGGGAATAAACTCTCGTCGCAGAATCAGCAGTTATCCCGAATCAGCTGCTGCATGCGCGCTATGCGCTCCTGCCGCTCCTCCTCCGGCAGCATCCGCACAGCGCCATCGGCGGCCACTTCGCGCACGCGGCTGTGGGTGGTCAGTTCCTGCAGGTCGGACTGGGCCCGGCGACAGCGCTGGGCGCGCACGGCCTGCTCGGCCTTGCTGGCAGCCTGGTCCTGTTGCGGCTCCGGCTGGGGATCCGGTTTCGCTGCCACGGCCCTCTCTTCCGAGGTCGCCTCGTCTTTGGCCTGCGCTGCCTTCAGGGCCGCCTGCTCCGCCTGCCATTGCTTGTAGCGCTCGGACTTGGGCTTCTTCACCACTTCGACGTCCTGCTTCTTGGGCGGCTGGGAGCCGAAATGCACCACGCCGTTCTCGTCCTCCCACTTATAGATGCCGTCGGCCTGGGCGGCCAATGCCAGAGTCGAAATCAATATCGCGAGAGCGATGCGCATGGGTTGTCCCCCAAATTCATTTATAGAGAGTCGTTATCAGGAATCGTCCGCCGCATTGTACTTGTCTGCACGGCCTTGCCTACAACCGCTTTAACACTTTGCGAAACCTGATGGCATTCTCTATTGACAGCGCCACGTCAGTTTGCAAAATCAATCGTTCGCTCGGCGAGTAGAGTTCACCGCACACCCCGCGGTTCCGGCTTTACCCTCCGGCGGGCCAAACGCCCGCCCCCTCCTGTCGAGAGAGTCCTCCCCACCCTGGAGGCCTGCGAACCCGCTGCAGTCCGGTTTAGACCGGCGCCGGTTCGCGCGCACTGTCTGCACCGATAGAGCTATCCTAAAAATCGGCATGCAGATGCGCTAAAGGCTGATATTTGTCACAAGATTCCTTTATAATCGCCACTTGGCTTCTCGCCAAATGGCGGTTTTTCCGTTCTTGAGTGATGAGTATCCTACCAAACAGGAAATTTGAGGGGGCTTCAGTGGAATTACTCTCCGGCGGCGATATGTTGGTTCGCGCGCTGCAGGATGAAGGGGTGGACCTGATCTTCGGGTACCCCGGCGGTTCGGCGTTACATATCTACGATGCCATCTTTCGGCAGAAGGGCATCAAGCATGTGCTGGTGCGCCACGAGCAGGGTGCGACCCATGCGGCAGACGGCTACGCCCGCGCTACCGGCAAAGTGGGTGTGGTACTGGTGACGTCCGGTCCCGGTGCCACCAATGCGATCACCGGTATCGCCACTGCCTATATGGATTCGATCCCGATGGTGGTGATCTCCGGCCAGGTGCCCAGCGACAAGATCGGTGAGGATGCCTTCCAGGAAACCGATATGGTCGGTTGTTCGCGACCGATCGTGAAGCACAGCTTCCTGGTCAAGAGCGCCGAGGAAATCCCCGAGATGGTCAAGAAGGCCTTCTATATCGCCAGCACCGGTCGCCCCGGCCCGGTGGTGATAGATGTGCCCAAAGATGTCACCAGCCCGGCTGACCGCTTCCCTTATCAGTACCCTGAGAAGCTGCGCATGCGTTCCTACACGCCGGCGGGCAAGGGGCACAGCGGCCAGATCCGCAAGGCGATAGCGCTGTTGCTGTCCGCCAAGCGCCCGGTGATCTACGCCGGCGGCGGCGTGGTACAGGGGGATGGCGCCGAACTGCTGACCGAGATTGCGCGGCGGCTGAACTATCCGGTAACCAATACCCTGATGGGCCTCGGCGCCTTCCCTGGCAGCGACAAGCGCTTCCTCGGCATGCTGGGCATGCACGGTACCTTCGAGGCCAATACCGCCATGCATCACGCCGACGTGATTCTCGCGGTGGGGGCGCGTTTCGATGACCGGGTGACCAATACGCCGAGCAAGTTCTGTCCCGGGGCCAAGTTTATTCATATCGATGTGGATCCGGCGTCCATCTCCAAGACTATCGTTGCCGATATCCCCATCGTGGGCACGGTGCAGTCGGTGCTGGGCGATATGCTGGAAATGCTGAAGTCGTCCGAGGACCAGCCGGACCAGTCGGCCATCGTCGACTGGTGGCGACAGATAGACGACTGGCGCGAGCGCCACGGCATCTACACGGCGCCGCGCTATCGCACCGACGGTGCACTGATCATGCCGCAGGAGGTGATCCGCGCCGTCTATGACATCACCGAGGGCGACGCCTTCGTGACGTCCGACGTGGGCCAGCACCAGATGTTTGCCGCCCAGTACTACCTGTTTGACAAGCCGCGCCGCTGGATCAATTCCGGCGGCCTGGGAACCATGGGCTTCGGCCTGCCGGCGGCACTGGGGGTGAAGATCGCGCACCCGGAGAAAGAGGTGGTCTGTGTGACCGGCGAGGGCAGTATCCAGATGTGTATCCAGGAGCTGTCCACCGCGACCCAGTACCACCTGCCGGTAAAAATCCTGTGCCTGAACAACCAGGCCCTGGGCATGGTGAAGCAGTGGCAGGAAATGCAGTACGAGGGGCGCCTGTCGAACAGCGTCTACGAGGAATCCCTGCCGGACTTCGTCAAGCTCGCCGAGGCCTACGGTCACGTGGGTGTAAAAATCGAAAGCCGCGAGGAGCTGCACGACAAGCTGCACGAGGCGTTTGCGATCAGGGACCGCACCGTGTTTATCGATGTCTATGTCGATCCGTCTGAACACGTGTATCCGATGCAGGTGATGCCAAATGGCTCCATGCGGGATATGTGGTTGAGCAAGACGGAGCGGACCTAGGGAAGTAATACGATGCGCAGAATAATTTCAGTGTTGATGGAAAACGAACCGGGGGCTCTCTCCCGTGTGGTGGGGCTCTTCTCCCAGCGCGGTTACAACATCGAGAGCCTGACGGTTGCCCCGACCGAAGACGAGACACTGTCGCGCCTGACGCTTGTCACCATCGGCGATGACCACAAGATAGAGCAGGTCACCAAGAACCTGAACAAGCTGATCGACGTGGTAAAGCTGGTGGACCTGACTGAGGGTTCCCATATCGAGCGCGAGCTCCTGCTGGTCAAAGTGCGTGCGACCGGCGCGCAGCGCGATGAGGTAAAGCGCAGTGTGGATATTTTCCGCGGGCAGATAGTGGACGTCACCAGCAATATGTACACGCTGCAGGTGGCGGGTACTGGTGAAAAACTGGATGCTTTTTTGCAGGCCCTGGGCGAGCACACGATTATGGAAGTGGTGCGCTCCGGGGTGTCGGGCATTGCCCGTGGTGAAAAAGTTTTGAGTGTTTAATTTGGTTTTTGATTTGTTATTGAATCGGTAAGAAATAGGAAGTGAATGATGCAAGTTTACTACGATAAAGATTGCGACCTGACTTTGGTTCGGGGCAAGACAGTAGCCATTGTCGGCTACGGCTCCCAGGGCCACGCCCACGCCAACAACCTGAAAGATTCCGGTGTGAGCAACGTCGTTGTCGGCCTGCGCAAGGGCTCCAGCTCCTGGGCCAAGGCGGAAAAGGCCGGGCTGCGCGTGGCGGAAGTTGCCGATGCGGTACGGGATGCCGACGTGGTCATGATCCTGGCCCCGGACGAGTACCAGGCTGCCATCTACCGCGAGCAGGTGGCGCCCAACCTGAAATCCGGTGCCGCACTGGCTTTTGCCCACGGTTTCAATGTGCATTTCGAACTGATCGAACCGCCCAAGGATGTGGACGTGATCATGATCGCGCCCAAAGGTCCCGGCCACACTGTGCGTTCCACCTATCTGGAGGGCGGCGGTGTGCCGACCCTGATCGCCGTCTACCAGAATGCCTCCGGCAAGGCCAAGGAGCTGGCACTCTCCTACGCATCGGCGAATGGCGGCGGTCGCTCCGGTATTATCGAGACCAATTTCCGCGAGGAGACAGAAACAGACCTCTTCGGTGAGCAGGCGGTACTCTGCGGTGGTGTCTCCGCACTGGTCCAGGCCGGTTTCGAAACACTGGTGGAAGCGGGCTATGCGCCGGAAATGGCCTACTTCGAGTGTCTGCACGAGTTGAAGCTGATCGTCGACCTGATGTACCAGGGCGGTATTGCCGATATGCGCTATTCTGTTTCCAATACTGCCGAGTACGGCGACTATGTCACGGGCCCGCGTATCGTCACCGACGAAACCAAGGCGGAAATGCAACGGGTGCTGAAAGACATCCAGACCGGCAAGTTCGCCAAGGACTTTATGCTGGAGTCCCTGGCCGGCCAGCCGCGCCTGAAAGCGGAGCGCCGGATTTCCGATGAGCATCAGATTGAAGAGGTCGGTGCCAGGTTGCGCGCCATGATGCCCTGGATCAAAGCCAACAAGATAATCGACAAGACCGAGGGCAATAGCTGATCGATCGGCGATTATCCGAAAAGCGGCGGGGGAGACTCCGCCGCTTTTTTTTGGCTCGCTGTCCCGTCCTGAAATAGGTTGATACATTGAGGACCTATTGATGGATACCCCTTCACCACCCCGTTCAAAACGCACACAGTGTGATTACA
>NZ_JACZFR010000061.1 GCF_014904815.1 Microbulbifer taiwanensis
AATAGATACGCCTCGCAAGGCTGTAGCTTCTGCTGCACCTGAAATTAGTAGTACGATCAACAAAACAATGTATTTCTTCATGAGCTCTAACAGTTTATTCAAAAGCCAGGGGCTTTATATCTCCTTGGCTGCTATTTCCTGGCTCTTCCAAAACCAGGGATCTAAATCTTTTCAGAAATCAATGACTTACCTAGTTGCGATCAAGTTTTGACCAGAATTATAAAGCCCCAACCTAATGTCGCCTGATTATATACTTGGCCTTTGAACGCAACTAACCTCACGAAAAATCAATAACTTACGTAACGCTTTCCGTAAATAGGAGCCTATGGCTCTTTAATTCGGCGGTTGGCGGGCCTGTATTGACGTTTGCCGCCCTGTTTATTTTCTTGCTTCGCTGGAGGCGACGGCATGTCCTGACACAGGGGTACAACTCTCCTACCGATTCAGCAAACCCTTAACCGCCTGCGGCAAATCCGCCGGCAAGATCACATTCTTGGCATTGTCAGATTGCGACAACTCCGACAGCGCACCGATATAACGCTCGCCCAGCAGGTACATCACCGGCATCTCCTTGTCACCGATGGCGGAGGAGACACGTTCGATGGCCTCGCGGCTGGCGTCGGCCAGAACTACTTGGGCCTTGGCGTCGCGCTTGGAGGCTTCCAGGCGGCCGTCGGCTTCGAGGATGGCGGCCTGCTTCTCGCCCTCGGCGCGGGTGACGGTGGCGCGGCGCTGGCGTTCGGCGGCGGCCTGCTCTTCCATGGCCTTCTGCATTGTCTGCGACGGATTGATATCCTGGATCTCGACGGTCTTCAGGTTGATGCCCCAGTCGGCGATATCGTCGGAGATGCCCTCTTTCAGTTTTGCCTTGATCAGGTCGCGGGACGACAGCGCCGCGTCCAGTGACATCTCGCCGACGATGGAGCGCAGCGCCGTCTGCACCAGGTTCTGGATGGCGATCTCATAGTCCTCGACGCCGTACACCGCCTTCTCCGGCGAGACGATATTGATGTAGGCCACGGCGTTGGCAATTATGGTGGCGTTGTCCTGGGTGATCACTTCCTGGGAGGGGATATCCAGCACTATGTCCTTGGTGGTCACCTTGTAGGGCACCTGGTCCACGTAGGGGATGATCACGTTCATGCCCGGTGTCAGTGTTTTCTGGTATTTGCCCAGGCGCTGGACGATATGTTTGGACCCCTGTGGCACTATGCGTACGCCCATGGCGATGGTGACGACGATGAGCACTACCAGTGCCAGAATGACCGATAAACCTTCCACTGCTGTTTTTCCTCTTAGACGTTATTTGAAAGTTTCGTAGTTGTTCTGCTCTTCCCGCTTGGGCGGGCCCCTCTCCCTAACCCAGTGACTCGCGCCATCCATGGCGCTCGGCCTTCGGCCAGCTAAAGCTGCCCAAATCCGCTCCCGGCGGATTTGTCCCCGGGGGGAGAGGGGACTGATTTGTGCCTGGATCGAGTTGCGGGTGTAAGCGGTTATTAAGTGCCAGCCAGCAATCAGGTGCGGGTGACGATCAGCGAATTGCCGGAGATATCTGTCACCTTCACCCGGTCGCCGATGGCGACTTCCTCGGTGCAGATAAACAGCCACTCCTCCTCGCCCAGGATGGGCGCGGGGAATTTGAGTCGGCCGCGGTTGCGACCGGCGTTGGATTCGAGTACCAGGCCCACTTGTCCCATCAGCGCCTCGGCCCCCATGCCGGACAGGCTGCGGTCCTTCCAGCGGGGCTTGATACTCTTGACCCAGATCACCAGGAAGGCGACGGAGGCGAAGGCCCAGAGAATCAGTTGCAGGGTGAAGGGCATGTCCACCGCCAGGGTCAGTACCCCGATCAGCAGGGCCGCGAGGCCGAACCAGAAGAGAACGAATCCGGAAACGAAAATTTCCGCCGTGACCAGCAGCAGGCCGAGAACCAGCCAGTGCCAGTAGGCGATATGTGTGTTGAGCCATTCCAGCATATTGGCCGCATCTCCCTTTTTGAGCATTACTCTACAGCGATTATGCCAAAACTTTCGCGTTGGGCGCGGATAAATGCGGTTTGTGGGGATGGAAGGCTGTAGGAGTAAAGGTATCAATCGTCGTCGAATGAGAATTTCCTGTCGGCGAAGAGTTTCCGGCCCAGCCGCTCGATTTCCCGGCGCAGTGCGTCGAGCCGCTCCTGTGCGGCATCCAGCAGCGGTATCAGTTCGCCGGAAAGTTCCCCGCTGTGCTCGCCGAGCAGGCGGCACAGCAGGCGCAGGTCGCGCCAGTCGCCCAGGGCCTGGGCGAGTTCTTTCAGCGGCTGGCAGCGCGACACGACCGCATCTTTGTATTTTTCTTCCAGCAGGCGGCTGTGGTACCAGTGGTCCTTCACCCGCTTGCGGAATTCGTGGAAGCTGGCCGGGTCCTCCCCGGCCAGGGCCACTTTCATCGCCCTGTGGGCCCGGCGGTAGTATTTCCTGTAGCCCCTGCGCGCCTGCTTCCATTGCAGCCGATCCAGCGGCCAGTCGCCGATGCGCTCGCCGCCCTGTTGCAGCAGCGCACTTGTGTCCTCCAGCGCACCCGGGTCCCGCTGGCTGTGGGCGCGCATCTCCAAGAATTCCTGCACCTGTGGATAACTGCCGGCGGGCGCCAGTGCCAGCAGCGCATCGCGCATCGACACGGCGTCGCGGCTGCCGGCGAGGGCGTTGGCCAGGGTGCGGTAGTGGGCGTTCTCGTAGCGGTAGAGGTCGCCGATCTCGCTGCGCACCAGGCGCAGCAGCGCGCGCTGCTTCTTGCAGTGCTTGCGCAGCTGGTGCACTGCCTCCTCTTCCGGCAGCTTCTCCAGGTCCGCCAGCGCAGCGGCCACTTCCCCGCGCGCCGTGTCGCGCAGGGTCCGGGCCAGGGGGTGGTTGCTGCTCAAACAGTAGGCCATGGCCGCTCCTCGGTGGCGTTCACTAAGTTTAGTGAGCGGCGGTGCCGGCGGGGGCCGGCCGATGTACAATAGCGCCCCTGAATTTACGCAACAGGCACAGCATGAAGGATCGCAAGACCACCCACTTCGGCTACCAAGAGGTCTCGGTGGATGAAAAGGCGGGGCGCGTGGCGGACGTTTTCCACTCGGTGGCGGCGCGCTACGATGTGATGAACGACCTGATGTCCGGGGGCATCCACCGCCTGTGGAAGCGCTTTACCATCGAGTTATCCGGCGCTAGAAAGGGCCAGACGATCCTGGATATCGCCGGCGGCACTGGCGACCTGACCGCGCGCTTCTCGCGCATCGTCGGCGCCGAGGGCCAGGTGGTGCTGGCGGATATCAACGAGTCGATGCTGAAAGTGGGCCGCGACCGGCTGCTGGACCGCGGCATCGCCGGCAATGTGGTGCCGGTGCAGGCGGACGCCCAGTACCTGCCCTTCCCCGACAATACTTTCGACTGCATCACCATCGCCTTCGGCCTGCGCAATGTCACCGACAAGGATCTGGCGCTGCGCTCCATGTTGCGCGTATTGAAGCCCGGCGGCCGCCTGCTGGTGCTGGAGTTTTCCAAGCCGCAGTCGAAGCTGCTGGAAAAAGTCTACGACCAGTATTCCTTCCGCCTGTTGCCGTTTATGGGCAAGCTGGTGGCTGACGATGCCGACAGCTACCGCTACCTGGCGGAGAGCATCCGCATGCACCCGGACCAGGAGACCCTGAAGCAGATGATGGGCGACGCCGGTTTTGTGGACTGCGAGTTCCACAATATGACCGGCGGTATTGTGGCGCTGCACAAGGGCATTAAACCCTGACGCGAGCAGCGCCCTTGTGGGAGCGGGCCCTGCCCGCGACGCAATCGCCTGCAGGGCAGGCTCCCACAGAGACCCCATTTCTATTGCGACCACGCTATGACTGACCCCACATTTCGCGCCGGCTTCGACGCCGCGCTGGAAACCGCGATCAACACCGCGCTGAATTACGACCCGGCCACCCGCGCGCGCCTGCAAAAGCTGGACGGCAAAGCGCTGGAGCTGGACCTGACCGCGCCGCAGATGACTTTCTGCCTGGGCGTAGAGGGCGAGCGGGTGTGCGTGCACCGCCACTGGGAGGGGGAGATTTCCACCCGCCTGTCCGGCTCCGCCATCGCCCTGGTGCGCCTGCTGCGCGATCCGGCGGCGACGCCGGCCGGCGTCGGTGTCAGCGTCAGCGGTTCCAGTGCGCTGCTGGCGGAGCTGCAGTCGATAATGCGCGACCTGGATATCGACTGGGAGGCGCCGATCGCGCAGCTGGCCGGCGATGTGCCGGCGCACGGCATCGGCGAGGCGCTGCGCGGTGTGTCCGGCTGGCTGCGTGACAACCTGGGCCGCGCGCCCGTCGCCGCCGCCGAGGCTGTCAGCGAGGAGTGGCGGCTGACGCCGCCGCGGGCGCAATTCGAGGCCTTCGTCGATGACCTGCGGGATCTGTCCCTGGCCACTGAGCGGCTGGAGGCGCGGGTCAATCTGCTGAAAGAAAAATTTGCGCGGCGGGGGGCGGAATAGCCTTGCCAGTCGCACGCAGTTTTACCATCGCGCGGGTCGTCCTGCGCTACCGGCTCGACCAGCTGTTGCCGCTGTCGCGCCAACCCCTGTGGCTGCGCGGCCTGCTGAGTCCGCTCAGGCTGTTGCCGAAATCCACGCTGGGCCGCGGTGAGCGGCTGCGCCGCGCGCTGGAGGAGCTGGGGCCGATTTTCGTCAAGTTCGGCCAGCTGCTGTCGACCCGCCCGGACCTGTTGCCGCCGGATATCGTCGAGGAGCTGGACCGGCTGCAGGACCGGGTGCCGCCCTTCCCCAGTGAGCAGTGTGTGGGGCTGGTCGAGAAGGCGCTGGGTGGCAGCGTCGATGAGCTGTTCGCGAGCTTTGACCGGCAGCCGCTGGCCTCGGCCTCGGTGGCCCAGGTGCACGGCGCCGTGCTGCGTTCCGGCGAGTCGGTGGTGGTCAAGGTGCTGCGCCCGGGGATCGACAGGGTAATCGAGCAGGACCTGCGCCTGCTGAACATGTTCGCCGGCTGGATAGAGCGCTGGGTGCCCGACGGGCGCCGCTTCCGCCCGGTGGAGGTGGTGGAGGACTATCGCCACACCATCGAGGGGGAGCTGGACCTGGTGCGCGAGGCCGCCAACGGCACTCAGCTGAAGCGCAACTTTGCCAACTCGCCGCTGCTGTATATTCCCGAGGTCTACTGGGATTACACGCGCGAGAATGTGCTGGTGCTGGAGCGCATCGACGGTATTCCGGTGACCGATGTGCGGCAGTTGCAGGCGCAGGACACCGACATGAAACTGCTCGCCGTGCGCGGCGTGGAGATCTTCTTCAAGCAGGTGTTCGAGCACAATTTCTTCCACGCCGACATGCACCCGGGCAATATCTTCGTGTCGCGCAGTAATCCGCGCCGACCCCAGTACATCGCCATCGACACCGCCATCGTCGGCAGCCTGACCCGCGAGGACCAGTACTACCTGGCGCGCAACCTGCTGGCCATGTTCCGCCGCGACTACCGCATGGTGGCGGAGCTGCATGTGCAGAGTGGCTGGGTGCGGCGCGACACGCCGGTGAACAGTTTCGAGGCGGCGATCCGCGCCGTGTGCGAGCCGATTTTCGAGAAGCCCCTGGGCGAGATCTCCTTCGCGCGGGTATTGATCAGCCTGTTCCAGACGGCGCGGCGGTTCGATATGGCCGTGCAGCCGCAGCTGGTGCTGCTGCAGAAGACGCTGCTCAATATCGAGGGTCTGGGGCGACAGCTTTATCCGCAGCTGGATCTGTGGAAGACTGCCCATCCATTTTTGGAGCGCTGGATGCGCGAGCGCATCCACCCGAAGACCATCGTCGGCGAGATCAAGCGCTACGGTCCCGAGTGGCTGGAGAAGTTTCCGCAGCTGCCGCAGATGGTCTTCTCGTCGCTGGAGCAGGCCCGCGAGCTGGCGCCGCACCTGGATACCATCGGCGACAAGCTGGCCCAGAGCCAGCGCCGCGGCCGCCGTCAGTACCTGCGCCGGGTTGCCGGCGTACTGCTGGCCGCCGGCGCCACCGCCCTGGCCGCGCCCGAGCTGACCGCACAGCTGCCCCCGGCGGCCTGGGCCATGGGTGTCGCCGCCCTGGCGCTATTGCTCTGGCCGTAGGGTGCGCCGCGCGCACCACCCAAGGTTGAGCTTTACCAACCTACAATAGGAAGTCTGAAGGAAGAGACATTGAGTACCGCAGATACGAGTGACGGCTTCATCGACCAGGTCAGCTGGAACGGCGACGGACTGGTGCCCGCCATAGCGCAGGATTTCAAGACCGGGCGCATACTGATGATGGCGTGGATGAACCGCGAGTCACTGGCCATCACCGCCAGCGAGGGCTACGCCGTCTACTGGTCGCGATCGCGCAACAAGCTGTGGCGCAAGGGCGAGTCCTCCGGGCACCTGCAGCAGGTGCGCGAGATTCGTCTCGACTGCGATGGCGATACGGTGCTGCTGCTGGTGGAACAACAGGGCGGCATCGCCTGTCACACGGGGCGGGCCAGCTGCTTCTTCCGCCTGCTCGCCGACGGCGAGTGGCAGGAGTCACAGCCGGTGATCAAGAGTCCGCAAGCCATCTACGAGTCACCCGAGTTATGAGCGACCTGCTGCAGCAACTGGACGCGGTACTGGAAAGCCGCAAACGCGAGGGCGATGCCGGCGGCTCCTATGTGGCCAGCCTGCACACCAAGGGCCTGAACAAGATTCTGGAAAAAATCGGCGAGGAGGCCACCGAGGTCATCCTCGCCGCCAAGGATGCGGAGCGCGGCGGTGACCGCCAGGCGGTGATATACGAGACCGCCGACCTCTGGTTCCACTCCCTGGTGATGCTCTCGCACCTGGGTGCGGATTCACAGGATGTACTGAATGAGCTGGCGCGCCGCTTCGGCCTCTCGGGGCTGGAAGAGAAGGCCTCGCGCACAAAAGATTAACCCCCTAGGAGCGGCCGATGGCCGCGATTGATCTGGAGAAAATCATGGGATTCGGTGGAATTAGTATCTGGCAACTGGTGATTATCCTGGTGATTGTGCTGCTGCTGTTCGGCACCAAGCGCCTGCGCAATCTGGGCGGTGACCTGGGCGGCGCCATCAAGGGCTTCAAGAAAGCGATGAAGGGCGAAGAGGAAAAAGACAAGGAAGAGGAAAAAGAGCCCGAGAAGCTGGAGCACGACGAGCAGGAAAAGCCGCCACAGAAGGAATCCGCAAAGGAAAAGGACAAGCAGTCCCAGGACAAATAATTCCGGCATGAACAGATTGCGAGTAGCGGCCCGTGTTTGATATCGGCTTCTTTGAACTGCTGTTGGTCGGCATCGTCGGCCTGCTTGTCGTGGGTCCGGAGCGGTTGCCGGATGCAATCCGCACCACCGCGCGCTGGTGGTCCGGCCTCAAGCGCACCCTGCACAATGCACGCGAGGAACTGGAAAAAGAGGTGGGCGCCGACGATATCCGCCGCGAACTGCACAACGAGCGCATCATGCGCGAGCTGGAGGAGAGCCGCCGGGAGATGGAGCAGGCCTTCACTGAGTTGGACAGCGAAAAGGAAAAGGTGCCTTCGACTCCGCCCTCGCCGCAACCGGAACCGGTCCACGACGCCAGTCACCCGACAGATGACGCGGACGACTACCTGCCGGAACAGGACGAGGACGCCGAGGAACTGCAGGATCCTGAGTACCCGGAGCACTGGCACGACTACGGCGACCCGGAGCTGAATCCCCACCACCCGGATCACGCCGCCCATGCCGCCAAAGACCTGCCCCCTGAAAAAACGCCGCAGGAAAAAGACAAGCAGCCCTGAGCGAAGGACAAGCAGTGACATGAGCGACCAGCGCGGAAACGAGAGCCATCAGCCCAATCAAGATGGCCATCAGCCCGATCAAGATAGTCATCAGGACAGTCAGCAGCCCTTTATCGATCACCTGATAGAGCTGCGCGACCGCCTGTTGCGCACCCTGTTGGTGGTGGTGGCGATATTCGCCTGCATGGTGCCCTTCGCCGCGGATATCTACGACTTCGTCGCTGACCCGCTGCAGGAGCGCCTGGTGGAGGGCGCGGGCATGATCGCCACCGAGGTCACCTCGCCCTTCTTCACCCCCTTCAAGACCACCTTCGTACTGGCCTTCTTTATCGCCATACCTTTCGTGCTCTACCAGGCCTGGGCCTTTATCGCCCCCGGGCTGTACCAGAAGGAAAAGCGCTTCGCCGTGCCATTAGTGGTCTCCAGTGTTCTGCTCTTCTACGCAGGTATGGCCTTCGCCTACTATGTGGTCTTCCCGATCATCTTCGAATTCTTCGTCAGCTCCGCCCACGCGGATATCAAGGTATTACCGGATATCAGCCGCTACCTGGACCTGGTGTTGAAACTCTTCTTCGCCTTCGGTTTCGCCTTCGAGATTCCCATCGCCACGGTGCTGCTGATCTGGAGTGGCGCCGTGGACGCCAAGACACTGGCGAGCAAGCGCGCCTACGTGATCGTCGGCTGCTTCGTGATGGGCATGCTGCTGACGCCGCCGGACGTGATCTCCCAGTCCCTGCTGGCGATCCCCATGTGGCTGCTGTTCGAGGTGGGTATTCTGCTGGGGCGCTGGATAAAATCCTCGCCCAGGGAAGAGAGCGCCTGATAGCGGGTTGGGTATTGGCGGACGCGTTGTTTAGCGCCGCGACCCCTCAGGAAAACTAGTTTCCCTCATTCCGGGTTTCCGTGCTGCGGCAGTCCCGCAGCACGACTTCCTCTTCGCCGTTGCCGAGTGAGTGCATCAGCAGCACGCCTCCTTCCCCCTTGGTATGCCAGCGGTAACCCGGCTGTCCCTTGTCGGCCACGTAGAGCACCCCGGAGGCGGCGCGCTCCTGGTGCATCGGCACAATGGCGTTGCGATAAGTCAGCGTCGCCAGCCCCGGTTCGCCATCGTGCGGCGTTACATACTTGAGCTGCAGCCGCTGGCCGTTTTCGCAGAGGTAGTCCACCTTTTTGATCTCCGCCTGGAAGCCGCTATCCCCGTGTTCGCAGGCGACCGCCGACACCAGTACAAACAGGCCGGCGGTGAGGGTGCTGGCATTGAATCGGGACATACTGGACATTCCTCGCAGAAACAAACGAGCCGTTAGCGCCTACTTGGATAGCGCGACCTAGGAAAAATTCCGCCGCGCAGTGGCAGCGGGCGAAAAGTGTCGCCATAGTGATTTGGTTGTCGCGGCTTTCCCCCGTCCCCTGAGGCGAAAATGCTCTGGCGCCCCTGTGACCTATCGCGTACCGCCGCCAGGGCACCCGGATCGAGCCCGGCGCCGATTGCAGTCTAGAATAGGCGCAGCTGCGGCAGTAAAGCTAAAGAACCTGTGCCGCGCAGAAGAAGAGCAGCGCAGCCCCGGCGAGCAGGAACATCTCCCGTTCCCGGGGCCACAGGGGCAGCAGTATCAGCAGTGCCAGCGGTGGCAGGAAAAAGGCGATCAGCCCCGTGACAGTGTTCTCGCGAAAACCGGCGCGCAGCAGGCGCAGCCAGCCGATAAAGGCGAAGACCAGCGCGAACACAGTCAGGACGGCGGCGACGGGCGCCATACCGGTACCAGCGGCTGCCGGCTCCATGCCATAAACCTCGATCTATTTCGGTAAATCCATCTGGACTAAGAGTGTATATCAGCATCGGTCGTACAATCGCATTCCTGACATCGCGGGCCGCCGCTGCGGCTTGCGCACTGCTGTTGCTGGGCGGCTGCGAAACGGCGGGCTATTACACCCAGGCGGTCACCGGCCAATGGCGCATCCTGGCCGCGCGCCAGCCAATCGAGCAGGTGGTGGCGGCGGCAGGGACGGAGGAAAAGCTGCAGGGGCAGTTGCGCCTGGTGCAGTCCATCCGCGCCTACGCCGATGGCGAGCTGCAGCTGCCGGTGGGCAGGGCCTACGGTGCCTATGTGAAGCTCGACGAGGACTACCCGGTGTGGAATGTGCTGGCGGCGGAGGAGCTATCCCTGAAGCCGAAGCGCTGGTGCTACCCGATCGCCGGTTGCGCCAGCTACCGCGGCTATTTTCGCAAGGCCGCCGCGCGCGCCAAGGCGCAGGAATTGTTAAACGAAGGCTACGATATCTACCTGGGGCCCGTACCCGCCTACAGCACCCTGGGCTGGTTCGACGACCCGGTGCTGTCCAGCTTCGTCAACTGGTCGCCGGATCGGCTGGCGGGACTGCTGTTTCACGAGCTGGCTCACCGGCGCGTGTATATCTCCGGTGACACCCAGTTCAACGAGAGTTTCGCCACCGCCGTGTCGGAACTGGCGCTGCCGGACTGGCGCCGCCGCCAGGGGCTGAGCGGCGTCCCGGCGGATGCCAGGGCCCAGGCACTGGCGGTGAGGCAGCTGATGACGGCGACGCGCAAGCGATTGCAACGGATCTACGAGGCGAAAATCCCGGACAGTGATAAGCGTGCGCAGAAGGCCGCCACCCTGGCCCGCCTGCGCCACTGCTATCGGCAGCTGTCGGCGGACTGGCCCAACCCAGAGCGCTACCGCGCCTATATCGAGAAGACCAACAACGCCACCCTGGCGCTGGCGGCCGAGTACCAGTCCCAGGTGCCGGCCTTCCGCCAGCTGTACCGGGAGAGTGATGGCTGGAACGACTTCTACGAGGCCGTGGAGCGGCTGGGCGAGCTGGACAGCGAGGCGCGCAAGGCGCAGTTGCAGCAGCTGTCCGCCCGCTACAGGGAATCCGGCACTCAGCTTTCCAGTAGGAAAGTCACCGGCCCGTCGTTCAGCAGCGAGACCTGCATGTCGGCGGCAAACACGCCGCAGGCCACGGGTGCGAACTGAGCCCGCGCCCGCTCGGCGAAGTAATCGTAGAGTTCCTCCGCCTGCTGCGGCGTGGCGCCGCGGCTGAAACTGGGCCTCAGCCCCCTGGCCGTGTCCGCCACCAGGGTGAACTGGCTCACCACCAGCAGGCCGCCCGCCGCCTGCTGCAGGTTCAGGTTCATGCGCCCCTGCTCGTCGCCGAACACCCGGTAGTGCAGCACCTTGTGCAGCAATTTGTCGGCGCTGTCGCGGTCGTCGGTGGCCTCGACACCCAGCAGCAGCAGCAGGCCGCGGTCGATGGCGCCGACCGTTTCCCCGTTCACTTCCACGCGCGCGTGGCGCACTCTCTGTATCAGCCCCTTCAATTCGACCTCCCGCGCACTCTGGCGCCCACTGCGGAAATCCCCTAGATTAGACGACTGCCCCCACAAAAGGACAGATCTCATATAAACGATTGGAGAGAGGGCCATGCACGCATTCGTCACCGGTGGCACCGGCTTCCTGGGTGCCAACCTGATCGAGCAGCTGCTCGATGACGGCTGGCGCGTAACCGCGATGCACCGCCGCGGTTCCGACACCCGATTTCTGCAGGAAAAGGGCGTGGCGCTGGTCGAGGCGTCGCTGACGGATGTCGACTCGCTGCGCGATGCCGTGCCGGAAAATATCGATGCGGTATTCCACCTGGCCGCCAATACCAATATGTGGCGTGGCGGCAACGGCCAGCAGTGGCGCGACAACGTTGAGGGCTCGGCGAATATTGCCCGCGTAGCCAGGGAGACCTTCGCCTCGGGGGACAGGGCGGGGCGCATGATAGTGACCAGCTCCATATCCGCCTACGGCTACCACCGCGACGCCATCAGCGAGGACAGCCCCAAGCTGGCCGATGATCCGCGCCACCACTACCTGTACAGCAAGAAGCGCGCGGAAGAGGCGGTGCGCGCGGAAATCGCCCAGGGCCTGGACGCGGTCTTCCTGAACCCCTGCGCCATCGTCGGCAAGTACGATTCCGGTAACTGGGCGCAGACCTTTTTCCTGATCGCGGAGGAGCGGCTGCCGGGCGTGCCGCCGGGTGCCGGCTCCTTCTGCCACGCCGGCGCCGTGGTGCGCGCCCATATCAACGCCTTTCATCGCGGGCGTTGCGGAGAAAATTATATTCTCGCCGGCACCGATGCCAGCTTCCTGGAATTTTTCGGCCGCATCGCGGCGCTGGTGGGCAAACCGGTACCGCGGCGCACCACGCCGGCCTTCGCGGTGCGCGCGCTGGCGCGCGCCTACGACGTCTGCTCGCGGATTACCGGCCGGGAGCCGGCGGTGACCCCGGAGAAGGCCGCCATGATCACGCGCCGGGTCGTCGCGCGCAGTGACAAGGCGCAGCGCGAACTGGGTTACGATGCGAGCGCCAGCCTGGACGAGATGCTGCGCGAGAGCCACGCCTGGCTGCTGGAGCGCGGGCTGCTGGAGGCGACGGCGTGAATCGCGGCAATATCGTTTTTATCCTGGTCATGTTGTTGCTGGTACTGCAGCTGGTCCAGCACTATTTCTTCCCGGCGTAGGGTGCGCCGCGCGCACCAGAATATTTTTCGGTGCCCACGGCGCACCCTACGGGGGAAAAGGAGACCCGATGGAAGAAAAACGCTGTGGCTGGTGCCTGGGCACTCCCCTCTATCAGCAATATCACGACGAGGAGTGGGGTCGCCCGGTTACCGACGACGCGATCCTGTTCGAGTTTCTGATTCTGGAGGGCGCCCAGGCCGGCTTGTCCTGGATCACGGTGCTGAACAAGCGCGAGAACTACCGTGCGGCCTTCGACAACTTCGACGTGGAAAAAATCGCGCGCTATACGCCGGGGAAAATCGACAAGCTGTTGCAGGACCCGGGTATTGTCCGCAACCGCCTGAAGGTGGCGTCGGCGGTGAAAAATGCCCGCGCGACACTGGCACTGCGCGACAGCGGCACCAGTCTGTGCGAATTCCTGTGGCAGTTTACCGACGGCCGCGTGCGGGTGAACCGCCACCGCAGCCTGGCGCAGGTGCCCGCCAGTACACCCGAGTCCGATGCCATGAGCAAAGCGCTAAAAAAAGCCGGTTTCAGCTTCGTCGGCTCCACCATCATGTACGCGCATATGCAGGCCACCGGCATGGTCAATGATCACCTGGTCGGCTGCCCCGCACACCGGCAGTGTGTCGACGAGGCGGCGGCAAAGAATTTACTCTAGCGGCTGACTGAATTCACACAAGAGAAGATGGCCTTCAAATGGATTTCAACGAACTGACGAAAGATTTTTGGCCGCAATTCCAGAGCGGCCTGATTGCACTGGCCTCCGCGGTCCTGATCCTCGTACTGACCGTCATTGCCGCGCGCCTGGCGCGCCGCGGAGTGCACCGGCTATCCAACCGCCTGGACGCGACCCTGATTCCGGTGCTGAGCAATATCGCCGTGTGGGCCGTCTATATCGTCGGCCTGCTGGTGATACTGGACAAGTTCGGCGTCAACACCACCAGCCTGATCGCGCTGCTGGGCGCCGCCGGCCTGGCGGTGGGCCTGGCCCTGAAGGACACACTGCAGAATATCGCCGCCGGTTTCATTCTGTTGGGCCTGCGCCCCTTTCGCGTCGGCGAGACCATCCAGTTCGGCGATACGCTGGGCACTGTGCGCCAGGTGGGCCTGTTTACCACCGAACTGGATACCGTCGACGGCCTGAGGGTCAGCGCTCCCAACAGTGCCATCTGGGGCCAGACGCTGATCAACTACAGTCGCAACGCCACCCGCCGCATGGAGATAGTGGCCAGCATCGCCTACGGCGACGATATAGAGACGGGCATGAATGTGCTGCGCCGCCTGGTGGCGGAGGAGCCGCGCATCCTCGCCGACCCGGTACCCAGCTACGCGGTGCGCGCACTGGCGGACAACTCGGTCGACCTGCACCTGCGCGCCTGGGCCAGTAACGCGGATTATTGGGATGTCTACTGGTCGCTGATGAAGCAACTGAAACCGGCATTGGAGGCGGCGGGCCTCAGCATTCCCTTCCCGCAGCGGGAGCTGCATATCATCAACCAGGCACCGGAGGGCCGCGGGAGACTCGGCGCCGGTAGCGATAGCGACGAAACTTGATCCTGCAATTCCGTCGGCTCGGCGCAATCGCTCCGGGTTGGCGGGACGCTCGAATCGACACTCCGGCGATTTCGTGTCAAAGTTACCGGCGTTTTTTTTGCTCAAAAACTGATCGAGATACAAAGATGCCCAAAAAGCTGCACAACCCACTCATCCCCAGCCTGTTAGCCCTCGCCATACTCGGCGGCTGCCAGCGCGAAGAGGCTCCGGAAGCCGGCGCCAACGCGCTGGCAGGCCAGAATGCCGCCACTGCCGACGCCAGCAAAGACAGCGCCGCAGATCCCGCCGCGGAAACGCAACGCCTGACCGAGTGGTTCGATGAGCGCTACGAGGAAGAGCTGCAGTTCAGCCCGATTCAGCTCTCCTACCTGGGGCGCAAGGATCAATACGACCAGATCGACGATATGAGCGAAGCGGCCGATGCGCGCGAGCTGGCCTGGAAGGCCAAGAGCGTCGAGGAGCTGAAAAAGAACTTCGATTACGACAAACTCTCTCCCGCCGGCAAGGAGTCCTACGACCTGTGGGTCTTCCAGTACGAGCAGGACAAGGCCGCCGAGCCCTTCAAGCGCCACGGCTATTTCGCCGGTGAGCTGGGCGGGCCCGAAGCCTACCTGCCCAATTTCCTGATCAATATTCACAAGGTGGAGTCCGCCGAGGACATGCAGGCGTATATCGCCCGTATCGACGGTCTCAGCCGCGCCATGAACCAGTTGCTCGAGCGCGCCCAGCTGTCCGCCAAGGACGGTATCCGCCCGCCGCGCTTCGCCTATGACCTGGCCATGGAGCGCGCGCAGAAAGTCATCTCCGGTGCGCCTTTCGGTGGCGAGGGGGAGGCCCCGCTCTACGCCGATGCCAAGGGCAAGATCGCAGCGCTGCAGAAAGACGGCAAGATTGACGAGAAGGCCGCGGCGGAATTCCAGGCCCAGGTGGAAAATGGCCTGAAGGATAACTTCAAGCCGGCCCTCGATGCCTATATTGCCTGGATTCAGGAAGACAAGGCCAACGCCAGCGAGGAGCCACAGGGCGCCTCCAGCCTGCCGAACGGTGAGGCCTTCTACAACAACCGCCTGGCCAACTACACCACCCTCGACCTGACCGCCGACCAGGTGCACCAGATAGGCCTGGACGAAGTGGCCCGTATCCGCAAGGAAATGGAAGGGATCAAGGAGCAGGTGGGCTTCGACGGCAACCTGCAGGAATTCTTCACCTTTATCCGCACCGACGACCAGTTCTACTACCCCAACACCGACGAGGGTCGCGAGGGCTACCTGACTGAGACGCGGGGCTTCCTCGACGATATCGAGAAGAAGCTGCCGGAGTACTTCGGCATACTGCCCAAGGCCAAACTGGTGGTGAAGCGCGTCGAGCCCTTCCGCGAAGTGCCCGGCGGTGCCCAGCACTACCAGCCCGGCACGCCCGACGGCTCGCGCCCCGGCACCTACTATGTGCATATGTCCGACATGAGCGCTCTGTCGACCACCGATATGGAAACGGTGACCTACCACGAGGGCAGCCCCGGTCACCATATGCAGATCTCCATTGCCCAGGAACTGGAGGGTATACCGCAGTTCCGCACCCAGGCGCATTTCACCCCCTACATCGAGGGCTGGGCACTCTACTCGGAGAAGCTCTCCAAGGAGATGGGCCAGTTCCAGGATCCCTACAAGAACTTCGGTCGCCTGACTGCGGAAATGTGGCGCGCCATCCGCCTGGTGGTGGACACTGGCATGCACGCCAAGGGCTGGAGCCAGGATCAGGCGGTGGAGTACTTCCTCGAGAACTCCGCCATCCCGGAGGGCGCCGTGCGCTCCGAGGTGCGTCGCTACCTGACCCTGCCGGGCCAGGCCACCTCCTACAAGATCGGCATGCTGAAAATCCTCGAGCTGCGCGCGCAGGCGAAGGAACAGCTGGGTGACAAGTTCGATATCCGCGGCTTCCACGACACGGTACTCGGCGCCGGCGCCCTGCCGCTGCCGATGTTGGAGGAGCGGGTCAACGACTGGGTGGAGCAGGTCAAGGGCGGTCAATGAGCCGCATTTGAGCTGATCCAAATCGAAACAGGCCGGGCATTGCCCGGCCTGTTTCGTTCATTGGGTTGGTAATCTGGTATTCACCTGCCGATCCAGTTAGTTTTGACGGGCCTGGCATATGCCCGATACAGGATCGGGGGCAATGCGTTCTAAAAATAATTTGGGGGGCAATATGGAAACCGATATCTACCGCGCGCCGGAGGCGGATCTCGGCGAGCCGGAAGCCGGGGCCGCGCGCGAGTTTTATGTGGTCTCCAGTCCCAAATTCCTGATACTGATGATCGCCACCTTCGGCCTGTATGAACTCTACTGGTTCTACAGGAACTGGAGCCTGTACCGGATGCGGCACGGAGTGAAGATACTGCCGGTAATGCGGGCCATTTTCTCTCTGATTTTCGTCTATTCCCTGTTTGGGAAAGTCGCCAGCAGCATTCGCCATAGTGGCCGCGATATCAAATGGTATCCGGGCTGGATGGCCGCATCCTATATCCTGTTTTCGATAATAGGGCTGCTCGCCGACGGGCTGGCGGGTGCAGTGACCCACTACACGCTGCTCGATCTGGTCAGCCTGGCCCTGTTTCCACTTTTTGTCTGGATACTCTACTGCGCCCAGCAGGAGATCAACGTGGCCTGCGATGACCCGCAGGGAGAGAGCAATGCGGAATTGACGCCGGCAAATTACCTGTGGATCCTGATCGGCGCCCTGATCTGGGCGGGGCTGGGATTTGAATACTTTACGGGATTCTTCGGTTCCCCGACCTGAAATATTCAGCCACAAAATACGCATCGGTTTTACGGGAGAATGCAATGAAAGTAACCGTGAAAAATCTCTGTCGCCGGCTGGCGCTCACAGCGCTGGGTTTTGTTGCTGCTGCGGCGGGCGCGTCTGAGGTGGTGGAGCAGAAAATCGATAGTGCAGCGCACGATTTTCGGATTGTGCGGCTGGCCTCCGGCCTGCACCACCCCTGGGCGGTGGCACCACTGCCGGACGGTCGTTTCCTGGTCAGCGAGCGCCGCGGCCGCCTGGCGCTGATCGAGGACGGCCAGGTCAAATATCTCGACGGCGTGCCGCAGGTATCGGCGCTGGGCCAGGGCGGCCTGCTGGACCTGGCGTTGCATCCGCAGTATGGCGACAGCCACCACGACTGGATCTACATGACCTATTCCAAACCCGGCGAAAAGGGCACCGCCACGGCCTTGGCGCGCGCGAAGCTGAAGGGCGCGGCACTGGTGGAATTCGAGGAGTTGTTCGCGCAGGATCGCTACTCCCACCCGGGGCGCCACTACGGCTCGCGGCTGGCCTGGCGCGGTGACGGCACCCTGCTGATGACCGTCGGCGATAGAGGCGTGACGCCCGAGCGCGCCCAGGACAGGCGCGACCATGCTGGCAGCGTGCTGCGCCTGACAGCGACAGGCGCGGCGCCGGCGGACAATCCCTTCGCCGGCGACGAGAGCGGCCTGGACGAAATCTACAGTTTCGGCAACCGCAATATCCAGGGACTGGTGGTAGCCGATGACGGCCGTATCTGGGCCAGCGAACACGCCGCGCTGACCGGCGACGAACTGAACCTGATCGAGGCGGGCGCCAACTACGGCTGGCCGGTGGCCACGCGCAGTAAGGACTACGGCAGTGGGCAACCCATCGGCGTGCCGTCGATGCCGGGCGTGCGCGACGCGAAACATATCTACAGCGGCCGTTTCGCTCCCTCGGGGCTCGCCCAGGTGGACAGCAATTACTTTCCCGGGTGGAAGGGCAACCTGCTCGCCGGCGGTCTTGGCAGTGAGAAGCTGCTGCGACTGGTGTTGCGCGATGGGGAGGTTGTCGACACCGAGGAACTACTCGAGGGAGAGTTGGGCCGTATCCGCGATGTGCGCCAGGGTGCGGATGGCTATCTTTACCTGCTCAGCGACAGCAGCGACGGCGGCCTCTACCGACTGGTGCCAGCCCAGTGAATGGGAAGGCGCCGGCCTTCAGTGCCCTGAAAAATGCGATGTGTTCCTACTATCCACTGTCCGCGGAGACCTGGTCGTCTTTCGCGGAAATCTGCACCTACCGGGAGCTGCGGAAGCACGAATATCTCTATCGCGCCGGCGAGGTACCCGTCTCTTTCTCCTTCGTCCACAGCGGGCTGTTCCGGCTCTTCACCGTGGACGACAAGGGCAACGAGTACAACAAAATCTTTTTCGACGAGGGCAAATTCCCCGGTGCCATGACCGCGCTGCTGCAGTCGACGCCGTCGCAGTTCATCATAGAGGCGCTGGAAGATTCCACCGTGGTGGAAATCCACTTCAAGGGATTTCGACAGCTGCTTTTGGAACGGCACGACCTGAAAATGTTCCAGATTCACTATCTGGAAACCAACTGGCTGCTGCACAAGGACGCCCGCGAAGTGGAGATAATCCAGGAGGACGCCGCCCACCGCTACCGGCGTTTCCTACGTGATTTCCCCGCACTGGCGGGCCGGCTGCCCCAGTACCATATCGCCTCCCACCTGGGTATTACCCCCACGCAGCTAAGTCGCATCAGAAAAAAACTCTAGCCCGGATATTGCACCGCAGGGCACGATGATCGCGCCGAGGTCTGTGCGCTCAGTGCATTTTTGCGGCGTATATGCATGCTCATTGCACGTATTAGCCGCAAAAATGCGCTGAGCGTGCAGAGATCAAGCGAGGGCGAGGCCGGCGGTGCAATATTCGGGCTAGCCTATCAACCTATGTAAATGAATCCGCCGGTCCCTCCCCCTAAGCTGTCTGCCTATCGAATTGAACCGGAACAGACAGGGGAGAACGGCTATGGATTTATTGAGGGCACTGGACTGGCGCTACGCGGTGCGGCGGTTTGCGGATGAGCGCATCGGCGAGGAACAGTTGCAGGACCTCCTGACCGCCACCCGGATGAGCGCATCCTCCTATGGGCTGCAGCCCTACCGGTTGGTGGTGGTGGAATCCGAAGCGGTGCGCCGGCGACTGCTGCCCCATTCGATGGGGCAGGACAAGGTAGTGCACTGCTCGCACCTGATCGTCTTCGCCGCGCAGGTGGATGTGGGTGACGGGATGGTGGACCGCTATATGGCGCGGCTCGCCGAGGTGCGCGGTCTGGCCGCGGACACGCTGAAAGGGATGTCCGAACATATCAAGTCAGCGTTGGCGGCCATGACGCCGGCACAGAGGATGGAGTGGGCCCACCAGCAGGCCTATATCGCCCTCGGAAACCTGCTCACCTGCGCCGCCCTGATGGACATCGACAGTTGCCCCATGGGTGGCATAGAGGCCGAGGGCTACGACAGGGAACTGGGGCTGGCGGAAGAGGGGCTGGCCACGGCGGTGGTCTGCGCCATCGGTCTGCGCCACCCGGAGGACAGCAGCGCTTACCTCGAGAAGGTGCGCTTCGCGCACCGCGAAATGGTGAAGGTGATCTAGCCGTGGCCTATCTGCCGTTACTGGCGCTGGCCGCGGGCGCGGCCATCGCGGTGCAGGCCAGCGTGAACGCACAGCTGGGTGTGCTACTGCGCAGTTCCCAACTAGGCACCGTCGTCGCCTTCGCCACCAGCCTGTTGATCTCGCTGCTCGTCCTGCTGGTTTCCACCCGCCAATACCCGCAGCTGGAATCCATCCAGGCGGTGCCTTTTTATCTCTGGTTCGGTGGCGTCCTGAGCGCCTTCGGGGTGGGGATGTTCTATTTCCTGATTCCCAGGATGGGCGTGGGGCCGATGATGTCCTACGCGCTTACCGGGCAGATGCTGATTGCGGTCGCCGCCAGCCACTTCGGTTGGTTCGATCTGCCCGGCAAGCCCATCAATCCTACCAGGGCCCTGGGGGTGTCGGCGCTGGTGGTGGGAATCTTACTGATTAACTGGGAGTGATAAACATGGACAAGCGTACACTGGATAAAGCGAACATCGACAACCTGACTGCCCTGTGGCGGGCCATGGGCGCCAGTGCGATCAGCGGCGCCCCGGGCATGCACGCCTGCACCGGTTGGCCCGATCGCCACTGGTTCGACTGGGAGTGCGAACCCGCCGCCGTGGCCGACGAGCTGCCGGCGCGGCTGCCGCCGCGGGCGATGGTACCGGTCTGGGCAGCCGGCGACAGGGAAAGCGCTCTGCAGCGGGCGCTGGAGAGAAACAGTTTTGACACCTGCCTGGAGCAGTTGGCCATGTATCTGCCCCTGGGCGGCTGGACTGGCGGCCCCGGCAATGAACTCCATATCGAAACGGTAACTTCGCCGGCGCAGGTGGAGTCCTGGACGGAGAGCTGTGGCCTCGCCTTCGGCTACCGGATAGATGTCGCCGCAATCGAGCGGCTGGCCGGGCACCCGGCCGCGCGACTGCTGCTGGCCCGCAAGGGGAATGTGCCCCTGGGCACCGCCCTGCTCTTCAAGACCGGGCCGGTGATCGGTGTACACCAGGTCGGGGTATTGCCGGAGCAGCGGGGCCAGGGTATTGCAGGAGCCTTGATGCGGGATATTCTGGTTGCCTGCAGGGAGTGGCGGGGCGAGTTCGTCACCCTGCAGGCGTCAGCCGCCGGGGAAGGTCTCTACCGGAAGCTGGGTTTCAGCCCGCAATTCAGAATTGCGAGTTACCGCAGACCCGGGTTCCCCGGCGGCGGTGATTAGGTCTCTGGACTTGGTTATAGTGATGCGAATTCCCGCGGGGCTGTAAAGTACATCCAGTGCACTTTTGCGATGTCGGGGAATAATTGACCTCGGCCGAGCGCCGAGCCGTCGATCGCAGCGAATAAACTGCGGCTGCTGCCCGCAAAAATAAAAAAGGAACCCGGGTGTGAAACTCCTGAAATGGCTGCTGGCCATTGCCGTCTTTCAAATCTCAGCGGCAGTTGCCGCCGCCGAAGCCGTGCCTACCAAAATTGTCGTGCGTGCCAAGGCGCAGGATGCGAAATTTATCGGCACCTCCATCGGCGGTGCCAAGGTCGTAATCCGCGACGCCGAGACCGGCGAGATACTGGCCCAAGGCCTGACCAGCGGCAGCACCGGCAATACCGACCTGATCATGAAGGAGCCCCGCAGCCGCCACGGCTCCATCACCGGGGGCGCGGCCGGGTTCGAGGCTACACTCGATATCAGTGAGCCGGTTTTTCTGACGGTGGAAGTGCTGGCGCCCGCAATCAAGAAGCAGGCGCGGGTCCTGGCGCAGACACAGACCTGGCTGGTGCCGGGTAAGCCGATCGCCGGTGACGGCCTGATCGTCGAGATACCGGGTTTTGTGGTCGACCTGCTGAGTCCGCAGACGCACTTTTACACGACTGTGGACAAGAGCCCGTTTGAGATAAGCGCCAACGTGGTGATGATGTGTGGCTGCCCGTTGACCGACGGCGGCCTCTGGGATGGCAGCCAGATCGAAGTCGCCGCCATCGTCAAGAGAGATGGCGAGACTTACAGGACGGTCCCGCTGAAGATGCAGGACACCATGAACACTTTCAGCGCGCCGCTGAAGGCCGCGGAAGCGGGTGTCTACGAAATCCTCGTCTACGCCTATGATCCCAGGACCGGCAATACCGGTGTGGACAGGACCAGTTTTATCGTCAGGTAGAGAACCGAATAAGTACCCGGAGGGAGCCGATGCATATTCGCGAAGCGGTGGAAGATGACCTGGAAGCCATGTGGGGCATCTTCCGCGCTGTGACCGCTACCGGGGACACGCTGCCCTTTGCGGACACCATGGACAGGGACACCTTCCGCGCCCACTGGTTTGGCCCCGGGCAGGTCACCTGCGTGGCCGAGGAGGATGTGCACCTGCTGGGTATGTACAAGCTCGGTGCCAACTATCCGGACCTGGGTTCCCACGTGGCCAGCGCTACCTACCTGGTGCGGCCGGAGGTGCAGGGGCGCGGCATCGGCCGCGCGCTGGTACAGCACAGCATCGCCCGCGCCCAGGATGCCGACTACCTGGCGATGCAGTTCAATTACGTGGTCAGCACCAACCGGGCGGCGGTGACTCTGTATGAGGAACTGGGTTTCGAGATTGTCGGCACCCTGCCCAAGGCCTTCCGCCACGCCGAAAAAGGGCTGGTGGACGCCTTTGTGATGCACCGTTTCCTGCAGTAGCGGCTGCGGCAAGGCGCTCGGAGAGTCGGGCATGAAAAAAACCGGCCGGAAGGCCCTGCTGAAAGAGCACAGCCCGGAAAATATCGCCAGGCGGCTGGCGCAGAAACCGGAGTCGCAGAAGGTCTCGGATTTCGTGCTGGGCGCCATCGACGGCTGTATCACCACTTTCGCCATTGTCTCCGGCGCCTTCGGTGCCGGCTTCTCTCCGCTGGTAATACTGGTAATGGGCTTCGCCAACCTGCTCGCGGACGGCTTCAGTATGGCGGTGAGCAACTACGAGGCGGTGGATGCCCAGCGCAAACATCTCGAGGCGGCCAGGCGCACCGAGGAGCGCCATATCAAGCTGGTGCCGGAGGGGGAGCGCGAGGAGGTTCGGCAGATATTTGCCAGCAAGGGTTTCAGTGGTGCGACGCTGGAAAAAATAGTCACCACCATCACCGCCAATCGCAAGCTGTGGGTGGAGACGATGCTCGCCGAGGAATATGGCCTGAGCCTGGAGCGCTTCAGCCCGGTGACCTCTGCGCTGGTTACCTTCGCCGCCTTCGTCGCCGCGGGTACGCTGCCGCTGTTGCCCTTTGTGCTGCCCGGATTGGCGTTGCCGACGCAGTTTGTTGCCAGCGGGATACTCGCCGGGCTCATTTTCTTTGCGATCGGGATGTTGAAAGGCCTGGTCTACTCGCAACAGCTACTGCGCTCGGGAGTGACGACATTCCTGATGGGCAGTGCGGCGGCGGCGCTGGCATTTCTGGTGGGTTACCTGCTGCGCCTGCTATTCGGTGGGGAAATATCCTAGGCGGATACCGGCGGGTATGGTGCGGACAATCACACGGTGGAAACGATTAAGCGTCGGCGATGGACTCCAATTGTGCGCGACGACTTTTCCCAGCAGTGCCGTTTGATCCGAAATTCACAGTGTCCCTGATGATGTATCTCGGCCTGGCCTTGGTTTCCATATAAATGCGGCCGATGTACTCGCCGATCACGCCGATACCGATCAGCTGCACACCGCCCAGAAACAGGACGGCGGTGATCAGTGAGGGGTAGCCCGGAACCGGGTTTCCCCAGATCAACTTGTCGGCGACCATCCAGGCGGCGTAGATCAGGGATACAAACGCAATGCTCAGGCCGATATAGGTCCAGATGCGCAGGGGAACGGTGCTGAAGGAAGTAATGCCTTCCAGCGCCAGGTTCCACAGCTTCCAGCCATTGAATTTGGACTTTCCGGCCACGCGCTCGGCGCGCGCGTACTCGACGATCGCCGTCCTGTATCCCACCCAGCTCAGAATACCCTTCATAAACAGCTTGCGCTCGGGCAGTTGCCTGATGGATTCCACCACCTGGCGCGACATCAGCCGGAAGTCGCCGACATTCTCCTCGATCTTTGTTTCGGAGACGGAATTGTTTATTTTGTAAAACAAACTGGCACTGCGGCGTTTGAGATAGCCGTCCCTGCTGCGGTCGACGCGTTTTGCCAGGACCACATCGGCACCGTCCTGCCACTTTGCGATCATTTCGGGTATCACTTCGATCGGGTCTTGGAGATCCACATCCATGGGGATGATCGCATCGCCGGACGCGTGTTCTATGCCGGCAAACAGCGCGGCTTCCTTGCCGAAATTCCTCGACAGATTGAGCAGCACCACCTGCGGGTCCCGGCTGGCTAAGGAGGTGGCAACCAGCTCCGTTTCATCGGTACTGCCGTCGTTGATAAATACAATTTCGATCTGGTGGTCGGCGAGTAATGCCGAGTTTCTTACGGCGCTGTAGAAAAGGGCTATCGTCTCTTCCTCGTTGTAGACGGGAACAACCAGGGAAAGCTTCATTCTGACCTCCGGTAAATCCAGAGCTGGTGCAGTGCGAAATTACTGAACAGGGTGATTCCCGTGGCGACACACTGTGCGGGGATATAGTGGAATACAAGTACTAACAGCGCGAAACTGCAGGTGTTCACGGCCAGCCCTATCATGGCCACCAGCGCAAACTTTGGCAGCGTGCGCCAATGGCTGATATTGCTGGAAAAGGTGAATCGGTAGTTGAGCCAGTAGTTGATGCCGGCCGACGTCAGGTAGGACGCCGCAGAGGCGATGACCGCCTGCGTCGATAATATTTCGACCAGCGACGCCAGCAACAGGAATTGCACCAGGGTCGCCGCCGCCCCCACAGCGGCAAAGCGCACAAAGCGCAGTTGCAACAGCCACTCAATCATGGTTCCGGGGCCCACCGTGCTCGCGCCGTTTGCGGGCGTTTGCTGGCAATGTGCCGAGCAGCAATGCCGAACAGGCCAGCAGCAATCCCTCGCCGGGCTTGCGATAACGCCCCTCGTTGACGGCGATCGGCAGCAGTCCCTGCACCAGTACCCACACCAGCAGCAGCACCGGCAGCAGCCTCCTGCCGCCCAGCCTGCGCCAGTAGATCGCCGTGGCGGCGATCAGCAACAGCGCCAGCGGCGCCCAGATCCAGCGCATATGGATATTGGCCCTGTGCAGCGCCCGCTCGCCGTTGTTGTCGGGCCAGGAGGCGCCGAAGAAAAGGTAGACCAGGTTTTCCCGGGTGATCCACAGGTAGTTGGAAACCGTCATCGGGTAATCCAGTTTCGCCCTGTGCCAGTCTTCCCCGCCGCGATCCAGGTCGATATGCACTTCCGCGGTACCGCGCCGCGCCGTGGTCCAGTCGGACAGCGGTGCCAGGGGGCGCTCGCCGGTGGCCGGGGAGGCGAACCAGTAGCTCCAGCGGGCGCCGTCGCGCTCGTAGCTGATGTTGATTCTCTGCTTGCCGGAACGCGTGTAGATGGATACCAGCTTGCCGATGCCGTGCGGGGCCAGGAGCTGCATCTGCTGGTAACTGCGCACGGCCAGAGGCCCCAGTATCAGCGTCAGTATCAGCGCCGAATAGACGGCCTTGCGCAGTTTGTCTTCCTGTTCCAGCCACAGCCAGCTGCAGGTCACCGCCGCCAGAGGAATCGCTATGCCGCGGGTCAGCCCGGCCAGGGCCCACAGAAAGGCCATCAGCAGGAAACTGCCCAGCGTCCGCTTGCGCCGGCAGCGCCAGCTGGCGTAGAGGGCGGCGCCGAGCAGCGGCAGCAGTAGTGTCTCCTGCATGAAATAGCCGTAGATGGCGATCCAGGAGGGCAGCAGCGACAGCGCTGCCCAGCCGCCCAGTGCAACCAGCCTGCCCGGCTGTAACTCGCGCAGGAAGCGGTACCAGATCCAGGGGGTGCACAGGGACAACAGGGAGGTGTAGAAGGCGACCAGCAGCGGGTTCATCAGGGTGAGCTTGCCCAGCGCGCCGATATAGAGCTGGTAGAGCACCGGGTCGGTCAGCGCCATGGGATCGCTGCGCAAAGTGTCTGTGCCCTGTTCCCAGTGGCGTTGCGGATCGCTCCAGATATGATCCAGTGGGTTGAATTGCACTATGTAATCGACGCGCAGCAAGGCGCCGGCAATCACCAGGCCATAGAGCAGTGCGTAGAGACAATGGCGCGGGGTGATCAGCGCACTGAGACCCGACAGGCGCGCTGCGCAGTGTTCGAGCCAGCGGTTTGGTGATACGGCGGCGGTTTCCGCCGGGTGACTTTGCATGGGGCCGCCCCGTTGTTTTTGTTGGTGGGCTGGCAGGCATTTTAACCGCGGGGCGGCGGAGAGCTGGTCGAATGTGATGCCAATTGCGTCCGCCGTGCAGCGGGCGGCTTCCGCAGGCGCTCGCTAGACTGCCACCACCTGGTTGCGCCCGCCGTCCTTGGCGCGGTACATGCGCGCATCCGCCTCGGCCAGCAGTTGGCCGTGGGTGGCGCTGGCGGGGTCACCCTCGGCGACGCCGAAGCTGATGGAGATGGTCACCGGCGGATCGTACTTCTGGCTCAGGGCTTCCACCCGGTCGCGCAGCTTCTCCGCCAGTATGCCGCCGCCCTGCAGGTCGGTATTCGGCAGCAGTACCAGGAACTCCTCACCGCCCCAGCGCGCCACTATATCGTCGGCGCGGGTGTTGTCCCGCAGCGTCTCGGCCACGTCCTGCAAAACCCGGTCGCCAAAGGCGTGTCCGTAGGTGTCGTTGATGGTCTTGAAGTTGTCCAGGTCGCCGATCAGCACCGCGTAGCGACCGGTCAGGTGGCGGTTGCGCCGCTCCAGCTCGTTCATGGCGCGGTAGGCCTCGCGGCGGTTGGCCAGTCCGGTCAGCGCGTCGGTGGAGGCGCGGTCCTCCAGCTCCTGGGTGAGCCGGTGCAGCAGCTTCTGGGTCTGGTGACGGCTGCTGTCCAGCAGCGCGGTGAGTGCGGTCAGGGCGCCAAACACGGCGATAAAGCGCGCGCGGTAGGCGGTGTCGTACTCGGCGGTGAGGCCCGGGAAGTCCGGGTAGAAGAGCACCAGTGTGGTGGCGCCGCCTATACCCAGCAGCGCGGCGGTGCCGCCCTTGTAGCCGTAGAGGTTGATAAAGCCCGGCACCAGCATCACCGCCCACATCAGGCCGGTATTGTTTACACCGCCGGATAGCAGCAGGTAGAAATAGAGCACCAGCAGCAGGGTGCCGACCAGCAGCGGCGTCTTCCTGCTCGGACCCACCAGGTTGACGGTGATATAGGCGCCGAGAATCAGCACCGCCACGCCGAACAGGGTGGTGGCCTGCCACAGGTCGCCGCCGGTCAGGGCGATGACCGCCATGGCGCCGGTGATGGCCATGGAGAAGATCAGCATATAGGCCGAGGCCTGGATGCGCCGGCGCAGCTCTATCTGGCGCGCCTCTTCGAGCGGGTCGCGAAAAGCCAGGTTCTGGTTGTTGTACCCTGAGTTCATGGGGGTCCCTGTAAATAGTGCGGGTCACTACTTCCAACCGACCCGGAGCCGCGCACCGGGCGCGGTTTCATTTTTCTTCTAACCCTGTGGGCTGTCTCCTGCCGCAGTTGCCATGGGTGGGGCGCGCAGACATGGAGGGGCAGTCAGTATATTGTGATTCGGGGCGGCACCAAAGTGCCGCGCTACAGTATCAGTAACCAAAAGCGCGAAATTGAGAAACCGTGGCAAAAATCGAACTGACTTGCGGGGATATCCTGGCCCTGCGCGGCGACGCACTGGTGTGCCCGGCGCACAAACACCTGATCTGCGGACGCGGCCTGTCGGCCCAGGTCTACGAACGCGGCGGCGCGGCCCTGGCGGCGGCCTGTGACCTGCAACCCGAGTGCGCCGTGGGCGAGGCCAGGATCACCCGCGCCTACGGCCTGCCGGTAAAATTTCTATTGCACACGGTGACACCCCAGTGGAGTAGCGGCGACCAGTGGGGTGCCCAGTCGCTGGTGCAGCTGCGGCGCTGCTACGAGAGCGCACTGGCCCTGGCGCGGCAGAAAGGACTGAAGAGGCTGCTGTTCCCGGCCCTCGGCGCCGGCACCAACCGCTTCCCCCACACCATTGCCGCGCACCAGGCGCTGGAGGTGCTGCACGCGCAGGCGGGGGATTTCGACAAGCTGACGGTGTGCCTGCACACGCCGACGGCGCTGGGGGACTGGCGGCGGGTGGAGAAGCGTTTCTTTGGCGCTTGATCGTCAGCATCAGCAGGAGCGGCACGACTGTGCGACTTTGGATCGAGGTTTGACGTTTATTGAATTTGACGACATGCGGGCGTACATTTTCTCCGTGGGATACGGGCCGTGAAATGATGGCCCTTTAAGCCGCAATATCAATGGAAGGTCTTACAGGGAGAGATTCATGCAGGCTGTGGAAGAAATTCAAAAATTACTGGGTGAACTGTATGACCTCGTGTCAGGGCCTGAAGGGTTCGAGCGGGACTGGAAAAGGCTGTCTGCGTTATTCACCCCCTACGCAAAAATGATACGTACTTCGATCGATGCAAACGGTAATCCGCAAGCTTTGGTGATGAGCATCCAGGACTATCCGGCTAACTTTCAAAAGCTTATGGACGGAAGAGCCTTCTATGAGCAGGAAATAAACAACATCATCGAAGTGTTTGGAAATATCGCTCATGCATTCAGCACTTACGAGGCATGGGGCGACGGCGATAAGGAAAAATTCCTCAAGCGCGGTATTAATAGTATCCAGCTTTACAATGATGGCCAGTCCTGGAAAGTTGCGAACATGATTTGGGATGATGAGCGGCCAGGCTTGTCGATGTCTCCCAGGTACAACCCGGTTGGCGAGACCGAAGGGACCGGGATCAATCAATAATTGGGGGCGACCACCAGCCGGTTCCCGTCGAGTGTGCTAGGGCTGCGGCCCGGCAGAACTGGGTATCAGGTGAATTAGGTACACCATGGAAGCGTCCAGATTCTATCTCTTCGCGGCGGACGCGATCCTTTGCACCCACGTGCTCTTCGTCGCCTTCGTTATCCTCGGTCTTGCGCTTATCCTGCTCGGCGGGCTGCGCGCCTGGTCCTGGGTGCGCAACCCCTGGTTTCGCCTGCTGCATCTCACTGCCATAGGCGTGGTAGTGGTGCAGTCGTGGCTCAGTGTTATCTGCCCTCTCACCATCTGGGAGATGGCGCTGCGCGAGCGCGCGGGTGACGAGGTTTACTCCGGTTCCTTTATATCCCACTGGCTGGAAAGCATTTTGTACTACCGGCTGCCGGACTGGGTGTTTGTGGTCTGCTACACGGCGTTCGGGGCACTGGTGGTGACCAGCTGGTTTTGGGTTCGGCCGCGGCCGTTTGGCAGGCGCTGAATCCCTGGTGCCGCCTGCCCGATTGGCGCTCGGCGGTCCCGGAGCGGGCGGACACAAGGTTCGCCTCAGCACCCTACTGTCGTCATTCCGGCGCAGGCCGGAAACCAGGTGCCACCGCGATCTGGATACCGGCCTGCGCCGGTATGACGAACTGAGGGAGAGCTCAAACAAAAAAACGGGCCCGATGGGCCCGTTTTCCGAAGTGTGCAGCTGGTGGGTAATTTGAGCGTCGCGCAGCTTGTCGCAGCGATCACTCACCGCCAACCACTCACCACTACTTCTTCGCGCGCTTGCGCATATTCTCCTGCAGGACTTTCTTGCGCAGGCGGATGTGGTTCGGGGTCACCTCAACCAGCTCGTCGTCCTCGATAAACTCCAGCGCCTGCTCCAGGGTGTGGCGGATCGGCGGCGTCAGGGTCAGGGCCTCGTCGGTGCCGGCGGCGCGGACGTTGGTCAGCTGCTTGGCCTTGGTGGGGTTTACCACCAGGTCGTTGTTGCGCGAGTGAATGCCCACTACCTGGCCCTCGTAGATATCCTCGCCGTGGCCCAGGAAGAGGCGGCCGCGGTCCTGCAGCGCGTAGAGGGCGTAGGCCAGGGTCTTGCCGTTGACCATGCTGACCAGTACGCCGTTGTTGCGCTTGGCCACGTCGCCCATTTTCACCGGGCCGTAGTGGTCGAAGATGCTGGTCATGATGCCGGAGCCGCTGGTCATGGTCAGGAACTGGGAGCGGAAGCCGATCATGCCGCGGGACGGCACGATAAACGTCAGGCGCACGCGGCCCTTGCCGTCCGGCTCCATATTGGTCAGGTCGGCCTTGCGCAGGCCCAGCTCTTCCATCACCGAACCCTGGTGCTGGTCCTCGACGTCGATCACCACTTCCTCGTAGGGCTCGTGAATCTCGCCGTCGACTTCCTTCTGCACCACTTCCGGGCGGGATACGCCCAGCTCGAAACCTTCCCGACGCATGGTTTCGATCAAAACGGACAGATGCAGCTCGCCGCGCCCGGAAACCTTGAATTTATCCGGAGAATCTCCCTGCTCGACGCGCAGTGCCACATTGTGGATCAGCTCCTGGTCGAGGCGCTCCTTGATATTGCGCGAGGTCACGAACTTGCCGTCCTGGCCGGCAAAGGGGGAGTCGTTGACCTGGAAGGTCATGCTCACGGTGGGCTCGTCCACGGACAGGGCTGGCAGTGCCTCCGGCTTTTCCGGGTCGCACAGGGTATCGGAGATGTTCAGCTCGCCGACACCGGTGATGCAGACGATATCGCCGGCGCTGGCCTGTTCCACTTCCATCCGCTCCAGGCCCAGGTAGCCCATCACCTGCAGTACCTTGGCCTTGCGCGATTTCTCGTCGCGGTCCAGTACCACCACCTGCTGGTTGGGCTTGAGGGTACCGCGGGTGATGCGGCCGACGCCGATCACGCCGACGTAGCTGTTGTAGTCCAGGGCGGAGATCTGCATCTGGAAGGGACCGCTCTGGTCCACCTTGGGCGGCTCCACCTTGTCGACGATCATCTGGAACAGCGGCGTCATGTCGTCCGCCATGTCGGTGTCGTCCAGGCCGGCGATGCCGTTCAGGGCCGAGGCGTAGATCACCGGGAAGTCCAGCTGCTCGTCGGTGGCGCCGAGGCTGTCGAACAGGTCGAACACCTGGTCCATCACCCAGTCCGGGCGCGCGCCGGGGCGGTCGATCTTGTTGATCACGACGATCGGGTTCAGGCCCTGCTCGAAGGCCTTCTGGGTTACGAAGCGAGTCTGCGGCATGGGGCCGTCCACCGCGTCCACCAGCAGCAGCACCGAGTCCACCATGGACAGCACCCGCTCCACTTCGCCGCCGAAGTCGGCGTGCCCGGGGGTGTCGACGATATTGATGCGGTAGTCGTTCCAGCGGATGGCGGTGTTCTTGGCCAGGATGGTGATGCCGCGCTCACGCTCCTGGTCGTTGGAATCCATGACCCGCTCGGCGCCCTCGTCGCGGCGGTCCAGGGTTCCGGACTGGGACAGCAACTTGTCCACCAGGGTGGTCTTGCCGTGGTCAACGTGGGCAATGATCGCAATATTGCGCAACTTCTCTATCACTGGGGGCCTCTGGGCATAACGCGTGAAATGGGTGGGGCGGGGCTGTTTTACAGCGGGGGTCCGGCCAAAGGCGGCGATTATAGAGGCGAAGCGTGACAAATGGGAGCGGGAATCGAATAAAAGTTGATCAAAAACTGGCCGCCGCGCCCGATGTGCGGAAGAAGCGGGAAAAATGCATAGGAAAGCGGGGCCCGGCAGCCCCTCAGGTCCAGCAATATCACCTGTTAGGAATCATTTCCTACGAGTCCAGCCGGGAGCACCTGCCCGGGCTCCAGGGCTGTCCTGTCTGACGGCAAAAGGGGGGCAGTGGTTTAGCCCGTGTCCAGGTGGCGGTCGAGAAATGCCTGCATTTTCCCCAGCGCCCGACGGCTCTCCGGAGAATCCGGCAGTGTCGGCTGGAACACGTGCGGCATGCCCTCGTAGATATCCAGCTGTACCTCCTGCCCGGCGCCGTCGAGCGCCTGGTACAGGCGCACAAAGTTACTCAGGAAGATCTCCCGGGTGCCGCCCTGGATCAGGGTGGGCGGGAAGCCGCGGGAGAAGTCCCCGTATACCGGTGACACATAGGGATGCTTCTGCTCCGCAGGGTCCGCATAGGCCGCGGCGGCGGGACCCAGCAGCCGCGCGTAAGTGTAGCGCGGTTCCACATCTTTCAGGGTGGCGTAGGTATCGCCGGTCTCGGAGATGTCCGCCCAGGGCGACCAGAGCACCACGGCGGCGGGCATGTCCAGGCCGCGGTCGCGCATTTTCAGCACCGCGCCCGCGGCCAGGGCGCCGCCGGCGGAATCGCCGTAGATCGCGACGCGCTCCATCGGGTGGTCCTCGGCGTTCAGTGCCCTGAACACCGCCAGCACCTGGTCGGTGACCTGCCGCCATCTGGCGTGGGGCGCGAGCGTATAGTCGATGGAGATCACCCGCAGCCCGGTGCTGGCGGCCACCAGCGCGCTGCTCGGCATGGCGCTGCGGCTGCTGTAGAAGGTGTAGGCGCCGCCGTGGGTGTAAACCAGCAGCCGCCCGTCGTCTTTCCAGCCTCGCGGCCTGATATCGGCCACTGGCACGCCGCCGAGTGTGCGCCGCTCCACCGCAACCCGGTACCTGTCCACCGCCCTGTCGCCCGCCGCGACCAGGGTGCTTTCCACCTGGGACTGGATTTTTCCCCAGCCCTCCAGGTCGTCGGCCGCCGGCATTTCCGGTCCCCGGGTCGGATCCGGGGCGGATGCAAATACCTGTTGCCAGCCGTCGGAAACCGTGTCTGGCGCCGTGTGGCGGAGCTCTGTCGCGGCGACGGCCTCCGTGAAAACCAGCAGCCCCAGCAGCAGCGCGAAGGTGTTGGTTGGGCCCATGGGATTTCCCCTAAAGCAAGGGCCTGCAAAGCCCGATAAAAAAGGGACCGCCGAGCGGTCCCGTAAGTGGAGCAACATTACCTGCGAGGAACTGTTTCCTGGGAGATCTTTAAAAACGCTTGTTCAGGCTCAGGCCGTAGCTGCGCGGCTCGCCCGGGTAGGCCATCACCGTGCCCGTCTGGATCACCGCGTCGAAGTTGACCCGGCGGTAGCGCTCGTCGGTGACGTTGCGGCCCCACAGGGTCAGGTCGGCGTCGTAGTCGGCGAACTGCAGCGCGGCGCGCAGGTTCAGCAGGCCGAAGGCCTCCTGCTCCATCAGCGGGTCGTTGACGTTGGAGGTCATGGCGTCGGACCTGTAGCTGTACTCGCCGTAGATATGGCCGTCGATACCGGCCGTCAGGGCGAAGTCGCGGCGCAGGCCCAGGGTCAGGAAGTGTCTGGGCGTATTGGCCAGGGGGTCGCCGGTGCGGTCGCAGACGCTGACATTGGGATCTGTCTGGCCCGGATCCGCTACGCCCGTGTGCCAGGGGGTGGCTACCCAGCAGTTGCCCTTGCTGAACTCCTTGAAGGTGGCGTCGGTGTAGGCGTAGGCAGCGGTCACGGTGGTGTTGTCCATCGGCGCCCAGAAGACTTCCGCCTCGGCGCCGGTGGACTGCAGTTCGCCGGCGTTCTGCAGGTTGAAACCGTCGCCGGTGAAGGCGTTGGCCTGGTAGTTGTCCAGCACCGTGTGGTGCAGGGCCAGGTTCAGGCGCAGTGCCTGCTCGGGGAAGTCGGACTTGATGCCCACTTCAAAGGCGCTGGAGTTCTCGGCGTCGAACAGCGGGTCGAAGCCGATGGCGATGCGGTCGGTGTTGGTGCCGCCCGACTTGTAGCCACTGCCGTAGGAGGTGTAGATCAGCGAGTCCGCCGACAGCGCGTAGCTCAGCTTGACCGTTCCGGTTACCTGGCCGTCGGTGATGTCGGCGTCTATGTCCTGGCGCGGCGAGTTGGCGGCGAACAGCCAGTTGCCCCAGCCGCGCTGGCCGAAGGGCGCGAAGGCGGCCTGCACATCCGGGTCGCCGGCCAGCGTCAGCAGGGTGGGGATGTCGTTGATGGCCGCGGCGGCGCCCATCTGCTGCAGGTAGCCGCTTCCCGAGGCATTGAACAGGGCGTCTATGCTGGGTGGCGCGCCCTGCCATTCCCACGGCTGGTCGTTGTCCCACTCGGAGAAGGCGGTCAGCAGCGACTTCTCTTCCTCCGTGTAGCGCAGGCCCAGGGTCAGGGTCAGGGCGTCGCTGAGGCTGTAGTCGAACTGGCCGAACAGGGCCCAGCTCTGGTGTTCCTGCTCCGCGTGGTGCGGGGCCCTGTAGCCCTCGATATAGGGATCGGCGGCGGCCACACCGGTCAGCCCGGCGAAGGCGTTGATACCGTCGATCAGGCCGCCGAGACCCAGGGCCGGGACCAGGAAGTCGTTGACGCGCCCGTGGTTGGCCACCTGGTAGTCGAGCGCCACCTCCTGGTCGAAGTAGTAGGCGCCCAGCACCGCGTTGCTGCGCTCGCCGGCAAAGGTCAGGCGCAGTTCCTGTGAGAAGGCGCTCTGCTCGGAATCATTGACCGTGGAGATGATATTCACATCGCCGAAGTCGCTGTCGATGATGTCGTAGGAGCTGTAGTCGCGGCTGGCGGTGACCGAGGTCAGGGTCCAGCGCTCGGCAAACTCCCAGTTCACCTCCAGGGAGACGCCGCTGTCCTCGCCGCGGGATACCGGCAGTATATTCAGCGCCGTCTCGTAGTCCTCGAACTGGTCGCCGCCAAACACAGTGCCGCCGAGACCCTGCAATATCGCCGAGGGACCGGGTGTGCCGGCATCGTTCTGCAGGCTGTCCACCACCGTCAGCGCCGCACAGCAGATCTCGTCGATTTCGGATTTGTCGACGATCAGGCGCGCGGACAGTTGGTCGCTGGGGGTGTAAAGCGCCTGCAGGCGCGCGCCCCAGCGGTCGCGATTGTTGACGTCCTTCGTCTCGCCGTCGACCGATGCGTCCACATAGCCGTCGCGCTGGCCGCTGAATCCGGTGGCGCGCAGCGCCAGCACATCCGGGACCAGCGACAGGTTGGCCGCGGCGGCGGTATTGAGCAGGCCGTAGTTGCCGGCGGTCACCGATACGAAACCGTCGGTGTCGTGGCCGGGCGCCCTGGTGCGAAACTGTATGGCGCCGGCCGGGGTGTTCTTGCCGAACAGGGTGCCCTGGGGGCCGCGCAGCACTTCCACCGCCTGCATATCCACCAGCTCGTTGATCATCGAGCTGGGACGGGAGCGGTAGATGCCGTCGACGTAGAGGCCCACGGAGGACTCGAGACCGAAGTTCTGCCCGGAGGTGCCTATGCCGCGAATGGCGAAATTGGAGGTGGTGTTGGTCTGGTTCTGCCCCGCCACCAGGCCGGGGGTGTTGGTCTGCAGGTCGAAAATATCCTTGATTACCGCTTCCTGCAGCTGCTCGCCGCTGACCGCGGTTACCGCGACGGGCACGTCCTGCAGGTTCTGTTCGCGCTTCTGCGCGGTGACCACCACTTCCTCGAGTTCGCGGTGGTTCCCGGCGTCCTGTGCGAGCGTGGGCAGGGCGGTGGCAGTGGCTATGGGCAGGCTGAGCAGGCGGATTGCCAGCGGCAGTTTCTCAATCCGGAACATCGCTTTCTCCCGTAATTATATTTATTGGGTTTTTATTGGAATTTTTGCGCGCGGCGAAACGGGTTCCGCCGTTGTTCGGGAGAAATTATTAGCATAGGGAAATTCAAAAAACAGCAGCGCACCGGATTATTTTTTGATTTCCCGTCAACGGGGAAAAAATTTTATCTTGGAGGTAATAAAACCCCTGTTTTTGACCGTCAGATCCGAAATGTCGGGTAAAAAATTATATTACCCGGCGGGTAATTTCTGGCGCTGTTGCGACGGGGATGGAAGGCAGGGGGAAAGACGGGGCTGTGTCGGTACAGGCCGATATTACCTGCGGGGTAAAGTTGGCCCGTACCGTTTTCCTGGAGCTATTTGCCCGCGTGTGGTTCCTCGGGTCTGAAGACGCCCACATTGCGATAGCCCTCATCCAGCAGGTGCGACGCGTGCAATTTGCTCATGACACCGCGCTTGCAGTAGAGCAGGTAGCTGCGGTCCCCGTCCAGCTTGCGGAAGGCGTTGCTGAGGCGGTAGAAGGGGATAGTCTCCACGTCGGTGCCGGGCAGCTCCAGCGGATCCAGCTCCTCCTCGTCCGGGTGGCGGATATCGATGACCACCTGGCCGTGGGGCTCGGCGACCACCTCCACGTCGGGAATCTCGCCGCGCACATCCTCCATCACCTCGTCGATATTCTGCATGGCGCGATTGCCGATGGCGCGGTCGAGTACCGTAAAGTCGAAGCGGTTTTCCTCGTTCTCCACTTTTTCCATTTTCGCGCGGGTGGTGGGCTTCACCGAGATTACGCCGCAGTACTCGGGCATGTTCGCGGCGAACTCCTCGGTGCCTATCTCGCGCGAGGTGCGGATGATGTCGGTCTTGTCGCTGGTGATCAGCGGGCGCAGCACCAGGGTGTCGGTGACGCTGTCGATCACCGACAGGTTTTTCAGGGTCTGGCTGGACACCTGGGCGATGGCCTCGCCGGTCACCAGTGCGTCCACATCCAGCTCCTTCGCGATCACCGAGCCGGCGCGCAGCATCATGCGCTTGAGGATCACGCCCATATAGGAGTCGTCGACCTGTTCCAGTATCTCCGCCACCACCTCGTCGAAGGGCACCGTGACGAAGCGCACCCGGTGGGAGGCGCCGTACTTGTTCCACAGGTAGAAGGCCACTTCCTTGACGCCCAGCTCGTGCTGGCGCCCGCCCAGGTTGAAGAACAGGAAGTGGGTGCGGATGCCGCGCTTGATGGTCAGGTAGCTGGCCACGGTGGAGTCGAAGCCGCCGGACACCAGCGACAGTACCGGGTCCTGGGTGCCGAGCGGGAAGCCGCCGAGGCCCTGGGTCAGCTGTTCCACCACATTCAGCTTGTCGTGGCGTATTTCCAGCTTCACGGTGATATCCGGGTTCTTCAGCTTGACGCCGGCGGCATCGGTATTCTGATTCAGGCCGCCGCCCACATACTGCTCCACGTCCAGGGACTTGAAGTCGTGGTCACCGGTACGTTTCACGCGCACGCAGAAGGTCTTGCCGGCCAGGGCCTCGCCCCAGACACCCAGGGTCTTCTCGTAGATATCCTGCAGGTCGCCGAGGGGGAACTGCTGCACGCGGGAGAAGTTGGCGATGCCCGGCGTGTGGGTCAGCACCTCCTCGATGCGCTCGCCCAGATGCGCCACCGCATCCGGCGCTATCACGTCGATCTTCTCCCAGTCCTTGCGCACCTGGATGCGGTCATCCAGCTGCTTCAGCAGGCGCTGCAGGTTGTCCTTGAGCTGGCGCGACATGCGCTTGCGCACCGGGTTGCTCTTGATGGTGATCTCGGGGAAAAACTTGACGACGAAGTGCATGGGATTCCGTGGGGTACCGCCTGTGGGATTGAGGTGCGGCATTATAAACTAGCTGGCGAAAAGTTGGTCATGCACATCTCTGGTGCGCCTGCGCCACAATGTGCGTCATTTTGGTGCGACAACCTGTGGCCGGGCGGCCACTTTGCCTCTATTCTGCCCCGGTTGGCCGCGCGCGACGGTATGCGCACGGCGCAATTGCAGCTCCGACGGCGTTGCCCCAATTTGGCACACTCCTTGCTTCACTAGATGCTACAGAAGGGTTGTAGCGACAAATTACTTTTCAAGACCTGGAGGATTCCAATGTCAGCAAAAACGCTCGGTTTGATCAAAGAGGCTGAAGCCAAGTGGGTAGACCTGCGCTTCACCGATTCCAAGGGTAAAGAACAGCACGTATCCATTCCGACGTCGGAAGTTGACGGCGAGTTCTTCGAAGAGGGCAAGATGTTCGACGGCTCCTCCATCGCCGGCTGGAAGGGCATCAACGAATCCGACATGATCCTGATGCCGGACGACGAGAGCTCCTTCCTCGACCCCTTCACCGACGAGGCCACCGTGATCGTGCGCTGTAACATCGTCGAGCCGTCCACCGGCCAGGGCTACGAGCGCGACCCGCGCTCCATCGCGCTGCGCGCCGAGGAGTACCTGAAGTCCACCGGCCTGGGCGACACCGCCCTGTTTGGCCCGGAGCCCGAATTCTTCGTCTTCGACGACATCACCTGGGGTGCCGAGATGGGCGGCGCCTTCTACAAGATCAACTCCGAAGAGGCCGCCTGGTCCTCCGGTGCCAGCTTTGCCGAAGGCAATATCGGTCACCGCCCGGGCGTGAAAGGCGGCTACTTCCCGGTTCCGCCGGTCGACTCATTGCACGACGTGCGCGCCGCCATGTGTTCCGCCATGGAGCAGATGGGACTGCGCGTGGAAGTGCACCACCACGAAGTGGGCACCGCCGGCCAGTGTGAAATCGGCGTCGGCGCCAACACCCTGACCAAGAAAGCGGACGAGGTGCAGATCCTCAAGTACGCCGTGCACAATGTGGCCCACGCCTACGGTAAGACTGCCACCTTCATGCCCAAGCCGCTGGTGGGTGACAACGGCTCCGGCATGCACATCCACATGTCCTTCAGCAAGGACGGCGTGAACCAGTTTGCCGGCGACGCCTACGCGGGCCTGTCCGAAACCGCCCTCTACTACGTCGGCGGCATCATCAAGCACGCGCGCGCCCTGAACGCCTTCGCCAACGCCTCCACCAACTCCTACAAGCGCCTGGTACCGGGCTTCGAGGCACCGGTGATCCTGGCTTACTCCGCGCGCAACCGCTCCGCGTCCATCCGCATCCCCTATGTGCCGAGCCCGAAAGGCAAGCGCATCGAAGCGCGCTTCCCGGATCCGACCGCCAACCCCTACCTGGTGTTCGCGGCCATGCTGATGGCCGGCCTGGACGGTATCAAGAACAAGATCCACCCCGGCGACCCGGCGGACAAGGATCTGTACGACCTGCCGGCGGAAGAGCTGGCCGAGTACCCGACCGTTGCCTCCAGCCTGGAGATGGCCCTGGACGCACTGGATCAGGACCGCGCCTTCCTGACCGAGGGCGGCGTATTCTCCGACGACGCCATCGACGCCTATATCGAGCTGAAGCGCGAGGAAGTCGAGCGCCTGGCGATGACCACGCACCCGGTCGAGTTCGATATGTACTACTCGGTGTAAGCGCCGCAGGCGCTTCCGTGTAAGTCTCACGGCTTCACACTGTTGCAAAAAGATCGCACCCCCCCGGGGGGGGGCTTTTTTTTTTGGGGAGCACAAGTTTATTTTATGA
>NZ_JACZFR010000062.1 GCF_014904815.1 Microbulbifer taiwanensis
AAGCCCGCACCACTCTGGTGCGGGCTTTTTTATTGCGGGTACACTAGCTTTATTGATAGGTTCTCGCTGCGTACAACCCTCTGTAGGAGCGGCCGGTGGCCGCGATCAAACTCGCTATGGAAAGAAAACCCCTGCTGCTGGCACTGACCCTGGCCCCCCTGCTCGCCATCGCCGGCGGCGACGGCACCGACGAGCCCCAGGGCGGCAACGTCATCTACAAGAGCGTTGGCCCGGATGGGCGCGTCGTCTTCAGCGACACAGCGCCGTCGGGCGGCAAGGTGGAAAAGGTCGAGATAGGGCCCACCAATGTGCAGCCGGCGGTGCGCAAGCCGCTGCCGGTGCGCAAGCTGTCGCCGAAAGACCAGGCCCCGCCGCGCGAAGAAGATGAGGGTTATACGGGCCCGGTGGATATCGCCATCGTCAGCCCGCTGGACGGCGCGACCATTCCGCCGGGCCAGCGCTTTATCGCCCTGCAGGTGAATGTCGTCCCGCAATACCCGGAGGGCTCGCAGTTCTTCGCGGTGGTCGACGGCCAGCCCTGGCGCGGTGGCTCCGCCGGATCCAGCCTGGATATCTCCGCCCTGGAGCGCGGCAGCCACAGCGTGCAGGCGGTACTCGTCGATGCGCGCGGCGCTGTGCTGGCGCAATCCCAGGTCATCACCATCTTCGTCAAACGCCCCGGCGGCACACTGCCGGATATCGCCGCGCCCCAGTCCCAGCAGGCACCCAAGGCGCCGGTGGCCCCCGGCCTGCCGCGGGCCCAGCCGAACAACTGATGCGGGGCCGGCCCTGTCCGGCCCAGCTTCTCCCGCCTCCTCTCCTCGCTCGCGAACAACAGGCTGGTGTTTTTTTGATCAGCGCACCATAATGGTGCGCTCAGGGGTGCGCCTGCCCGCGACCGCCCCCGGCTGGAGCCTCGCGCGCTCCCGCAGGGCGCTGTGCCCGTTCACGGGTCGGGCAAAAGCCGGCTGCGGGCGCCGCCAGTTCACTGGTGCGCCATTTTGGTTTGCTTCTTGCACTGACTAAAAACAACGGCCTGTTGGCCGAAGTTTGCAGGCGCGGGCCGCGGTCCGCGCCATGCACTCGATTGAACCGGAAACTACTGCATGCTCAACGACCGCCAGTTGCGCCAGCTGCTGGACAACCTCAACTCTGCGGTGCTGGTGCTGGATGACAGCCTGCTGCTCTGCTACCTCAACTCCGCCGCTGAGGACCTGCTCGCCGCCTCCAGCGCGCGCGTCAGTGGCCAGCCGCTGGAGGAGGTGGTGCGCGAATCCGCCGCTGCACAGAAGGCAATGCGCAGCGCCCTGTCCACGGGCGAGAAGTACACGGTGCGCCGCGCCAGCTGGCGACTGCACAACCTGGAGACGCGCACTGTGGACTACTCGGTGAGCCCGGTGCCGGAACTGGGCTTGCTGCTGCTGGAAGTGCAGTCCATGGACCGCCTGCTGCGCATCGCCCGCGAGGACGCGCTGATCAGCGCCCAGGAGACCACGCGCAACCTGGTGCGCGGCATGGCCCACGAGGTGAAAAACCCTCTCGGCGGTATCCGCGGCGCGGCGCAGCTGCTGCAGCGGGAGCTGCCGGACGAGGAGTTGGCCGAGTACACCCAGATCATCATTGACGAGGCCGACCGGCTGCGGAACCTGGTCGACCGATTGCTGGGCCCCCGGGTACCGGTACAGCTGCAACCCACCAACGTGCACGAGATTCTAGAGCGGGTTGCACAACTGATCGATGCCGAGTGCAGCGGCGAACTGCGAATCCGCCGCGACTACGACCCCTCGATACCGGACATCCCGGGCGACAGCGAGCAACTGATCCAGGCACTGTTGAATATCGCCCGCAACGCCATGCAGGCCGTCGACGAGAGTATCGGCCTTGCCAGCGGAGAAATTATTCTGCGCACCCGCGTACAGCGTCAGTTCACCATTGGCCGGCGCCACTGCCCGCTGGTGTGCCGCATAGAGATAGAGGACAACGGCCCGGGTATTCCCGAAGACATCCGCGAGCGCATCTTCTACCCGATGATTTCCGGGCGCGCCGAGGGCTCGGGCCTGGGGCTGTCAATCTCGCAGAACATCATCAATCAGCACCGGGGCCTGATCAAATGCGACAGCCGCCCGGGCCAGAGCGTGTTCCAGATCTACCTGCCGCTCTCTAACGAATAACTGTTTACGGGAACCTAGAGCATGAGCAATCGCGTTTGGATTATTGACGACGACCGATCGATCCGCTGGGTACTGGAGCGCGCGCTGTCCCGCGAGGGCATAGAAACCAAGTGCTACGAGAGCGGCGACCGCGCCCTGGACGATTTCTACAGCGACTCCCCCGACGTAGTGATCAGCGATATCCGCATGCCCGGTTCCGACGGTTTCAAACTGCTGCAGCGCTTCCGGGCCGAGCGCCCCGCCCTGCCGATTATCATCATGACCGCCCACTCGGACCTGGACAGCGCCGTGGCCGCCTACCAGGGCGGCGCCTTCGAATACCTGCCCAAACCCTTCGATGTCGACGAGGCGGTGGCCGTCACCCGCCGCGCCCTGGCCCACGCCAGCGAGCAGCAACAGGAAAGCGGGATAGAGTTGGAAAATATTGCCGGCAGCAAGGAGATCATCGGCGAGGCGCCGGCGATGCAGGAGGTGTTCCGCGCGATCGGCCGCCTGTCCCACTCGAATATCACGGTATTGATCAACGGCGAATCCGGCACCGGCAAGGAGCTGGTGGCGCAGGCGCTGCACAACCACAGCCCGCGCAAGAGCAAACCCTTTATCGCCCTGAATATGGCCGCTATCCCCAAGGACCTGATGGAGTCGGAACTCTTCGGCCACGAGAAGGGCGCCTTCACCGGCGCCAGCTCCCAGCGCGCCGGCCGCTTCGAACAGGCCGACGGCGGCACCCTGTTCCTGGACGAGATAGGTGATATGCCGGCGGAAACTCAGACGCGCCTGCTGCGCGTACTCGCCGACGGCGAATTCTATCGCGTGGGAGGCCACACGCCGGTCAAGGTGGATGTGCGTATCATCGCCGCCACGCACCAGGACCTGGAGAGACTGGTGGAGCAACACAAGTTCCGCGAGGATCTCTTCCACCGCCTCAACGTTATTCGTATTCATATACCGCGCCTGGCCGATCGCCGCGAGGATATCCCGCGCCTGGTGCGCCACTTCTTCAACAGCGCTGCCAAGGACCTGGGCGTGGAGCCGAAAATCCTGCCCAAGGAAACCGAGAATTACCTGTCCGGCCTAGACTGGCCCGGCAATGTGCGCCAGCTGGAAAACACCTGCCGCTGGATCACGGTGATGGCCTCCGGCCGCGAAGTGCTGATCGAGGACCTGCCACAGGAACTGCACCAGCAGACCGCCAGCGCCGATGCGCCGCAGGACTGGCAGAAGGCCCTGCGCCTCTGGGCCGACCAGGCACTGGCCACCGGCCGCCGCGAAATCCTCAGTGAGGCGGTGCCCGCCTTCGAGCGCGCACTGATCGAGATCGCCCTCAAACACACTGCGGGCCGCAAGCGCGATGCGGCGGAACTGCTCGGCTGGGGTCGCAACACCCTGACCCGCAAGCTCAAGGAACTGGGCATGAACGGCGATACCGACTGAGCTTCCGAAAGTTACTTCCCTCTTTGCCGATATCCCGCAATGGGATATCGGATGCCTCCCCGACCCGCCTATACATCATCTCCGCAATTCGCTATAAACATTTCCAATTCCAACAATACTAAATGTGCATCGAAGTTCTCGAGGATTGAAGCCCATAAAAGCAAATCCCAGGGAGGGGACAGTGAAAGTGATCAAAACCATTCGCCCCGGTGAGCTTGGCGCAAGGCGTTTCGAGCAGCGCTTTGGCAAGCGGCTGTGTGCGGTGTGCTATCGCGAGTCCCCCTGCGGGAAAAAGATATTCACCACTGTGGAACTGATTATCGACGAACGCGAAAAGCCAGCTACTGGCACCTCGTTGGCAGCCGTAAACACCTACCGCAAAGCGGAACCGGTAGCCGTATGTGTCGGTTACGAAGAGCAGGCTATGCGGCGCCTGATTAAACAGTCCGGCGGCCGCTGGAGCAAAACCGGAAAAGCGTGGGTTATGGGTCATGCGTCGCGAGAGTGCGATAACGCTCGGCCTGGGGCATCGCATAGTGGAGGGTCTGGTTGAAGAATGTACAGATGTCGATGCCAGCCTGGAGCTACAGTATGGCCATATCTGTCCACCTATGGCTAGATATGGGTATAGATGGTCAGATATGCCCATACGCCCAGATATGACCATGCCAATGAATAAACTGTTATGCAAAAAAATGCACTGTTCAAACTGCCATAAAAAATTGAATTTGAATCAAGAAGGCATTGTTACGTGCCGATCATGCCTAGTTGATCACTGCATTAAAATAAGTGGCGTAACGACAAATGTGCCAGAGTTCAAGATCAATAAAATATTGATGTTAATGTTTATAGCTATCGGTCTATTGTGTACTTATTTTGTCCGAGAAACGACTGAAAGAGGGATTTTTGCTGCCCCTACTCTTAGCGCTATAGCGCTTTCTGAGTTGGTCGTGGCCGCAAGATCAGGATATGTGTCCACAAGAAGTAGTGTAGTTTTCAGATCAACTTCACCAAAAACATTTTTCACGTACTGTTGTATTTACTTGGTAGTTTTTGTATTTCTCGCCACTGCGGCAGTTAACGAGGCGTCAAGTGCATAACAATTCGCTGCAGGGGATAAATTACTTTATGCACCATTTTTGCGGGTCGCTGCGCTCCCATTTTCGCAAAAATAGTGCATAAAGTAATTTATCCCTGAGCTCAGCGTTAAGTGTCACCAGTTTCAAGAAAGAGTTATGAATGAAATAATTAGGATAATGAATGCGTTCCACGTGAAGAAGTATGTGTGGATTCCGTTTCCATTTCTGTGTCCAAGATCTGGGTATAGGTTCGGTGTAATTCGTTATCTAGCAGAAGTGCTTTTAAATGCCACCTTTTTCGCATCGATTATAACTTTTCTACTCTACTCAGAGTTTGGCCATAGCTCCATTTCTCACCTAGGTTTTACCTACATGTGGCTGTATGCTTTGTTTGGTGGGTACTATCTTTTCGTCAGTTACTGTTGGAACAAGGAGCACATTGGTGCGCACACTTAACCAGGCCAGGCTGTACGCTCCGGCGCTGCGCGCATAAACAGCGCAGGCCGCCCCAGCTGGCTACGTTAGATTTCTATGGCCAAATCTATATCAGCGGTTCTTCTAGTAATCTTGATGTTGTTTGCTGTGAAGCAGTGGATGCTTTCTATAGATAAGCAAGAACAACTTGCGAGATTCAATGCAGTTGTAACAGCAGAGCAGTGCCTCGAGGTTGGTGGGGAGTTTCGTCCTGTATGCATGTCAGGTAGTGAAATGTGCATCGTCAACTATTCAGATGCTGGAAAATCGTGTCTAAGTAGCTCACAGTGCCAGGGTGAATGTAGGGTTTCAGAGAGTAAGGCTGGCAACGTTTTTGCCGTGGGGCAGTGCTCTAAGTCCAATAATCCTTGTGGTTGCTGGGCAAATGTCGAGCTTGGTATGGTCAACCATGCTATTTGTTCCGACTAAATCTAACAAACGCAAGCAGTATGCTCCGGCCCTTCGGGCCTCCGCGGGACGCCCAACGCCCCTGTTGCGGGCGTTCAGGCTGTAGAAAAACTCTTAAAAATAAGCTTTTTTGGTAAAATTTGGCCATCAATGGGAGGGGATATGCCAAATTTCAAGAAATACAGTTATAGTCAGGGCGCAATGGTCGTCATTAACTTTGAGGACCAGCTTCAACCCGGCACTTTCGAGTTCACACTCCACCAATTGATCGATAATCATATCGTTCTT
>NZ_JACZFR010000063.1 GCF_014904815.1 Microbulbifer taiwanensis
AGGCCGGGATCCAGTGCCGTCGGAACCTCCGGAGCAGCTGGATTCCGGCCTGCGCCGGAATGACGAGGTAGCGAGCGAATTAACCGCGCTCGGCGATCGGCACGACTTTGCGCAGTTCCGGACCGGTGTACTCGGCACTCGGGCGGATGATGCGGTTGTCGGCGCGCTGTTCGAATACGTGCGCGGCCCAGCCGGTCAGGCGGGACATCACGAAGATCGGGGTGAACAGCTTGGTCGGGATACCCATAAAGTGGTAGGCGGAAGCGTGGAAGAAGTCCGCGTTGCAGAACAGCTTCTTCTCGCGCCACATGACTTCTTCACAGCGCACGGATACCGGGTACAGAACCTCGTCGCCCACATCCGCGGCCAGTTTTTCGGACCACTCTTTGATGATGGCGTTGCGCGGGTCGGATTCGGTGTAGACCGCGTGGCCGAAGCCCATGATCTTTTCCTTGCGCTCCAACATGCCCAGCAGTGCTTTCTCGGCTTCGTCGGCAGAGGAAAAACGCTCGATCAGCTCCATCGCCGCCTCGTTGGCGCCCCCATGTAAGGGGCCACGCAGAGAGCCGATGGCGCCGGTGATGCAGCTGAACAGGTCGGACAGTGTGGAGGCGCAGACGCGCGCGGTGAAGGTGGACGCGTTGAACTCGTGCTCCGCGTATAAAATTAGGGAAACGTTCATCACCTGCTCGTGCAGTGCGTTCGGCTTCTCGCCGCGCAGCATATGCAGGAAGTGGCCGCCGATGGAGTCGTCGTCGGTTTCGGTTTCGATACGCACGCCGTCGTGGCTGAAGCGGTACCAGTAACAGATGATGGACGGGAAGGCGGCCAGCAGGCGGTTGGCTTTTTCCTGCTGCTGGTCGAAGCTCTCTTCGCCTTCCAGGTTGCCCAGCATGGAACATCCGGTGCGCATCACGTCCATCGGGTGGGCCTCGGCGGGGATGCGCTCGAGCACTTCGCGCAGAGCCAGCGGCAGGCCGCGCATGCCTTTCAGAATACCTTTGTAATCGGCCAGTTGCGCCTTGGTGGGCAGTTCGCCGTAGAAGATCAGGTAGGCGACTTCTTCGAACTCGCAGTTCTGCGCCAGATCTTTGACGTCGTAGCCGCAGTAGGTCAGGCCGGAGCCGGATACGCCTACGGTGGACAGTGCGGTTTTACCGGCGACCTGGCCGCGGAGGCCGGCGCCTCCCAGTTTTTTCTCTGCCATTTTTATTTCCCCTTTCTCTTGAGTTTGTTCGGAGCGTCGGTGCGCACGGCGCACCCTACGGAGTCTTCTGTAGGAGCGGCCCATGGCCGCGATAGATCTTTCCGGTTGTCGAGTCCTATCGCGGCCATGGGCCGCTCCTACAAAGCATTCGTTCAAGGATGTAGGGTGCGCCGCGCGCACCGCCAAATTACTTTTTGAAGAGTTCGTCCAGCTTCTGCTCGAAGTCGTGGTAGTTCAGGTAGTCGTACAGTTCCGCGCGGGTCTGCATGGTGTCGACCACGGCCTGCTGGTCGCCGTTCTGCAGAATACTGGTATAGACGTTCTCGGCGGCCTTGTTCATGGCGCGGAAGGCGGAGAGTGGGTAGAGGACCATGTCTGCGCCGGATTCGCCCAGTTCGGCGCGGTTGTACAGCTTGGTTTTGCCGAATTCGGTGATGTTGGCCAGGATGGGCACATTCAGGGCGTCCTTGAAGGCGCGGTAGTGCTCCAGTTCGGTGACCGCCTCGGCGAAGATGCCGTCGGCGCCGGCTTCGATGCAGGCCTGGGCGCGGTCGATGGCGGCTTCGAGACCTTCCTGGGCGAAGGAGTCGGTGCGGGCCATGATAAAGAAGTCGTCGTCGGTGCGAGCGTCAACGGCGGCCTTGATGCGGTCGACCATCTCTTCCTTGGAAACTATCTCCTTGTTCGGGCGGTGGCCGCAGCGCTTCTGCGCCACCTGGTCCTCGATATGCACGGCGGCGGCGCCGGCGCGGATCATTTCCTGGATGGTGCGGGAGATATTGAAGGCCCCGCCCCAGCCGGTGTCGATATCCACCAGCAACGGCAGCTCGGAGGCGGCGGTGATGCGGCGCACGTCCTCGAGTACATTGTCGAGGCTGGTCATGCCCAGGTCCGGCAGGCCGTAGGAGGCGTTGGCAACGCCGCCGCCGGACAGGTAGATGGCCTTGTGGCCGATGCGCTCCGCCATGATGGCGGTGTAGGCGTTGATGGTGCCCACTACCTGCAGCGGATTGTTTTCTTGCAGGGCTGCGCGGAAACGCGCGCCGGCGGAAGGCTTCTGGCTCATAGACGACCTCAGTGTTCTCTTTTTCAGGTTTCTGTCGTTAGTTTCTTTTCGATATTGTTGCGCGAGGCGCGGATATGGCGGCGCATCAACAGCTCCGCCAGCTCGCCATCCCCCGCTTCAATGGCTTCGATGATATGGCTGTGTTCGCGAAAGGCGCGCTTGGCCCGCGGGCTGGCCATGCCCAGCTGGTAGCGGTACATGCGCACCCGGTAATAGAGGCGATTGCAGAGGGTATCGATCAGCAGGTCGTTCTTGGAGGCCTGCACTATGCGGAAGTGGAAGTCGAAATCCCCCTCCGGCTGGAAGTAGGCCTTGCCGGCCTGTAGCTCTTCCTGCTGCTCGTGGCGGGCCAGCATCTGGCGCAGTTCGGTGAGATCCTCGTCGCTGCGGTTCTGGGCGGCCAGGCGGCAGGCCATGCCCTCCAGGGCCTCGCGCACCTCGTACAGATCCAGCAGGCCGCGCTCGGTCAGATCCACCACGCGCGCGCCGACGTGGACGCGGCGCTCCAGCAGGCCCAGGGATTCGAGGCGCATCAAGGCCTCGCGCAGGCTGCCGCGGCTGGCACTGAAGCGCCGCGCCAGCTCCGGCTCGCTGATCTTGCTACCGGCGGCCAGCTGACCCTCGACGATTTCGCCGCGCAGGGTCACAAACAGGCGCTCGGCCAGGCTCTGGTTGTTCTCTACTGCCTGCAGTTGTCCGCCTTCCAACTCGCGTCTCTCCCGCTCTCAACCCAGATTGTCGACAATCTTTATAAGTTGCGACCATAAACGAGTATAAACCCGGCGTCAACCAAGGCGAAAAGCATGGATTGTTGACAATCTGGCGAGAGATCTGACTTTTTTTGGAGCAGTAGTCTTGTAACAGCTAAGTGGGCATAATAGCGCCCGCGCGGTACGCTCGTGCCCCGCCTGCCCAGGCACTCTATGCTTATAAGGGCAGCGGGGGCGATCCCGCCGCAGAAGGCGACACACCGCCAATAACGATACTGTCCAGGGCTGCCAGTACCCCCACTCCCGGGTAAACAGAAACAGAGTTATGCCGAAGAGTATTATCAGGCGATGGCTGCCAACCCCCGAGCAGGTCCGCGCCAACAACGGCCTGAAGTTTCTCGGCACCCTGCTGCACGACCCCAACCTCTTCCACCTCAACCGCCACTCGGTTTCCGTGGCCTTTGCCGTGGGTGTCTTCACCAGTTTCCTGCCGCTGCCGGGCCAGATGATCATCGCCGCCCTGCTGGCACTCTGGTTCCGCTGCAACCTGCCGCTGTCGATGATCCTGGTGTGGATCAGCAATCCGGTGACCATGCCGGCCATCTTCTACAGCACCTACAAGCTGGGTGCCTGGATACTGGGCACGCCGCCGGTGGATTTCAGGATTGAGCTGTCGTGGGAGTGGCTGACGGAAGAGGTGGGGAAAATCTGGCTGCCGCTGTTTTTCGGCTCGCTATTGGCCGGTATTTTCTTCGCCGCAGTGTCCTACTTCGCGATGCAGGCGCTGTGGCGTTGGCATGTGGTGAAGCGCTGGAAGATGCGAATCAACCGGCGCTCCGCTGTCGGCTAAGGGCACTCCAGCAATTTGCGCGACTTCCCAACGCGTGCCACGGACCAAAGTGCCACAGCTCCTGCGGCGATTGCGGTGGCCGCGGGCAACAGAAAACCCAGCAAACCACCAAGAACCAGGGCGGCTGAGCTACCGATCAGGTAAGCCAGCGCCGCAACCCGCACACGATGGCCACTGGCCGTGAGCGCCGCGGACCAGACGACAAACACTGCGGACAGTGCCGCCCCACCGCAGATCAGCCAGAGCGGCCACCTCTGCCATTCGTCGGTATAGCAGTCCGATCCCTCGCGCATATTCTCGGGACAAAAATTTACGACCCGCCAGTAATCAAACCTGAGTGTGACAATCAGGGCCAGTATCCACGCCGCCAGCGCCGCTGGAATCGGCAGCAGCGCCCTAAGCCATTTCAGTATGTTGCTGGCAGTATTCACTGCTCGTTGCGCAGGGCCGCCGCCGGTTGCACGCGACTGGCCTGTAGCGCCGGGTAGAGAGTCGCCAGCAGGCTGAGCAGGAAGCCCGCCCCCACCACCAGCGCCACATCGCCCCACTGCAGTTCGGAGGGCAGATAGTCCACCGGGTAGACGTCGGATTTGAGGAACTGCACTCCGAACAGGGATTCCAGGCCGGCCACCAGGTCGGTGACAGTCAACGCGCCGAGGACACCCAGTATTCCGCCGACCACGGCGCCCACCAGGCCCACCAGCGCGCCCTGGCTGACGAAGGTCAGCAGTATCTCGCGGGTACTGGCGCCCATGGTGCGCAGGATGGCGATATCGCTGTGCTTGTCGATCACCACCATCACCAGGGTGGACACCACATTGAAGGCGGCGATGGCGATGATCAGCAGCACCAGCAGCCCGACCAGGTTGCGCGACATCTGGATTGCCTGGTAGAGGTTGCCGTGGGTGCTGCTCCAGTCGCTGCCGTAGAAATCCTGCGACGGCAGCTGCTGCAGCAGACTGCGCAGCGTCCAGTAGGATTCGAGCATCTTCCCGAAGCGCAGCTGCACGCCGGCGCCGCCGCTGCCGCCGGCCAGGGCCTGCGCCTGGGGCCAGGAGACCAGCGCCAGGGAGTGATCCAGCGCGGTACCCGAGTGGAATATATCCGCCACCACAAAGCCCGCCAGGCGCGCGGCGCGGCGGCCGCCATCGTCACTCTCACTGCTGGGCACTATCAGGGACAGGTACTCGCCCTCCCCGACGCCCAGTTTGTCCGCGATACCGCGGCCGAGAATCACGCCGGGCTGGGCGGGATCCCCGAGCGCGGCAAAGGCCTGCGGATCGAGGAACTGGCCGATATTCGACACTTCGACGATGGTTTCCGGGTTGATACCCTGCACCAGCAGCGGCGTGACCTCCCGGCCCTTGCGCGCCAGCGCATTGACCTGCCACACCTCGGCGGCGGCCAGCACCTCGGGATTGTCCTCCAGCTGGTCGCGCAGCGCCGGCCAGTCGATATCCGGGCTGGCGTTGTAGATGGTGCCGTGGGGCATGATGCCGAGGATGCGCTCGCGCAGCTCGCGGTCGAAGCCGTTCATGACCGACATCACCACGATCATCAGCGCCACGCCCAGGATCAGGCCGACCATCGACAGGCCGGAGATAAATGAGACAAGGCCTGAGGAGTCGCCGCCGCGGCGCTGGGCGCCGGCGTAGCGCAGGCCGATAAAGGCCGGCAGCGGCCTAAACACGGTCGCCCTCGTGCCAGTTGGCCTCGAGCCTGCCGTCGATCAGGTGCAGGGTGCGATCCAGGGCCGCGGCCAGATCCGGGTCGTGGGTGACGATCACGAAGCTGATCCCCATCTCGCTGTTGAGTCTGTCCATCAGCTTGTGAATTTCTTTGGCCGTCGCGCGATCCAGGTTGCCGGTGGGCTCGTCCATCAGCACGCAGGCGGGCCGGGTCACCAGGGCGCGGGCAATGGCCACCCGCTGGCGCTCGCCGCCGGACAGCTGTGACGGCTTGTGGCTCAATCGCTCGCCGAGCCCCACCGCCTCCAGCATCGCTTTCGCCTCGTCGCGCGCATTGGCAACGGAGTGCTTGCCGATCAGCAGCGGCATGGCGACATTTTCCAGGGCGGAGAATTCTCCCAGCAGGTGATGGAACTGGTAGACAAAACCGAGGCTGCTGTTGCGCAGCCAGCCGCGCTGGTTGGCATCCAGGCTGGCCAGGTTCTGCCCCGCCACCCGCACTTCACCGGCGCTGGGGGTATCCAGGCCGCCGAGCAGGTTCAGCAGCGTGGACTTGCCGGAACCGGATGCGCCGACGATCGCCAGTTTCTCACCGCGCAGCACCTGCAGCTCGACGCCGCGCAGCACTTCCAGCTCCTTGCTGCCCTGGCGGTAGCTCTTGCGCAACTCGCGGCAGGCGAGCACCGGCTCGCCGCCGGGCTTTGCCGGTGCGGCTTCGTCGGTATTTATTTCCACTTGGCTGTTCATCAATTTAATTAGCCTGAGTTTTTCACTCTTTATCAAATAATAATTTGTTCGTCATGCCGGCTCAGAGCCTGTGCCGGATTTGATCCGGTACCGGTATCCAGTTTGGTGGCAGCTGGATTCCGGCCTGCGCCGGAATGACGATGTTGCGCTGTAGTAGCGACTGCCATCACTCGTAGCGCAGCGCCTCCGCCGGCTCTATCTGCGCCGCGCGCCAGGCCGGGAACAAGGTCGCCAGCAGGCTCATCGCGATCGCGGCGGTCAATACAAGGACCGCATCGCCGACGCGAAATTCCGACGGCAGGAAGCTGACAAAAAATACCCGCGGATCGAATATCTTCGCCCCCAGCAGGTTCTCCGCCCAGCTGACCATTTCGGTCAGGTTCAGTGCAATCAGGATACCCAGCAGCGCGCCGACAAAGGCGCCGATAATACCGATGGCACTGCCCTGCACCACGAACACCGACATTATTTGCCGCGATGTCAGTCCGAGGGTGCGCAGCACCGCGATATCCGAGCGCTTGTCGGCCACCATCAACACCAGCGCGGAAACAATATTGAACGCGGCCACGGCGACGATGATCATCAGCATCAATGTCACCACGGTTTTCTCCATTTTCACCGCCTGGAAGAGGCTGCCCTGGGACAGGCTCCAGTCCTCGCCACTGAAACCCTCGCCCAGGTCCTGCGCATAGGCGGATACCCGGCCCAGGGCATTGTCCATATCGTCGAAGCGCAGCTGCAGTCCCTGGGCCCTGCCGCGCATTCTCAACAGTCGCGCGGCGTCATCGATATGCACCAGCGCCATATTCTGGTCCACCTGGGCACCGACGGAGAAGACACCGGCCACGGTAAAGCGCTTGGTGCGGGGAAAGATACCGGCCGGCGTCACCACCACTTCCGGCAGGGTCAGCACTAGGCTGTCACCGGGTATCACATTCAGCTGCCGGGCCAGGATACGGCCGAGCACAATGTTGTAACTGCGCGGCTGCAGTCCATCCAGGCTGCCCATGATCATATGTTCGCCAACCGCGGAGACCTTGCGCAGCGCCTGGGGCTCCACACCCTGGAACTCCACGCCGTGGCTGCTGCCCTTGGCCCCGAGCAGCGCAAAACCGCGCACAAACGGGCTGGCCGCCTCCACGTGGGGCTGCTGCTCCAGTTGCTGCGCCGCACCCTGCCAGTCCTCGAGGCCCCCGGCCTTTTCCACAAAACCGTGCGGCACCACACTGAGGATGCGGGTCTTCAGCTCCCGGTCGAAGCCGTTCATCACCGAGGTCACGACGATCAGCGCCAGCACGCCGAGCGCCATGCCCAGCAGGGAGAAGCCGTTGATAAAGGAGATGAACTGCTGGCGGCGGCGGGCGGCCACATAGCGCAGGCCGATAAACAGGGGGACAGGTTTGATCATGGAGGTGATTTAAGCGGAAAAACGCCAAGAAATCCAAGGATTTGGACACATTTACCTGGCGTTGTAGGTGTTGAGTTTTTCCCGCAGCCGCTGCAGATCCTGTTCCGTCCAGCCCTGCGGCTCCGTCAGCGCCAGCCAGGCGCGCACATAGTCCATCGGCGCATAGGTGTGCCCGAACCCCTTCGGGGCTATGCCAGCGTGCATATCCGCGGCCAGCTGGAACATGGTCACAATCGGGTACCACTTGAGGTCCGGCGAGACTTCCGGGCCCCGCGGTACATTCATCCAGGCCGGCTTGCGGTACAGGGCCTGGGGCTCAAAGAAGACGATCGGGTCGCTGGAATGCTGAAGGTAGGCGAGACGAAAGGTGCCCCAGGGGACCTTACCCTTTTCGTAACCGCCGAAGTGATTGCCGAAACGCACCACGGCACCGCCGCGGAACTGCGGCAGCCAGGCCGGCGAGTCCGGGTCGCGGTGCGCGGTGACCTCGCGCCAGGTATCGCTGCGAAACGGCGGACCCGCCCAGAGGGCGCCGTCAAACGGATCGTCGATAATGTCGTAGAAATCGAAGGAGCGATCGGAGTTCAGGGCCCCGAGGCTGAGACCGAACAGGTACAGCTTCGGCCGCGTCTCCGCCGGCAACCTGCTCCAGTGGCCGTAGATGGCCTCGAACAGTGCCTGTGCCGTTTCCTTGCCATAGGCGTCCTCGGTCATCAGCGCGATCGGACTCGGCAGGTAGGAATACTGCCCGGCGACACTGGCGATATCCCCGCGGTGCAGGAATTCCACCGAGTTGATAGCGCCGGGGTCCACCCAGCCGGTGCCGGTAGGGGTAATCAGCACCAGCACCGAGCGCTCGAAGCCCCCCACCCGCTTGAGTTCTTCCAGTGCCAGGCGGGCGCGCTCCCGGGGTGCCTCGGCCGCGTTCAGCCCCACATAGACGCGGATCGGCTCCATGGATTTGCCGGCCACTTCGCCGATATCGGCAGCCGTGGGTCCGAGCGCCAGATAGCGGCGCCCCTGGTGGCCCATATCCTGCCAGCGCAGCAGGGAATCGGCGCCGCCCGGCTTCGCCGGATCATCCGGCGGCACCATATCCGGCTGCATGCGCGCGTCCAGCTTCTGGTAGATGGAGTCCACCGAGTGCAGGGCCGCATTGAGCAGCACATCGTTGATCACCGCCCAGAAAAGCCAGAAGGCCGCCACCAGCCCCAGCAACAGCGACACGCGCCGCGGAATCCGCTTTTCCAGCCTGCGCGACAGAAAAAAATAAGTGCGCTTGAACAACTTGGCGATCAGCAGCACCAGCAGGAAGAACGCCAGCGCCACCAGCGCGACGGTAAACGGCCGCACGCCGGAAACCTCTTCCAGCCCCATCAGCGAGCGGACCGAGTTCTGCCAGCCACTCGCCTTAAAGAGAAACGCCAGTGCCAACAGCGCACAGAGGGCGGCGGCGATCCAGCGCAGCAACCGCCGGGTACTCGCCCCCGGCAGGGGCAGGCCGAGAAAGGACCAGAGCCAGATCAACAACACCCCAGCACCGTAACCGGCGGCGAAAGACAGCCCGGAAATCGCACCCTGGACAATATCGGTGCGCGGGATCAGGGAGGGAGTCAGCGACAGCGCAAAGAAGACAGTGCCAATCAGCAATCCGGCCGTGGAAAAGAAGTGTCCAAGTCGCATCCGTGCCCGCCCGCAGGTCGAAGTTTGATCTACAGGATAGTCCGAATACAGCCCCGCGGCCCGAGACAGCCGCGCCGCGGGGGTCCAGCCCGGGCGCAAAAACGTGAAGAAATCCAAGTGTTTAGGCAGAATATCTGCTTTAATTGGCCGAAATCCAGAATAACCCCGGTGAGGACATATGTTCAGCAGACTCCGCAACCGCATTCCCCAGTTGGCCGGCGCAGCCGCCCTGCTCTTCTCACTCGGCACCCAGGCAGAAACCCTCGAGGTGCCGGTCGGTGCCCAGGGCGACCACGCCATGGTCGAGCAGGTACGCGGCCTGAAGAAAGACGAAGTCAATTCGCGCCTCGGCGAACCCATCGGTATCCAGGGCCCGGTCGGCGAACCGGCCATCACCCGCTGGGAATACGCCGACTTCTATGTGTACTTTGAGTGGGATGTGGCGCTGCACACGGTAAAAAAGTACCGCGGCTGATCGCCTGATCGAAATCTTTTCCAGGGAGGGAAACCAGTGATGAAATCGCAGACGTCCATTCGCCGGGCACTTGGCCTGGCTATCGCAACCTTGGCCTTCAGCCAGTTCACCATCGCACAAGCCGATCCGGCCCAGCTGGTAATGCCTGACGTGGCGGGCCAGTTGGGTAAGTTCAGCGGCACACTACACGCCATCGCCAGCGCCTGCGGGCACTATTCCAACGAGCAGCTGGCGGAAATGAAAGAGCAGCAGAGAAAGCAGCTGCAAGATTCCGGCATGGACATCAGCGGGTTCGACAAAACCTTCGCCAGCAGCGAGCGCGAAATGGCCGAGAAATGGAAGGCGATGTCCGAGGCGGAACAGTCGGAAACCTGCGAGAAGGTCAAGCAGCAGATGTCCACGGCGCCCACCGGCTGAACTGCTTCAGCACGATCAATACAACGGTTAATCCCGCACGCAGCCAATGACATCGATACCGGTCGGCGACTCAATAGAGATAGGTCGCCGTACCGGTAGCAATCAACTCCTCCGCGTCATTGCGCAATTCCATGCGCGTCACCACCAGCTTGTTGCCGGTGCGCAGAATCGAGCCATGGCAGACAAAGCTCTCGCCCCTGCCCGGCTTCAAGTAGTCCACGCGCATATCCACGGTACCGAGTTTTGACAGGCGCTCGGTTTTTTCCTTCCAGTCGATATCGCCGAGGCGCTGGTAGGCGGCCACCATCGCGGTCAGGCCGCCGACGGTATCCAGCGCGGTGGCGATCACACCGCCGTGCAGGATTTTTTTCCAGATATTGCCGATCAGCTCTGGGCGCAGCTCGAAGTGCGCAGAGAGTGTGAGCGCTTCCAGGTCCAGCTCGCGCATCTCCAGGCCAATCTGGCGATTAAAGGGGATCTGTTCAAAGAACCCCTTGACCAGTGCGCGGAACTCGCTCGGTGATGGCTCGGTCACAGGCGCGCCACCCGGTTGAGTCCATCCAGTGCCGCACTGCGGTAGGCCTCGGCCATGGTCGGGTAGTTGAAGGTGGTGTTGACGAAGAAATCGATTGAATTGTTCGGCGCCGGCTGCTTCATGATTGCCTGGCCAATATGTACGATCTCCGCCGCCTCGGCGCCGAAGCAGTGGATGCCGAGAATTTCGCGAGTCTCTATGTGGAAGAGAACCTTCAGCATGCCCACCCGCTCACCGGAAATCTGCGCGCGCGCCGTGTGCTTGAACAGGGCCCGCCCCACTTCATAGGGCACCTTGGCGGCGGTGAGTTCCGACTCGGTTTTACCGACGGATGAGATCTCCGGCAGGGTGTAGATACCAGTGGGCGCATCCTCGACCACCCGATGGCCGCGGCCGGCAATGGCGGAGGCTACCGCGCGACCCTGGTCATAGGAGGCACTGGCGAGGCTGGGCCAGCCAATCACATCACCCACGGCAAAGATGTTCTCCACTTCGGTGCAGTAGTGCTCGTCGACACTCAGCTGGCCGCGGTGGTTGGCCTCCAGCCCGACATTGTCCAGGCCCAGGTTGCCGGTGTTACCGCTGCGGCCGTTGCACCAGAGCAGCGCGTCGGCGTGGATGCGCTTGCCGGACTGCATCTCCATGATCACGCCGCTGTCGGTGGGCACCACTCTGGCGTACTCCTCGCGGTGGCGCACTGTGACGCCCATATCGCGCAGGTGATAGCTGAGCGCATCGGAAATTTCGTCGTCGAGGAATTCCAGCAGGCTGCCGCGGGTATTGATCAGGTCCACTTTGACACCGAGCCCGGCAAAAATGGACGCGTACTCGCAGCCGATCACACCGGCACCGTAGATCATGATGGAGTGTGGGGTGTGCTGCATATCCAGGATCGTATCGCTGTCGTAGACACGCGGGTGATCGAAATCCACATCTCCGGGCCTATAGGGACGCGAACCGGTGGCGACGACAAATTTTTCCGCGCTGATGATCTCGGTGGCCCCATCCGGCAGCAGCACTTCGACACTGTTGGCATCACGGAATTTGGCTTCGCCGACAATCAGGTCGACGCGATTGCGGGCGTAGAAGGCGGTGTGCATTTCCACCTGGTAGGAGATGACCTTGTTGACCGTGCGCATCACTTCCGGAAAGGTCAGGCGGCGCGGCTCCCCCAAGGCGCGGAATACCGGCTGGGTGTTGTAGCGCATCAGTTGCTTGACCGAGTGGCGCAGCGCCTTGGACGGAATTGTGCCCTTGTGGGTGCAGTTGCCGCCCACCGATTGGCCCTTCTCAATCACTGCCGCGCGCATGCCCTTCTTGGCCGCACTCATGGCCGCAGCCTCGCCGGCGGGGCCGGAGCCGATAACTACCAGGTCGTATTTTTGATCTGCCATCTACAAGCTCTGTCTTATTGGTTTAATGTAATGCGCCGTGCGTACCGAAATTTGTACTCGTCATACCGGCGCAGGAACGTCATGCCGGACTCGATCCGGTACCGGTATCCAGTTCAGCGGCACCTGGATTAGGTGGTGCTCCTGCACCACGCCCTCTGGGCCATTCGCTTTCGCGAATGCTCGCTACGGCATCCATGCCTGCGCAGTCCGGCCTGCGCCGGAATGACGACAAAACGCCCGGGAGCAGCCCTCTCCCCCAGCCCCTCTCCCGCGAGCGGTAGAGGAGAGAAAGTAGAAGGCATCAGCGCTTGCTGGCGTCATAGGCCAGGTCTGCCTGCTTGGAAAGGCGCTGCTGCCGCTCCTGCTCCTTTTTGCACTCGTCGTCGTCACCGCCGCAGATCTCACACCCCTCTTTCAGGCCGAGGGTGTTGAGGCCGCCGCAGGAGCCCTTGAGTGGCTTGTTCTGCACTATCGCACCCAGTGCCATACCGGTGACGACCAGCAGCATGACGACAAAGGCAAATATGAATACTGTCATTTCTCAGACCTCTCTAGATAGGGTTCGAAGGCACTGCTGTAGCGTTCCTCGAACCCCTTATCGGTTTTCACCAGCATAAAGATTGCCAGGTTTTCCTTCTCCGCCAATTTTAATCCGGCGTCGGCACCCAGCACATTCAGCGCCGTCGCCAGGCCATCGGCTTCGGCACAGGTATCGGCGATGACGGTAACCGAGGCCAGGCGGTGCTGCAGCGGGCGCCCGCTACGCGGATCTATGCTGTGGGCATAGCGCACGCCGTCGCGCTCATAGTAGTTGCGGTAGTCACCGCTGGTGGCGACGGATTTACCGCTCACCGTAATCGGCTTCTGCACCACACCACCAGCGGGGTCCGGACTCTCAATGCCGATACGCCAATCCCCGCCCTTGGGATTTTTACCCCGGGTGCGCAGCTCGCCGCCAATCTCCACCAGGTAATTGCGGATGCCCTGGGCTTCCAGCAGCAGCGCAACCCGGTCGACACCGTGGCCCTTGGCGATGGCCGACAGGTCTATCTGAACCGGGCGACTGCGGGTGATGCGATCCGGTGCGCGCTCGACCCTGAGGGCATCGGAGCCGACCTGCTGCAGCAATTCTTCGATCGCCGCATCACTGGGCACCTGCTCCGGTTCCGGCTGGGGTCCGAAACCCCAAAGATTCACCAGCGGGCCAACGGTGATCTCGAAGGCGCCCTCACTGCGACGATAGATATCCATCGACATCTCCACCACATCGGCCAGGTGGCCGCTGACCGGCACTGCCTCGCCTATGGGCCCGCGGTTGAAGCGCATCAGTTCTGAGTCGTCGATATAGGTCGACATCTCCTGATTGACCTGCTGCAACTCAACGTCAACCAGTCGCTGCAGTTCGGCGCGAACTACCCGGGGGGGCACATCCACCACGGTGATATGGTAGCTGGTCCCCATGGTCGGGCCTTGCAGCTGCCAGGTCTTGGACGCCGGCGAACAGCCGGAGATAAATACCGATACTGTTACCGCGACTATTAGCGACGCCACTGCCGATCTAAAAAGCAAAAACAGGGCCGGTATTACGGGCCCTGTTTTTGTTATTGTCGGCACTCGAATTGCTTTTGGCAATTTAAGCTCCCCGATTATCCACCGAAGTCATCCAGCAGGATGTTGTCATCCTCTACGCCCAGATCCTTGAGCATATTGATAACAGCAGCGTTCATCATGGGCGGTCCGCACATGTAGTACTCGCAGTCTTCCGGCGCCGGGTGGTCCCTGAGGTAGTTCTCGTAGACCACATTGTGGATAAAGCCGGTGTAACCGGTCCAGTTGTCCTCCGGCTGCGGGTCGGACAGGGCCACATGCCACTGAAAGTTGTCGAACTCTGCCTGCAGACCGTTGTAGTCATCCTCGTAGAACATCTCGCGCAGGGAGCGGGCGCCGTACCAGAAGCTGATCTTGCGCTTGGAGTGCAGGCGCTTCAGCTGGTCGAAGATGTGCGAGCGCATCGGCGCCATACCGGCACCGCCGCCGATAAACACCATCTCGTTGTCGGTTTCCTTGGCGAAGAACTCACCGAAGGGACCGTACACCTTGATCTTGTCGCCCGGCTTGAGGCTGAAAACATAGGAAGACATCTGGCCCGGCGGCACACCTTCGGTGCGCGGCGGCGGAGTGGCGATACGGATGTTGAACTTCACAACGCCCTTCTCTTCCGGGTAGTTGGCCATGGAATAGGCACGCACCACCGGCTCGGTCACCTTGGATTCCAGGTTGAAGAAGCCGAAGTGCTCCCAGTCGCCGCGGTACTCTTTCTCGACTTCAAAATCGGAGAATTTCACGTGGTGGGGCGGCGCTTCCAGCTGTACGTAACCGCCAGCGCGGAAGTCGACGTTCTCACCTTCCGGCAGTTTCAGGGTCAGCTCTTTAATGAAGGTGGCCACGTTGGGGTTGGATTCCACAGTGCACTCCCACTGCTTCACACCGAACACCTCTTCGGGCACCTCGATTTCCATGTCCTGCTTGACCGCCACCTGGCAGGAGAGGCGCTTGCCCTCCTTCGCATCGCGCGGGGTGAAGTGGGCGGCCTCGGTCGGCAGCATGTCGCCGCCACCGGAATTGACCACGCACACGCACTGGGCGCAGCTGCCGCCGCCACCACAGGCGGAGGCTAGGAACAGGTTGTTGCCCGCCAGGGTCTGCAGCAGCTTGCCGCCGGCGGGGACGGTCAGGGTTTTCTCACCGTTGACCAGTATGTTGACGTTGCCGGTGTTTACCAGGCGCGAGCGGGCGACGAGGATCACCGCCACCAGCGCCAGCACTATGACGGTAAACATGGCTACGCCGAGGATGATTTCAATATTCATTCTATTGTGCTCCCCCGCTTAAATATCGATGCCGCCGAAGGACATAAAGCCCAGGGACATCAGGCCAACGGTAACAAAGGTGATGCCCAGGCCCTTGAGGCCATTCGGTACGTCGCTGTACTTCAGGCGCTCGCGAATACCTGCCAGGGCGACAATCGCCAGTGCCCAGCCGAGACCGGCGCCGAAGCCGTAGGCAACACTCTCACCGAAGTTGTACTCGCGCTCCACCATGAACAGAGAGGCACCCATGATGGCGCAGTTCACGGTGATCAGCGGCAGGAAGACACCCAGTGCGTTGTAGAGCGCCGGCACGTATTTATCCAGGAACATCTCCAGGATCTGCACCAGCGCGGCGATAACGCCGATATAGGACAACAGACCCAGGAAGCTCAGGTCCACGTCCGGGTAACCGGCCCAGGCCAGGGCGCCGTCTTTCAGCAGGTAGGTGTAGATCAGGTTGTTGACCGGCACTGTCAGCGTCAGTACCACGATCACCGCCACACCCAGGCCGAGAGCCGCCTCGATCTTCTTCGACACGGCCAGGAAGGTACACATGCCGAGGAAGAAGGCCAGCGCCATGTTTTCAACGAAAACGGCGCGAATAATCAACGAAATAAAATGTTCCACGATCAGGCCTCCTGCGCTTGCGCCGCTACAGCTTTAGAGTTGGGCGCAATCTTGAACTCGTCCTCTTCCACCTGCGCCGGCTTCCAGCTGCGGATGGCCCAGATAAACAGGCCGATCAGGAAGAAGGCGCTGGGCGGCAGCAGCAGCATGCCGTTGGGCACGTACCAACCACCGTTGTTGACGGTCTGCAGCAGTTCGACGCCGAACAGCTTGCCGGCACCGAAGAGTTCACGGATAACGGCGAGGCCGATCAGGATCACGCTGTAACCGAGACCGTTGCCGATACCATCGAAGAAACTCGGCAGCGGCGGGTTCTTCATGGCGAAGGCTTCCGCGCGGCCCATCACGATACAGTTGGTAATGATCAGGCCGACGAATACCGACAGCTGCTTGGAGATGTCGTAGGCCACCGCCTTGATCACCTGGTCCACCAGGATTACCAGCGACGCGATCACGGTCATCTGTACGATGATGCGGATGCTGTTCGGGATCTGGTTGCGGATCAGGGATACCGCCACGTTGGAACAGGCCACAACCGTAGTCAGTGCGATACACATAACCAGGGTGACCTGCAGCGAGCTGGTTACCGCCAGGGCGGAGCAGATACCGAGAATCTGCAGCGCGATCGGGTTGTTGTTAAAGACCGGCTCGAGCAGAGTATCTTTTACTTTCATGATTACGCCTCCCCTGCTTTCAGGTTTTCCAGGAAGGGACCGTAGCCCTCACTGCCCAGCCAGAAGTTGACCAGGTTATCGACGCCGTTACTGGTCAGGGTGGCACCGGACAGACCGTCCACCTGATGTGCGGCATTGGGGCTGTTCGGGTCGACGCTGCCCTTGATCACGTCGATGTCCACCTGACCGTCCTGGTCGTAGACGACCTTGCCAACCCACTGGGCTTTCCAGTTGGGATTGTCCACTTCACCGCCCAGTCCGGGGGTTTCCTTGTGCTCGTAGAAGCCGAGACCGCCAACGGTCTTGAGGTCGCTCTGCAGGGCGAGGAAGCCGTACAGCTGACCCCAGAGGCCGTAGCCGCGCACCGGCAGAACTATCTTCTGCAGTTCGCCGTCTTTCTCCACCAGGTACACCTCCTTGGTGTTTTCCCGGCGGATGATTTTGGCCTTGTCCTGCTCCGGCTCCAGCTTTTCGCTGGCGGACGGAATCTTGGACGCGGCGCGGCCGCTGCCACCCGCGGGAGCCTCATCGGTAAACTTACCGGTGCGCAGGTCCACGTATTTGATAGTTACGCTTTTGAAAGCCTGCTCAACTTCAGCTGCGCTGGCCTTGGTATCGCTGATCAGGCCGCCGGCCATCAGCACGTTGCGCTTCATATCCAGCTCGGCATTGGCCTCCTGAGCCGGCTTTAGCATCACCGCCGCGGTGGAAACTACCACCGAGCAGACGAGACACATCACCAGGGCAACCAGCAGCGTGCCCTTTACGGAATCTTTATTAGCCACGTGCCAACCTCCGTTTGATATGGGACTGCACCACAAAGTGGTCAAACAGCGGTGCGAACAGGTTGGCGAACAGAATCGCCAGCATCATGCCTTCCGGGAAGGCCGGGTTCACCACGCGAATCAATACACACATGACGCCGATCAGGATGCCGTACCACCAGCGGCCTGTGTCGGTCATGGCAGCGGATACCGGGTCGGTGGTCATGAAGATCAGGCCGAAGGCGAAGCCGCCAACCACCAGGTGCCAGTACCAGGGCACGTTGAACATCGGGTTGGTGTCGGAACCGATCATGTTGAACATGAATGCAGTGGCCATCATGCCCAGCAGGGTGCCGGCGACGATGCGCCAGCTGGCAATCTTCATAAACAACAGGATGGCGCCGGCGATCAGTATCGCGAGCGTCGAAGTCTCGCCGATGGAGCCGTGCATGCTGCCGAGGAAAGCGTCCATCCAGGTCAGCTGGCCGCCGGGCACGCCCACGGCGCCGTTCTGGATACCGTCGCTGGCCATAACGGACAGCGCGGTTGCGCCGGTATAACCGTCGACCGCGGTCCATACCGCGTCGCCGGACATGCTGGCCGGATAGGCGAAGAACAGGAAGGCGCGGCCGGTGAGTGCCGGGTTGAGGAAGTTCTTGCCGGTACCACCGAAGACTTCCTTGCCGACCACCACGCCGAAGCTGATACCCATGGCCACCATCCACAGCGGCAAGTCCGGAGGACAGGCCAGCGCGAACAGGATGGAAGTCACGAAGAAGCCCTCGTTGACCTCGTGGCCGCGAATTGCCGCAAACAGCACTTCCCAGATACCGCCGACCACAAAGGTGACGAAGTAGATGGGCAGGAAGTACATGGCACCGTGGACAAGGTTGTCCCACAGGCTGCCGGGATTGTAGCCGGACAGGGCGCCGATGATGGCGTGGCGCCAGCCGGCCAGTTCCGGATTGGTCATGCCTTCGATGATGGTGTTGGCCTGGAAGCCGACGTTCCACATACCGTAGAACATCGGGATCATGGCACAGGCCCAGACGCTGATCATGATGCGCTTCAGGTCAATGCCGTCGCGTACATGCGCCGTGCCCTTGGTGGTGTCCGCGGGCTGGAAAAGGCCGGTGTCTACCGCCTCGTAGAGCGCGTAGAACTTTTCGTATTTGCCGCCCTTGTGGAAGTGCGGCTCAATGGAATCGAGGAATTTGCGCAACATCCTTAACCCTCCTTCTCAATACGGGTGAGGTTGTCCCGCAAAATGGGGCCGTATTCGTACTTGCCCGGGCACACGAAGGTGCACAGCGCCAGGTCTTCTTCGTCCAGCTCCATAATTCCCAACTGCTGGGCGGTGGCGGTGTCGCCGACGATCAGCGCGCGCAGCAGCTGGGTCGGCAGCAGGTCCATCGGCACCACGCGCTCGTAGGTACCGATCGGCATCAGTGCGCGCTCGGAACCGTTGGTGCTGGTGGTGAAGGGGAACAGGCGGTGCTTGAACAGGCGCGACAGGTAGATCGGCAGTATAGAGAAACGCTTGTTGCCCGCGCGCAGGTAGTGCAGCAGGGGGCGCTCGCGGCCCTCTTCCAGCACGCTCACCTGGTTGTGGTAGCGACCCAGGTAGCCCAGCGGGCCGGCTGCAGTGCGGCCGCCGAAGACAGAACCGGACACCACGCGGTTGTCATTGCCCTCTATCTCGCCGGCAGTCAGCTCGTCCAGGCTGGCGCCCAGGCGAGTGCGCAGCAGGCGCGGCTTGCTGACGCGCGGGCCGCCCAGGGCGACAACGCGATCGGTGAACAGCTGGCCGGTAGTGAACAGCTTGCCGACGGCGATCACGTCCTGGTAGTTGATGGTGAACACGCTGCGACCGGGCTTGACCGGGCTCAGGAAGTGCACATGGGTACCGGAGAGACCCGCAGGGTGCGGGCCGGCAAAGGCCTCGCGGCGAATGTTGCCGGCGCTCGGCACCGGCACATCGGCGTCCGGCGCGGTGCAGACGTAGGTGACATCCGCCAGTTTGGACAGGATTTCCACACCCTGGGCGAAGGCGTCACGCTGCTCGGCGATCACCAGCACCGGGTCCGCCGCCAGCGGGTTGGTGTCCATTGCGTTGATAAAGATGGCTGCAGGCTCGGCGTCCAGGGCCGGCACCTTGCTGAAGGGACGGGTGCGCAGCGCGGCCCAGAGACCGGACTCGACCAGGTTCTCGATCACCTGCTCGCGGGTCAGGTTGGCCAGCTGGTCGGCGCTGTAGCTGGCGAACTGCTCCGCCTCGTCGCCGTCGATCTCGATGACCACGGACTGCAGCACACGGCGGGCACCGCGGTTGATCGCGACAACGCGACCCGCAGCGGGTGCGGTATAGCGCACGCCTTCGGTTTTCTTATCGGTAAACAGCAGCTGTCCGAGTTTGACGCTATCCCCCTCTGCCACCGCCATGGTCGGCTTCATCCCGTGGTAATCGGGGCCGAGCACAGCGACGGTCTTGAGTGCAGGGCCATCGTGGATGACCTGCTCGGGCGCGCCGGATATGGGTAAATCCAATCCCCGACGGATCTTTCTCATACGCCTATGCCTAAGTTTCTAGTTTAAAAAGTATGCAAAATGGCCTCGAAACTCAGACGCAGGGACCCGCGCCCGGATTGCGAAGCCAGATTGAGGAATTCTCGCGCTGCGAGGACTTATGCCGCTTAACCCCGGAATCGGGTGTGGAGAGAACTTCTCGGCGCACGGCGGCCTAGCAAAATCGCGCGCATTATAAAGATGGGCCAGGGGGTTTACCAGTGCACAAGCGGCCGAATTGGGCCCGGGGGAGGAAATTTTTGCTGCAAAAACAGGGAGATAGGGAGGGGAGAATGCGGAATGGTGAATGCGGAATACGCGACCAGGCGCCAGCGCAGCGTCAAGGCTGTGCCCGCGGTCCAGCTTTCGATGGCGCCGAAAGCCGGATCGCGGGCAGAGAACCGCCCTACACTGAGGGGCCGGGCCGCGTATTGACTCGGGCCATCCATGGCCCTTACCCTTCGGGCGCCTGCGGCGTCCAGATTTGTTCCCTACAAATTTGTCCTCATTCCGCATTCCTCATTCCGCATTCAAGATCAGTCCTGCAGCGGGAACAGCTTGTACCTGACGCCGGCCATATCCTCCAGGCAGCGCACCACCTGGCAGCTGTAGCCGAACTCGTTGTCATACCAGCAGTAGAGCACTGCGTTCTTGCCATCGACGATGGTGGCGATGGAGTCGAAGACACAGGCGCGGCGGGAGCCGACGAAGTCGCTGGACACCACTTCCGGGGAGTTTGTGTAGTCGATCTGCTGGCGCAGCGGTGAGTGCAGCGCCACATCGCGCATATACTCGTTCAGCTCGTCCTTGGTGGTCTCCTGACCCAGGTTCAGGTTCAGGATCGCCATGGAGACATTCGGGGTCGGTACGCGGATGGCGTTGCCGGTCAGCTTGCCCTTCAACTCAGGCAGCGCCTTGGCCACCGCCTTGGCGGCGCCTGTCTCGGTCAACACCATGTTCAGCGCGGCGGCGCGGCCGCGACGCTCACCCTTGTGGTAGTTGTCGATCAGGTTCTGGTCGTTGGTGTAGGCGTGCACCGTTTCAACGTGACCGTGCTCAACGCCGTACTTGTCCATCATCGCCTTCAGCACCGGCACAATCGCGTTGGTGGTACAGGAGGCCGCGGACAGTATCTTGTCCTGCTCGGTGATGTCGCCGTTGTTGATGCCGTAGACGATATTCTTGATATCCCCCTTGCCCGGCGCGGTCAGCAGTACCTTGGAAGCGCCCTTGCTCTCCAGGTGCTGGCTCAGGCCATCCTCGTCGCGCCATACGCCGGTGCTGTCGACAACGATGGCATCGTGGATGCCGTGCGCCGTGTAATCCACTTCCTGCGGGGAATTGGCGTAGATCACCTTGATCTCATTGCCGTTGCAGATCAGGGTATTGGTCTCCTCGTCGACGCGGATGGTGCCCTTGAAGGCGCCATGTACCGAGTCGCGACGTAGCAGCGAAGCGCGCTTGACCAGGTCGTTATCGGCCTTGCCCTTGCGCAGCACAATGGCACGCAGGCGCAGCACGTCGCCACTGCCGGCCTTGTCGATCAGCAGGCGCGCCACCAGGCGACCGATGCGGCCGAAGCCGTAGATGACAACATCTTTGGGTTCCGGCAGCGGGGTACCGGCACCTTCCGCATCCGCCAGCTCTTCCTTGACGAACTGGTCCACGGACAGGCCGCGGTCATCGCGCATGTATTTGTTGGTCAGGGTGCCCAGATCGATGTGCACGGGGCCCAGTTCCAGCTTGCAGATAGCTTCCAGCACCGGGAAGGATTCGAATTCTGAAAGTTCGTTCTCCTCCACCTGCCGCACAAAGCGGTGCGCCTTCATAATGCTCAGCACTGAGCGGTTCACCAGGTTGCGGCCATACATATAGACACCGACGTTGCGCTCACGGTTGAGCTTGCCAATCATCGGGATCATGGATTCGGCCAGCGCTTCGCGCTCCTTCCAGTCCTTGAAAAAGTCCGCGGGCTTCGGTCGCTTCTGAGTCACAGTCAGACACCTCTGCAATGTGTTTGATAGGCAGGAATATCACGGCTCCGCGGGGAAGCCCCGGGGGCGCGTGGCTGCGGAATATATGCATTACACCCCAGTGGCGCAACCGGGCAAAAAAGCGGCAAAATTCTGTAGTTAAACTACCGACTCACCCAATCCCAATCTTTTCCCGCTCGCCTCTATAGAGGGGAGCACCAGGCAGCCAGAAATCCACAGTCACTGCACCGACGGTCGTTCACCGCTACAATAGCGTCCCCCTGACCCAGCCCCGACTGAAAGTGCGGATATATAAGGAAAGATGACCGATTTACACCCCCTCTCCCCGCCCCCCTTTCGCTCCCCCAGTGACCGACAGTTCTGGGGCCAGCTGCACGGCGCGGCGGCCGCACTGGCAATTCTCAACGCGGCGCGCGACAGGAATGCCCCCAGCCTGCTGATCGCCCGCGACAGCCTGGAGGCGCACCGCCTCGAGGTGCAGCTGAAATTTTTTAACAAACGCGGGAGAGATGCCGCCGTCGGCGGGGAACTGGAAATCTTCCACTTCCCCGATTGGGAGATACTGCCCTACGACACCTTTTCGCCGCACCAGGACATCATCTCCGATCGCCTGGCCACCCTCTACCGGCTGCCACACATGGGCAGTGGTATTGTCATAGTGCCGGTCAGCACCCTGATGCACCGCTTGCCGCCGCGGGACTATGTGGCCGGCAATGCGCTGATATTGCGCGAGGGACAGCAGTTCGACACCAATGTCCAGCGCCGTCTGCTGGAACAGGCCGGCTACCACTGCGTAGACACCGTCTACGAGCACGGCGAATTCGCGGTGCGCGGCTCGCTGATGGACATTTACCCGATGGGCAGCCGCCTGCCCTACCGCATCGACCTGTTCGATGACGAGATAGAGTCCCTGCGCACCTTCGATCCGGAGAACCAGCGCACCGTCGACAGGGTCGAAAGCATTCACCTGCTGCCAGCGCGGGAGTTTCCGCTGCACAAGGCGGCGCTGGCGGAATTCCTGCAGAACTGGCACGAGCAGTTCGACTGCGACCCCAGCCTGGTGCCCATCTACCAGGATATCAGCGCCGGCATAGCCCCGGCCGGTATCGAGTACTACCTGCCGCTGTTCTTTGGCGGCAACTGTGCCAGCCTGTTCGACTACCTGCCGGAGGGCAGCCAGGCCTTTGTACAGGGGGAGCTGCAGCAGCCGCTGGATAACTTCTGGCGCGAAGTCGGCAACCGGTATGAGAGCCGCTGTGGAGACCTGACCCGCCCGGTCCTGCAGCCACGGCAGATACTGCTGGACATCGCCGAGTTCAACGGGGCCCTGAAGGCGATGCCGCGGGCGATCTTCTCGGCTGAGACGTTGCCGGACGCCCAGGGCAACTACAACTTCGCCAGCGAGATTCCGCCCAGCCTGCCGGTGGACGGAAAATCCGAGCAACCACTGGCGGCACTGGAGAGCTACCTGATGGAGCACTCCGGCAGAGTGCTCTTCTGCGCCGAGAGCGGTGGCCGCCGCGAGGCGCTGCTGGAACTGCTGGGCGGCATTCGCCTGCAACCGGTGCAGTTCGACTGCTGGAGCGCCTTTCTCGACAGCGACGAGTCGATCGGCATCACCGTTTCCCCACTGGACCAGGGGCTGAAACTGGCGGAGCCCGCCGTCGAGCTGATCGCCGAGCCGCAGCTGTTCGGCGAGCGGGTGCTACAGCAGCGGCGGCGCAAGAAGGCCAAGGACGACGCCGACAACGCGGTGAAGAACCTGGCGGAACTGCGCCCGGGCGCGCCGGTGGTCCACATCGACCACGGCGTCGGCCGCTACCGCGGCCTGCAGAGCCTGGAGATCGACGGCCAGCCAGCGGAATTCCTGACCCTGGAGTACGCTGACGAGGCCAAGCTGTATGTACCGGTGGCCAGCCTGCACCTGATCAGCCGCTACTCTGGCGCCGACGAGGCGCTGGCGCCGCAACACCGGCTCGGCAGCGAGCAGTGGCAGAAAGCCAAGCGCAAGGCGGCGGAAAAGGTGCGCGACGCCGCCGCGGAACTGCTGGATATCTACGCCCGCCGTGAGGCCCGCGTCGGTCACGCCTTCGCCGACCCCGGCCTGGCCTACCGCGAGTTCACCGCCGGCTTTCCCTTCGAGGAGACGCCGGACCAGCAGCAGGCCATTGAGGCGGTGGTCGCCGATATGCTGTCGAAAAAACCGATGGATCGTTTGGTCTGCGGCGATGTAGGTTTCGGAAAAACCGAAGTGGCGATGCGTGCGGCCTTCGTCGCCGCCCATGCCGGCAAGCAGGTGGCCATGCTGGTGCCCACCACCCTGCTGGCCCAGCAGCACTTTCAATCCTTCCAGGACCGCTTCGCCGACTGGCCGGTAAACGTCGAGGTGATCTCGCGCTTCCGCTCGGGGAAAGAGGTAGACAGCGTCAAGGACAAGGTGGCGAGCGGTGCGGTGGATATCCTGGTCGGCACCCACAAGCTGCTGCAGAGCGACCTGGACTTCAAGAACCTGGGCCTGCTGATCATCGACGAGGAGCACCGCTTCGGCGTGCGCCAGAAGGAGCGATTGAAGAGCCTGCGCGCCGAAGTGGATATCCTCGCCATGACCGCGACGCCGATTCCACGCACCCTGAATATGGCCATGGCCGGGATCCGCGACCTGTCGGTGATCGCCACGCCGCCGGCGCGACGGCTGTCGGTGAAGACCTTCGTGCGCGAGCGCGACGAGGCGCTGATCAAGGAGGCGGTGTTGCGGGAGATACTGCGTGGCGGCCAGGTGTACTTCCTGCACAACGAGGTCAAGAGCATCGAGCGCATCGCCCGCGAGCTGCAGGAGCTGGTGCCCGAGGCACGTGTCGGCATAGGTCACGGGCAGATGCGCGAGCGCGAGCTGGAACAGGTGATGAGCGACTTCTACCACAAGCGCTTCAACGTCCTGGTCTGCACTACCATTATCGAGACCGGCATCGACGTGCCCACGGCCAATACCATCCTGATCGAGCGCGCGGACAAGTTCGGCCTGGCCCAGCTGCACCAGCTGCGCGGCCGTGTCGGTCGCTCCCACCACCAGGCCTACGCCTACCTGCTGACACCGAACAAGCGCGCCATGACCGGCGACGCCGTCAAGCGCCTGGAAGCCATCAGCGAAGCCCAGGACCTGGGCGCCGGCTTCACCCTGGCCACCCACGACCTGGAGATCCGCGGCGCCGGTGAACTGCTGGGCGAGGAGCAGAGCGGCCAGATCCAGAGTGTCGGCTTCACCCTCTATATGGAGATGCTCGACCACGCGGTGAAAGCCATCCGCGAGGGCAGGACTCCCAATATCGACGAGCCGCTGGAATCCCCCGCGGTGGATGTGAACCTGCGGGTGCCGGCGCTGATCCCGGAGGACTACCTGCCGGACGTGCACGGCCGGCTGATGATGTACAAGCGCATCGCCAACGCCGCCGACAGCCAGGCACTGAAGGAGCTGCAGGTCGAGATGATCGACCGCTTCGGCCTGCTGCCGGAACCGGTCAAACACCTGTTCCGCACCACCGAGATCAAACTCCAGGCCGACGCCATGGGTATCCGCAAGCTGGAGGCCTCGGCCGCCCGGGGACGTATCGAATTTGCGGACAATGCCCGGGTGGATCCGCTGACTCTGGTTAAGATGGTGCAGACAGAGCCCGGCCGCTACCAGCTGCAGGGTGCCAACCAGCTGAACTTCAGCCTGGACGAGGAAGGGCCGGACCAGCGCCTGCAACAGGTGGCCGGAGTGTTGGAGCGGCTGGCGCAGTGATATTATTTCGCGACTGGAGGTTCGGGACTCGGGACCATCGTAGGGTGCACCGTGCGCACCATCCAGCCTCAATGGTGCGCGCGGCGCACCCTACGGGTACACACGACATAATGACTACAGCGGTATTTTCATGACCAGAATCATTCAACTCGGCTCCGCCCTGCTGCTGGCTATAGCGGCAGCAAGCGCCCAGGCGGCCAACTACGCCGGCACCACCTTCGAAATCGAGATGATCGTCTTCGAGCGCCCCCAGGGCATGGAGCAGTCCCGTGAGACCTGGCCGACGGCGCCGCGCCTGCAGTACCCGAGCCGCTGGGTCGATTTCGATACCGCCAGGGGCGGCTCCCTGTTCCTGTCCCCCGCCGCTACCCGGCTGGACAACAAGGCCGCAGCACTGACCCGCGGAGGCGACCGGGTGCTGTTCCACAAGGCCTGGCGCCAGGTGCTGCAGCAGAAGCGCAACTCCCCGGCTATCCTGATTTCCGGCGGTGACCGCGCCGGGGATCAGAGTCGGCTCGGTGGCAGTGTCACCCTGAGCGTATCCCGTTACCTGCACCTGAGCACCAACCTGTGGCTGAGCGAATTCGCTGCGGCCGGTGCCGACAGCGGTATCCCGCTGCCCCGGCGCCCTGTCGCGACCACCGAAGAGCCCCTGGACCTGGCCAGTGAAGCCGGTGATTTCCAGGCCGCCGCGGCGAGCGCCTTCGCAGCGCAGCCTCAGCAAGCCGTATACGCCCAGCACCTTGTCCCCCTGCAGGCCGAGCGCCGCATGCGCAGCGGCGAGCTGCACTATATCGACCACCCGGCCTTCGGCATCCTGATCGAAGTCCGCACCGTCAGTGGCAGTGATGAGTAATCAGCGGTAAGTGGCCGGTGACCGCAACTCCCGCGGTCACCTGACCATCGCTGCTCCTCTCTGACCACCAACCACCAGCTACCAACCACTCTAAAAATAATGATTACCAACGACGCCATTATTCTCGGCATGCTCGCCGCCATCCTCGGCTTTGTCTTTTACACCGCCGGCAGCGAGCACCGCTTCTGGAAACGCTTTTATCGCATAGTACCTACGGTGCTGATGTGCTACTTCCTACCCTCCCTGCTCGCCACCTTCGGCATAATTGACGTGGAGAACTCAAAGCTTTACTACGTCGCCTCCCGCTATCTGCTGCCGGCGAGCCTGGTGCTGCTGACGCTGAGCATCGACCTCAAGGCCATCGTGAACCTCGGCCCCAAGGCGCTGGTGCTGTTCCTGACCGGCACCCTGGGCATTGTGATCGGCGGCCCCATCGCCCTGCTGCTGCTGTCCGCCATTCACCCGGAAATCCTCAATGTGGGCGGGCCGGGTGAGGTATGGCGCGGCATGACCACGGTGGCCGGTAGCTGGATCGGCGGCAGTGCCAACCAGACGGCGATGAAGGAGGTGTTCGATGTGGGCGATCAGGTCTTCTCGGCCATGGTGGCCGTGGATGTGATAGTGGCCAATATCTGGATGGCCGTACTGCTGGTCATGGCCGGCAACGCCAGGAAACTCGACGAGCGCCGCGGGGCCGACACCAGTGCGATCGCGGTACTGCGGGAAAAGGTGGAGGCGCTGCAGAAAAAGCACGCGCGCATCCCGAGCCTGCCGGACCTGATGCTGATCGCCGCCATCTGCTTCGGTGTGACCGCTATCGCCCACGCCGCTGCCGACCAGATAGCGCCCTGGTTCCAGGAGCATGCACCACAGACGGCGCGCTTCAGCTTTACCAGCCAGTTTTTCTGGTTAGTGATAATCGCCACCACCATAGGGGTATCGCTGGCCTTCTCCCCGGCAAAGAAACTGGAGGGCGCCGGCGCCTCCAAGATCGGTTCGGTATTTATCTATTTCCTGATCGCCACCATCGGCACCCATATGAATATCACCGCCCTGAAAGACAGCCCCGAGCTGTTTGTACTGGGCGCTACCTGGATGGCGGTGCACGCGGGTTTGATGCTGCTGGTAGCCAAGCTGATCAAGGCACCGACCTTCTTTATGGCGGTAGGCAGCCAGGCCAATGTGGGGGGTGCGGCTTCAGCGCCGGTGGTGGCGGCGGCCTTCCACCCGTCACTGGCGCCGGTGGGGGTTCTGCTGGCGGTACTGGGCTATGCCCTGGGCACCTATGCGGCCTGGTTCTGCGGCCAGCTGCTGCGGGTTGTCGGCGGGGGTTAGTCAGCGGTCAGCGGTCAGCGGTCAGCGGTAGCAGGCTACACACTCCACCAAAGGCCACTCATCACCTCACCTCGGCAAGCAAACAAAAACCCGGCCGCGGGACAAACCCCCGGCCGGGGTTTTGTTAAAAGGTCACGGTGGGCGGGAAACACTCACAGGGAACAACATCTTCCGCCAGCAATCCTTTGTCACCCTGCTGCATTTCAAACTCTACCGCCTGACCCTCGTTCAGGGTTTTATAACCCTCACCGCGAATGCTGCGGTAGTGAACGAAAATATCTTCAGTTCCTTCTCCACAGGTGATGAAGCCATAACCACGGGCGTTATTAAACCACTTCACTGTACCTGTAACGCGATCACTCATTGAGACAACCTCATTATTGTTATTGCGTTCACCTCTTTAACCTCTGCGGGCAAGAGGGGTAAACGCCACCCCAATATCAGCAAACGACCGAACGCCGATTACTGTCTTGCACTGTCCACCAAGTCGGACTCGATGTACGTAGTTCGATTCTTAGATAAAACGGCGCCAGTGTCTAGGTTTCTATGTGAAATAAATACTAAGGTTTATAAATAATGCGCAATAAATCGCCAATAATGAAATTCAATTCTCCAATAACTGTCCTTTTGTGCTTTAAGTTACTCCCGTCCATCAACTGTCTAACGCGGCTTCGCGCGTTAATGCAGGAATTTCCGCTATATGCAGGGTTGATGTCGGGAAAGCACAGGAACCGCCGTATCCTTCGATTATCCGCAATATGGTGAGCAGGATATCCTGCTTAATTTCGTGATATCGCACCCAATCGGTCGTATTGGTAAAGGTGTAAATAAAGAAATCCAGTGAAGACGGGGCAAAACTATTGAAGTTTACGATTAACGTCTGGTTGGAATCGATTTCAGGATGCTGCTGCAGCATGGCTTTTACATCGGTAACTATAGCCGGCATCAAATGCGCATCCTCATAGCGAATACCGATGGTCTCGTATATACGCCGATTCAACATACGCGAGGGATTCTCTACCGCTATCTGGGTGAATATGCCATTGGGGATATAGAGCGGCCGCTTATCGAAAGTGCGAATCCGGGTAAGGCGCCAGCCGATATCCTCCACAGTGCCCTCGATGTTCCTGTCCGGCGAACGCACCCAGTCACCCACGGCAAAAGGCCTGTCCAGGTAGATCATCAGGCCACCGAAAAAGTTGGCCAGCAGATCCTTGGCCGCAAAACCCACCGCCAGGCCGCCGATGCCACCAAATGCCAGAACACCGCTGATGCTGTAACCGAGGAACTGCATGACCACCATGGCCGCAGTGATCAGGATCGAGGCCCGCACCAGCTTGCCCACCGCCCGCACCGTGGTCGCGTCCATCGGCTTGCCCATATAGCGGGGGTCGCGCAGGTTTCGCTCCACACTGTGCGAGAAGCGCCAGGCAAACCAGGTGAGCACCAGTATCAGCCCTATCTCCCGCGCCGGCTCCGCGAGGGAGAAAATGTCTGCGCCTGTCGCCACGCCCGCCCGGCCAGCGGCCACGGTCAGGCCCAACAGCCAGATCAATGCGGGACCGGGGGGCGTCAGTGCACCGACCAGGGCATCATCCCAGGGGTTTACTGTACGCTCCGCGCGCTGTGCCAGTCGCTGGACGAAACGCCCGAACAGCCACGCAGCCAGGGCTGTCGCCAGCACTATCATGAAAATTGCCACTATCCAGAACCGATTGTCCCCCAGCCAGGACAGCAACATTCCCTCTACGGATTCCACTGACAACTACTCCTCATCTCTGCAAAGATATTCTTGTGATCACAGCTTCCGGGCGGGCGCACTCCCCTACCCCATGATGGAAGCCAGCCAGCTGCGGGTACTCTGCCAGCGCTCGCTGGCTTCCAGCTCTGCCCAGGATTTTATCGCGGGCCTGCCGCGCATGCGTTGCAGCCTGTCACTGGATTCGCGCGACGGCGAGAATCCCTCCAGTGCTTTGAGCGCTTCCAGGGCCCCGGTGCGATTGTTGCAGACCACACCCATATCGCATCCGGCGTCCATGGCCGCCCTGATCCGGCTGCCGTAGCCACCGGCGGCGCCGGCGCCCTCCATGGACAGATCATCGCTGAAAATGACTCCGTCGAAGCCCAGCCTGCCGCGCAGCACCTCCTGGAGCCAGTAGCGGGAGAAACCCACCGGCTGGCTGTCCACCTGCACGAAGCGGATATGCGCGGGCATGACTGCATCCAGCTCTCCCGCCCGGATACACTCGATAAACGGCAGCGCGTCGGAATCCATCACCCGATCGAGGTCGCGCTCGTCCTCGGGCAGCTCCTCGTGACTGTCCTCGAGCACGTGGCCGTGCCCGGGAAAATGCTTGCCAGTAGTGGCCATTCCCGCATCGTGCATACCCTGCATAAACGGACGCACCCGCGCGGCCACCTGCGCGGGATCCGCGCAGAAACTGCGGTCGCCGACGATGCGGCAGTGCCGGTCGTCCGCGTCCAGCACCGGTGCGAAGCTGAAATCCAGGCCCACGGCGAGCAGCTCTGCCGCCAGCAGCCAGCCCACATCCCGCAGCCGCTCGCTGTCGGCCTCGGCACACAGGGCCTGCATCGATGGCAACCGCGTGAACTGGTCGCGAAAGCGCTGCACGCGGCCGCCCTCCTGGTCCACCGCCAGCAGGATCTCCGGGCGCTCCTCGCGGATGGCCGCCACCAGGTCCTGCAGCTGCCCGCGATCGCGGTAGTTGCGCGCAAAAAAGATGAGCCCACCCACCAGTGGGTGCCGCAGCAATTCGCGGTCCTCCGCGGTCAATTGCTGTCCGTCGATGTCGATCATTACCGGGCCGAGCATAGGAACTCCTCCTTAATGCGGAATGATGAATGCGGAATGCGGAATGATGAATGCGGAATGCGGAATGCGGAATGCGCGCGCGGGCCCTATGCCACCCGGAAGGGAATGGTCCGCGGCCGCACTTCCAGGCACCCCTGAACTTCGATCGCGGCCACCGGCCGCTCCTACAGCAGGGGGTCCCTCGCGATTCCACATTCCGCATTCCTCATTCCGCATTTACTTTAAGCATCGCTGCCGCCGCGGGCACCAGGCGCTCCAGGGTTTCGGGCAGGCTGCTCTGCGCGCCAAAATCCTCTCTCAGGATAGCCTCGATGGCGTCGTAGCTCGACAGGGTAAAAATGGTCGCCCCGAGCATAAAGTAGAGGCGCCAGTAGAAGGTCACCGGATCCAGCCCCGGCAGCGCCTGGGCCAGCAGGCCGGCGAAGCGGCGATAGCTGTCCCCGTAGCGGGACACGATAAAGCGGCGCAGGTGGCCCTGGTACTGGGTGTAGGCGAGCCCGAGCAGCCGCATAAAGCGCTGTGGGTCCCGACCCTGCTCGGCCAGACTGCCCATGCCCACGCGGTAGAGGCTCTCCAGCAGGCCTTCCACGGTCAACGTCTGCCCCTCGGCGACACGCCGATCCAGCTCCCTGACCAGGGCGTCGGTAAAAGGCGTCAAAAAGCGCTCGAATACCGCCTGAATCAATTCTTTTTTGGAGCCGAAATGATAATTTACAGCGGCGAGATTGACGCCGGCAGTACTGGTGATGGTGCGCAGGGAAGTCTCGGTGAAGCCGCGCTCGGCAAACAGCACCTCCGCCGCATCCAGTATCCGACTGACGGTATCCGTCTGGCTCATAGGGTTCAAACCAACATTTAAAACAGTTGTTTAGTACCGAGTCAGATTAGCACATTCCGCGCCACGTGGCGCCGCCAAGGGCGGCGGCGGCAATCCCGGATTCGTTGGAAAGCGGATTGGTCGAAAAGCGGATTGGTCGGAAAGATAGCGGCTGGACATTAGATTGAGAGGAAAGCAACAGGGAGCAAAGGCCATGGCACATTTGCAACCGGATATCGGCAGCTGGTTTGAAGACATCGACAACGGGCAGCTGTTTGAAGTGGTGGCCATCGACGAGACGCAGCAGACGGTGGAAGTCCAGTACCTGGACGGCACCCTGGACGAGTTCGAACTGGATCAGTGGCAGGGCCTGCCGGTCATCGCCGCCGCTCCGCCGGAGGATGCCAACATTGCCTATGGCATGACCGCTACGGAGCAGGACCCCAACCTGAGCGGGAACGGATTCGGCACAAACCAGAACCCGGTGGATACCGTCGAGGGCGAGAGCTTTATCGGCACCGACGAATCGCCCTTTTAGTCCGTGGAATACTGTTTATTCCCGCTGCTTGATATATTCGATAATCAATTCCGCAGCCTCGTCCACGGTATCGACAATATGAAACAGATCCAGGTCTGAGGCGTCGATACAGCTGCGCTCCAGCACCGTATCCACCAGCCAGTCGTGCAGGCCGGACCAGTAACGCTTGCCCACCAGCACTATAGGGAAGCGCCGCACCTTCTGTGTCTGCACCAGAGTCAGCGCCTCAAACAGCTCATCCAGGGTTCCATAACCACCCGGCAGACCGATAAAACCAACCGCGTGCTTTACAAACATAAACTTGCGCACAAAAAAGTAGCGAAAGTGCAGGCTGATGTCCTGATAAGGGTTTGCGCTCTGCTCAAATGGCAGCTCGATGTTGAGGCCAATGGAGGCTCCGGGCTGGGGATAGGCCCCGCGATTGCAGGCCTCCATCAATCCCGGCCCACCCCCTGTAATGACCGGAATCCCCTCGGCGGCGAGCAATTCGCCGAGCCTGACCCCCTGCTTGTATTCCGGGCTGTCTTCGGTAAATCGCGCACTGCCAAATACGGTAACTGCGCCACTCAGCGCAATCAGCCGCTCTATGCCATCCACCAGTTCCGACTGTATGCGCAGTACGCGCCAAGCCTCGGGCATTTTTGCATCTAGCATTATTGTATTTCCTTATTGTCGCGTCATTCGACGATCTGTTTATTCGCTCTCTCGCTTCCCTCTCAATGTAGCAGCTCCCGACGATGCCACTGCGGCGATTGCGTCCTCACCGAATCTGTATATAATCACAGCAACTGTATATAAATACAGAATAAGACTAGGTGACCCTATGAGCAATCTCACAGCACGCCAGGCCCAGGTATTGGAGCTGATCAAAGTCTATCTGGATGAAACCGGATACCCGCCCACCCGCGCGGAAATCGCCCAGGAGCTGGGTTTTCGCTCCCCCAATGCGGCGGAGGAGCACCTGAAAGCGCTGGCGCGCAAGGGCGCCATCGAAATGGTGGCCGGCGCCTCCCGGGGAATACGCATACCGGACCACCACACGGGCCTGCCCATCGTCGGTCGCGTTGCGGCGGGCAACCCGATCCTGGCTGAGGAAAACATCGAGGATTACTGCGATCTGCCATCGGACTTCTTCCATCCCCCGGCGGACTACCTGCTGCGGGTACACGGCATGAGCATGCGCGACGCCGGCATTCTCGACGGCGACCTGCTGGCGGTGCAGAAAACCGACCAGGCGCGCAATGGCCAGATAGTGGTCGCACGGATTGAGGACGAGGTGACAGTCAAACGCTTCCGCCGCAAGGGCAACCAGGCAACGGTTCAGCTGCTGCCGGAAAACGAGGACTTTGAAGTGATCCAGGTGGACATGCGGGACAGGAGTTTCGCTATAGAGGGGTTGGCAGTGGGAGTGATTCGCCAGACGCCTTGAGGGAATGCGGAATGCGGAATGCGGACTACGCGGGCCGACTCTAACGCTATGGGGACCAACGTCGGCCGCGGCCTAACATTCTGGCACCCAGAATGACTGATCGCGGCCAATACGCTCGCCCAAGGCACCGTGCCCAATCGCGTATTCCGCATTCATCCTTCCGCATTCCGCATTCAATCAATGCACCGTGTGGTTGATCGGCATCAGCTCATCATCTTCGTCGAAATAACCCGGCTCCAGATCGTCGAGGTTCTGTACGGCCTCGATACCCGCCTCCAGCATGGCGCGGGCCACTTCGACCTTGTGTTCGCGCAGGAACTGCAGGCTTTCTGCAGAGAAATGGATACGTACGAGCGGGTCCTCCTTGTGGCCGGCACGGCGCAACGCCACATCGCCATTGGCCAGCTCGATTATTTCAAAAGTCTCGGAGGACATTCGCTTCTCCCTTCTTTACATCCCAAGATTGTGTGCAGTGTACCACAGGCGCTCCGGCAGTTTCATTGCAGAGCTGGCGTGAAAATGTAGAGGGACCTAGAGGGATTTTGCGGCGCTACCACTCCTGCGACTGGGCGCGCTGGCGTCGCACCAGCTCGCTCAGCGCAGATTGCCAGTCGCGCAGTAGTTCACCACTGAGCTGCACCGGGCCGGGCGCGGACAGATTCTGCAGCGGGATCAGGTTGGCCGCCGGCTGCCCGCTGCCACTTTCCGCCGCAAAGCTCCACAGCTGTACCCAGGCCGCCTGCAGCCGGGACAGCCAGCTGTCCGGATCCAGAGCCAGTTCCTGCAGCTCTACCGCCTCGCCGCTGGCCTTGCCGAAGGCCAGGGCCCGCTCGGCGAGCGCCTGGGCGGACTCCGGCTCTGTATCCAGCTGCAGCTGAAAGGCCAGCTCGGCGAGAAAGGCGCGGTAGGCCCGCCACAGGTGCATCACTACCGCCTCCTGCGCAGCGACACGCTGCAGTGGCGCCGCACAATCGGTCTCCAGCAGTAGCTGGCTCTTGCGCAGTGCAGAGGTCACGGAGCTGGTATAGGGATTAACCCGCACTTGTCACAATCCTCCTTCTGCGGCGGCCCCAGAGCACACCCTGTCTGCCTTTCGCCCGGTCGGAGCCGAAACGCCGGACCGGCTCAACGTACTGCACGCACTCTGGAACCACCTCGCTACGGACGATTGTGACAAGTGCAGGCATCATTTGCTTTTCGCAGCCGCCTTCTTGCCCGCCGGCTTGCGCTTGGCACCACTGGCCTTGCTGCCGGCTTCGATCTGCCACTTGCCATCACGATAGAAGGCGCGCCAACCGGTGGCCTTGCCCTCTTCCTCGGACTGCACATACTGCTCCTGGGTCTTGCGGCTGAAACGCACTACCGTATCGCGACCCTGGTCGTCTTCCGTGGGCGCTGAGAACAGGAAACTGTACTTCGGGTCTATCTCACTCTTGTGCGGCAACAGCTCCTTCACCAGGGGCGCGCGCGTCTCGCGATTCTTCGGGAACTGGCTGGCAGCGAGGAACAGGCCTGAGGCGCCGTCGCGCAGGATATAGTGGTCGTCCACCTTCTGGCAGGGCAGCTCCGGCATGGGTACCGGATCCATCTTCGGCGGCGCCGGCTGGCCGCTCTTGAGCAGCTTGCGGGTGTTCTTGCAGTCCTCATTGGTGCAGCCGAAATACTTGCCGAAGCGACCGGATTTCAGCTGCATGTCGCTGCCGCACTTGTCGCACTCGATCACCGGGCCGTCGTAGCCCTTGATCTTGAAGGTGCCCTTCTCCACCTCGTAGCCATTGCAGTCCGGGTTGTTGCCGCAGATATGCAGTTTGCGCTGTTCGTCCACCAGATAGCTGTCCATGGCGGTACCGCACTTGGCGCAGCGCCGCTTGTCGCGCAGCTGGCGGGTTTCTGCTTCTTCATCCTGGTCCGCGTCCACTGCCTCATCGCCGGACACCAGGTTCATGGTGTTGGTGCAGCGCTCCTTGGGGGGCAGCGCGTAGCCGGAACAGCCGAGGAAGACACCGGTGGAACCGGTGCGTATCTGCATATGGCGGCCACATTTACTGCACTCGATGTCGGTGTCCGTCGGTGTGTTGCGGCGCATGCCGCCCTCGGCGGACTGGGCCTTCTCCAGTCGGCCGGAGAAGTCCTGGTAAAATTCGTCGAGCAGATCCTTCCAGCCCCTGTCACCGTCCGCCACCGCATCCAGGGATTCCTCCAGGTTGGCAGTGAAGCCGTAGTCCATCAGGTCCTTGAAACTCTCACTGAGACGGTCGGTGACAATATCCCCCATTTTCTCCGCATAGAAACGGCGATTTTCCAGCCGTACGTAACCGCGGTCCTGGATAGTGGAAATGATCGAGGCGTAAGTGGAGGGGCGGCCTATGCCGCGCTTTTCCAGCTCTTTTACCAGCGCCGCCTCGCTGTAGCGCGCCGGCGGCTTGGTGAAGTGCTGTTTCGGGTCCAGTTGCTTCAGCGACAGCTTTTCACCAACCTTCACATCCGGCAGCACCAGGTCCTCGTCTTTCTTGCTGACCTGCGGCGCCACCTTCAGGAAGCCATCGAAGCGGATCACGCGGCCGCGCGCCCGCAGCTCGAAATCGCCGGCATTGACGACAACGGAAGTGGAGGTGAACTGGGCCGGTGTCATCTGGCAGGCGACAAACTGCTGCCAGATCAGGTTGTAGAGGCGCTCAGCATCCCGCTCTACGCCGGAGAGCATATTTGGCTGCATACGCACGTCCGAAGGGCGAATCGCCTCGTGCGCCTCCTGGGCACCCTCTTTACTGGAGTAACTGTTGGGTGCGTCCGGCAGGTATTTATCGCCGAATTTCTCGCCAATAAATTCCCGCGCCGATTCCACAGCCTCTTTGCTGAGGTTAGTGGAGTCGGTACGCATATAGGTGATGTGCCCCGCCTCGTACAGGCGCTGCGCCAGCATCATGGTCTTCTTCACACTGAAGCCGAGGCGGTTGCTCGCCGCCTGCTGCAGGGTCGAGGTAATGAAGGGGGCAGTGGGTTTGGAACTGGTGGGTTTGTCGTCGCGCGCACTGACGACGAAATCACTGGCCTGCAGCGCTTTGGTCGCGGCACTGGCCTGCGCCTCGTTGGTGGGGCGGAAGGCTTCGCCGGCCTGCTTCTTCACTTCCAGGCGCAGGGCATCCGTCTTGCTTGTGGTCGTGTCCGCGAACAGGGTCCAGTATTCCTCCGGGATGAAGGCGCGGATCTCGCGCTCGCGCTCGACGACAAGACGCACCGCCACCGACTGCACGCGTCCGGCGGACAGGCCGCGGGCGACCTTTTCCCACAGCAGTGGCGACACCATATAGCCGACGATACGGTCGAGGAAACGCCGCGCCTGCTGCGCGTTGACACGGTTGATATTCAGCGGCCCCGGATCCTTGAAGGCCTCCTGGATCGCGGACTTGGTGATCTCGTTGAAGACCACACGGCGATAGCGGTCATTGTCACCGCCGATGGCCTCGCGCAGGTGCCAGGCAATGGCCTCTCCCTCGCGATCCAAGTCCGTCGCCAGGTAGATGTGATCTGCGTTGGCGGCCAGTTTGCGCAACTCGCTGACCACCTTTTCCTTGCCGGGCAGTATTTCGTAGTGGGCGGCCCAGTTGTGGTCCGGGTCTATGCCCATGCGCTTGATCAACTGCTCGCGGTTTTTCTTGCGCTTGTAGATCTCCTTGGCCTCCGGCGACAACTTGCGCGTCTCAGCGGCGCGGCGCGCGCGCTCCTTGGGATCTACCGGTTGCTTGTTGCCGCCGGCGGTGGGCAAATCGCGAATATGGCCGACGCTGGACTTCACTACAAAGTCCTTGCCGAGATATTTATTGATGGTTTTCGCTTTGGCCGGCGATTCGACGATGACCAGTGATTTACCCATAAGTACTTGATTTTAAATAGAGAATTTACTGCTTTCGCAAGCCCGTGCGGCCTTTTTCCAAGACCTGCGCTGCGCGAATATATAAGCTCCGACCCGGGTGCGGTCAAGCGAGTGACGCAAATTCGTATCGCCAGTCACCAGGTTTTTGCCGCCGCGCGCGCTGTAAAAATACGGCTCAACGGCATTCACCGGGCCGTAAAAGGAGCAATTCCTGCACTGAATCCCGGGGATTCACTCCCCCCGATCCTGCGCCGGTTTCGGCTGCCGTATCGCTTCTTCTATAGTGGGACGGAATTGGCCCAGAGCAGACTCCAGCGAGCGGAAGGCACTATCACCGCCGGTCTCGCGCCACTGGATGCCGAGCCCATTCTGGGAAGCCACCAGCGCACAGGCGCCCTCAGGTAGTTGGTCCAGCATTTGCCGCAGGGGTTCCCATGCCGCCTGCGGCGCGGCGCGGCCATTGCGCCAGTCCCAGCGGCCCTCGAAATGCATATCGTGCTCCACGCGCTGCCGCTCCAGAATCCACCCCAGTTGAAGGCGACGACTGTCCTGCCAGCGGCTGTAGTAGACCGCCGCCGTGCCCTCCCCCAGCGCCGCAGGCAGCGCCTGCATCTGCACTGTCATGCCGGACCTGGCTGCGCGGCCGCGCAGGTCCGCCAGGCGCCTGTCCCGCTCGCTGGGCTTCAGCCACATGACAGGCCCCAACACCAGCGCTACGGCAAAGAGAATGATGATCAGCGGAAGCCATCCGGACATAACCGATCCTTGTCAGAGGGAAAAGGCGCCTATTGTGCGATGCCTTGCGCCATTTATGTCAACCAGTTTTTTTTACAGTAGACTTTCGAGAGCAAAAGCGCGCTGCCAATTAGCGGCGCGATGACAGGGAGAGGAGCAGAGCGACCCATGGCCAGTTACAAACGCGTTCTCGTCGGCTTGGACCTTTCGGAGGAATCATCCCAGGTGCTGCAGAAGGCCGGGGAAATCGGCCAGGCATTTTCCGCGGACCTGAGCCTGGTCCACGTAATAGAGCCGCTGACTTTCGCCTATGGCGGCGATATTCCGATGGATCTCTCCGAAGTACAGGAGCAGTTGCAATCCCAGGCCAAGGACCAGCTGCGCAAGGCGGCAGAGAAACTCAATGTGCCAGCCGAGCGCCAGCATGTGGTACTGGGCCAGCCGGCGACGGAGATCCACCGCCTCGCCGAGGAGCTGGAGGTGGATATGATCGTTATCGGCAGCCACGGCCGCCACGGCCTGGCCCTGCTGCTCGGCTCCACGGCCAACGGCGTGCTGCACGGCGCCGGCTGCGATGTACTGGCGGTCAGGGTGAATGTGGAATGACGAACGCGGAATTCTGAATACGCGATCTGGCTCCTACAGCACCAGGTCAGATCGCGTATTGCGCATTGATGAGGCACATCCCTGTGCCTCACCCGCTTCGCGGGCAGCCTTCGGCTGTCCAAATCTGGCTCCAGCCGCTCCAAGAATTCGCGGCGCCTGCGGCCCAGGCAAATTTGTCATCATTCCGCATTCCGCATTTCTTCCAGCTCCGACCAGCGCTCGAATGCAGTCTCAAGCTGCGCCTGTTTCTCCGCCAGCAGGCGCAGCCTGCCTTCCACCAGTGGCTGCTCCCGCTGGTAGAAATCCGGCTGCGCCATCTCCTGCTCCAGCGCCCCTACCTCCTCTTCCAGCTGTTCGATCAGCGCCGGCAGGCTGTCCAGTTCACGCTGTAACTTGTAGCTGAGCTTTTTCTTTTTCGGGGGCGCTTTTTCCGCAGTTTCCCCCCTGGCTTTGGGCCTGCTCTCCGCCGCCTTTTCCCGCTCCTCGGCGCTGGCGAAACGCCCCCCCTGGCGCAGGAAATCGCCGTAACCGCCGACGTATTCGCGCACCTGGCCATCGCCTTCGAACGCCAGGCAGGAGTCCACCACATTGTCCAGGAAGGCGCGATCGTGGCTGACCAGCAGCACGGTGCCGGAGAACTCCAGCAACAGCTGTTCGAGCAGCTCCAGGGTTTCCACATCCAGGTCATTCGTGGGCTCGTCGAGCACCAGGATATTGGCCGGTTGGCTGAACAGCTTGGCCAGCAGCGCGCGGTTGCGCTCGCCGCCGCTCAGAGCCTCTACCCTGGTGCGCGCCTTGACACCGCTGAAGAGGAAATCCGCCAGGTAGGACATGGCGTGGCGACTCTTTCCACCGACAGTGATGGACTCGCGCCCCCCGGCAACATTGTCCAGCACCGTCAGCTCGGGATTCAGCTGATCGCGACGTTGGTCGAAATAGGCGACCTGCTGCTTGGTGCCCAGGCGCACCTTGCCCGAATCCGGCTGTAGCTCGCCCAGCAACAGGCGAATCAGGGTGCTCTTGCCAACGCCGTTGGGGCCGATCAGGCCCACCTTGTCACCGCGCATCAGGGTAAAGGACAGGTCGCGAACCAGCGGCGCTTCTCCCGGGTAGGCGAAGGACACCTCCGTCAGCTCGGCCACCAGCTTGCCGGACATCTCGCCCGAGTCCAGTGCCATCCTGGCGGTACCCTGGCGGGTCCTGCGCGCCTCGCGCTGGCGGCGCAGCGACTGCAGGGCGCGCACCCTGCCCTCGTTGCGGGTGCGGCGGGCCTTGATGCCCTGGCGGATCCAGGCCTCCTCCTGCGCCAGTTTCTTGTCAAACAGCGCCTCGTTCTTTGCCTCTTCTTCCAGCAGCTTCTCCTTTTCCTGCTGATAGCGATCGAAGCGACACTGGAAAACCCGCAGGTGTCCGCGATCGAGATCCCACACCGTCTGCGCCAGGCGCTGCGCCAGTGCCCGGTCATGGCTGACAAACAGCAGTGCGCCGCGATAACTGGCGAGAAAGCTCTCCAGCCATTCCACTGCCGAGATATCCAGGTGGTTGGTGGGCTCGTCGAGAATCAGCAGATCCGGCTCTGTGACCAGCGCCCGCGCCAGCGCCGCGCGCCGCTGCCATCCACCGGACAGGTCGGCGACAGTATCGTCGCCATTCAGGCCGAGCCGATCCAACACGCTGTCGATACGTGGCAGCAGGTCCCAGCCGTGGGCGGACTCGATACGCGACTGCAGCTCCTCCCGGGGGTCGGCACGGTAATCGGCGAGCCACAATCCCACCTCGCCCAGGCCGCCAGCGACAAACCGATAGACACTGTCGGAGCAGTCCGACGGCAGCTCCTGATCCAGGGTCGCCAGGACCAGGTCGCTCGCGCGCACCACTTCGCCGCCATCGGCGTCTATCTGGCCGCCAATCAGGCGCAACAGGCTGGATTTGCCCTCGCCGTTGCGCCCGACAAGGCAAATACGATCGCCGCGCTCGATTCTGGCGCTGACACCGTCCGCGAGCACCTGGGTTCCGTAGCGCAGACTGACGCCATCCAACTGAAGCAACATAAATAACCACTACAATGAAGAGAGCCGAACCCCAACCGCCTCACAGAGCAACGGCGGTGGAAAAAGCGGATTCGGGCAAATGTAAAAAACGGATATTTTACGCATATTTTGCCGCGCCGTTCTGCTAGTGTCCTGTAAGGCACTAAAAGCGGTTATCAGCGGGCCGCTAAGCGGCTAGATACAAGGCGCATTTGCGCAGGCATAGCTGGCTACGTCAAGCAAATGCAACGCAGTAGATGGCTGCTTAGCGGCCCGCCCGAAGGGAGCCTCCCCAAAAACCCCCCCCGCGCCTGCCCCCCCCTGGTAGGGACCACCCCCCCCC
>NZ_JACZFR010000064.1 GCF_014904815.1 Microbulbifer taiwanensis
GGCCGGAATCCAGGTGCCACCGAACTGGATACCGGCCTTCGCCGGTATGACGAGACAATAAAAGCTTGTTTTGCAACAGAGTATCTACAGGCCTGCCTCCCAGCCTCTCGGTAAAAACTCCAGATCCCGCGGCTCGTCGATATCCACCAGGGTTTCCAGCCAATCACAGCGCATATTACACATATCCAGCCGCTCCCGCGTCTGCTGTGCGACCACCTCCGTGCTCCAACTAATATCTTCGAACAGCGCTGACTCGACACGATTCAACCCCAGCAGCGCATAGCCACCGTCGCGGGTCGGATGAATAACCGCATCGGACTTTTGCAGCGCGGAAGCCGCCGCGCGCAGACGCTCAGCAGTAAGCTGTGGACAATCGGTGCCGATCAGCAGCACCGAGCCCCCGGTCACTTGTGCTCGCCTGGCTGCCCGCCACAGGCGCTCACCGAGATCTCCCTCCCCCTGGCTGCTCAGCGCAACAATTTCCGGCAACGCAAGCGATTGCCAGTATTCGTGCTCCCTGTGCGGAGCCACACACAGCTCAATAGATCCCACTTCGGCTTGCAAACACTGCTGCAGAGTGTATTTCAACATCCTTTCGGCAAGTGCCGCCGCGCTCTCTTCCCCCAGTGCTGGAACCAGCCGCGTCTTGGCATAACCTGGCAGTGGCGCCTTGGCAAAAACAATCACACGCAAAGCGCGATTCGGGGAATCAGTCATAGCGACGGGCCAGGTTTTCTGCCGGCACGCCGCGCCAGTAGTCGAAGCGCAGCCGCCACATCAGCAGCACTGTGCGCAGGACACCGTATTTCTGCCAGCGGCGCCCGGACGTTGTAACGCGGGCGCCGATACAGGCCGGGCGGGAGATTTTCCGCAGCCGACTGCTCAGCTCTATATCCTCCATCAACGGCTGTGTGGGAAAACCGCCCAACTCTTCGAATAGATCGCGGCGTACAAATATCGCCTGGTCGCCGGTGGCAATTCCGCTCAGGCGGGAGCGCCAGTTGATCAGTGTGGCGATCAATGGGAACCAGATACTGTCGCCACAGATACGCAGGTCGAAGCGTCCCCAGCAGGAATCGCTCGAGAAATTCCGCTCCAATTTCTCGATCGCGTCGAGAGGCAGGCGGGTATCCGCGTGCAGAAACAGCAGCCAGTCGCCACCGGCACAGGCGGCGCCGACATTCATCTGTCGCGCCCTGCCTTTCTGTGACTTGAGTACCCGCAAGCCGGTGGCAGCGGCGAATTCCGCGCTGCCATCGATACTGCCGCCGTCCACCAGGAGCACTTCGATTTCGCCGCGCGCCTTCAGGTTGCGCAGGTGTTCGACAAGACCCGGCAACTGCGCCCGCTCGTTCAGCAGCGGCACCACGATACTCAAACGCACTAGCCACGCCTCCAGCGGTGGAAGCGCTCCAGAAGCCGCAGGATCCTTTCCGGTGCATGGGCGCGCTTCCAGTTGCCCGCCGCGTATTTATTGGCCTCCGCCATTGTCGGGTAGATATGAATGGTGCCGAGAATCTTGTTCATACCCAGGCCGTGCTTTATTGCCAGCACAAACTCTGCAATCAGCTCCGCAGCGTTTTCTCCGACGATGGACACACCGAGAATCCTGTCCTTGCCCGGCACCGTCAGCACTTTGACAAAACCCCGCGCCGCGCCGTCGACAATGGCGCGATCCAGATCGTCGATTCCGTAACGGGTAACCTCGTAGGGAATATTCCGCTCTGCGGCCTGCTGTTCGCCCAGGCCGACACTGGCCGCTTCCGGATCCACAAATACCGCGCGCGGCACCAGCGAGTAGTCCACGGCAAATTTCTTCAGGTCGCCGAAGAGACCATTGACCGCCGCATACCAGGCCTGGTGCGCGGCCATATGGGTAAACTGGTGGGGGCCGACCAGGTCACCGGCGGCGAGAATATGCGGATAGCGGGTGCGCAGGTATGGATCCGTCTGCAGCTTGCCGTCCTCGACAATACCGAGTGCCTCCAGACCGAAACCACTGACTCTGGCCCGGCGCCCCAGCGCCAGCAACAACTGGTCGAATTCAAGTAGCCGCTCCCCATCCGGCGCGCGCACTTTCGCGCTCGCCTTCTCGAAAGATACCGCCTCGTGTGCTGTGAATACCTCAATACCTTCGGCATTGAGCGACTGCTCTACCGCTTCGGATACCTCTCTCTCCTCCAGCGGCAGCAGCCGCTCTGCCTTCTCCACCAGGGTTACGCGCGAACCCAGCCGCGCAAAGGCCTGGGCCAGCTCGCAGCCCACTGCGCCGCCGCCCAGCACCAGCAGTTTTTCCGGCACTCGATCCAGGCCGGCAAACTTTTCCCAGAGGGTATCACTGGTAACAAAATCGACGTTATCCAGACCCGGCAGCGGCGGCACCAGCGGCTCGGCACCGGTGGCGAGAATAATTGCCCGCGCCGTGAGCACCTGTTCGCCGCCGCTGTTCAAGGCGATTTTCACGGTCCAGGGATCAACCAGACGGGCGCGCCCCTGCAACACCTCCACCCCCAGGCCCGTATAGCGCTCCACACTGTCGTGGGGTTCAATCGCCGCGATGGATTCGCGCACATGTAGCATCACCCGGGGAAAGTCGACCCTCGGCTCGGAAAGTTCCACACCGAATTTCTCCGCCTCGCGTGCCTGCTGCGCGATGCGGGCGCACTTGATCAGCGCCTTGCTGGGTACACAGCCGGTATTCAGGCAGTCGCCGCCCATAGCGCCGGCTTCGATTAGTGTCACCCCGGCTTTGACCGCCGCGGCGATATAGGCACTGACAAGACCCGCGGCGCCGGCTCCAATCACCACCAGGTTGCGGTCGAATCTGCGCGGCTTTTCCATCAGCGATTCGCCCTGTAGTGCTTGATCCAACGTAAAAGTCGCCTGGCCAGCAGGGGGAAGATTCCCAGCAGCACAAAAGACAGCAGCAGCTGCGGCGACAGAATATCGCCCAGACTTTCCAGCCTGCCCAGCTGTGTACCCGCGTTTACATAGACTGCCGTGGCCGCCAGCATACCCAGCTGACTGACCCAGTAATAGGTCCAGGTGCCAATACGGGTAAGTCCCATCAGGATATTGATCAGGAAAAACGGAAAGATCGGCACCAGCCGCAGTGCAAACAGGTAGAAGGCGCCCTCACGCTCTACACCGCGATTGATCGCCTGCAATCTGCCGGCAAAGCGGTGCTGGACCCAATCCCGCAGCAGGAAGCGGGAGACCAGAAAGGCCAGAGTGGCGCCGATGCTGGAGGCGAAAGACACGATCACCGTGCCCCAGAAAAGTCCGAACAAGGCCCCGGCGGCCAGGGTCAATATGACTGCACCGGGCAGGGACAGGCCGGTGATCAGAACGTAGAAAAGCGCAAACAACAGCCCGACCAGGATCGGTGCGGCCTGGCGCCATTGCTCAAACTGCGCCTGCCCCTGTTTCAGCTGTTCCAACGTCAACCACTGGTGCAGATCCAATAGATAAAAGACCAGCCCAAGAGCCAACAGTATGGCGATCAGGGAAAGTTTCTTTGCCATGGATTTTCGGCGGCCCTAGAGGGCGCCGCCGCAGCTGCTGCCCTGCCCGGCAGTACAACCGTAGCAGTGGTCGGCCACGCGGATCGGTGTGTTGCGCATATCCCGTTGGAGCAGATCCCGCAAGTGCGCGCGACCGGGTACTGCGATATCCAGCTGCTGGTTGAAATCGCAATCGTACAGGTTGCCCTGCCAGTCCACGCTGACCAGGCTGCGGCACATCACCCCTTCGAGATTGGCAGCGCTGTAGCTGTCCTTGAGCAGTTGCATATAGTCGGCAAACTGCCCCTTGGAAACCAGGGCGGAACCGAAGCGCTTGATCGGCATATTGGCCAGCGCGAAGAGTTGGTTGAAAACGATATCGAAATGCGCGAGCAACTCTCGCCGGTAATCCGCTTCCAGCGCCTGCTGGTCCGGCGGCAGGAAGGGTCCCTGGGGGTTGTAGACCAGGTTCAATACCAGGCCGCTATCGGCATGCCCGTATCCCAGCGCATTCAACTTCTGCAGTGCGGCGATACTCTTGTCGAATACGCCCTTGCCGCGCTGCCGGTCCACATTGTCGAGCGAGTAGCAGGGCAGCGATGCCACCACCTCCACCCGCTGCCGCGCCAGGAACCCGGCCAGATCCTCCTGCCCGGGCTCGAACAGGATGGTCAGGTTGCAGCGGTCGATGACCTGTACGCCCAGCGCCCGCGCGGCGCTCACCAGGTCGCGGAAACCCGGATGCAGTTCCGGCGCACCGCCGGTGATATCCAGGGAGGTCATTTTGCGCGCGCGCAACACTTCGGGAATCAGTGCCAGGTTTTCCCCGCTCATCATCTCGGTGCGATTGGGGCCGGCATTGACGTGGCAGTGCACGCAGCTCTGGTTGCACTTGTAGCCGATATTGACCTGCAGCGTGTCAATCCGCTCGCGGCGGATGGGCGGAAAATCCGATACTTCCAATAGTGGCAGCGTCTCGTGCATATCCGTCAGGACTCCAGTTCTTCCACCCTGTCGGTCGGTGCGAGCAGCGGTTTTATTACTGCTGCCTTCTCTTGCGACATGGCTTCCAGTGGCGTGACTAGAGCGCTGGCCAGAGCCGTGTGCGCATCGGATTGCGGCTGTTCTTCGCCCAGCAGGCGTATCGCCTCGGCGGCTATTCGCTGCGCGCGGGCGGCATTCTGCTGCAGGTTGGCGATGGCCGTTTCCGCGGTGACCGCGGCCTCACGCGGGTGCCAGCAATCGTAGTCGGTGGCCATGGCCAGGGTTCCATAGGCGATCTGCGCTTCCCGCGCCAGCTTGGCCTCGGGCATGTTGGTCATGCCGATCACAGAGGCGCCCATAGCGCGGAACCAGTGGGACTCGGCGCGGGTGGAAAACTGCGGTCCCTCGATACACACATAGCTGCCGCCGCGGTGCAGTGCAATCGGCTGGTCCCCCTGGGTGGCTTCCCCCTGAGCAATACCAAAGCCGCGCGCCAGGCAGTCGGCGACCCGGGCGCAGACCGGGTCGGCCATGGACACATGGGCCACGGCGCCATCGCCAAAGAAGCTGCTCTCGCGCCTGCGGGTCATATCGATAAACTGATCCGGAATCAGCATATCCAGTGGCCGCACCTCCTCGCGCAGGGAACCTACTGCAGAAAGGGACAGGATATAGCGTACACCCAGCTGGCGCAGCGCGTGGATATTGGCCCGGTAGGGTACTTCGGAGGGAATCAGCCGGTGTCCGCGACCGTGGCGGGCCAGGAAGGCGACGGGGACACCCTGCAGCTCGCCGGTAACGATAGCGTCGGAGGGCGCGCCGAAGGGGGTCTCGACCCGGTGCTCCCGCACATTGTCCAGCCCCTGCATTTCGTAGAGACCGCTGCCGCCGATTACGCCGATCAATGCCATTTGCCGCTCCTATATCTGCGTCTATGGCGGCAGTATAGAAATGACCTCGGGCATTGTATAGCTACCCTGCCCCGTCGATCAGGCAGCTTTCCAGTTCCGCCATGGCACTGGGCAGATCCACTGTCACTTTGAGGTCGCGCATGGTGCAACCGATGGCGTGCAGTGTCCTGAACAGGTTTTGCGCCCTGCACTGCTCTCCCATCTGCCCCACCCGGATGATCGGCAAACCAAATGAACCGGCAATTTCGACGCGGTATTTGCGCGATATCTGTGCACATACATCGCTACTGGCAATCCCCTGCGGGAGTTCAATGCCGACCACGGAGTTGAGCCGGCTGGATTGCGGAGCGTAGAGATTCAACCCCATGGCTTCCACACCATTCTGCAAGGCGCCGGAGCAGCGCCTGTGCCTTTCAAAGCGTCGCTCCAGCCCCTCCTCACAGACGAGACGCAGGGCCTCATGTAACGCCAGCACGCCGGATACCGGTGCTGTGTAATGGTAGGAGCCCTTGTGCCAGAAATTTTCCGCGAGCCGCGCATCCAGGCACCAGTGTACCGGCGTACCCGGGCGTGTGCGGATTCGCTCCCAGGCGGCTTCGGAGAAGGCGACGAGGGAAACGCCGGGAATGGAAGATAGACCTTTCTGGCCGCCGGTGATCACCGCATCTATCTGCCAGCGGTCCATTTCCAGGGGCATGGTGCTGAGGGTACAAACCGCGTCGACAATGGTGAGACAGCCACGTTTTTTCGCCTCGGCGGCAATTTGCCGCAGGTTGTGATTGCAGATGGTATTGGAGGTTTCGCCCTGTACCAGGGTGATACATTCGGGCTGGAATTCCTCTATGGCTGCGATAACCTGATCCAGGTCCGCCTGGGATTTTTCCGCACATTCCAGCACTTTCACATCGGCCCCGACGCGGCGGCTCATTTCCGCCAGGCGGGCACTGAAATAGCCGTTGCTGATACACAGCACACGGGTGTTGCGCCACACCAGGTTGCTCACCGCCATCTCCATCGCCGCGGAGCCGGGGCCAGCGATACCCATCACCCAGGGGCTGCGGGTCTGGAAGACGTAACGCGCCATGGTTTTCACCTGGCCGATGATGGTCGACATGGTAGCGCCCAGGTGGTTGATCACCTGGCTGTTGGCCCGCGCCACGGCTTCGGGAATGGGGACCGGGCCCGCCCCCATCATCAGCAGGGGTTCCGAGGGGAGTATCTGCTGCAGGGGTTTTATCGTGGGAACGGCAATAGATTCCCGGCTTATCGGCGGGGATTGACGGGAGCTACTCATTGTTCGACCTGGAAGCCAGTGGATAAAACAGTAATAACTGCTGACCGGAGGGCTTGTGGCCGGGGGATACAGCGGAGGCCAAATTTTGTTCGGCGGGATTAAAACGGTAATTGTGAGAGAAGGGAAAGTCAAATAAAAAGGCCGCCTCTCGCGAGACGGCCTTTTCGAATTTTTGTAGGAACGGCGGGGCGGCCATCCGCCCC
>NZ_JACZFR010000065.1 GCF_014904815.1 Microbulbifer taiwanensis
CCCCCCCCGCGGGGGGCCGTCCTTTTGCGTGTTTGGGGGGGACGGGGGGGCCGCCCCCCCCCCCCCCCGTTCCTACAAGAGCAACCGGCTTACCAGCCAGCAGCTTCCTTCAGCGCGTTGCCGATCTCGGCCAGGGAACGTACGGTTTTCACACCGGCGTCTTCCAGCGCGGCGAACTTCTCGTCCGCGGTGCCCTTGCCGCCGGAGATGATGGCGCCGGCGTGGCCCATGCGCTTTCCGGGAGGTGCGGTGACGCCGGCAATGTAGGAAACCACCGGCTTGGTGACGTTTTCCTTGATGTAGGCCGCCGCCTCTTCTTCCGCGGTACCGCCGATTTCGCCGATCATCACGATGGCTTCGGTCTGCGGATCCTTCTCGAACATCTCCAGGATATCGATGAAGTTGGAGCCCGGAATCGGGTCGCCGCCGATGCCCACACAGGTGGACTGGCCGAAGCCGTGGTCGGTGGTCTGCTTGACCGCTTCGTAGGTCAGGGTACCGGAGCGGGAAACGATGCCCACCTTGCCCGGCTTGTGGATGTGACCCGGCATAATGCCGATCTTGCACTCACCGGGAGTGATCACGCCCGGGCAGTTGGGGCCGATCAGGCGCACGCCCAGCTCGTCGCACTTCACTTTCGCGTCCAGCATATCCAGGGTCGGAATGCCCTCGGTGATGCATACGATCAGCTTGATGCCGCCCTCGGCCGCTTCCAGGATGGAATCCTTACAGAAGGGCGCCGGAACGTAGATCACGGAAGCTTCCGCACCGGTGGCTTCCACCGCTTCTTTCACGGTGTCGAAGACCGGCAGACCCAGGTGTTCCTGGCCGCCCTTGCCCGGGGTCACGCCGCCAACCATCTTGGTGCCGTAGGCGATGGCCTGTTCGGAGTGGAAAGTGCCCTGGGAGCCGGTGAAGCCCTGGCAGATCACTTTGGTGTCTTTGTTAATCAGTACTGACATGATTATTTACCCTCCGCAGCTTTAACCACCTGCTCGGCAGCATCGGTCAGGCTGGTAGCCGCAATAATGTTCAGACCGCTCTCGCTCAGCACCTTGGCGCCCAGGTCGGCGTTGTTACCTTCGAGGCGCACCACTACCGGTACCTTAACGCCCACTTCTTTCACCGCGCCGATCACGCCTTCGGCGATCATGTCGCAGCGCACGATGCCGCCGAAGATATTGATCAGGACTGCCTTGACGTTTTCGTCGGACAGGATGATCTTGAAGGCTTCAACCACGCGCTCTTTGGTCGCACCGCCGCCAACGTCGAGGAAGTTGGCCGGCTTGCCGCCGTGCAGGTTGACGATATCCATGGTGCCCATGGCCAGGCCGGCGCCGTTCACCATGCAGCCGATATTGCCATCGAGGGCGACATAGTTGAGCTCGTACTTGGCCGCGTGGGCTTCGCGCGCGTCGTCCTGGGACGGATCGTGCATTTCGCGCAGGTCCGCGTGGCGGTACAGGGCGTTGCCGTCGATTACTACCTTGGCGTCCAGGCAGTGCAGGTTACCTTCGGTGGTGATTACCAGCGGGTTGATTTCCAGCAGGGCCAGATCCTTCTCTTCGAACATCTTGGCCAGGCCGAGGAAGATCTTGGTGAACTGCTTCACCTGGGTCGGGTTCAGGCCCAGTTTGAACGCCAGTTCGCGCGCCTGGTAAGGCTGCGCACCCACCAGCGGGTCGATGGTGGCCTTGAGGATTTTTTCCGGAGTCTCTTCCGCGACCTTCTCGATTTCCACGCCGCCCTCGGTAGAGGCCATGAAAACGATACGACGGGTGGAGCGATCGACGACCGCGCCCAGGTACAGCTCCTGGTCGATGTCGGTGCAGCTCTCAACGAGGATGCGGGAAACCGGCTGGCCGTTTTCGTCTGTCTGGTAGGTTACCAGGCGCTCGCCCAGCCACTTCTTGGCGAATTCTTCAATCTCCGCCTTGGAATCCACCAGCTTTACACCGCCGGCCTTACCGCGGCCACCGGCGTGTACCTGGGCTTTTACCACCCACTTGTCGCCGCCAATTTCATCAGCCGCCGCTGCTGCCGCTGCCGGGGTTTCCGCTGCAATGCCTTTGGAAACCGGCAATCCGTATGCTGCAAACAGTTGTTTGCCCTGATACTCATGCAAGTTCATAGTCAATACCAATTCACATTTGAAATGTGTTTACCAATTGCAGATTGCTCTGCACCTAAGGACAGAATTCAAAATTTCCGTCGTTGCAAATTTCGAATTCTGCAAATGAAACCGGGGCGCCAGTTCAAATCAACTGGCGCCCCGGCGTCGAAAGTTACTTACGCTTCTTGCGGTTGGCGATATGGATCGCGTGACCGTTTACCGCCAGCGCCGCTTCCTTCACGGTTTCGGACAGGGTCGGGTGACCGAACACTGTCATGCCGATATCTTCCGCACTGGAACCGAACTCCATCGCAATCGCCACCTGCTGCACCAGATCCGCCGCAGACGGGCCGACGATATGGGCACCCAGTACGCGGTCGGTTTCAGCGTGCGCGATGAGCTTCACCATACCGGCAGTTTCGTTCGCTGCCACGGCGCGGCCGGAAGCCACGAAGGGGAAAACACCCACATTGTAGGGCTCGCCATCCGCTTTCACCTGCTCTTCGGTGCGACCGACAGCGGCGATTTCCGGGTGGGTGTAGATGACGTTCGGAATGACATCGTAGTTCATCATCGGCTTCTGGCCGGCGATACGCTCGGCAACCACCACGCCCTCTTCAGAGGCCTTGTGCGCCAGCATGGGACCGCGCACCACATCGCCAACGGCCCAGACGCCCGGTGCGGAAGTCATGCACAGGTCGTTGACGTAGATAAAGCCGCGCTCGTCCAGCTTGACGCCGGCGTCCTCGGACAGCAGGCCCTCGGTGTAGGGGCGACGGCCCACGCACACGATCAGCTTGTCGAAAGTCTCCTGCTGCTCCTTGCCGTCCTTGTCCTCGTAGGTGACAACGACTTCCTTGCCCTTCACTTCGGTGCCGGTGACACGACAGGACAGGCGGATATCCAGGCCCTGCTTCTTCAGGATCTTCTGGGATTCCTTGGCAATCTGCTGGTCCATGATCGCGAGGAAATTATCCAGCGCCTCCAGCACCACCACGTCAGAGCCCAGGCGATTCCACACGGAGCCCAGCTCCAGGCCGATAACGCCGGCGCCGATCACACCCAGGCGCTTCGGCACTTCGGTGAACTCCAGCGCGCCGGTGGAATCGACGATGATCTTGTCATCCACCGGTGCCGGCGGAATGTTCACCGGCACGGAACCGGAAGCCAGGATCACATTCTCGGCTTCGTAGGTGGTGGTCTTGCCGTCGTGGTCGGTCACTTCCACCTTCTTGTTCGCCAGCAGCTTGCCGGTGCCCTCGATGGAAGTGACCTTGTTGGCCATAAACAGGCCGGCAATACCGCCGGACATCTGCTTGACCACGCCGTCCTTGCGCTCGATCATTTTTTTCACGTCGATCTTCACCTTGCCGGTGTCGATGCCGTGCACGTCGAGGGCGTCTTTTGCCTCATGGTATTTCCAGGAGCTGTCCAGCAGCGCCTTGGAGGGGATACAGCCGACGTTCAGGCAGGTACCGCCGTTGACAACCTTGCCGTCCTTGCTTGTCCATTTCTCAACACAGGCAGTCTTCAGACCCAGCTGCGCTGCGCGGATTGCTGCTACATAACCCCCGGGGCCGGAGCCGATAACGATTACGTCAAATTTTTCTGACATGGTCTGTTCCAAATTGGGTGAATTCAGTGTGCAAGAGGGGCCACTTCGGGCCCCTGAATTTTTAGACTTCCAGCAGTATGCGAGCCGGGTCTTCGATCATCTCCTTGATCGCCACCAGGAAGCCGACCGCTTCCTTGCCGTCGATCAGGCGGTGGTCGTAGGACAGCGCCAGGTACATCATCGGCAGAATTTCCACCTTGCCGTCTACCGCCATCGGGCGCTCCTGGATTTTGTGCATGCCCAGGATTGCGGTCTGCGGCGGGTTCAGGATCGGGGTGGACAGCAGGGAGCCGAAGACACCGCCGTTGGTAATGGTGAAGGTACCACCGGTCATCTCTTCGATGGACAGTTTGCCGTCGCGGGCGCGCACACCCAGATCGCGGATATTGTTTTCCATATCCGCCAGGCCCATGTTCTCGGCATTGCGCAGGATCGGCACCACCAGGCCCTTCGGCGAGGATACCGCCACACCGATATCCTGGTAACCGTGGTAGACAATATCGTTACCATCGATGGAGGCATTCACCGCGGAATAGCGCTTCAGTGCCTCCACAGCCGCCTTCACGAAGAAGCCCATAAAGCCCAGGCGGGTGCCATTGTGCTTCTTCTCGAACAGGTCCTTGTAGTTCTTGCGCAGATCCATCACCGGCTTCATGTTCACTTCATTGAAGGTAGTGAGCATGGCGGTGGACTGGCTGGCGTCCAGCAGGCGCTCGGCGATGCGCTTGCGCATGCGGGTCATGGGCACGCGCTTCTCGACGCGCTCACCCGGCGCCACGGCCACTTCCGCGGCCGCCGCCGGTGCTGCGGCGGCTGCCGGCGCGGGACCGGCCTTCATCACATCTTCTTTCAGGACGCGGCCGCCCTTGCCGCTGCCCCCGCCGCCGCCCCGGGCGACGCCCCTCTCCGCCGCCATTTTCTTGGCAGATGGCATGGCGATTTTCTCGCCGCCGGCGGCCGGAGCGGCTTCCGCTGCGGGCGCCTCGGCCGGCTTTTCTTCCGCGGTTGCGGCGCCTGCGCCTGCACCTTCTTCAAACTTGGCAATCACCTCGTTGGACAGGACAGTATCGCCCTCGCCCTTGATGATTTCGCTGATGGCGCCGTCGGCGGGTGCGACAACTTCCAGCACTACCTTGTCGGTTTCGATATCCACGATCAGTTCATCGCGGGACACGGCTTCGCCGGGCTGTTTGTGCCAGGTGGCAACGGTGCCGTCCTGAACGGATTCCGGGAAAGTTGGCGCTTTAATCTCGATCGTCATTGGTCCTGTTTCCTGAGATTGACTCTTGGACACCTCTAAAATCTACTGCGCGTGCGCTCTGGCGACGTCCGGCGGTGCTCGGAATGCTCATGTACTAAAGTACACTCCGCTTCCTGCGCTCCGGCGGCCACCACCAGCCACCCGCTCGCTACGATTTTTTAAAAGTATCCATTTTTTGCTAATTACTGCCGCCTTATTTGACGGTCAGCGCCTCGTTGATGAACTTGTTCTGTTCTTCCAGGTGCGTGGACATGTAACCGGCCGCCGGTGCGGCGGACGGCTCGCGGCCCACGTACTGCAGATCCAGTTTCGGATGCGTCTCCGCCAGCAGGCGGCGCAGGTGGTGCTGGCTGTGATACCAGGCGCCCTGGTTCATCGGCTCTTCCTGGCACCAGGCCACGCTCTCGATATTCTTGAACGCGGAAGCCGCCTCCACAAACTCGTCGTCCGGGAAGGGATACAGCTGTTCCAGACGCACCAGCGCCACGTTCTCCTGCTCGCGCTCCATACGCGCTTCCAGCAAATGGTAGTAGACCTTACCGGAGCACAGAATCAGGCGCTTGACCTTGGCCGGGTCCACGGCATCGTCCTGAATCACATTGTGGAAGCGGCCGTTGGCCAGCTCGTCCAGGCTGGAGGTAGCCAGCTTGTGACGAAGGATCCACTTGGGGCTCATGATGATCAGCGGGCGGCGCATCGGGCGCACCGCCTGGCGGCGCAGCAGGTGGAAAATCTGTGCCGGGGTGGTGGCGTTGCACACCTGGATATTGTGCTCCGCACACAGTTGCATAAAGCGCTCCAGGCGCGCGGAGGAGTGCTCCGGGCCCTGGCCCTCGTAACCATGCGGCAACAGCATCACCAGGCCGCACATACGGCCCCACTTGTGCTCACCGGAAGTGATGAACTGGTCGATCACCACCTGGGCACCGTTGGCGAAGTCGCCGAACTGCGCCTCCCAGACCACCAGTGACTTGGGCGTGGTGGTGGCGTAGCCGTATTCGAACGCCAGCACCGCCTCTTCCGACAACAGTGAGTCGTAGATGTAGAAAGGCGGCTGCCCCTCGTACATATTCTGCAGCGGCACATAGGACTGGCCGTCTTTCTGGCTGTGAATCACCGCGTGGCGGTGGGAGAAGGTACCGCGGCCGACGTCCTCGCCGGTGAAGCGGATCATATAGCCCTCTTCCAGCAGGGTACCGTAGGCCAGCGTCTCGGCCATGCCCCAGTTCAGCGGCAGGGCGCCGCCGGCCATCTTGCGGCGGTCCTCGTAGATCTTCGCCACCTGGCGCTGCATCACCACACCGTCCGGCACTGTGGTCATGCGGCTGGCGACATCCTTCAGCTTCGGCAGCTCCATACCGGTATCCGCCTGGGTCAGCCAGTCGTGGTTCAGGTAGGGCGACCAATCCACAAACATGGAGGAATCCGGCTGTTTCACCAGGCCGGTGGCCACGTTCTCCCCTTTGTCCAGTTTGTCGCGGTACTCGCTGGCCAGCTTGTCCGCGGCGGCCTTGTCCAGCACACCGCCGTTGACCAGTTTCTCCGCATACAGGGTGCGGGTGGACTTGTGCTTGCGGATGGTCTGGTACATCAGCGGCTGGGTGCCGGACGGATCGTCGGTCTCGTTGTGACCGCGGCGACGGTAGCACACCAGGTCGATGACGATGTCTTTCTTGAATTCGTAGCGGTAGTCCACGGCCAGCAGCGCCGCCAGCACGACCATTTCCGGGTCGTCGCCGTTCACGTGCAGTACCGGGGCGTCGATCATCTTCGCCACGTCGGTGCAGTACTCGGTGGAGCGGGCATCCTCGCGTTTGCTGGTGGTAAAGCCCACCTGGTTGTTCAGCACGATATGAATGCTGCCACCGGTATAGAAACCGCGGGTCTGGGACATCTGCAGGGTTTCCTGCACCACGCCCTGACCGGCAAAGGCGGCGTCGCCGTGAATATTGATCGGCATCACCTTCTCACCGGTGGCATCGTCGCGGCGATCCTGGCGCGCGCGCACAGAACCGACCACCACCGGTGCACAGATCTCCAGGTGCGACGGGTTGAAGGCCAGTGCCAGGTGCACTTCGCCACCCGGGGTCATCACATTGGAGGAGAAGCCCTGGTGATACTTGACGTCGCCGGAGGTATCCAGGGTCTTCTTGCCCTCGAATTCCTCGAACAGGTCCGACGGGTTCTTGCCCAGAATGTTAACCAGGGTATTCAGGCGGCCACGGTGGGCCATGCCCATTACCACTTCCTTGACGCCGTAGGTGCCGGAGCGGCGGATCAACGCGTCCAGCATCGGGATCAGGCTCTCACCGCCCTCGACACCGAAACGCTTGGTGCCCGGGTACTTGGAGTCCAGGTGGCGCTCCAGGCCCTCGGCAGCAGACAATCGCTGCAGGATTTCAGTCTGGATATCGGCGCCGAAATTCGGTTTGCACTGGCTGCGCTCCAGGCGCTGCTGGAACCAGTGCTGCTCGTCCAGGTTGGACAGGTGCATGATTTCCGCACCCAGGGTGCCGCAGTAGGTCCGCTCCAGGCCCTCGACGATATCGCGCAGGGTGGCTTCACCGTTGCCAAAGAAGAGATCGCCGGTCTGGAAGGTGGTGTCGAAGTCGCCCTCGGTGAGGCCGTGGTAATTCAGCTGCAGGTCCGGCACCTGCTCCCGCGCCATCAGGCCCAGGGGGTCCAGGGTGGCCTTCTTGTGGCCGCGGTGGCGGTAGGAGTTGATCAGCTGCAGGACTTTGACCTGCTTGCGTTCGTGCTCGATGTTGATGGCGCCGGCACCGGGAGCGGCCAGCGGGCGGGTGCGATGCTTGGCGAGCAGTTCAAAGTGCTGGCGCACTGCGGCGTGGGAAACGTCGCCACTGCCGTTGACTCGCGGGAGACTGTCGAAGTAACTGCGCCACTCCTCCGGCACGCCATTGGGGTCGTGCAGATAGGTCTCGTACAGTTCCTCCACATAGGCGGCGTTGCCCCCGGAGATATGGGAGCTACGCCACAGCTGCTCCATGGTACTTTCGTGCATGTTGATGCCTACCTCGATGGGAGGGAGCTTCCCTCCTTCCTTTCACTCATTCACAAAAGGGAGACGCGTGAAGCAGTCTCCCCTTTTTAGTTGCGGCCGGCTCTGTGACCAGCTTTCTAATCCTCAGATAGGCGCCGCCGTTGGCGCCGGGTCGAGAAATCGGGGCTGTCCCGACTCTCTTTCTCCACCGGGCTGTCGCTCTAGTGCGCTCCGCCTACAGGGCTATACGGCACGCGCCAGCAGCATATTGCGAATGTGGCCGATGGCGCGGGTCGGATTCAGACCCTTGGGGCACACATTCACGCAATTCTGGATACCGTGGCAGCGGAAGACGCTGAACGGATCATCCAGGTTGGACAGGCGTTCGTCGGTCGCCAGGTCGCGGCTGTCCGCCAGGAAGCGGTAGGCCTGCAGCAGGCCGGCCGGGCCGATGAACTTGTCCGGGTTCCACCAGAAAGACGGGCACGCGGTGGAGCAGCAGGCGCACAGGATACACTCGTAGAGGCCATCCAGCTTCTCGCGCTCTTCCGGGCTCTGCAAACGCTCAATCGCCGGTGCCGGGGTATCGTTCTGCAGGAAGGGTTCGATCTTTTTGTACTGCTCGTAAAACTGCTCCATATCCACGACCAGGTCGCGGATCACCGGCAGGCCCGGCAGCGGGCGCAGGACCAGCTTGCCCTTGGGCGCCGCTTCGGAAATGGGCGTGGTACAGGCCAGGCCGTTGCGGCCGGAGATGTTCATGCCATCGGAACCACACACACCCTCGCGGCAGGAGCGGCGGAAGGACAGGCTCGGGTCCTCGGCCTTCAACAGTTCCAGAACGTCCAGCACCATCAGGTCCTTGCCCTGGGTGTCCAGCTCGTAGTCCTGCATATGGGGAGCTTTGTCAGTCTCCGGGTTGTAACGGTAAATGCTTACTTTCAACATTTTACAGGCTTTCCGATTTAACCGGTCTCTTTGTAGGAGCGGCCCATGGCCGCGATGGGGCTCTGATCAGGCACAGATCGCGGCCACCGGCCGCTCCTACAGGGTTCCCGGGCAATTAATAGGTACGAGCCTTCGGCTCGAAAGCTTCCATGGTCGTGGGCGCGAAGTTGACCGCACGCTTGCCGACGCGTTTTTCCGCCGGGAAGAACATGGAATGGCACAGCCAGTTCTCGTCGTCGCGCTCCTGGAAGTCCTCGCGGGCGTGGGCGCCGCGGCTTTCGGTGCGCACTTCGGCGGCAATCGCGGTGGCTTCGGCCACTTCCAGCAGGTTCTGCAGCTCCAGCGCCTCGATACGGGCGGTATTGAAGGCGCGGCTCTTGTCCTCCAGGCGCACATTGGCGATACGCTCGCGCAGGCCTTCCAGCTTCTTCACACCCTCGGCCATGTAATCGCCGCGGCGGAATACGCCGAAGTGGTTCTGCATCACGCCCTGCAGCTCGGTGCGGAGGCTCGCGGCCGATTCGCCATCGTTGGTATTCTCCAGGCGGTTCAGGCGCGACATGGCGGCCTCGATATCGGACTCGGACGCCTCGCGGGACTCGATGCCCTCGCGCAGGGCCTGCTCGATAAACAGGCCGGAGGCGCGACCGAAAACCACCAGGTCGAGCAGCGAGTTGCCGCCCAGGCGGTTGGCGCCGTGTACGGACACACAGGCCACCTCGCCACAGGCGTAGAAACCGTCGATCACCTGGTCGTTGCCGGCGGCGTCCTGGGTCAGGGCCTGGCCGTGCACATTGGTGGGGATACCGCCCATCATATAGTGACAGGTGGGCACCACCGGGATCGGTGTCTTGACCGGATCCACGTGGGCGAAGGTCTTGGCCAGCTCGCAGATACCCGGCAGGCGGCTGTGCAGCACCTCCTCACCCAGGTGGTCGAGTTTCAGGAATACGTGGTCGCCATTGTCTCCGGCACCGCGGCCATCGAGGATCTCGAGAACCATGGAGCGGGCCACCACATCGCGGGAGGCCAGGTCTTTGGCATTGGGGGCATAACGCTCCATAAAGCGCTCGCCATCCTTATTGATAAGGTAGCCACCCTCACCGCGACAGCCCTCGGTGACCAGTACGCCGGCACCGGCAATACCAGTCGGGTGGAACTGCCACATCTCGATATCCTGCACCGGCATACCCGCGCGCAGGGCCATGCCCACGCCGTCGCCGGTATTGATGTGCGCATTGGTGGTGGAAGCGAAGATACGGCCGGCACCGCCGGTGGCGAATACGGTGGCCTTGGACTTGATGAAGACCACTTCGCCATCCTCGATACACATGGCGATCACACCCACCACGGCACCGTCCTGGTTCTTCACCAGGTCGATCGCAAACCACTCGTTCAGGAAGACGGTGTTGTGCTTGACGTTGTTCTGGTAGAGGGTGTGCAGCAGTGCGTGGCCGGTGCGGTCAGCGGCCGCACAGGTGCGCGCGGCCTGGCCGCCGCGACCGAAGTCCTTGGACTGGCCGCCAAAGGGACGCTGGTAGATGCGGCCCTCTTCGGTGCGGGAGAAAGGCAGACCCATATGCTCCAGCTCGAACACCGCTTCCGGACCCACGGAGCACATATACTCGATGGCATCCTGGTCGCCGATATAGTCGGACCCCTTGACGGTGTCGTACATGTGCCAGCGCCAGTCATCCTGCGGATCGGCACTGGCGATGGCGCAGGTGATGCCGCCCTGGGCGGATACGGTGTGCGAGCGGGTCGGGAACACCTTGGTGATGACCGCGGTCTTGAAGCCGGACTGGGCCATTTGCAGGGCCGCGCGCATACCCGCGCCGCCACCGCCGATTACGATCCCGTCAAAAGTAATAGTTCGCATATTCGCCATCAGTTACACACCCCACAGAATTTCAATGCCCCACACCGTGTAGAACACGGCAACCGCAGCCAGCAGCACTTCGATCACAATGCGGATCGCGGCGGCTTTCGGGCCCATCATGCGGTTGGTGATGTAGTCGGTGAGCACGGACCAGAGACCGATCCAGGCGTGTGCCACTGTGGCGAGCAGGGCCACCAGGGTGAACACGCGCATCCAGCGCTGCTCAAAGAGCGCAGACCAGGTCTGGTAACTGAAGTCGTCGCTCAGAAAAATGAAACCCACTATAAAGAAGGTATAAGCCGCGAGAATGACCGCGCTGACGCGCTGGTACAGCCAGTCGAAAGTGCCGCTGCGGCCGAAACTTGTGATTGTGGTTACCATACCCATACCCCCGCCAGCAGAATAAGAATTACAGCTACGACCAGTACCGTTACGGCACCGCGTCGACCGCCCTCCAGGGATTCACCGATCCCCAGATCCATCAGCAGGTGGCGAATGCCCGCCACCAGGTGGTAGATGAGTGCTGCCAGCGCCGCCCAGAGGACGAGTTTGGCGGGAACGCTGTTAAAGGCTGCCGCTACGTCGGCGAAGCCCTGCTCGGATTCCAGGCTGGCATCGAGCATGCACAGCAGCAGCGCGACCACGGCGAAGAGGACGACGCCGGAGATACGATGCAGGATGGAAACCAGAGCGGCAGCGGGAAGCTTGATAGTGGAAATGTCTAGATTGACAGGTCTGTTTTTGTTCACAGGAAAAACACCTTGTTGCCCTGAACGACCGGGCGCCCGTTAGCTTTTCAAATGGAGGGGGCGAGTGCTTGCCGATCACTTTGCACACGACCTGCTGAAGCCTTGAACAAAGTGGCCTTACCATGGCGCAAGCCGCGCGGATTATAGGCATTCGATCTCGAAAACACAACGAACGCCTCAGATACTGCGGCTATATTCCGACTTTGGTCTAAGGCAAAGGGGCGCCAGTCAGGCAGCGGGATTTCCGCAGACAATTCGCGACGCAGCCAGGCAAATCCTCTGCGACCCGAAGCGGGGACCGGATATCCTGTTGCCACGGGACCGACCGTCCACTCCTTTTGGTTTGACAATTTGCGGCGTGCAACTTAAGTTTGCCCCGCTCAAATGCCCCCCGGGGCCCCACAAATGCTGGATCTGAACTACCCCAAATAGGGTACTGAAGGAGTCCGGCCGGCAACGGAGCCGGCCCGAGCCCGCAAGCCAGCAGCAGAAATCGAGCCCTGGCGCCCGCTCCCCGCGGCGCGATAGTCGCACCACCGGCGGAGACACCGCCTCGCGACGGGCAGGCAAAAAGAACAGTTTTAGGAGTCCGCAATGTCCGATAAGAAAGCGCAACTCACGGTCGACGGTGTCGACGGCACCCTAGAGATGCCCGTACTCTCCGGTACCCTCGGCCCCGACGTTGTCGATGTCAGCAGCCTGGCTGGCAAGGGCTTGTTCACCTACGATCCGGGCTTTATGTCCACTGCCTCCTGTGAATCCGAGATCACCTTTATTGACGGCGCCAAGGGCCAGCTGCTGCACCGCGGATACCCCATCGAGCAACTGGCAGAGCAGTCCGATTACCTGGAGACCTGCTACCTGCTGATGAACGGCGAACTGCCCAGCGCCGAGCAGAAGAAGGAATATGTCGACAGCATCATGAACCACACCATGGTGCACGAGTCACTGGTCAACTTCTTCAAGGGCTTCCGCTACGACGCCCACCCGATGGCGATGATGTGCGGCGTGGTCGGCGCCCTCGCCTCCTTCTACCACGACTCCCTCGACATCACCGATCCGGAACACCGCAAGATCTCCGCGGACCGCCTGATCGCCAAGATGCCGACCCTGGCCGCCATGTGCTACAAGCACTCCAAGGGCCAGCCGTTCATGTATCCGGACAACAGCCTCAGCTACTCCGAGAATTTCCTGCACATGATGTTCGGCAACCCCTGCGAGCCGAGCAAGATAGACCCGATCGTGGCCAAGGCGATGGACATCATCTTCCTGCTGCACGCGGACCACGAGCAGAACGCCTCCACCTCCACCGTGCGCCTGGCCGGATCCTCCGGCGCCAACCCCTTCGCCTGTATCTCCTCCGGCATCGCCACCCTCTGGGGACCGGCGCACGGCGGCGCCAACGAAGCGGTGCTGAACATGCTGCAGGAGATCGGCGACGTGAGCCGTATCGACGAGTTCGTCAAGCGCGCCAAGGACAAGAACGACCCCTTCCGCCTGATGGGTTTCGGCCACCGCGTGTACAAGAACTTCGACCCGCGCTCCCGCGTGATGCAGGGTATCTGCGACGACGTGCTCGGCGCCATGGGTGCGGAGAATGATCCGCTGCTGAAGATCGCCAAGAAGCTGGAGCAGATCGCCCTGGAAGACGAGTACTTTATCGAGAAGAAACTCTACCCGAACGTGGACTTCTACTCCGGCATCATCATGAAGGCGATCGGTATCCCCACCGACATGTTCACCGTGATCTTCGCCACCGGCCGTACCGCCGGCTGGATCGCCCACTGGAACGAGATGATCTCCAACCCCTACAAGATCGGTCGTCCGCGCCAGCTTTACACCGGCTATACCCAGCGCGACTATGTGCCACTGGAGCAGCGTTAAGGAAAGCACCGCACCCGGCACAGGCACCAATGAAAAGAACCCGGCACTCGCCGGGTTTTTTAATGGCCCTCACACCCCTTTATATATGAAAATATACAATGTGATACACTTCGCCAGGGTGTCAAGCCGCAAAGGTTGAAGAGGAATGTCAAGCAACTGGATACTGATCGTCGACGACGACCGCGAACTGGCGGAGCTGTTGGCCGATTTCCTGCAAAAAAACGGCCTGGAGGCGAAAATCGAGACCGATGGCGCCAGGGCGACCAGCCGGATTCTCGAAGAGCAACCGCGACTGGTGATCCTCGATGTGATGCTGCCCGGCCAGGATGGCCTCTCCATTTGCCGCCAGGTACTCAGCGGCGGCGCCTATAAAGGCCCCATACTGATGCTCTCCGCCCTGGAAGACGATGTAGACGAGGTCGCCGGCCTCGAGGTCGGGGCCGACGACTACCTGACCAAGCCGGTGCGCTCACGGGTACTACTGGCCCGGGTAAGAGCCCTTCTCCGGCGCCACGAGGCACAGCCGAAGGGACCGGTGCCGACCCAGGCCGCGGGAGACGCCGCGCAAATTTCCGTCAACGGCCTGCAAATCGACAGGGTGGCCCGCCGCGTCGCCCTGCGCGACGAGGAAATCGAGCTGACCACCTTCGAATTTGAACTCCTGTGGATGCTGGCAGAAAGGGCCGGCAATGTCCTGACCCGGGAGGAAATCGCCAAGCACTTCACCGGCCTCGGCTACGACAGCACGCCGCGGACCATCGACCTGCGCATTTCCCACCTACGAAAAAAAATGGGGGACGACCCCAGGCTCCCCAGAATCATTATCACCGTGCGGGGCAAGGGTTACCAACTAGCATCCGAGCAATGCTCCAGCCACTGAGCATCGCACGCCGCCCCACAGCGACACCCTGGCTCCCCTGCCTGGCCGCTCTCATAATTTATTTTTTCGGCAGCACATTTGCGGCCGCACAGCAGGAAACCCGCCCACTGGAAGCCGCCGCCAGCGGGCAACAAAAGACCGAGCAACTGCTGCAACTCGCCATTCAAAACCGCAATACAAACCCTCAAAAGACATTGCAGTTCGGCGCACTGGCACTGGAAAGCCTTGAAACAAACCCCGACTCCGCCTCCCGAACCCTCGTCTTGAGCAACATGGCCTGGGCGCACATGGTCCTGGGGCAATACGAGCAGGGAATTCTGCTGGCGGAACAGGCGGTGTCCATCGCTGAATCCCTGGATGATCCCGACCATTTAATCGTACCTCTCAATATCAGTGGCCTGCTCTACTGGCGAATGGCGGAATTCGAACGAGCACTCTCCAATTTTTTCCGCGCCCTGGAACTCACCCAAACGCTAAAGAAAACCGATTCCGAGGCCGCCACCCTAAACAACATCGGCCTGATATTTATCGAACAAGGCGACAACGCCCGAGCATTTGAATACTTTAGAAAAGCGCAAAAAATCCACCGTGCCTCAGGCAATCGGGGGAAGCTGACCATAATGTTGAACAATATCGCCGGCATATTTTCCGCCCAGGGTGACTACAGCCAGGCTCTCGAAATACAGCTGGAGGCGCTGAGAATTCGCGAGTCGCTGCAGGACAAGCCAGGCATCGCAGAATTACAGCTGAATATCGGCATCACCTATGACCATATCGGCGACTACGACAAGGCCCTGGACTACTTCCTGGAGGCCCAGCACCTCTTCGAGTCCCTGGGCGACAAAAGAGCCATAGCCCAGACCCTCAACGCTATTGGTCTCGCACACCAACACAAATTAGACTTCGCGAAAGCGCAGAAACACTACGAAAAGGCCTTGAGCTACGCCCGGGAGATCAAGGACGAATCCATTGAGTGCAGTGTCCTGATGTCTCTGGCGCAACTAAAAATCCTGCAGGGCCAGCCTCGCGACGCACAAACCTTTCTCGACCAGGGGTTTCGCCTGGCGAAATCACTGGGCTTCGGCGCCCTGCAATCGCAAGGGCACCTGCTGCAAGCCGAGATACATCTCCAGCAAAACGATCCCGAGCGCGCGGCAAAAGAGGCAGAAATAGCGGCGGACATGGCAGACGCTTCCAGTGAGAAAGCCAAGTCCAGCCAGGCACAACTCCTGCTCTCGCAGATCCACGCTGCCAGGGGAGACTACCGACAGGCGTTTTCCGCTTTCAGGCACCACAAAAAGCTCAACGACGAACTGTTCAGCAAAGCGAGCAGCGACAAACTGGCCCAACTGCGAAGCCTGCACGAGGCGGAAACACGCCTCAGGAAAATCGAACTGCTCGAGCGGGACAACGCAGTCCAGGCGAGCCGCATAGAGAAGCAGAAAGTGGAGCGCAACGCCTGGATCTTCGGCCTGCTGCTATTGCTAACGATTTCACTGCTGCTGTACGGAAGATTCAGCCAGAAAAAGGTCAACCTTGCCCTGCAGAAGTCATTGAACACACAGCGGGAACTCATGCAGGCGATAGCGCACGAGTTTCGCGCCCCGCTGGCCCGCGTGCAGCTGGCGGTGGACATGCTGCAGGACCAGGAAACCCGGCCCGACAGCGCCCTGTTCGGCAATATCAATAAAGGCCTGAAGGAACTCGACGAACTGCTGAGGGAGATATCCCTGTGGCTGCGCAGGGAGTCCCCGGAAAGTGCAGAGGAAATCTCGCAACTGGTGAACCTGCAAAAACTGCTGCAGGAGCAGGCAGCGCTGCAACACCAACTCCACCCTGGCAAATGCATCAGCGTGACTCCTGCAGAAGCCGCTTCGCAAAAGGTTCCGCTGCCACGCAAATACCTGCTCTGGACAATCAACAACCTGCTGTCGAACGCCATGCGCTATTCGCACAGGCAGGTTGAAGTCAGCTGCCGGGTTCAGGCGGAGAGTATCGACATCTTCGTCGATGACGACGGCCCGGGTATAGCGCCCGCCGACCGGCAGAGGGTGTTTGAACCTTTTGTGCGTCTCGACCCCAGCCGGACCCGCGCTACCGGCGGAACCGGCCTCGGCCTGGCCATAGCCCTGCGGCTGGTCGAGAGCTTCGACGGCTCCATTACCATCTCCGAAAGCCACCTCGGCGGCGCCCGCTTCCACCTCAGCTGGCCCACACACCAATAACACTGTATATACTCATATACATTTCAAAATGAAGCAGATCCGCCTAACCTACTGAAAATCAACAAATTTTCTTCCGGGCGAGCCAGAAGCATGCTTTACAGGGCCTGTCCGCCCTACCCTCCTAGCATAAAAATTGTTAAAAAATCTTTACAATATGCAAACATTGCGTTTAATTTACATATGTTTGCACAAATAATTATGCAAATGAGAGAGGTCGCCGGCCGTGCCCGGCGACCTGCTTGCTTCAATCGTCTAGGGAATTTAGCAATGAAAAGATCAATAAAGACGCCTTTCAAGGCGCTGTCTTCGATACTGGCGGCATCGCTGGTGACAGCAGCCAGCCCGGAACTGATCGCGGCAACGACGTCCAAGCAGGGGGTTGGCCCTGACTACGACGGCGGATCCGTTCTGGTAAAGTTCGCCGAGAAAAGCAAGAAAGAGGACCGCAAGAATCTCGCCAAGCAGTTCGGCGCCTCCTTCAAAGACAAGAACGGCGACGGTGTCGATGACCGCTTCCGACATATCGCAAAAGGCCGCCTGGCCAAGCTGAAACTGCCCCAAGGCCAGAGCCCGCTGGAGGCACTGAAGCAGCTGAAGAACGATCCGCATATCGAGTACGCAGAGCTGAACTATCGGTACTACCCCTCTGTGATTCCCAGTGATCCGCGCTACGGCGACTTGTGGGGTATGGCAAAGACCAAGGCCGACCTGGCGTGGGACATGCAGATTGGCGACAGGGAGATAGTTGTCGGTGTGATCGATACCGGCTTTGACTACACACATCCGGACCTGATCGCCAATATCTGGATCAACCCCAATGAAATTGCCGGCAACAACATCGATGACGACGGCAATGGCTACATAGACGACATTCACGGGATCTCCGCCATCAATGACGATGGCAACCCGATGGATACCGGAGAGCACGGCACCCATGTGGCCGGGACCATCGGCGCCAGCGGCAACAATAGCACCGGTGTTGTGGGCGTAAACTGGCAGACCAGGATGATCGGCTGCAGTTTCCTCGGCACCAACGGTGGCACCCTCGCCGATGGCGTTGAATGCATCAACTATATGGTCGACCTGAAGAGCCGCGGCGTGAATATCCGGGTACTGAACAACTCCTGGGGTGGCGGCGGCTTCAGCCAGACCCTCAAAGACGCCATTACTGCGGCCAACAATGCGGATATGTTGTTTGTGGCCGCCGCGGGTAACGATGCCTTTGACAATGATGCCACTCCCTCCTACCCCGCCAGTTACGATGTGTCGAACGTCATGGCTATTGCCTCCACGGACAGCAGCGACAACATGTCCAGCTTTTCCCAGTGGGGCCTGACGTCTGTCGATATGGGGGCACCGGGCTCGGCCGTGCTGTCCACGGTGCCGGGTGACAGCTACTCCACCTTTAGCGGCACCTCAATGGCGACGCCGCACGTAGCCGGTGCGGGCGCGCTGGTACTGGCGACCGCCCCGAACCTGACAACGGCCCAATTGAAAGACGTGCTGATGAATTCGGGCGATGCCATAGCCGCGCTCGACGGCAAGACGGTATCCGGCCGTCGCCTGAACGTCGAGAATGCCCTGCTGATGGTGGGCGGTGGTGGTCCCACTTTCTATCTCGGCGGCAGCCCCCTCTCCAGCACTGTGAACCAGGGCGAGGTTGCGACCTACACCATCGACCTGAACGGAATGGGCGGCTATAGCGGCAGTGCAACTTTCTCCGCAACCGCCTTCCCCGCTCTCGATGCGGAGATCAGCTTCTCCCCGCTCGAAGTGCCCGCCGGCGGCTCGACAGTCATGAGCGTAACACCCAGCACCGAAGTAGCACCCGGTATCTATACCATTACGGTGACGGCGCAGGATGGCGAGCTGACCAAGACAACCGACGTGCGACTGAAAGTGTGGCCCGAGGGCACCATTTCCTTCAGTTATGAAAACGGCCAGGGCGGATCCATTCCGGATAAAAGCTCTATCGGTACCTCCAGCACCATCAATGTGCCCGACGACATCGCCATTGTTGCCACTTCCGTCGCTGTTGACATCAGCCACACCAGGCCTGGCGACCTGGTGGTAAGCCTGACTTCTCCCAATGGTAAAACCGCCGTCCTGCACGATCGCGAGTTTGCCTGGGCTGGAAACTACGATCTGGACCAGTTCGAACTGGACCGGGCATTGGGTGACTGGACCCTGAAGGTAACCGATGAGCTGGGAAAACAGGTTGGTGTTCTGAACGGCTGGTCAGTGGATATTTCCGGCGCGGCGAGCAGCGGTTACAACTATCTGCCCAGCATCGACGTTAATGGACCAGCGCACGGCAGCCCCTTCCTGGTTGGCGACATGATCAACTTTAGTGCTGTCGCAACCGACGTTGAAGACGGTGATGTCAGCGGTTCCATAAACTGGAGTTCGGATATCGATGGCCCGCTGGGTTCAGGTGGTGCAATCAGCACCAGCAGCCTGAGCTATGGCAACCATGAGATCACCGTAACAGCTGTTGACGCGGCCGGGCAGGAGTCCTCCAAGCGCTTCAATATTTCGGTACTGACGCCAAACACCTCTGTGACACACAGCATGGACTCGCCAGTGATCATGCCGGAAACCCATGGGAGTCTCGGATATGCGATCGTTAGTGAAATCGACGTACCCGAAGCCCTGATCATCGATTCGTTCAGTGTCAGCGTGAATATCTCTTTCGACTGGATCGGCGACCTGAAGGTGGACCTGATTGCTCCGTCGGGCAAGGTTTTCAAACTGCACGATATGACCGGATACAGCAACAAGGATCTGGTGGAGACCTTCACGCCGGCCGACTTTATTGGCGACAATAGCTTCGGCGTATGGAAGCTGCGCGCAGAGGATATGTCCAGTTACACCAACAACGGTGTGCTGAACAGCTGGTCCATCACCCTCGGCAACGGTGATGTCGTGACCCCGCCGCCCGGCAACACCGCCCCGACAGTGAGCATCAGCTCGCCGACTGGCGGCAGTACTGTTACCGAAGGCGATGTTGTTGTCTTCAGCGCGACAGCGGATGACAGTGAGGATGGCGACGTAAGTGCATCCATTAACTGGCTGTCATCCCTCGACGGGCTGATTGGCACCGGCACCAGTGTCAGTACCACAACACTCAGTGCGGGCGAACACACGGTAATGGCCGAAGCGGTCGACTCACAGGGAGCCTCGGGCTCGTCCGTGGTGACCGTCACCGTCACTCCGGCTCCGGCAAATGAAGCACCGACAGCGGACTTCGGCTACGCGGTGTCCGACATGGCGGTGAGCTTCACCGATATGAGCGGCGACAGTGATGGCTCTGTGGTTGCGTGGGCCTGGGATTTCGGGGACGGCAATAGTTCCGACCTGGCCAACCCCAGCCACACTTACGCAGGGCCCGGCAGCTACCCGGTCACCCTGACGGTTACCGACAATGACGGCGCCACCCACAGTGTCGGCAAATCGGTGACAGTCACCTCCGCCATCAGCCTGGACGCAAGTGCCACTCACTCAAATGGCCGCGTACAGGCGGACCTGAGCTGGGCCGGTGCCAAGTCCCGGAAGGTCGATATCTACCGCGACGGTGTCTTGGTCAAGTCGACCAACAACGACGGCCACTTCAGTGACTCTTTCCGTTCAAACAGCACCAGCTTCACCTACAAGGTCTGCCTGGCTGCAAGCAGTACCTGTTCGGCAGAAGTCACAGTGCAGGCGACGGCCAAGGGCAAGGAAAAGAAGTCAAAGTAAACCTTGACCTTGAGTAAACCTGCTCAGCGCACCGATCGAACTGCGGTGACAATGAACGGACTTTCCCCGCAGTTTTGATCCCGCGCTGAAAAAAAGCAAGGCATCGAGTGGCGCATTCTTTGCGCGACTCGGTGCCTTTCTCTTCTTTAGGCTTGGCCCAATCGCGAACTGGGCGTGACAGGGCAGCGGCCTGCAAAATGTGACACTCATCTCAAAACAAGCGAGAGGTCGGCACTTGGGCAAAACCTTGTCTACATTGCCAGATACCAAACACATCGACGCGAGTACCAGATAGGATTCACACTTTCTGCGGTACCAGCTACAGGGTCGATGACATCCTGGGAAGGTGACGCTATTCTCGACCCCCGGTGCGCAGTCACCGGCAGAAAAGACGGTTCGCACACGACACATAACAAAGGGCTACAACCATGTTCAGCTTTATTTCCGATCTGTTTCGCGGCGACGACCGGGTGGATGAGGAGAAGTACACCCGCAGCACCCACGCCGGAGCCAAGCCGACTCGCACCATCTCCTACGACCCCACCCTGATCCAGGCACTGGAAAAAGACCACCAGACCCTGGTGGAGATTTTCCAGCGCATCTGGTCCGAAGGCTTCGAACAGCAGAATTTCCGCCAACTGGCCCACCTGCTGACCCTGTTTAAATCCGGCTTCCAGGCCCACCTGATCAAGGAAAACGTGCGCTTCTACGTTTACCTGGAACAGGCCCTGGCCGAGGACGTGCACACACTGCAGATCGTCAAGGATTTCCGCACGGATATGAATGAGATAGCCACAGCGGTGGTACAGTTCTGCAAGCGCTATACTCACGAAGCCTTTACTCCGGAAATGGTGCGGGACTTCCGCCGCGACTACCAGAAAATCGGCGAGGCGCTGACTCGCCGCGTCACCCTGGAAGAAGATGAGCTCTACACCCTCTACCAGCCTTCATAATTAGTCGCTGCAATTTCCCCTCCAGGATGGCTCCACTTCGGGGCCACCTGACTCTCTTCCCCTTCCTGCATTTCCATATCCGCTACCAGCAAGTCGATCAGCCACAACCTCATATTGGAATTTTGTTTCTTTTTATTTTAATAAAATGGCATTAGAATCCTCTCAAAAGCAATAAATATAATTTCGGCCTCGGCCTTGAGGGCCCATCAATAGAAAATAACAGGCAGAGCCATTGATGAGAGCCAGTACTTCCAGGGAATGGTATGGCGGAACTTGAGGACTCCCTTGCCCCGACACCAGTTCACTCGGGGGCGAGTGAAACCGACTATCCAATTTTTGTCGTCGTCGGTACAGGCCCCGTAGGTGTGCGCTGTGCGCAGAAGCTACTCGAACTGAATCAAGATGCGCAGGTGGTCATTTTCGGTGCCGAGGCCGAATCGCCCTACAACAGGGTAAAACTTTCCCAGTATCTCTCCGAGCAGCTTTCCCTGTCCGATATCGACAACCCGATAATCGGCGAACGCAATGGCAGGCTGGCCGAATTTATCGACCGCCCGATCCTGGCCATCGACAGAGCCAATAAAACCGTTACCGATGCAACGGGAAAAATACAGCCCTACTCCAAACTGGTCCTCGCCACCGGCTCCAACCCCACCATTCCCCGTATTCCCGGCGTCGAGCTGGAAAACGTGCATCCCTTCCGCAGCCTGCGCAATACGGAAAACCTGATTCGACTGCGCGAGCAGAACCGGCATATCTGTGTGGTCGGCGCCGGCGCCCTGGGACTGGAAGCCGCCGCAGCACTGAAGACGCAGAAAAACCGCGTCACTCTGCAATCCCGTACCCGCCTGCTCAGCGGCATGCTGAATGAAGAAGCCGAAGACTACCTCAAGTCGGCACTGGGCGCCCTCGGTATAGAGCTCAAAATCGGCGATGCATTGACTGCGATCAAGGGCGACGACAGTGTGCGCCAGCTGCAATTTGCCAGCGGCGAAACCCTGGAGACCGATGCCGTCGTCCTGTGTACCGGCATTCACCCGGAAACCGACCTGGCACGCCAGTGCGGCCTGAAGACCGATCGCGGCATAGTCGTATCCGAGTGGTTGCAGACTTCCGATCCCGACATCTATGCGGTGGGCGAGTGCGCAGAGTTTGCTCAGAAGGTGTACCAATTTGTCCGACCCGGCTATGAGCAAGTGGAGAGCTGCAGCAAGCATATCTGCCGGGAGGGAAATCCCGACCTTTCCGCGGAGCCTTACCGGGGCAGCCTCACCGATATTCAGTTGAAGATAGCCCATATTCCCTGCGCCCTGATCGGCGAGCTGGATAGGGGCAAAAACAGTAGCGGCTACGCCGATACAAGCGCAACTGATGGCAGTCGGTTATTTACTTACCGCAACCGCTTCAAGGGGCTGTATCGACAGCTACTGGTAAAGGACAACTACATTGTCGGTGCCGTGCATATCGGCAGCTGGGATGAAGCCAGCGATTTGCGCAAGGCGGTCGCACGCAGTGAGTCAATTGCGCCGCAGGCGCTGCAGCAGTTCGAGCGGGATGGCTATCTATGGCAGAAAAAAGTCGCCCTCAGTATTAAGGAACAGCCGGACAGCTACCTGGTCTGCCAGTGCAACGATGTCAGCAAGGGTGAACTCTGCGCAGCCATTTCCCAGGGCAAGCGCAAGCTGATGGATCTGCAGCAGGCCACCAACGCGGGGTCCGTGTGCGGCAGCTGCCGCCCCCTGATTGCCGAGCTGCTCGACGTCCCCGCCCCCAACCTGGTCATGCGTCACGCGCGCGGCATTCTGGTCACTTCCATTGTCTCCCTGATACTGATCGCGCTGGCCACCTTTATGCCACCGGCACCGATTTCAGAGAGTGTGCAGACTCACTGGTACTGGCAGAAACTCTGGTACGACAATTTCTGGAAGCAGGTCAGCGGTTACAGCCTGCTGGGATTCTGCCTGCTCACGGCCTCCCTCAGCCTGCGCAAACGCTGGCGCAAACTGACAATCGGCCATGTGGATCACTGGCGCTATGTCCACAGCGTGATCGGCTGCGCGGCCCTGGTGGTACTGGTGGTGCACACCGGCTTCCGCCTCGGCGAAAACCTCAACCTGGCCCTGATGCTGGTATTCCTCGCCGCAACCACGACCGGAGCCCTGGTCGGAGTGTTTATGGCCCGCAATCACCATTGGACAGACCTGAAACTGCGCGAGCACCGCAAGTGGTGGTCGCGGGTGCACTACGCGCTGCTGTGGACACTGCCGGCGCTGCTCGGCTATCACATACTGGCGGTGTATTACTTCTAGATGAAAGCCTATAAGTTCAAATTCTGGCACTACGGCCTGCTGGTAACCCTGGCGATCGGTTCGGTCGTGGCCTACAACCTGGAATTTTCCGACAAGACGCTGTTTATCAGCGGAGAGACCAGCCACGGCCACCACCAGATAGAGCTCGCCTGCAGCAGCTGTCACGGCGACGGCTTTTCCGGCCCCGAGGCCATGCAACAGGCCTGCGTGAGTTGCCACGCCGATGAACTGGAACTGGCGAACGACTCCCACCCGCGCAAGAAATTTCTCGATCCGCGCAATGCGCCGTTGCTGGCACACCTGGACGCGCGCCAGTGCGTCACCTGCCACGCGGAGCACAAGCCGGAAATCACCCGGAGCATGGGCGTCACCCTGGCAGGGGATTTCTGCTTCCACTGCCACAACGATATCGCCGAAGATCGCTCCAGCCACAAGGACTTCGCCTTCGACAGCTGCGCCAGCGCCGGCTGCCACAATTTCCACGACAACAGCACTCTCTACGAAGATTTCCTGATCGCCCACGTCGGCCAACCGGAACTGCAGCCGAATGCGCAGCTGCCGGCGCGCACGGCCATGCAGTCCTGGCTGCGGGAAAACCCGCACGAGCGATCGCTGCAGCTGCAGGAGGCCGATCTCGGCGAGGAAAATTTCCCGGCGGAAATCGCCGCGGCCTGGGCGCAGAGCGCCCACGCCCGGGTGGCGGTCAACTGCAGCGGCTGCCACGCCGATGGGCAGTTGCAGTTCAGCAGCCGCGAAATCGTCGCGCAGTGCGGCAGCTGCCACAGTGAACAGCGCGAGGCCTTTACCCGCGGCAAGCACGGCATGCGCCTGGCGACGCAGCTACCGGAGGATTTCGCCGCAAAGACCACGGCCATGTCACCGCAGCAGGCACGCCTGCCGATGCATGCCGACGCCAGCGGCGAACTCAGCTGCGCCAGCTGCCACAGCCCGCACGAAACGGACCTGCAGTTCGCCGCAGTGGAGGCCTGCCTGGGTTGCCACAGTGACGAGCACAGCCTGGCCTTCAAGGAGTCGGCCCACTTCAAATCCTGGAGCGCGGGCGCCGACGACGGTGTCAGCTGTGCCAGCTGTCACCTGCCGCGGGAGCGCCACGGCGAACGCGTGGTGGTCAATCACAACCAGAATCACAACCTGCGCCCCAACGACAAGATGTTGCCGGTGTGCCTCAATTGCCATGGAGCCGAGTTCGCACTGGCCGCACTCTCGGACAGGAAACTGATCGCGCACAACTTCAACCGCAGGCCGGCGGTGGAACACGAGACCTTCGACCTGATTCGCGACCGGATTGCCCGAATTGCCAATAGCAAAAGTACCCAATAGGAGGGGAACACCATGCGTATCAACGCTTTCACTGCCGCCATTTTATCGGTCGCCACTGCGGGCCTGCTGACCGCCTGCGGACAGAAACAGGGCATTGCACCAGAGCGTATGGCCGATGCCATCTTTGCCGTCATCGAAGCCGACCGCGCCAGCTATACCAACAATGTGGTCAACCGCCTGCAGAACGAGGAAAAGGTGATCAAGGCCGACGAACACTGGAAGGACAACAAGGCGCTGCCGCTGCCGGCGCAGATGATGCGCATGGGCGCAGAACGAGTAGCCGAACAGGAGTCGGGCTTCACCTATGCCCTGCTTTCCCTCTGGGCCATCAACAAGCAGAACAAGCCGCGCACCGAACTGGAAAAGCAGGGACTGGAATTTATCATCGACAACCCGGGACAGAATTTCTACGGCAGCGAGACGCTCGGCGATACACAGTATTTCACCGCTATCTACCCGGACGTGGCCGTATCGCCCGCCTGTGTCAGCTGCCACAACGATCATATCGACAGCCCGCGAACGGATTTCGAACTGGGTGAGACAATGGGCGGCGTGGTGATCCGGATTCCGCTGTGATTTCCCCTGACCGGTTCGACCCTACATCACATTGTCGTCATTCCGGCGCAGGCCGGAATCCAGGTGCCGCTGAACTGGATACCGGCCTGCGCCGGTATGACGAAAGAAACCCTTATGACGCAGCCCAACCTACGCAATCCCGTACACGTTAACAACAAAGGGCGCCGAAGCGCCCTTTTTACTGCGTGTCACCCTGTGAGGTGATACAACAAATCAGTTGCAGCTGGCCGGGCCTATATCCACCCAGACACTGGCCGCACCAGGTTCGTCGCCCTGGGTCCACCACTGGGCGCGATAGCGGCGACCGTCGTGGTTGACCTCATCGTTGCCATTGTAGGCGGTGGATGCATTCCAGGGCACTTCCACATCGCTGAGCAGCTTCCAGTCGGCCGCGCTGAATCCCGGCTCTGTCTGGGTCCAGTACTTGGCTTCCCACACAAGGCTCTCGTGACTCACCTGATCTTCACCCAGGTAAGTGGTACCGGGAGTCCAGGCCGGGTAGTTGCCGGCATTGGGGTCGGTCATTGAGCAACCGCCGGTCGGCACGTCGTTCACGGTGACGCTGACCTGTGCGGAAACCGGTGGGTTGATGCTGTCGCTGACAGTCACAGTTACCGTGTAGGCGGTATCGCTACCCACCTGCGGCGCGGTCAGGGTGACGGTCTCGCTGTCACCGTTGCTGACATTGAACGCCGGCGCGCTCCAACTGTAGCTCAATACGTCGCCGTCGGCGTCAGTGGCGCTTGCGGTGATATCGAGGCTTTCACCCTCGTTCACGCCCAGGCTGGACGGAACCGACACTTCCGGCGGCGTATTGGACTGGGCCGGTTTCAGCATAATGCTGACCGAATCACTATCGCCCAGTTCGCCGTCGCTCACACTCAGCTCGAATACCAGTACCTCGTCGGCACCGACTTCCGCCGCGTCGAAGCTGGCACTGGCGCTGTCGGCATTCTGTAGTGTCACCGCAGAGCCGCTGACCTGTACCCAGCTGTAGCTCAGGTTGTCGCCATCCGGATCGCTGGAGGCGCTGCCGTCCAGGGTGACTGCAGCCGGAGTGATCACCGCCTGGTCGGCACCGGCATCGGCATCCGGGGCGCGGTTGTCCGGTACATCCTTCAGCAGCACGCTGACCGAATCGGGATTGGAATCCTCCTGGCCGTCGTTCACCACCAGCTCGAAGGTGAGCGTCTCGTCCGCAGAGACTTCCGGCGCGCTGAAACAGGGCGCTGCGGCGCTGTCGTCATCCAGGGTCACACCGGTTCCTGAGGTTTGCGCCCAGCTGTAGCTCAGCGGATCTCCATCCAGGTCGTAGGAACCTGAACCGTCCAGGCAGATGCTGCTGCCCTCGTCGCCCTGCAGGTCATTGCCGGCAATGGCCACCGGCCTGCGGTTGCCACTGCCATCGCCGTGGCCGAGGCTCTCGTGCATGGCATTGAGGATATCGCCGTTGTCCGCGTCGATTTCCCAGGCGAAGAGACCGGCCAGGCCGTGGCTCTGCACATAGGCACCCTTGGCGGCAACCGAGGTGGCGTCGTCGTAGGTGATCAGGTCACCGGTATCCGGCTTGAAGATATAGGGGCCCTGGGCGGTGCTGTCGTAGTGGTATTCCCACTGGCCGCTGGCGAGCTTGCCGGCAATATCGCGGTAGTCGACCACGCCCGCTTCCCAGGTGCCGGCCACGGCGCCGGTGGCGGTACCGGTCAGGTGGTCGCCGCCGTTCCAGCCGTTGACGCCGGTCCAGCCGCGCCCGTACATGGCAGTACCCATTACCAGTTTGCCCGGGGAAACACCCTCGCTCAGCATGGCCTGCACACCGCTGTGGGCATTGTAGTCATCACTGGGATCCCAGGAAGGCGCGTAGAGGGCGGTCTGGTGACCGAGAGTTTCCAGGCTGAAGGCGCCGTAGAAGTCGTAGGTCATCATGAAGAAGTAGTCCATATACTGCTGGACATTGACGTAGTCGATGGCCGCAATCTTGTCTGAGCCTGCACCTATTGCCGAGGTCAGCTGGTACTCGCGGCCGGTTTCCGTCTCGAGGCCGTCGAGCATGGCGCGCAGCTCCCGCATCAGCAGGCGGTAGGTCTCGCCGTCGCTGGCGTCACCCAGCGAGGGATTGGCACCCTGGCCGCCCGGATATTCCCAGTCGATATCCACACCGTCGAAAAATTTCCAGGTGCGCAGGAATTCCTCCACCGAGTCGACAAAGGTCTGGCGCTTGGCGGAATCACCGAAAAAGTAGAAGGGATCGGACAGGGTCCAGCCACCGATGGACGGCAGTATCTTCAGGTCCGGATAGGCCTGCTTCAGTTCCATCAGCTGGCCAAAGTTGCCTTTGTAGGGCGTGGAGTAATCCTGTCCCTGCTGGGATTTCTGCACCGCGGCAAAGGGATCGTGGATGGAGACCTTGAAGTCCTCACGGCCGGAGCAGGAGCGCTGTAGCGCCTGGAAACTGCCCTCAATCTCCTTGAGGCTGTCATTGATACCGTCGCCGCCGCAAATCGGAATAAAGCCGTAGAGAATATGGGTCAGGTTGTAAGCGGGAATCTTGTCCACCGGGAACTTGCGCCCATAGACTCCCCACTCGACAAAATAGGCACCCACCACCGAGTTGCTGCTGTTGGTATAGGGCTGGTTGTTTTCACCGGCGGTCAGGGTAATCGGGTCCACATGGCTGCCGTCGGTATCCGCAACCACGATTTCCTTCACCGCGGAGGGCGTGCAACCGGAGTCGTCACACAGGGCGACCTGCAAATCGTATTTGCCCCCCTGGGCGACCTGCAGTGTGGCGGAGCCGCTCTGGCTGCTGCCGCCGGCGGCAGCGGCCTCTTCCAGCACCACCTCGCCGTTCAGCAGGTACTGGACGCTGTCGCCGTCATCGCCGGACCACTTGGTCCAGGCCACCGGCACCTCGGCGTAGTCGTTGATAATGACCAGTTGCTCGTAGGCGGTGGCCGTGTCATCGACTTCGATAATGGCAAAGCTGGTTTCCATCCAGTCGATCTGCGGTGCGCCGGGTGCGGCGATGGCGGGGGATGTGGCGAGGCCGAGCGCGAAGAGCGCGCGCCGCCACTGGCTGGGATTCAACCCTTTCATAGAATTTCACCTTGAATACTTTTTTATTGTTTTGGGCCAGGCGGTCCGTACCACTGAACATTGAAGGCCCTGCCCGGAGCTATCCGGCAAAAATGACATCGCTGTCATTTTGTCGTGCAATTTTGACAGCGATGTCATTTACCTTTCACATTAGCGCTGCCCGCACGTAAAGACCAGAGCGAATGGTCATTCCTGTCGGGTAAGTCACATGAAAGTTTTGGTTTTTGGCGCCCGAAGCCACCATCTGTGATAGCCGCCGCAATCTGCACGTCTATGGCTATCCAAAAAAACTGTGACTAGTACTGGCTGCTCGAAAGGGAAAAGGCAGGGAGACAAAAATAATTAGCGGCCGAATTCATTTCGGCCGCTCCCTCTTTTGAAGCTGACTGGCTCTACACCCGCTGTTCACCTCGCTGAAGTCATTCAGACCAGTGGTCACCCGCTGTGGGCCTATTTACGGGTTAGTCCAAGTCTCCAGTTACGGACCGCTTTTTGTTGCTCCCCTTCTCCATCGGGGACTGCTTTCACCCGGGTACTTATATATTAGTGTACGCGGGGTCCGCTCACACTTCAGGGGTGGGCATCAAACCAGGACACCACCGCGGTGGGAGAACCGGGAAACCACTCGTGACCGCCCAGGGCCTCAGTGACGCGATCCGTTTCCACCCCCTCCCACAACAACCGGTCGTAGTAGAGGTCCATGCTCCACCAGGGCACTATGGTATCGAGGAAGCCGTGCACAAAGCGTGTGGGCGGGTGATCCTCCGGCATGCAGAGCGGCATAACGCACACGGGGCCGAGGCAGGTGGCATAGGAACCCGAGTGCACCACCAGTGCCCGGAATTCCCCCGGCCAGGTCACCGCCATGCGGCTGGTGTTATAACCACCGCTGGATATGCCGGTAGCGTATTTCCTGTCGGGATTCAGGGGGCCGAATACGCCCTGCTCTATCGCATCGAACACATTGCCCAGAAAGGTGTAATCGGTGGTGATCTCGTAAATGGTGGCGGGTCCGGCGGAGTTGGTGAGCCAGGCCAGTTCCGCCGGCGCCCGCGGTGCTATCACCGCGTAACCGGCATCCAGCAACGCCTTGATGGTGCGCGCTTCCCAATAGCCGCCGAAGGGGGCATTCTTCTTGCGCGAGAATTCAACCTCGAAGAAGGAGCCCTGGTAGATCAGTGCCACAGGCCAGCCGCCCGCTGGCGGCGTGCCCAGCGGCAGCTCCCATTTGATCTGCCGGCTGGTGATATCGCTGGAGGGAATCTGGATACTGCGGTAACTGCAGTCGATACGTTCCTGCTTGAACAGACTTCCCGGGGTGATTTTGCAGCGTGACTCCGCTGCAACCTGTTGTACGGCGAAACAACACAACAGCGTCGCTATTATTTTTTTCATTAGACACCTGTATGTTTATAAAGTGGTTTACCCTCATTTTTTTGCCTTCCCGGCAGTACCGCTTACTCCTCCATATCTTTTCCATCCGGCGCCTTACGCCGGTTCGGCCTGTGGCCAGCGGTAATCGGCAAGCTGCGTGCGCAGGTCTTTCTTGCTGATTTTCCCGGTTGCTGTATGGGGGATCTCTTCGACCAACAGGCAGTCGTCTGGAATCCACCAGCTGGCCACCTTGCCGTGGAAACCCGCCAGTATTCTTTGCGGCTCCAGCTCCGCGTCGGGGCTGGGTACCACCAGCAATAGTGGCCGCTCGTCCCATTTATGGTGGGCCACCCCGATCACCGCTGCCTCCTGTACACCGTCCATTGCCACGGCCAGGTTTTCCAGCTCGATGGAGGAGATCCACTCGCCGCCGGACTTGATCACGTCCTTGGTGCGGTCGGTGATCCCCAGGTAACCGTCGGGATCGATGCTGGCCACGTCGCCGGTATCGAACCAGCCGTCTTCTGTCAGTGCAGATTCTTCCGCCTTGCACTCTACCTTGTAATAGCTTTCGCACACCCAGGGGCCGCGCACCTGCAGTGCACCATAGGCGACCCCGTCCCTGGGGAGTTCTCTGCCGGTGTCATCGACGATGCGCATCTCCACACCGAAGACGGCGCGGCCCTGTTTCAGGCGGCGCTTTTCTGCCTCCTTAGCTGGCAGGGAGTCCGGCACCCTTGCATTGAAAGTACCGAGCGGACTCATCTCGGTCATCCCCCAGGCGTGGTGGGTGTAAACGCCGTGGCGCTCTTCGAATTCCTGCATGATCGACCAGGGACAGGCGGCACCGCCGACGATAACCCGGTTCAGGCTGGGTATCTGTAAACCGGTTTCGCGCAGGTATTTCTGCAGCGCCAGCCATACCGTGGGCACGCCGGCGGCGACATTGACACCCTCTTCGCGAATCAGCGTACACAGGGTCTCACCGCAGCCCATCTTTGGACCCGGCAATACCAGCTTGGCGCCCATGACCGGCGCGGCGTAGGGCAGTGACCAGGCATTGACGTGAAACATCGGCACCACCGGCAATACCGCTTCGCCCTCCTGCATGGCAAAGGCACCGGGCAGCAGTACGCCGTAGGTGTGCAGCACCATGGCGCGGTGGGAAAAGAGCACTCCCTTGGGATTGCCTGTGGTACCGGAGGTGTAGCAGAGTGCCGCCGCTGAATTCTCATCCAGCTGCGGCCACTCGAACTCGGCGCCCTCTTCTGACAGCAGTGTTTCGTAGCAGTACATATTGGGCAGGCCGGTCGCCGGCATATGGGCCTGATCGGTGAGGATCACAAAACCCTTCACCGACGTGAGCTGACTCGCCAGGGATTCCAGCAGCGGTACAAAGGCGGGATCGATAAACAGCCAGCGGTCCTCGGCGTGATTGACGATATACGCAATCTGCTCGGCAAACAGGCGCGGATTGATGGTATGGCACACCAGGCCACTGCAGGAGGTGGCATAGTAGAGTTCGAAGTGGCGGTAGTCGTTCCAGGCCAGGGTGCCGATGCGGTCCCCCGCCCGGGCACCGAGCCTTTTCAGGGCATTGGCCAGCCTGCCCGCGCGGAAAAATTGTCCTGTGCATGGCGCATAATGCCGGTAAGGGTAAGCTGGCTTTGCATCATCAGGCCGTACATGGTTTCTCCCCTGTTATTTTTTCGAATCCCCTCGTCATTCCGGCGCAGGCCGGAACCCAGGTGCCGCCGAACTGGATACCGGCCTGCGCCGGTATGACGAAGTAATCCGCGGTGATGGAGACGATTTCCCGCGCGGAAAAATTGTCCTGTGCATGGCGCATGATACCGGTGAGGGTAAGCTGGCTTTGCATCATCAGGCCGTACATGGTTTCTCCCCTGTTATTTTTTCGAATCCCCTCGTCATTCCGGCGCAGGCCGGAAC